>CAYREH010000068.1:13912-28846 GCA_964423245.1 uncultured Bradyrhizobium sp. | reverse complement strand
GGTAAGAGAGCGCGCAGCCTAGGTCGGCGACACCGCGCCCTTCAGCGCCGCGGCCTGCGGCGCCGCACCGCGGGTGAGGCGAGCCTTTTCCGTGTTGGGCCAGAGCAGCAGGAGGCCGATCACGCCGGAGCCGACCATGACGATCGCGTTGATGGTGAAGCCGGTCATGTAGCCGTCGAGCATGCTGCCGGCACGCTGGATCACCGTTCCCATCACGCTCGGAGCGATGATGCCCGAGAGCGTGTAGAGCGCGCCATAGATGGCGATGACGGCGCCGCGCTGCGAGGCGGGCGTGAACTCGCCGAGCATCGGCGGGCATACCACATAGATGGCGCCGCACAGGCCGGAACCGACGACGAGCAGCGCGATCTGCAGGCCCGCGCCCTGCACATATGGCATCATGGCGAGGATCGCACCGCCGATGATCAGCGGCACCGAGCCGAGCACGCCGCGCGATATGCGCGTGGTGTAGCCGCGCGCCATCATCACCTGCGACACCCAGCCGGTGAGGATGACGACGGTCGCGCCGAACACCCAGGGCATCACCGAGATCCAGCCGGCCTGGCTCTGCGAGAAGCCGAGACCCTTGACGATGAAGGGCGTGAACCAGGTCAGGCCCAGCGACAGCGCCCAATAGGCCCCGAAGGTCGCGATCACGCAGCCGAGGAAGGTGCGCGACGTCAGAAGCTGGAAATAGGGAATCTTGGGCTCGTTGGCGGCCAGCGCCTGCGTGTCCTCCAGCGGACCTTCCTTGCCGAGCGCCAGCCAGAGGCAGACCCAGATCAGGCCGACGATGCCGAGCGCGCCGAACGCATAGTGCCAGGAATGATTGACGATGATCCAGTTGAGCGCCGGCACGGCGAGGATGACGCCGAAGGCGGAGCCCTGCGACAGGATCGCGGTCGGCAATGTGCGCTTCTCGTCCGGGAACCATTTATAGACGGCGTGCGCCGCGACCGAGAACGCCGGACCTTCGCCCGCGCCAAGCACGATGCGGCAGATCAGCAGTGTCGTGAAGGAGACCGGGCCGACCATCGGGAACTGCGCCAATGCCCAGATCACGGCCAGCGTCAGCAGCACCCAGCGCGTCGGCACCTTGTTGACGATGAAGCCGACCACGATGGCCGAGATCGAGAACAGGAAGAAGAAGGAGGAGCCGAGCAGGCCGAACTGCTCGGCGCTCAGCTTCATGTCGGTCATGATCGGCACGCCGGCGAGACCGACGACGATCTTGTCCGCGAAATTCACCACCATGAAGAGGAAGAGGAGAAATGTGACGGTCCACGCGCCCTTCGGCGTGCCCTTGCCCCCTGCCGTCCTGCCCGCTGCATCGGGCGTTCCCTGCGCGCTCATCCGTCTCCCCGTATGTCTTCTGGCGTTCTTATGATTTGACCGTTTCGCCAGCTAACAACGGCTTGAACGGCAACGCAACCCCGGCATTTCCGCACCAGCTGTGCTACGCAACAATTCCGTTCATTCCATGCGGCGCCATCCATCTTGCTGACCATCCGAAATCTCTCCAAGACCTACGCCTCCGCCGGCGAGCCCGTCCATGTGCTGCGCGGGGTCGACCTCGACCTCCGGGCCGGCGAACGTGTCGCGCTGACCGGTGAATCCGGCAGCGGCAAGAGCACGCTGCTGCATCTGATCGCCGGCCTCGACGCCGCCGACGGCGGCACGATCCGGCTCGCGGACACCGAGGTCACGGGCCTTTCGGATGCGGGCCGCGCAAATCTGCGCCGCGACCGCATCGGCCTGGTTTTTCAGCAGTTCAACCTGATCCCCAGCCTGTCGGTCGCCGACAATCTCGCCTTCCAGGCGCGCATCGCCGGCCGGCATGATCCCGCCTGGATGACGGAGCTGGTCGAACGGCTCGGGCTCGGCAGCCTGCTCAGGCGCTATCCCGAGCAGATCTCGGGCGGCCAGCAGCAGCGCGTCGCGATCGGCCGGGCGCTGGCGACCAAGCCGCTCTTGCTTCTGGCGGACGAGCCGACCGGCAATCTCGACGAGGCGACCGCCGACGACGTGCTGGCACTGACCCGCGACCTTGTCAGCCGCACCGGCTGCGGCTTCCTGATGGTGACGCACAGCCTGCATCTGGCCAGCACGCTCGACCGCCATGTCACCCTGCATGCCGGACGGGTGGCATGAGGCGCGCGCTGTGGGTTCTCGCCGTGCTGCTCAGCCATTGGCGCCGGCACCCCATGCAGTTCGCCACGCTGCTGATCGGGCTGGTCGCGGCCACCGCGCTGTGGAGCGGCGTGCAGGCGATCAACCAGCAGGCCCGCAGCGCCTATGACCGCGCCGCGGCAACCTTCGGCGGCGTGCGCACGGCGATGCTGGTGGCGCCCACCGCGACGTTTCCGCAGGAGCTTTTCGTCAAGCTGAGGCGCGCGGGCTGGCCGGTCTCGCCGGTGCTGGAGGGGCGCATCCAGGTCAACGGGCGTTCGATGCGGTTGCTCGGCATCGAGCCGGTGACCTTGCCGGCCGATGTCGGCAATGCGCCGCGGCTCGGAGCCTCCGATCTGGGCAGCTTCGTCGCGCCGCCGGGTCAGACGCTCGTTGCGCGCGAGACGCTGGCCGACCTGCACGAGACGGAAGGCGCGGCGCCGCAGATCAGCAGCGGCGATACGCTGCCGCCGCTGCGCGTGCTGCCGCAACTCACGCCCGAGGTTCTGGTGGTCGACATTGGCGCGGCACAGCGTCTGCTCAACAAGCCGGGCCAGATCTCGCGGCTGCTGATCGGAACGCCCAGGGGCACGCCGGCGCCGCTCTCGAGCGTCGTCGGCGATCAGTTGCAGCGGATCGAGCCCAATGCGGAGACCGAACTGGAGCGGCTGACCGACAGCTTTCATCTCAACCTCACGGCGTTCGGACTGCTGTCCTTCTTCGTCGGCCTGTTCATCGTCAACTCCGCCGTCGGCCTCGCCTTCGAGCAGCGGTTGCCGATGCTGCGAACCCTGCGCGCCTGCGGCGCCTCGGCGCGGCTGGTCAACATCGTGCTGGTGGTCGAACTGGTCGCGCTGGCGCTGATCGCGGGCCTGATCGGGCTGGTCTGCGGCTATGTGATCGCCGCCGCGCTGCTGCCGGATGTCGCCGCATCGCTGCGCGGGCTCTATGGCGCGCAGATCCCGGGACAGCTCACATTACGCTCCGAATGGTGGCTCGCCGGCATCGGCATCAGCATCGCCGGCGCGCTGGTCGCCGCCGCGACCAGCCTGATCAAGGCGTTCCGCATGCCGGTGCTGGCGACGGCGCAGCCGCGCGCCTGGCAGCAGCGGCAGCGCCGTTGGCTGGTGCTGCAAAGCGCGACGGCCGGCGCCGTGTTCGCCGTGGCGTTGCTGTTGTTGCACTATGGCACCTCGCTGATCGCGGGCTTCGGCGTGCTGGCGGCGCTGATGCTCGGCGCCGCGCTGATCCTGCCCGCCCTGCTCGAACTCATCCTGCTCGCCGGCCAGCACAGCGCGCGCGGTCCGCTCGTGCTGTGGTTCTGGGCGGACAGCCGGCAACAGCTTTCGGGATTGTCGCTGGCGCTGATGGCGCTGCTGCTGGCGCTCGCCGTCAATGTCGGCGTCTCCACCATGGTGGAGACCTTCAGCCGGACCTTCATCGGCTGGCTCGACGGACGGCTCGCCGCCGACGTCTATATCAGCACCGCCGACAATGCGCAGGCGCTCGGCATCCGCAACTGGCTGAAGGACCGCAGCGAGGTGCAGGCGATCCTGCCCGGCGGGCGCGCCGACACGCAGGTCCGGGGCCAGCCGGTGGAATTGCTCGGGCTGCCCGATCACGCGCTCTATCGCGAGCGCTGGCCGCTGCTGGAGGCCGCGCCGCGCGCCTGGACGCGGCTGGTGCCGGGCAATGCGGCCTTCATCAGCGAACAGTTGAGCCGACGACTCAACGTGCAGATCGGCGATGTCGTCGAGGTACCGGCGCCGGGCGGCAGCTGGGAGCTCGACATCGTCGGCATCTATGCCGATTACGGCAACCCCAAGGGCCAGCTGACGGTGAACGTCGCCGCGCTGATCCGGCAGTTTCCGCAGACGCCGCAGACCCGGATCGGGCTGATCGTACCGCATGAGAAGATCCCCGGCCTGATCTCGGACCTGCAGACGCAATTCGGCCTCGACGATCGCAGCGTCGCCGACCAGGCAACGGTGAAGGCGGAGTCGATCCGCATCTTCAACCGTACCTTTGCCGTCACCTCCGCGCTCAATGCCTTCACGCTCGGCGTTGCCGGCATCGCGCTGCTCACCAGCCTGCTGACGCTGGCGAATTCGCGCCTGCCGCAGCTTGCACCGCTCTGGGCGATCGGCATCACCCGGCCGCGCCTTGCTGCGATCGAACTGACCAAGACGCTGGCGGTGGCGCTGTTCACCGCGCTGCTCGCGGTGCCGCTGGGCCTCCTGGTGGCGTGGTGCCTGATCGCGATCGTCAATGTGAAGGCGTTCGGATGGCGGCTGCCGTTCCATGTCTTCCCTCTGCAACTGGTCGAACTGGTCGCGGTCGCGCTGCTCGCCGCGCTGCTCGCCGCCTTGTTGCCGATGCTGCGGCTGGCGCGGATGCAGCCGGGCCATCTCGTCAAGGTGTTCGCCAATGAGCGCTGATCTGATCTCGCGCCGCGCCTTCGCCGGCGGCCTCGCCGCACTCGCGCTGAGCCGGCGCGCCGCCGCGCAAGGCTATGCCGGGCTCGGCGAGACCGCCGACGGCTTTGCCAGGGTCACGCCGGGAAGGACGTTCGCGTTTCCCGCCGATCACGGGCCGCATCCGGATTTCCGGATCGAGTGGTGGTACATCACGGCGAACCTCGTCGATGCGAGCGGCGCGGCGTGCGGCCTGCAATGGACGTTGTTCCGGCAGGCGGCGCGGCCGGGACCGCAGGACGAGGGCTGGGCGAACCAGCAGGTGTGGATGGCGCATGCGGCGGTGACGCGCGCCGACACCCATCGCTTCGGCGAGGTCTTCGCCCGCGGCGGGATCGGACAGGCCGGCGTCGAGGCAAGGCCCTTCGCGGCCTGGATCGATGATTGGGAGATGAAGGGATCGGAACGCACCGACGATCGCACGCTGGCGCCGGTGACATTGAAGGCCGCGGGGCGCGACTTCAGCTATGCCTTGACGCTCGAGGCGGATCGTCCGGTGGTGCTGCAGGGCGATGCCGGCTACAGCCGCAAGTCCGAACGCGGCCAGGCCTCGTACTATTACAGCCAGCCATTCTTCCGCGCGCGCGGCACGCTCCGCATCGACGACAGGCCGGTCGAGGTGTCCGGCCAGGCCTGGATGGACCGCGAATGGAGCAGCCAGCCGCTCGACGCCGACCAGACCGGCTGGGACTGGCTGTCGCTGCATCTCGCCTCCGGCGACAAGCTCATGCTGTACCGGCTGCGCCAGAAGGACGGCAGCGCCACGCCGTTCGGCAACTGGATCAGTGCGAATGGGGAGACGCAGATGATTACGGGCGGTGACATCAGGATGAATCCGAAAGCGACCACGGAGATCGCGGGCCGCAGGCTGCCTCTGCAATGGGAGATCGCGATCCCGTCGCGCTCGTTCGCGATCAACTGCAGGCCGCTCAATCCGAACGCCTGGATGGGGACCGGCTTCTCCTACTGGGAGGGGCCGATCAGCTTTGCCGGCACGCAGGACGGCGTTGGCTATCTCGAACTGACCGGTTATTGAGGCCACGGCTTCCGGAAGGGATCATCCACGATGTACCATCTCACCGCCCTCGTCACGCTGCTGTCGATCGCGATGTACTTCTCGACCTCGGTCAACGTCGCGATCTCGCGCAGCAAGACCGGCGTCAAGGTGCCGGCGACGTCGGGCCATCCGGATTTCGACCGCGCCTTCCGGATCCAGATGAACACGCTGGAATGGATGCCGATCTTCCTGCCGGCGCTCTGGCTGTTCGCGATCTATATCGGTGACGCCATCGCAGCCGGCATCGGCGCGATCTGGGTCGTCGGCCGCATCGTCTATTTCATCGGCTATTCGAAGGCGGCGGCCAAGCGCAGCGCGGGCTTCATGATCCAGAGCTTGGCTGCGATCGCGCTGTGGGTTGGCGCGCTCGGGGCGGTGGTGTTGCGGCTGGTGTGACGTGACTGCTCCGCGACAAGGTGTTCGCGTCCCGGTGCAGCGTGTAACGCTGCACCGCTGAAAATTGTGGGTCCCGGCTCAGCGCAGCAGCGTTTCACGCTGCGGCGCGTCCGGGACACAAGAGCGTCACTTCGTCAGCGGGCAGCCGCTTTCCTTGGCGGTGAAGAAGGCCTGGTCGCCGGGGACGACGGCGAGCTGCTTGTAATAGTCCCACGGCTTCTTCGACTCCGAGGGCTTCTTGACCTCGAACAGATAGAGGTCGTGGACCATGCGGCCGTTCTCGAGAACCTTGCCGCCTTGCGCGAAATCGTCGTCGACCGGCAATTCCTTCAGCTTCCTGGCGACCGCGTCGGGATCCTTGGTACCGGCCGCCTTGACCGCCTTGAGGTAGCTCAGCGTCGCCGAATAGGTGCCGGCCTGGATCATGTTCGGCATCCTGCCGGTCCGCTTGAGGAAGCGTTCGCCGAGATTGCGGGTGCGGTCGTTGACGTCCCAGTAATAGCCTTCGGTCAGCACCAGGCCCTGTGCGGCCTGCAGGCCGAGACCATGGACCTCGGCCAGCGTCATCAGCAGTCCCGCGAGCTTCTGACCGCCGGCGACGATGCCGAACTCGGCCGCCTGCTTGATCGAATTGGTGGTGTCGAGGCCGGCATTGGCGAGGCCGACGATCTTCGCCTTCGAGCTCTGCGCCTGCAGCAGGAAGGAGGAGAAGTCGGAGGAGTTGAGTGGCACGCGCACCGAGCCGACCACCTTGCCGCCATTGGCGGTGACGATCTCGCTGGTGTCCTTTTCCAGCGCATAGCCGAAGGCGTAGTCGGCGGTGAGGAAGAACCAGGTGTTGCCGCCCGCCTTGGTCAGCGCGCCGCCGGTGCCGACGCCGAGCGCCCGGGTGTCATAGGCCCAATGGAAGCCGTAGGGCTGGCAGGCATCGCCGGTGAGGCGCGAGGTCGCCGCGCCGACCACGATGTCGATCTTCTTTTTCTCCTTGGACAGCTCGTGGATCGCGAGCGCGACCGAGGAGGTCGTCAGCTCGGTGATCATGTCGACGTTCTCGACGTCGTACCAGCGTCGCGCGATCGAGGCGGCGAGATCCGGCTTGTTCTGGTGATCGGCGGTGACGAGTTCGACCTTCTGGCCGAGCACCTCGCCGCCGAAATCCTCGATCGCCATCTTGGCGGCCTCGACCGACCATTTGCCGCCGTAATCGGCATAGACGCCGGACTGGTCGTTGAGGATGCCGATCTTCACCCCCTGCGCCATGGCCGGCGCGGCCAGCACGAGGGCGGAGGTTGCAACGGCGGCCAAAAACACGGATTTCATCTGATTTGCTCCCAGCAGTTTCTGTTCTGAAATCGGGCGGATGTTAGTGAAAAACACCGCGCCTGCCCATCCATTGCATGTTGGTCGTTAGTATGGGCGCGCGCCGACCCAACAGCGGTGTCGTTCCGGCGCAGGCCGGGACGACGCCCGCAATTCTGGAAGCGCCTCAACCCTCCGCCTTCTTCCCCTCGTTGCGCCCCTCGGCCAGGTTCCGCACCAGGACGTAGAAGATCGGCGTGAACAACAGGCCGAACAGGGTGACCCCGATCATGCCGAAGAATACGGCGACGCCAACGGCCTGGCGCATCTCGGAGCCGGAACCGGACGAGATCACCAGCGGCAGCACCCCGAGGATGAAGGCGAAGGAGGTCATCAGGATCGGCCGCAGCCGCAGGCGACAGGCCTCGATCACGGCCTCCAGCCGCGGCCGGCCCTCGTTCTCGATGTCGCGCGCGAACTCGACGATCAGGATGGCATTCTTGGCGGCAAGTCCCACCAGCACGACGAAGCCGATTTGCGTAAGGATGTTGACGTCCTGGCCCATGATGCGCACGCCGATCGTGGCGGCGAGCAGGCACATCGGCACGATCAGGATCACCGCGAATGGCAATGTCCAGCTGCCATATTGCGCGGCGAGCACGAGATAGACGAACAGCACGCAGATCGGGAACACGTAGAGGCCGGCATTGCCGCCATTCACCTGCTGATAGGACAAGTCGGTCCATTCGAAGGTAAAGCCGCTCGGCAGCGTATCGGTCGCGATCTTCCTGATGGTCTCCAGCGCCGTGGTCGAGCTGACGCCCGGCGCGGGCTCGCCCTGCATTTCCGACGCTGCATAGAGATTGTAGCGCGCGACACGGTCGGGGCCGGAGACGTCCTTGAACTCGACCACGCTGCCCAGCATCACCATGTCGCCGGCGGCATTGCGCGTGCGCAGCCGCGCCAGGTCGCTCGCTTCCTTGCGGAACGGGAAATCAGCCTGGGCGGTGACGTGGTAAGTGCGCCCGAACAGGTTGAAGTCGTTGACATAGGCTGATCCGAAATAGGTCTGGATCGTGTCGTTGATGTTGGTGATGGGCACGCCGAGTTTCTGCGCCTTGGTGCGGTCGATGTCGACGAACAGCTGCGGCGTGTTGGCCGTGAACGGCGAGAACACCGAGGTCAGGGTCGGCGCCTTGCGCGCCGCATTGACCAGTTCGTCAGTGGCGGACGCGAGCATCTCGGGGCCCCGGCCCTGGCGGTCCTGGATGCGGATGGCGAAACCGCCGCCGGTGCCGATGCCGGGCACGGCGGGAGGCGGGATCACAATGATGAAGGCGCCCTGGATCGCGGCGAGACGCTTGCGCAGATCCGCGGTGATGGCGTTGGCGGACAGCCCCTTCTTCAGCCGCGCCTCGGGCTCGTCGAACACCGGAAACAGCGCCGCCGCATTGCCGGCCTGGGTGCGTGTCGCGCCGGAGAAGCCGGCGAAGGCCGCGACGCGGATGATGCCGGGCGTATCCAGCGCGATCCGTTCGATCTCGCGCACGATCTCGGTGGTGCGCGCCAGCGAGGCCGCGCCGGGCAGCTGCACGGAAACGATGACATAGCCGCGGTCCTGCGCCGGAATGAAGCCCTGCGGCGTGGTCGCGATCAGCCAGCCGGCGCTGCCGATCAGCACGACATAGAGCAGAATCATCGCCACCGCGTGCCGGATGACGAATTCGGCGAGGCTGGCATAGCCATGGGCGAGCCGGTCGAACAGGCGGTTGAAGACGCCGGTAAAGCCGCTCCAGCCGCGCGCGACGATGTTCCATCGGGCCGGCGGCTGCTTGTCCCCGTGCGGCACCAGGATCTGCGAGGCGAGCGCCGGCGACAATGTCAGCGAGCAGAAGCACGAGATCGCGGTCGCGACCGCGATGGTGACGGCGAATTGCTGAAAGAACTGGCCGGAAATGCCGCCGAGAAACGCGGTCGGCACGAACACCGCGCACAGCACCAGCGCGATCGAGACCAGCGCGCCGCCGACTTCCTCCATCGTCCTGAGCGCAGCATCACGCCGGCTCATGCCGTGTTCGAGATGGCGTTCGACATTCTCCACCACGACGATGGCGTCGTCGACCACGATGCCGACGGCCAGAACGAGGCCGAACAGCGTGAGATTGTTGATGGAGAAGCCGAGTGCCGCCATCACCGCGAAGGTCCCGACCAGCGACACCGGTATCGCGATGATCGGGATGATCGCCGGCCGCCAGCCCTGCAGGAACACCAGCACCACGAGCACGACCAGCAGCATGGCCTCGTAGATGGTCTTGATCAGCTCGTGGACGGACTGCGCGATGAACTCGGTCGGGTTGTAGCCGATGTTGTAGTCGAGGCCCTGCGGGAAGCTCTGCTTCAGCCGCGTCATCGTATCGTTGATGCCCTTGGCTGTCGCCAGCGCATTAGAGCCGGGCCGTTGCGTCACCAGCATGCCGACCGCCGATTTGCGCAGCAGGAAGCTGTTGGTGGAATAGGCGAGCGCACCGAGCTCGATGCGGGCAACATCGCGCAGGCGCACCGTGCGGCCGTCGGAACCCGCCTTGATCAGGATATCCTCGAACTGCTTCTGGTCCTTCAGGCGCCCCGTAAAGGTCAGGTTCGGCTGGAAGGCACGGTCGGTGATCGGCGGCTCGGCGAGCTGGCCGCCCGCGATCTGGACATTCTGCGAGCGGATCGCGGCCAGCACCTCGCTCGCGGTCAGGCCGAGATTGGCGATGCGGTCGGGATCCAGCCATAGCCGCATCGAATAGTCGCGCGCACCGAAGATCTGGATGTCGCCGACGCCGTCGAGCCGCAGCAACTGGTCGCGGACCTGCAGCAGCGCATAGTTCGAGATATAGAGCTGGTCGAACGTGTCGTCGGGCGACAGCATGAACACGACCATCAGGATGTCGGGCGAGTTCTTGCGGGTGGTGACGCCGTTGCGCTGGACTTCCTCCGGCAGGCGCGGCTGCGCGATCGCGACGCGGTTCTGCACCAGCACCTGAGCCTTGTCGAGATCGGTGCCGAGCTTGAAGGTGACGGTGATGGTGAGCTGGCCGTTCGAGGTCGCCTGGCTGTAGAGATACAGCATGTCCTCGACGCCGTTGATCTCCTGCTCGATCGGCGCGGCCACCGTGTCGGACACGGTCTGCGCGGAGGCACCTGGATATTGCGTGGTCACCACGACGGTCGGTGGCACCACCTGCGGATATTCGGAGACCGGCAGCGTCGTATAGGCGAGCGCGCCGACGATGAGCAGCACGATCGACAGCACCATGGCGAGGATGGGCTGGTTGATGGAAAGGCGGCCGAGATTCATGACTTGCCACCGGCCGGCACCGGGGCCGTCTGCGGGGCGACCTTGGCGCCGACGCGGGCACGCTGGAGGCCGTTGACGATGACCCGATCCTCCGCCTTGAGCCCGTCGCGGATCACGCGCAGGCCGTCGTCGAGCGGACCGAGAACCACGGGACGCGCCTCCACGGTGTCGTCGGGCTTGACCACGAAGACGATCTTGCGGGACTGGTCGGTGGCAACAGCGACATCCGGAATCAGCAGCGCCTCGTAGGGCGCGCTGCCGATCAGCCTGACGCGGCCGAACTGACCGGGCAGGATCGACAGATCGGTGTTCTTGACCACCGCCCGGCTGCGCAGGGTGCCGGTGGAGACATCCAGCCGATTGTCGAGGAAGTTGATGGTGCCCTCATGCGAGGGTTTGGTCTCGCCGGCAAGCGTCACCTGCACGGGATTTGCAGTATCGCGCGAGCTCGGGCGACGGCCTTCGAACCACAGCTTGCTGTATTTGATGTAGGTCGCCTCATCCATGTCGAAATAGACGTAGATGGGATCGAGGGTCACGATCGAGGTCAGCAGCGTCGAGGCGCCGTTATCGCTGCCCTGCACGAGATTGCCGGGACTGACCAGATGGCGACTGACGCGGCCGGTGATCGGCGCCGTGACATGGGTGAACTCGATGTTGAGGCGCGCGGCCTTCAGCGCGCCCTCGGCCTGCGTCTCGGCGGCGTGGGCGGCCTGCAAGGCCTGGCGGCGCTGGTCGACGACCTGCTCGGAGACGGCGCTGGTCTGCACCAGGCTGAGACCGCGATCGAGTTCGCGCTTGGCCAGTTCCACCTTCGCACGGGCATCGGACAGCTGACCTTCGGCCTGCTCGGCCACCGCCTCGAACGGGCGCGGATCGATCACATAGAGCAGGTCCCCCTTGCGCACGATCGCCCCGTCCTGGAATTCGACAGAGTTGACGAAGCCGCCGACGCGCGGCCGGACCTGCACTTCCTCCACGGCCTCGAAGCGGCCCGTGAACTCGTCCCAATCGGTGACGGTCCGCTTGACAGGCTGGGCCACGGTGACCGCCGCGGGCGGCGGAGCGGCGGCCTGCGATGCCGGCTGTTCGCATCCGGCGAGCCATGCCGCTGCCGAAAGGACCACGCCCGTGCGCATCATTGTCTGCAGCGGCAAGCGAACTGCGAACCCCTGCCCATCAGGCTGCCCTGGCTTCGGCTCGCTCATGTCAGGCCCCTTTATCTGGCGGCTGCGGCGGCAAACAGGGTAATTATCTACCGCAGGCCGCACAAGATGGGTCTTTCCCATGATGCCTTCAAGACGACGGGCGTCTATGTGAGCCAACCCAAATGGCGGGTTGACAGGCAAAGGCCGGCCTCGAAGCCAGCGTCTTCGCGCATGACGGAGCCGATCGTCTCGGCTAGATTGTCCTGACAAAACAAGAGGAATGTCCGGGGAGGACAGGGTGCACAAGGGACGTGTCGTTTACGGCGCGATCGAAGAGGTCGTGTTCGGCCACCCTGCGGCCGAGGCCATCGTCGGGCAGATGGATCGGCTGGGGGCGCAACGGGCCTTCCTGATGGTCTCCGGCACACTGAACCGGCAGACCGACGAAATCTCCAAAATCAGAACGGCGCTCGGAACTCGCTGCGCAGGCCTGTTCGACGCCATGCCCGCGCATACGCCGCGAGAAGCGGTGATCGCGGCGACGAATGCGGCGCGCGCGGCCGCGGCCGATCTGATCGTCACGGTCGGCGGCGGTTCGATCACCGACGGCGCCAAGGCGGTGCAGCTCTGCCTCGCCAACGGCATCGACGACATCGACGGCATCGATCGCATCCGCGTGCGCAACGGCGTCGCGCCCGACCTGACCGCGCCGACGGTGCGTCAGGTCAGTGTGCCGACAACGATTGCCGGCGGCGAGTTCAGCGCGATCGCAGGCGTCACCAACCGCAGCAGCAACGTCAAGGAGATGCTGCGGCATCCGCTGACGGTGCCGCGCGCGACCATCCTCGATCCCGCCATCACGGTGCACACGCCGGAATGGCTGTTCCTGTCCACCGGGATCCGCGCGCTCGATCATTGCGTCGAGGCGATCTGCTCACGCGAGACCCACCCCTATGCCGATGCGCAGTCGGTGAAGGGGCTGGCCATGCTCGCCGACGCACTTCCGCGGGTGAAGGCCAACCCCGCCGACCTCGACGCCCGCATGGATGCGCAGATCGGCACCTGGCTGTCGATGGGGGCGCTGGCGGCCGGCGTGCCGATGGGCGCGAGCCACGGCATCGGCTACGTGCTGGGCGCCGCCTTCGACGTGCCGCACGGCTATACGTCGTGCGTCATGCTGCCGGCGGTGATGCGATGGAACGCGCCTGACAATGCCGACCGGCAGATGATCGTCTCGGCCGCGATGGGCTTTCCCGGGCAGAATGCGGCGGACGTGCTCGATGCCTTCATCCGCTCGCTCGGCATGCCGCGCAGCCTCGCCGACGTGCGGGTATCGCCGCAGCATTTCGACGCCATCGCCGAACAGGCGATGCGCACCCCCTGGGTACCACGCAATCCCCGCCCGATCGAAGGCCCTGCCCAGGTTCGCGAAATCCTGCTGCTCGCCGCTTAATCCTGAACGGAGGATCGATGTATACCGGTCACCACGCCCGCCTGCGTCCGCTGCAACCCGCCTTCATCATGGCCGCCACCGGCGAGACCGTGACCTATCGCGAACTCGAGGCCCGCAGCAACCGCCTGGCGCATCTGTTCCGCAGGCACGGCCTGAAGCGGCTCGACCACTACTCCATCTTCATGGAGAACAATTCCCGCTATCTCGAGGCCTGCGGTGCCGGCGAGCGCACGGGTCTCTACTACACCTGCATCAACTCCTACCTGACGGCGGGCGAGCTTGCCTATCTCCTCACCAACAGCCAGTCGAAGATCCTGATCACGTCGAAGGCCAAGCTCGACATCGCGCGCGAGGCGCTGAAGGAATGCCCGAAGGTCGAGCTGTGCATCGTCGCTGACGGTGCTTCGGAGAGCGATCGCATCGTCGGCCTGATCGAGGCGACCGCCGGTCTCCCCGCGACGCCTGTTGCCGACGAATCGCTGGGCACCCCGATGCTGTATTCCTCCGGCACGACGGGCCGGCCGAAGGGCATTCTGCGCCCGCTCCCCGAGCAACCGCCGCAGCAGCCCTTGCCGCTGTTCGACTTCCTGCAGAAGCTCTGGCTCTACCGCGAGGGCATGATCTACCTGTCGCCGGCGCCGCTGTATCACTCAGCGCCCCAGGCCGCGGTCGGCATCACCATCCGGACCGGCGGCACGGTCATCATCATGGAGCATTTCGATCCCGAGCAATATCTGCAGCTCGTGCAGACCTGGGGCGTCACGCATACGCAGCTGGTGCCGACGATGTTTTCGCGCATGCTCAAGCTGCCGGAGGAGGTGCGCGCACGTCACGATTTGTCGTCACTCGAAGTCGCCGTGCACGCCGCGGCGCCCTGCCCGGCCCAGGTCAAGGACGAGATGATCAAATGGTGGGGGCCGATCATCCACGAATATTACGGCGCGACCGAGGGCCTCGGGTTCACCGCGTGCAACACCGCCGAATGGCTGGCGCATCGTGGATCGGTCGGCAAGATCATGCTCGGCGATCTGCACATTCTGGATGAAAACATGCAGGAATGCCCGACCGGTACGCCCGGCCAGGTCTGGTTCCAGACCGCCACGCCGTTCGAATATTTCAACGACCCCGAAAAGACAAAGGAAGCGCGTTCGCCCGACGGCAGCATGAGCACGGTCGGCGACGTCGGCTATGTCGATGCCGATCGCTTTCTCTATCTCACCGACCGCGCCACCTTCATGATCATATCGGGTGGCGTGAACATCTATCCGCAGGAATGCGAGAATCTCCTGATCACCCATCCCAAGGTCGCCGATGCCGCCGTGTTTGGCGTGCCCAATCCGGATCTCGGCGAGGAGGTCAAGGCGGTGGTGCAGCCGATGGCCGGCGTGGTGCCGGACGAGGCATTCGCCCAGGAACTGATTGCATTCTGCGGCCAGTCGCTGTCGCGCCAGAAGGTGCCGCGCTCGGTGGATTTCGAGAAGGAACTGCCAAGGCTGCCCACAGGCAAGCTGTACAAGCGGCTGCTGCGTGACCGCTATTGGGGGAACAAGGCGTCTCGGATCGTGTGAGAGCGCAGCCAATCATTCCGCCGTCGT
>CAYREH010000068.1:0-13812 GCA_964423245.1 uncultured Bradyrhizobium sp. | reverse complement strand
CCCCTCTCACATTGCGAGAGACAAACCCTGCAGCCTTCCGTCGTCCGAATTGTCGAGAGCGGAGGCGTCCTTGCCGGTTGCTTCGCTGCGCCCGCGTCGCTATCGTCACGACAAACAGGCCGCAAAAGGCCGTGTCAGGGAGGAAGAGCATGCGGAGCGTTTGGACGCTCGCCGCAATGGCGGCGCTATCGGTGCTGACGGCCTCGACCGCGACCCTCGCCGCCGAACCCAGGCAGGGCGGCATTTTGCGGATGTATCACCGCGACAGTCCCGGTAACGCCTCGATTCACGAAGGCGCGACCTATTCGCTGAACGTTCCCTTCATGCCGATCTTCAACAACCTCGTCATCTACAAGCAGGACGTGGCCCAGAACAGCATGGACTCGATCGTGCCCGAACTCGCCGAGAGTTGGTCCTGGGTCAATGACAACAAGACGCTGACCTTCAAGCTGCGTCAGGGCGTGAAGTGGCACGACGGCAAGCCGTTCACCTCAGCCGACGTCAAATGCACCTTCGACATGTTGATGGGCAAGTCGCAGCAGAAGTTCCGGCAGAACCCGCGCAAGGCCTGGTACAACGAGGTCAATGACGTCGCCGTCAATGGCGATTTCGAGGTCTCCTTCAACATGAAGCGGCCGCAGCCGTCGCTGCTCGCTCTGCTCGCCTCGGGCTATACGCCGGTCTATCCCTGCCACGTCCCCCCGGGCGACATGCGTACCAATCCGATCGGCACCGGCCCGTTCAAGTTCGTCGAGTTCAAGGCCAATGAATCGATCAAGCTGACCCGCAATCCGGACTATTGGCGCAAGGGACGTCCGTATCTCGACGGTATCGAGTTCACCATCATCACGAACCGCTCGACCGCGATCCTCGCCTTCGTCGCCGGCAAGTTCGACATGACCTTCCCGACCGAGGTGAGCATTCCCCTGCTCAAGGACGTCAAGTCGCAGGCGCCGAACGCGGTCTGCGTCGTCGAGCCCAACAACGTGGCGACCAACATCATCGTGAATTCGAGCGCGCCGCCGTTCGACAATCTCGACATCCGCCGCGCCATGGCGCTGGCGCTCGACCGCAAGGCCTTCATCTCGATCATGTTCGAGGGCCAGGGCGACATCGGCGGCACCATGCTGCCGCAGCCGACAGGGCTGTGGGGCATGCCGAAGGACATGCTCGAGACCATTCCGGGCTACGGTCCCGACGTCAACGCCAACCGCGAGGAAGCGAAGAAGCTGATGCAGAAGGCCGGCTACGGGCCCGACAAGCACCTGGCCGTGAAGGTCTCGACCCGCAACATCCCCGTCTATCGCGACCCGGCGGTGATCCTGATCGACCAGCTCAAGAGCATCTACATCGACGGCGAACTCGACGTCGTCGAGACCGCGAACTGGTTCCCGAAGATCGCGCGCAAGGACTACATGCTCGGGCTCAATCTGACCGGCAATGCCGTCGACGATCCCGACCAGTCCTTCTACGAGAACTATTCCTGCGGGTCGGAACGCAACTATACCAATTACTGCAACAAGGAGATCGAGAAGCTGTTCGACGAACAGTCGCAGCAGACCGACGTCGCCAAGCGCAAGAAGATGGTGTGGGAGATCGACAAGAAGCTGCAGGAAGACGTGGCCCGCCCGATCATCTTCCACGCCCGCACCGGCAGTTGCTGGCAGCCCTATGTCAAGGGCGTGACGATCATGTCGAACAGCTCGTACAACGGCTATCGCTACGAGGACGTCTGGATGGACAAGTAGCGGCGGCCGGCGGGAGGCGATGCATGTTTGCCTATCTGGTGCGGCGCCTGTTCCTGATGATCGTGACCCTGTTCGGGATCTCGCTCGTCATCTTCTTCCTGCTGCGGATCGTTCCCGGCAACATCGTCGACATCCTGTTCGCCGCCGCCGGCTATGTCGACCCCGCCGACAAGGCCAATCTGGAGAAGGAACTTGGCATCGACCGGCCGCTCATCGTGCAATATTGGCACTGGATCAGCGGCTTTCTGCGCGGTGATTTCGGCTACTCCTACGTCTCCGAGAAGCCCGCGCTTCAGGAGATCCTGCCGCGGATTCCGATCACGGCGCGGCTCGCGGGACTCGCCCTGCTGTTCTCGGCCTCGATCGGGATTCCGCTCGGTGTCATCAGCGCGGTGAAGCAGGGTACGCGGCTGGACTATGCTCTCCGCATCGTCAGCCTCTCCGGCCTGTCGCTGCCATCGTTCTGGCTCGGCCTCCTGATTCTCACCGCATCGGTGGCGATGTTCAACCAGATGCCGATCTTCAATCCCAATCCGCAGAGCTGGCTGGAGGCGTTCGCGACCTATGCCGTGCCCGCCGCCGCCGTCGGCTTCCGCAGCGCGGCGCTGACCATGCGCATCACGCGGTCCTCCATGCTGGAGGTCCTGCGGCAGGACTATATCCGTACGGCGCGCGCCAAGGGCGCCTCCGACGCTGCGGTGAACTATCACCACGCTTTGGGCAACGCGATCCTGCCCGTCATCACCGTGATCGGCATCGAGGCGGCGTTCCTGATCGGCGGCCTGATCGTCACCGAGACCGTGTTCAACATCCCCGGCGTCGCCCGCTTCCTGGTCGAGGCAATCCGCTGGCGCGACTATCCGATCGTGCAGAACCTCGTGATGCTGATCGCGGTCGTGGTGGTCAGCGCGAACTTCATCGTCGACATGCTCTACGCGGTGTTCGACCCGCGCATCCGGTACGGGGACTAGTCATGAGCAAGCAACGATCCGAACCAGCGGTGGCGCTCCACCTCTCCCGGAGGGAGAGGTCGGATCGCATCGCACGATGCGATCCGGGTGAGGGGCTCCGTACCCTCTCGAGAGCCGCGCCCCCTCACCCGGCGCTACGCGCCGACCTCTCCCCGGCGGGGAGAGGTGGAGTTTCCCCGCGCGGAGACGGACATGGCCGCGATCGACTATGATGTTGAACTGAGGCGCGCCGGGGCGCATGCGACCGGGGGATGGCGGCGCGCGCTGTTCCTGGCGCAACGCCATGTGCTGGGCGCGGCGGGGCTCGTCATCATGACGGGCTTCGTGCTGACCGCGATCTTTGCGGATCTCATCGCACGCTACGATCCCCTGACGATCGATTCCACCCGCGCGCTGATGCGACCGAGCCTGGCGCACTGGATGGGCACCGATTCGTTCGGCCGCGACGTCTTCAGCCGCATCATCCACGGTGCGCGGATTTCGCTGGCGGTCGGTATCGGCTCGACCGCACTCGGCGGCAGCATCGGCGTCATCGTCGGACTGACCTCCGGCTACCTGTCCGGCTGGGTCGACCTCGTGTTCCAGCGCGTCTCCGACGTGCTCCAGGCGCTGCCGCTGCTCGTACTGGCGCTGGTGATGACAGCCGCGCTCGGCCCGTCGCTGCCGAACGTCATCCTCGCCATCGCCATTCCGCTGATTCCGACCGTGGCGCGCGTCGTCCGTGCCAACACGCTGGCGCTGCGCGAGCAGCCCTTCGTCGAGGCTGCCAAGTCGATCGGCATGAGCGAGACCCGGATCGCGCTGCGCCATGTGCTGCCGAACACGCTGGCGCCCTTGATCGTGCTGGCTACCGCCCAGCTCGGCTCGACCATTCTCACCGAAGCCTCGCTCTCCTTCCTTGGCCTCGGCATTCCCGAGCCCTATCCGTCATGGGGGCGCATGCTGTCGGAATCCGCCGCTGAATATGTCCGCACCGCACCATGGCTGGTGATCTTTCCGGGCATCGCGATCAGCCTCGCCGTGTTCGGCGCCAATCTGTTCGGTGACGCCCTGCGCGACATCCTCGATCCCAGGCAGCGTGGATGATGGCTGATACAACCGATCTCGTGCTCGAGGTGAACAACCTGAAGACGGTGTTCTTCACCAATTCGGGTCTGTTCAAGGCCGTGGACGATCTCTCCTTCTGCGTGAAGCGCGGCGAGACGCTGGCGATCGTCGGGGAATCCGGCTGCGGCAAGAGCGTCACCGCGCTGTCGCTGATGCGGCTGGTGCCCGACCCGCCCGGCCGCATCGTCGGCGGGACGATCGCGCTCGAAGGCACCGACCTGCTGACGCTGGATGAACCGGAGATGCGCAAGGTTCGCGGCAACCGCATCTCGATGATCTTCCAGGAGCCGATGACATCGCTCAATCCGGTCATGCGGATCGGTGACCAGATCGTCGAGGCGGTGCGGCTGCACCGGAGCATGTCGTCGCAGGAGGCCCGCGACGTCGCGATCGAGATGCTGCGGCTGGTGCGCATTCCGGAGCCGGCGCGGCGCGCGCGCGAATACCCGCACCAGCTCTCCGGCGGCATGCGCCAGCGTGCCATGATCGCGATGGCGCTGGCCTGCCGGCCAGCGCTGCTGATCGCGGACGAGCCGACCACCGCGCTCGACGTCACCATCCAGGCGCAGATCCTGGCGCTGATCCTCGATTTGCAGAAGGAACTCGGAACCGGCCTCGTGCTGATCACGCACGATCTCGGCGTGGTCGCCCAGACCGCGCAACGCGTCATCGTGATGTATGCGGGGAAAAAGGTCGAGGAAGCCTCGGTCGAGGCGCTGTTCGCCGCGCCGAAACATCCCTATACGCGCGGCCTGATGGCCTCGATCCCGGCCGTGCCTGCGCCCGGCGTCACCGCCCCGGACCGGCTCAACGAGATTCCCGGTACGGTGCCGTCGCTGGTGCGGCTGCCGAAGGGCTGCGCCTTCGCCCCACGCTGCACGCTCGCGGTCAAGCGCTGCGAGGCCGAATATCCACCCCTGGCCGATTGGGGCGGCGGGCATCTCGCCGCCTGCTGGCGTGCGGCTGATGTCGCGGAGGTGGCATGACCGGGCGGCTTCTCGACGTCACCGATCTGAAGAAGCACTATCCGGTGCGCGCCGGCGTGCTGCGGCGGCAGGTCGGCACCGTGCATGCGGTGGACGGCGTGTCGTTCTCGGTGGGTCACGGCGAGACGCTCGGCCTCGTCGGCGAATCCGGCTGTGGCAAGTCGACCGTGGCGCGCAGCGTGATGCGTCTGGTCGAACCGACCTCGGGGCGGATCTGCCTCGACGGCGAAGACATCACCCATCTGTCCAAGGCGGCGCTGCGCACGCATCGCCGTGCGATGCAGATCGTGTTCCAGGATCCGTTCGCCTCGCTCAATCCGCGCATGACGGCCGGCGCCATCGTCGGCGAGCCGCTGGCCGTGCACGGCCTTGCGAGCGGCCGGGCTCTCGAGGCGCGGGTCGCGGACCTGTTCGCGCAGGTGGGATTGCGTCCCGACCAGATGCGCAACTTCCCCCATCAGTTCTCCGGCGGACAGCGCCAGCGCATCTGCATCGCGCGGGCGCTGGCGCTGGGGCCGCGCCTGATCGTCTGCGACGAGCCGGTGTCGGCGCTCGACGTCTCGATCCAGGCCCAGGTGATCAATCTTCTGATCGACCTGCAGCGGCAGCACGGTTTCTCCTATCTCTTCATCGCCCACGACCTCGCCGTCGTCGCCCATATCAGCCACCGCGTCGCGGTGATGTATCTCGGCCGCATCGTCGAGATCGCCGACAAGGACGCGCTGTTCCGCAATCCCCGCCATCCCTACACCCAGGCCCTGCTCGCCTCGGTGCCGATCGCCAACCCGCTGGCGAAGAAGCTTGCGCCGCTGGTGGATGGCGATGTCCCGAGCCCGGTCAATCCGCCGCCGGGCTGTGCGTTTCACACCCGCTGCCGGTTTGCGATGGAACGATGCAGGACGGAGCGGCCGATGCTGAAGGACGCCGGCGGTGGACATCAGGTGGCCTGCCTGCTGAACGAGGGCGCGGGGCGCGGGACCAATGAGCAGGCCTCATTCGAACGCATGACTTGAAGATCGGCAAGCCGTGCCATCTGTTGCCGAATCGCGATGGCCGGAGATGGACGCATGACCACCTTTCGCAGACTGAAAGTGCTTCTTTGCCTTGGCGTGAGCGTGCTCGCCGGCACCGCCGCTTGTGCAGAGACCATCGACGTCTCGGACAACCACGGCGGCTCGGTGGCCGCCTATAGCGCGCGCTGGAGCGAGCTGGCGCGCAAGGGAGTCAATGTCCGCATCGTCGGCCCATGCCAATCGGCCTGCACCGTTCTCCTCGGCCACATTCCGCGAAGCCGGATCTGCGTGACTCCGGCAGCAAGCTTCGGCTTTCACCTTGCCCACCGCGAGGACGCCACCGTGACGCTGCGGCGCGCCTACGCCGCCGACATCACGTCGTGGATCAACGCTCATGGCGGGCTTACCCGCGAGTTCATCTGGATGAGCGCCCCGGATATCTACCGCTATTTCAGGAAATGCGTGTAACGTCGTAGAGCCCGGACGGCGAAGCGCGCTTCGCCGCTTCTTCGACACGAGACTATGCGCCGATCTCCGCGACGATCCGCCCCGTCGTCACCTGCTCGCCCTCGGCCACGTCGATCGCCGCCACGACGCCATCGACGCCGGCCTTGTGGACGTGCTCCATCTTCATCGCTTCCAGCGTCAGCACCGGCTGGCCCGCACTGACGCGGTCGCCGGGCTTGACCAGAACGGCGACGACGCGGCCGTTCAGGGCGGCGCGGACCTTGCCGTCACCGCCGCTGCTCGCGGCGGCCTTCGGCGCGGCCAGGGTGAGGTCACTCACCGCGAGCGGAACGCCGCGATACTGGAGATAGAGCCGGTCGCCGTCGCGCAGGAAACTCGCGCTGTCCATCACGCCGTCGTGGCGGAAGCGGATGGCATTGGAATCGAGCTGATCGATCGCGAATATCGCCTGCCGGTCCCCGTCGCTGACCGTGTAGCTGCCGTCCCGCTCGCGCGTGACCTCGAGATCATGCGCATGACCGGCGATCTCGATCCGCGCTGGCAGCGGGAAGGTCGCCGCCAGGCTGCGCCCGGCCTGCCAGGCAGGAGCGCGTGGGCTGGAGACATAGAGCAACAGGCCCGCCAGCAGCGCGGCAAGGGGGGCGTTCGCGGGCGGCGCCAACAGCTCGTCGCGATTCTGGGCGATGAAGGCCGTCGTCGCCTCGCCTTTGGCAAACCCGGGATGGCGCAGACACGACATCAGGAAGGCCTGGTTGGTGGTGACGCCGAAGCCCGTGAGTTGCTCCAGGGCGACGATCAGCAATCCCCTCGCCTCCTCCCGGGTGGCGCCATGGCTGATCACCTTGGCGATCATGGAATCGTAGAATGGCGGGATCTCCGTGCCGGATTGCAGCGCGTGCTCGACGCGAATCCCGTCCGGCACCTGCCAGCGCACCATGCGGCCCGACTGCGGCATGAAATCCTGGGCGGCATCCTCCGAACAGAGCCGGACCTCGATGGCATGGCCCTGGAAGCGGACGTCCTGCTGCTTCACCGGCAGCGGCTCGCCACGTGCCACGCGCAGCTGCAGCTCGACGAGATCGAGGCCGGTGATGGCCTCGGTGACGGGATGCTCGACCTGGAGGCGCGTGTTCATCTCCATGAAGTAGAACTCGCCGCTTTGGTCGAGCAGGAATTCCAGCGTGCCGGCGCCTTCATAGCGCAATGCCTTCACCGCAGCGACGGCGACCTCGCCCATTCTCGCGCGGAGCTCGGGCGTGACCGCCGGCGACGGCGCTTCCTCGATCAGCTTCTGGTGCCGCCGCTGCACGGAGCAATCGCGCTCGCCGAGATGGATGGCGTTGCCGTGGCTGTCGCCGAACACCTGGATCTCGATATGGCGTGGATTCTGGATGGCGCGTTCAAGGATGACGGTGGGATCGCCGAACGCGGCCTTGGCCTCCGACCGCGCGCTGCGCAGCGCATCGGGGAATGACGCGGCTTCGGTGACGAGCCGCATGCCCCGGCCACCGCCGCCGGCAACGGCCTTGATCATCACGGGAAAGCCGATCTTCCGGGCTTCGCCGAGCATCACCTCGTCGCCCTGGTCCGCGCCCTGGTAGCCGGGGACGACAGGAACGCCCGCCTTCCTCATAATCTCCTTAGCGCCGGCCTTGTTGCCCATCGCCAGGATGGCCTGCGGCGACGGGCCGATGAAGACGAGACCGGCATCCTTGCAGGCCTGCGCGAACTCCTCGTTCTCCGCGAGGAAGCCGTAGCCGGGATGCACGGCATCGGCCCCGCTCGCCTTGGCGGCCGCAATGATCGCGGGAATGTTGAGATAGGACTGCGCCGGCAGCGCCTCGCCGATGCGGACGGCCTGATCGGCCTGCCGCACGTGGAGCGCGTCACGATCGGCATCCGAATAGACGGCGACGACGCCGAGGCCGAGCTTGCGCGCGCTGCGCATGACGCGGAGTGCGATTTCGCCGCGGTTGGCGATCAGGACCTTGAAGAACGGCTTGTGCTGCACGGATCCGTTCCTCATGGCCGGGCCACCGAGAATTGCATGCGCTGCGGCGTCCGGGCATCGCCCTCGCGGCAGATCGCGAGCACCTCCGACAGCACCGCGCGGGTGTCGCGCGGATCGATCACGCCATCGTCGAGCACGCGGGCGCTGGTGGCGAAGACGTCCATCTGGCCGTCGAACACGCCGACGATCTGTGCCTTCATGGCGTCGAGCTTCTCCTTCTCGATCGGCTTGCCGCGGCGCGCAGCCGCAGCTTCGGTCACGATCGCCATCGTCTCGGCGGCCTGCTCGCCGCCCATCACGGCGGTCCTGGCGTTGGGCCATGAGAAGCAGAAGCGCGGATGGAAGCCGCGGCCGCACATGCCGTAATTGCCGGCGCCGAACGAGGCGCCGCAATAGATCGTGATCTGCGGCACCGTGGCTGACGTGACGGCCTGGATCATCTTGGAGCCGTGCTTGATCATGCCGGCTTCCTCATAGGCCTTTCCGACCATGTAGCCCGTGGTGTTGTTGAGATACAGGATGGGCGTGCGGGTCTGGCAGCAGGCCTGGATGAAATGCGTCGCCTTGTTGGCGCCGGCGGGATCGAGCGGCCCGTTGTTGGTGATGATGCCGATCGCCTGCCCCTCGATGCGGGCATGACCGCAGACGGTGGCCGGGCCGTAATTCGGCGACATCTCGGTGAAATCGGAATCGTCGACGATGCGCGCGATCACCTGCTTCATGTCGACGGGGCGTTTGTGATCGAGCGGCATGATGCCGAGCAGTTCGTCCTGATCGTAGCGCGGCGGCTTGAAATCCGGAGCGCTCCCACCCGGCCGCTCCCATTCCAGCGCCGCCATGATCTCGCGTGCGATGCGGAGCGCGTCGCGGTCGTCCTCGGCGAGATAATCGCCGAGGCCCGAGACCTGGGTGTGCATCTCGGCGCCGCCGAGTTCCTCTTCGGTCGCGATCTCACCGGTCGCGGCCTTCAGCAGCGGCGGGCCGGCCAGAAACGCGCGCGTGCGACCGCGGACCATGACGATGTAGTCGGACAGGCCGGTCTGATAGGCGCCGCCCGCCGTCGAGGAGCCGTGCGTGACCGTGACCACCGGCAGCCCTGCCGCCGAGAGCCGGGCGAGATTGCGGAAGATGTTGCCGCCGCGAACGAAATCCTCGACGCGGTAGCGCAACAGATTGGCGCCGGCGCTTTCGACCAGCTGCACGTAAGGCAGCTTGTTCTCCAGCGCGAGCTCCTGCACCCGCAGCGTCTTGTCGAGGCCGTAGGGTTGCAGGGCACCGGCATCGATGCCGGCATCATTGGCGCTGACCATGCAGCGGATACCCGAGACAAAGCCGATGCCGGCGATGACGCCGCCGCCGGGCACGCTCTTGGCGGGATCGGGCACGTCGAACATGTAGCCCGCCAGCGTCGAGAGCTCGATGAAGGGCGCACCGGGATCGAGCACCAGCGCGACGCGCTCGCGCGGCAGCAGCTGGCCGCGCTTGTGGAAGCGATCCTTGGCGGCCGCGGATGCCGCCCGCGCGCGCTCTTCCAGGGCGCGCATGCGGTCGATCAGGCCGAGCATGCCGTCGCGATTGGCGCGGTAGGCGGTGCTGCCCGGAGAGATGGTGTTTTCGAGAATGGACATGACTCTATCCTACGCGTCATTGCGAGGAGCGAAGCGACGAAGCAATCCAGCCTGTTTCCGCGGAGCCATTCTGGATTGCTTCGCTTCGCTCGCAACGACGTCTGAGGCGATACTTACCGATTGGTCCCGAAAATCTTCCGCGCCTCGGCGGGGCTCGCGATCTCGCGGCCGGCGCGGCGGGCGCAAGCCGCAATGGCCTCGATCAGCTGGCCGTTGGACGTTACTTTCTTGCCGTCGGCGAGATAGAAGGTGTCCTCGAGGCCGGTGCGGAGATGACCGCCGAGTTCGGCGCAACGCTGATGCAGCGGCCAGATCTCCTCGCGGCCGATCGCCGTAACTTGCCAATGCGCTTCGGGACGCTTGAGCTTGAGCAGGATCGGCAGCAGTTCGGGATCGGCCGGCATGCCGGAGGCGACGCCCATCACGAAATTGTATTCGAGAGGGCCGCTATACATCCCGACCTGATGATACATGCCGACGCAGCGGACGATACCGACGTCGAAACACTCGAACTCGGGGATGGTGCCGACAGCGTTCATGACGTCGAGATAGTCCTTTACCTTCTCGACCGCGTTGTCGAACATCATCGGCGGCCAGGCCCAGCTGTTGTCGGACTTCACCTTGAGATAGTTCAGCGAGCCTGCATTGCAGGCGGCGATCTCGGGCCTCGTCTCTCGGACGCAGTCGAGCGCGCCGCGGTAGTTCGGCCCCGAGACGCCCGTGGTGTGATTGATGATCACGCCGGGGCAGGCTTCGCGGATGGCCTGCTGGATCTCCTTGCTGACGGCGACCTCCCAGGACGGCAGGTGGCCCTTGCCCGGCGCCTGCTGGCGCAGATGGATATGCATGATGGCCGCGCCGGCATCGAACGCGGCCCTGGCCTCGCGGGCCATCTGCTCCGGCGTCACGGGCACGTTGTGCTGCTTCGGATCGGTGAGCACGCCGTTCAGCGCGCAGGTGATGACGGCCTTGTCGCTCATGATCTCGCTGTCTCGCACGTTGAGAATTCAACGAGGGCGATCATGTGACGCGCGACTTGCGGCTTCTTGCGCGGAGAAGCTGGGAAAATCGACGAATTCGCAGGGCGGCAAAGGCGCTCCTGCGCCGTGCCCACCACGTCTCGCTGTTTGGCGAAGATGGTGGGCCCGCTTCGCTTTGCCCACCTTGCGAGCGCGAGCCTAACTCGCCTCCGCGAGCCTCACCGTCTCGGTGCAGCGATAGATCGCAAGGTCGCGCGAGCCGACGAAGATCGCGCGCGGCTTCAATCCGTAGAAACGGCGGATCGAGTGGCTGAAATGCGTGGAGTCGGGATAGCCGATGTCCTGCGCGAGATGGGCGAGGTTGAGGTCCTGGTTGGCGAAGTGCAGCAGATGCCGCGCCCGCTTCCAGGCCCGGAAGGAGCGGAACGAAATGCCGGTCTCCTCCTTGAACAGATGCAGGAAGCGCGAGGCCGACAGGCCGGCTTCGGCGGCGCAGGTATCGGCCGTGACGGGCTCACCGGAAAAGCGTGCGATGCGCGCGACGGCCCGCATCACGCGCGGATCGAGCACGCGGCGCGGCAGCGCCTCGCCGAAGCACATCTCGTCGAATTCGGCAGTGGTGATGTCGCCATAGCGGCGCTGGCGCAGCAACGCATAGGCGGCCAGGATCTTGCGGGCATACACGGCGCTGTCCGGTCCGGTCAGCCGCGCCGCCAGGGCCTCCAGCACGCCATCGGGCACGCTTTCCGGCTCCAGCGTCACGCTGATGGCGGTGCGGTAGTCGCTGGCGATCGAGTGACGCTGATTCGGCAAGGTGACGAACAATTCCCCTGACGTGACCATATCGTCGATCGTCAGGTGAAGACTGCCCCGCACCGCGACATAGACATGGCAGCAGCCCGGCGTGCGCTTGCGCGGGCGGCCGAGCAGGCCGGCATAGAACACCCGCTCCGGCGTGATCAGCATCAGATGGTCGGATTCGCGACCCTTGTCTTCCATGGGTACCCTCCTCGCGCGGCTCTCTGGCCGCTGCGGACGGGGGTCACCTTAGCGGAAATTTGGCCGCTGTCACGACGGGATAGCGCTGTCATGGCGCGTAAAAGAGAAGCAGCGAGGGCGGCGAGGAGCCGCACCCGGAACTCTGGCAGACGGTGATCCTGGCGTTCGCCCGGACCACGAGGGCTAGGCCCTCACCCGCGGCGCAACGTTCTGTTCGGCTCCGGCCTTTTGCTCTGCAGCAACGGCACGCTTGTAGCCCTCGCGCTGCTGCAGGCGGGCCCAATAGGCCGTCACGTTCGGCCCAAAATCCTTGGCGAGGCCGATATTGCCGGCGAGGCGGAGCGCGTAGCCGATCACGATGTCGGCGGCGGTGAAGCGTCCGGCGCACAAGGTTTCGGCATTGGCCGTCGCTGCCTCGACAGCGCGCAACCGTCCGAGGAACCATTTGGCGTAGTCGCCTGCGACCTGCGGATTGCGCCGCTCCTCCGGCTCGAGCTGGGTGTAGCGCAGCACCAGCGTCTGCGGAAAGGTTAACGTCGCGTCACTGAAAAACATCCAGTTCAGAAAAGCGCCATAGGCGGGATCCTCGGGACCGACCATCAGCGGCGTCGGCCCGTGCCGGATGCCGAGATAGTGGCAGATGCCCGAGGACTCGGTCATCTTCGTCTCGCCATCGACCATGAAGGGGATCGTGCCGAGCGGATTGATCGCGAGATACTCCTTGGCGAAGACCCGCGGCGGGAACGGCAGCATCTTCAGCTCATAGGGCAGCCCCATCTCCTCCAGCATCCAGAGCGGACGGAAGGAGCGCGCGCCGTCGCAATGATAGAGCGTGATCATCAGGCGTTTCCTTTGCTGCCGGGCAGCGTGCCCATCATCTTGCAGAGCACCATCAGCATGACCTCGTCGGCGCCGCCGCCGATCGAGGTCAGGCGGCTGTCGCGATAGGCCCGGCTGACCGGCGTCTCGTTGGTAAAGCCCATCCCGCCCCAATATTGCAAGCAGGCATCGGTGAGTTCTCGGCCGAGCCGGCCAGCCTTCAGCTTGGCCATGGTCGCAAGCTTCGTCACGTCCTCGCCGGCCAGCAGCGCCTCGGCGGCGCGATAGATCAGCGCGCGCAGCAGCTCGACCTCGGTCTGCATCTCCGCGAGCTTGAAATGCACCACCTGGTTATCGAGGATGCTCTGGCCGAAGGCCTTGCGGTTGCGGGTGTAGGTGATGGTCTCGTTGATGATGTATTCGTGCGCCTTGAGACAGGCGGCAGCGCCCCAGAGCCGTTCCTCCTGGAACTGGATCATCTGGTAGGTAAAGCCCTTGCCCTCCTCGCCGATGCGGTTCCGCTTGGGCACGCGGACATCGTCGAAGAAGATCTGGGCCGTGTCCGAGGAGCGCATGCCCATCTTGTCGAGCTTGCGGGCGACGTTGACGCCCTTGCTCTTCATCGGCACGCAGATCAGCGACTTGTTGCGATGGACGGGCCCGTCGCCGGTGTTGGCGAGCAGGCAGATCCAGTCGGCCTGGGTGCCGTTGGTGATCCACATCTTGCCGCCATTGATGACGTAATCGTCGCCGTCGGATCGCGCAGTCGTCTTGATGGAGGCGACGTCGGAGCCGGCACCGGGCTCGGAGACGCCGATGCAGGCGACGTAGTCGCCCGCAATCGAGGGCGCCAGGAATTCGCGCCGGACCTCGTCCGAGCCGAACCGCGCCAGCGCCGGCGTCGCCATGTCGGTCTGCACCCCGATCGCCATCGGCACGCCGCCGCAATTGATGGCGCCCAGTTCCTCCGCCATCATCAGCGCGTAGGAATAGTCGAGACCGGAGCCGCCGAATTCGACCGGCTTGTTCAGGCCGAGGAAGCCGAGGCGGCCCATCTTCTTGAACAGCTCGTGCGCCGGGAA
>CAYREH010000067.1:4510-29065 GCA_964423245.1 uncultured Bradyrhizobium sp. | reverse complement strand
ACCTGTCGATCACCGGCACGGGTAACGCGCTGAACGTGCTCGGCCTCGCCGGCAATACCGGCACGGCGACCGCCTTCACTGCGGCCCGCACCTCGGGTGTCGGCGGCCTCACCGGCAAGACCTTGACCTTCACCTCCTTCAGCGGCGGTACGGCGGTCAACGTCACCTTCGGCGACGGTACCAACGGCACGGTCAAGACGCTCGACCAGCTGAACTCGAAGCTGCAGGCCAACAACCTGACGGCGACGATCGACGCCAACGGGCTGCTGACGGTCTCGACCACCAACGACTACGCGTCCTCGACCATCGGTTCGAGCGCCGCGGGTGGCGTGATCGGCGGTACGCTGACCACGGCGCTGACGTTCTCGACGGCTTCCAGCCCCGTCCAGGACACGGTTGCCCAGACCACGCGTTCCAACCTCGTCACCCAGTACAACAACATCCTGAACCAGATCGACTCGACTGCGCAGGACTCCTCGTTCAACGGCATCAACCTGCTGAACGGCGACCAGCTCAAGTTGACGTTCGACGAGACCGGCAAGTCGAGCCTGAACATCACAGGCGTGACCTACAACTCCAAGGGTCTGGGTCTCGCGGCCCTGACCTCGGGAGTCGACTTCATCGACAACGCCGCGACCAACAAGGTGCTGACCAACCTGAACGCCGCGTCCAGCACGCTGCGCTCGGAGGCCTCCGCGCTCGGTTCGAACCTCACGATCGTGCAGGTGCGTCAGGACTTCAACAAGAACCTGATCAACGTGCTGCAGACCGGTTCGTCCAACCTGACGCTGGCCGACACCAACGTCGAGGCGGCCAACAGCCAGGCGCTGTCGACCCGCCAGTCGATCGCGGTCTCCGCGCTGTCGCTGGCCAACCAGTCGCAGCAGAGCGTGCTCCAGCTGCTCCGCTGATCGCGGACGGCATCGCAAGCAACATGGCGGCGGGGCTTCGGCCCCGCCGCTTTCTTTTGCGCAAGAGCCCGCTCCGCGCTGTCGCTGGCCAACCAGTCGCAACAGAGCGTGCTCCAGCTGCTTCGCTAGCGGCCGCAGACGCGAAGGACGTTGCCGGAAGCGGGCTCTCGAGCCCGCTTTTTTACGTTCGGGCAGGGGGCTCCAGGCGTGACGGCGCTGCGGAAAGTAACCGAAAGTTATGGTTAATGGAGAGTAAGCGCAGAATTTTGCCAGTAATTTCAGGTCGATTGCCGACGCGTGCGCCGCCTCTTTCACGCGTTATGGTGAACCACCACTTAGCGCGCCGCCCTTGTTTCACCCTTTGTTAGCCATGTTCGCGCAGGCTGTCCCCGTCACTCGATCCGAAGCGATCGAACGAAGACGCGTAAGCCAGAAGGGTAAGAGTCATGTCAGGTATTGTTCTCTCTGCGTCGGTTCGCCAGAACCTCCTCTCGCTGCAGTCCACCGCCGATCTTCTCGCCACCACACAGAACCGTCTGTCGACTGGTAGAAGCGTCAACACGGCCCTGGACAATCCCACCAACTATTTCACCGCCCAGTCGCTCGACAACCGCGCCAGCGACATCAACAATCTGCTCGACAGCATCGCCAACGGCGTGCAGGTCCTGCAGGCCGCGAACACCGGCCTGACGTCGCTGCAGAAGCTGATCGACAGCGCCAAGTCGATCGCCAACCAGGCTCTGCAGACCACCGTCGGCTACTCCACCAAGTCGAACGTCTCCACCACCATCGCCGGTGCGACCGCCGCCGACCTGCGCGGCACCACGTCCTTCGCGAGCGCGACAGCCAGCAGCAACGTGCTCTATAACGGCACGGCGGGCGGCACCACGGCAGCGAACAGCACCACGACGCTCGGCGCCACCATCGGCTCCTTCACGGGCACCGCGGGCACGGCCGGCGACGGCACCACCGCGCTGACCGGTGCCATCACCCTGATCGCCACCAACGGCACCACCGCCACCGGCCTGCTCGGCAACGCCCAGCCCGCCGACGGCGACACGCTGACGGTGAACGGCAAGACCATCACCTTCCGTTCGGGTGCCGCTCCGGCCTCGACCGCGGTGGCGTCCGGCTCCGGTGTCAGCGGCAACCTCGTCACCGACGGCAACGGCAACACCACCGTCTATCTCGGCACGGCGGGTACCCCGGCTGCGACGGTCAACGACCTGCTCGCCGCCGTCGACATCGCCAGCGGCGTGAAGACGGTCTCGATCACCTCGGGTGCCGCGACGATCTCCACCAGCGTCAACCAGACCGCCTCCAGCGTCGGCGCCGGCAAGGTCACGCTGAAGAGCTCGACCGGTGCGGATCTCAGCGTCACAGGACGGTCCGACCTGCTCAAGGCCCTCGGCCTGACGACCTCCTCGGGCGCGGGCAATTCCACCGTCAACGTGAACCGCACCCAGAGCGCGAGCTCGCTCGGCTCGATCATCACAGATGGTTCGTCATTGAACGTCGACGGTCACGTCATCACGTTCAAGAACGCGCCCGTCCCGGGCACCACGGGTGCGCCGGCCGTCGCGAGCGGCTATGGCGCGAACGGCTCGATCGTCACCGACGGCAACGGCAATTCGACGGTATATCTGCAATCGGCCACCGTGGCCGACGTGCTGAACGCCATCGATCTCGCCACCGGAGTCCAGACCGCCACGGTCGGAGCCAGCGGCACGGCCACGCTCGCGACCGCCACCGGCCAGTCGAACTCGACGATCAACACGTCGGGTCAGCTCAAGATCTCGACCGGCGTCAATGCCGACCTGGCGATCACCGGCACCGGCAATGCGCTGAACGTGCTCGGCCTCGCCGGCAACACCGGCACGGCGAGTGCCTTCACCGCGGACCGCACCTCGGGCATCGGCGGCATCGCCGGCAAGACCCTGACCTTCACCTCCTTCAACGGCGGTACGGCGGTCAACGTCACCTTCGGCGACGGCACCAACGGCACGATCAAGACGCTCGACCAACTGAACGCTAAGCTCCAGGCCAACAACCTTGCGGCGACGATCGACGCCAACGGGTTGCTGACCATCACCACCTCGAACGAGTATGCGTCTTCGACGATCGGCTCGACAGCTTCGGGCGGCGTGATCGGCGGCACACTGACCTCGGCGCTGACTTTTTCGACGGCTTCCAGCCCCGTCGCGGACTCGGTCGCCCAGACGACGCGTGCCAATCTGGTCTCGCAGTACAACAACATCCTGAACCAGATCGACACCACCTCGCAGGACTCCTCGTTCAACGGCGTCAACCTGCTGAACGGCGACCAGCTCAAGCTGACGTTCGACGAGACCGGCAAGTCGAGCCTGAACATCACCGGCGTGACCTACAACTCGAAGGGTCTCGGTCTTGCCGCGCTGACCGTCGGCGTCGACTTCATCGACAACGCCGCGGCCAACAAGGTGCTGACCAACCTGAACTCGGCGTCGAGCACGCTGCGCTCGGAAGCTTCGGCACTCGGCTCGAACCTCTCGGTGGTGCAGGTGCGTCAGGACTTCAACAAGAACCTGATCAACGTGCTGCAGACCGGTTCGTCCAACCTGACGCTGGCCGACACCAACGTCGAGGCGGCCAACAGCCAGGCGCTGTCGACCCGCCAGTCGATCGCGGTCTCCGCGCTGTCGCTGGCGAATACCTCGCAGCAGAGCGTGCTGCAGTTGCTGCGCTAATAACCATCTGAAATCGTTACAAGAAATCGAGCGGCGGGGCCTTTGCCCCGCCGCTCTTTTTTGCGTCCAGGGCCGGGGCAGGGCATTCACCCCGCATTAACCGTAACTCTTAAGTCGCCGTTAACCATACTTTAAAGGACACCCCCTAAGACTCGACCAAAGCCCGCTTTCGAGATCGGCGAGGCCCGATTCGTACCCGGTTCCGCGCTTCAAGAGGAAGACCTGCCAATGTCCAACATCGTTCTCTCGGCGTCAGTTCGCCAGAACCTGTTGTCGCTGCAGTCCACGGCCGACCTGCTGGCCACGACGCAGGAGCGGCTGTCGACCGGGAAGAAGGTCAACACGGCGCTCGACAATCCCACCAACTTCTTCACCGCGCAGGGCTTGGACAACCGGGCAAGCGACATCAGCAATCTCCTGGATGGCATCAATAACGGCGTTCAGGTGCTCCAGGCCGCCAATACCGGCATCACGTCGCTGCAGAAACTGATCGATTCCGCCAAATCCATCGCCAATCAGGCGTTGCAGACCACGGTCGGCTACTCGACCAAGTCGAACGTCTCCACCACCATTCCCGGCGCGACGCCTGCCGACCTGCGCGGCACGACCTCCTATGCCAGCGCGACCGCCAACAGCAACGTGCTCTATACCGGCGCCGCCGGCGGCGTGACACCGGTCACCGGCACGGCCGCACTCGGCGCCTCGCTCGGGTCCAACGCCGGCAGCCTGACCGGAGCCGCGGCGACCGCGGCCGACGGCACCACCGCCCTGGCCGGCGGCAACACGCTGCTGGGCGTCACGACATCGACGACGTTCTCCACGCCGCCGGCGGATGGCGACACCATCACCGTGAACGGCAAGACCATCACGTTCCGGACCGGGACCGCGCCCACCACGCAGCCGACCGGCTGGGGACTCGACGCCAGCGGGCACATCGCCACGGACGGCAACGGCAACTCGATCGTCTATGAAGGCACGGCGGCGGCGCCCGCGGCCACCGTCAACGACGTCCTGACCGCAATCGACCTCGCCAGCGGCGTGAAGACCGCGACGATCAGTGCCGGCGCCGCGACGATCGCGACGAGCGGTGCGACCGTCGGCACTGTCCAGACCCCGTCGTCGATCGCGGCCGGCAAGGTCACGTTGAAGAGCTCGACCGGCGCGGATCTGAGCGTGACCGGCAAGGCCGATTTCCTCAATGCCCTCGGCCTGACGACCGCGACCGGTGCAGGCCAGGCCACCGTCACGGCGAACCGCTCCACCACCGCCGGTTCGCTCGGAACCCTGGTCAAGGACGGCTCGACGCTGAACATCGACGGCCACACCATCACCTTCAAGAACGCGCAGACGCCGCAATCCGCGGCGAGCGTGACTTCGGGCGGCGTCAACGGCAACATCGTCACCGACGGCAACGGCAACTCGACGGTCTATATCCAGAGCGCGACGCTCACCGACCTGCTCAATTCGATCGACCTCGCCACCGGCGTGAAGACGGCCAGCATCTTCAACGGCGCTGCGACCCTGTCGACGACCTCCGGCCAGATCCCGTCGTCGGTGAATTCGAGCGGCCAGCTCGCGCTGTCGACCGGCGTCAATGCCGACCTGTCGATCACCGGCACCGGCAATGCGCTGAGCGCCTTCGGGCTCAGCGGCAATACCGGAACCGCGACCGCATTCACGGCCGCGCGCACCTCCGGTGTCGGCGGCATCAGCGGCAAGACCCTGACCTTCACCTCCTTCAACGGCGGCACGCCGGTCAATGTCACCTTCGGCGACGGCACCAACGGCACGGTCAAGACGCTGGACCAGCTGAACGCGCAGCTCCAGGCCAATCATCTGACCGCGACGATTGATGCCAACGGCGTGCTCACCGTGACCACCGTCAACGAATACGCCTCGTCGACGCTCGGTTCGTCGACCGCGGGCGGCGTCGTCGGCGGCACGATAACCGGCGTGCTCGCTTTCACCACCGCGCAGCCCCCGGTGCAGGATCCGGTCGCCCAGACCGCGCGCTCCAACCTGGTCAACCAGTTCAACAACATCCTGGCACAGATCGACACGACCTCGCAGGACTCCTCCTTCAACGGCGTCAACCTGCTCAACGGCGACACGCTCAAGCTCGTGTTCAACGAGACCGGCAGCTCGACGCTCAGCATCAACGGCGTGGTGTTCAATGCGGCCGGCCTCGGCCTCAGCAACCTCGTCAACGGCGTCGACTTCATCGACAACGGCGCGACCAACAAGGTGCTCGCGAGCCTGAACGCGGCCTCGAGCACGCTCCGCTCGGAAGGCTCGACGCTCGGTTCGAATCTCTCGATCGTGCAGGTTCGTCAGGATTTCTCCAAGAACCTGATCAACGTGCTGCAGACCGGTTCGTCGAACCTCACGCTCGCCGACACCAACGAGGAAGCGGCCAACAGCCAGGCGCTGTCGACGCGCCAGTCGATCGCGGTCTCCGCGCTCTCGCTGGCGAACCAGTCGCAGCAGAGCGTGCTGCAGCTGCTCCGCTAATCTCGCAGCGCAAGCTCGCGAATCGAAACGTCGCGGCGGGGCTAATGCCCCGCCTTTCTTTTGAACGAGACCATCAAGGCGCGATTAGCCGAGATCATGATGCACCGTGAGAGCCACGTTTACAGCGTACACGCGTGCATCTAGCCTTGCTTCGGAGAAGCACTGTGCGCCCCGTAATATTCCGGAGTGCTTCAATGCGCTCACGTAAGCAAATCTTAAGCGGTGCTGCCTAGGGTTGGGAAAGAAATCCTTAAGCCCTTTCAACGGGCTGGGACGCTTCCAAGGTGTGATTGATGTCGAATTCTGCTGCCTCGGCCTACGCGCGTGTTGCAACCACCACTGCATCTCCTCGCGATGTCGAGGCGCAGACTCTGCTCAAGGCTGCCAACAAGCTTCAGGATGCGGTGAACAATGCCGATCCGTTCAGCGAGCAGACCACGCAGGCCCTGATGTTCAATCGCAAGCTCTGGACGATCTTCCTCAGCGAAGCCATGCGCGACACCAATCCGCAGCCGCTCGACGTTCGCCAGAAGATCGCGAACATCAGCGTATTCGTGCTGAGCCAGACCGCAGCGCTCCAGATGAGCCCGCAGTTCGATCACTTCCGTCCGCTGATCGAGATCAATCGCAATATCGCTGCCGGTCTGTCCGGCCGGCCGTGACGGGCGCCCGTCATGGCCGACATCATGAGCATCCTGTCGACGGCGTATAAGTCCAACGTTCTCTCGAGCACGTCGGGCTCGTCGAAATACGTCGCCGTCGATTCCAAGCAATATCAGGGCAATTGGTCCGGCACCTATCCCGACGGCAAGAGCTTCTCGCTCGACATCTCGCGGGTCGACGGCTTCCGCGCCCAGGTGCATTACCAGAGCGGTGCCACGTCGCAGTATCAGCAGGTGCTGATCAAGGATTCGTCGTTCCGCTTCGGCAATACCAAGTTCACGCTGACGGGCGATGGCAAGGCCCAGATCAAGAACGTCGTGACCGACCCCGTGACCGGTTCGACCTATCTCGACAGCGCGGTTGCCACGCGCGACAGCTGACCGTCAGGCGTTGCGGTCCGTATTGGGCGGACGGGACGGTTCGGACTTCATATCCAGGGCATGGAAGTAGGCCCGGCGGCGCAGCATCGCCTCATCGGGGAATTGCGTCACCACCGCATCGGTCTTGTCGTTGACCACCTGGAAGACGAGAGACGCGGCCGCCTGGTCGAACACGACCTGTCGCGAGATGTTCTCGTTGCCGTGAAGATCGTTGCGTGCAGGCACGCCGGGATCCGCGGCCGGTACAGTCTGGCTCACGGGGAGTTCGGTTTGCACGGCCTCGTTCGCCGCCGGATTCGACGTCGTTACGATCTGCGCGGGGGCCGGGATCCCCACCGGCCTGATGCTGAAATCTGTACTCATGGCAGCCTCCTGGTTGCCTTACGTGAGTCAAATCCCAACCCCTCTCAATGCGCAACCATGGACTACCAGGATTGAACACCCGGTAACGAAACGTGCCTAACCTCGCGCACACGGCGGTGCGCGATTTTGTCTAAAATTCGAGGAGAAAATCGTGCTCGCTTACAGCGAGCGGCTGACCGTGAGCGGCGTGATGTGACGCGGTCCGGGTGCCGCGCGTCGTCCCGCGGCGGTGTAGGTGTTCGGCACGTTGCGCTTCTGGATCTCGGCATTGACGCCGCGCACGACGCTTTCCGACACCGCGTGCGCGGTGGCGAGCACGGTGAGATTGACTTGAAGCATCGCGCGGAACGCATCGTGGTGGCGATGCAGCGTCGACAGTAGCTCCGGCGCCGATTTCGCCAGCAGGGGCTGGTTCGCCTTCAACTGGCCGACGGCGCCGACATAGTTGCGCGACAGCTCCTGCTTCCTGCTTTCCAGCATCACGGCCTCGCGGACCTTGCCCGCGCGCACCAGTTCGGTCTCGCGCTCGATCAGGGCGAGCAGGGCGTTCATCGCATCCATCAGGTCTTCCGCGAGCTTGCGCGCCTCTGCGCCGGCGGGCGCGGTCACCGGACGCTGTGGCTGACGTGATGCGTTGAAGTGGTTCATCTCGATCGACCTTATGCCGTGCGAATGGTCTTCGCCTGCTGCATGATCAGGGTGCGGTAGACTTCCGTGGCGACGCCGACGCCGCCCGCCTGCGCGAAATTCTTGGAATATTGCTCGGTGAGCATGGAGCGCCAGACGCCGGTGCCGGGCGTGTCGCCGAAGGGACCTTCGCCCTTCAGGCCCGTCGTCATCTGCGAGAACATGCTGTTGAGGAACATGGCCTCGAAGTCGGTCGCCGTCTTCTGCGCCCTGGCTTGCTGTTTCGGCGAGACCTTTTGAAGGGCGGCGGCGAGGTCGAAATCGGGCCGGCCGTTGCGGCTCTCCACCGAGAAGGCGGAACTGACGACGTGGGCGGTGCTGATCATGCCGGTCTGCATCACATCACCTCGATGTCGGCTTCGATGGCGCCGGCAGCCTTGATCGCCTGGAGAATGCTGATGAGGTCGCGAGGGCCGATACCGAGGCCGTTGAGACCGTCGACGAGCTGCTGCAGCGAGACACCGTCCTTGACGACGGCGAATTTCTTGCCGTCCTCGGTGACGCTGACGCCGGTGCGCGGCGTCACCACGGTGCGGCCGCGCGACAGCGGGTTGGGCTGGCTCACCTGCGGACTCTCGGAGATGGTGACGGTGAGATTGCCCTGGGCCACGGCGACGGTCGCGACGCGGACGTCCCGACCCATCACGATGATGCCGCTGCGCTCGTCGATGACGATCTTGGCGGCGAGGTCAGGATCGACCTGGAGCTGCTCGATCTCGGTGAGGAAGGCGACGACGTTGCCCTTGAACTCCGGCGGGATCGACAGCTGCACCGTCGAGGGATCCAGCGGTTCGGCGCTCTTGACGCCGAGATAGTCGTTGATGGCGGCCGCGATGCGCTTGGCCGTGGTGAAATCGGCGTTGCGCAGCGCGAGCCTCACATTGGGCAGGCGGTTGAGCGCGAATTCGATCTCGCGCTCGATGATGGCGCCGTTGGCGATGCGGCCGACGGTCGGAACGCCGCGGACGATCTTCGCCGCTTCGCCCTCGGCCTGGAAACCGGAAATCGCGAGCGTGCCCTGTGCCACCGCATAGACGTTGCCGTCGGCGCCGAGCAGGGGAGTGACGAGCAGGGTGCCGCCGCGCAGGTCCTTGGCGTCGCCGAGCGCGGACACCGTGACGTCCATGCGGGTGCCCTGCGTCGAGAAGGCCGGCAGATTGCCCGTGACCATCACCGCCGCGACGTTGCCGGTGCGGATCGTGGCGCCGCGGATATTGACGCCCATGCGTTCGAGCATCGCCTGGAGCGACTGCTTGGTGAAGGGGATGTTGTTGAGGGTGTCGCCGGTGCCGTTGAGGCCGACCACGAGTCCGTAACCGATCAGCTGGTTCTGGCGGACGCCCTCGATGTTGGCGAGATCCTTGATCCGCGAGGTCGCGGACGCAGAGCCGGCCGACAGCGCCAGCGCTGCCACCGCCGCACAGGCCATCCCAAGGCCCCTCGCGCGAATCCTCACCCAACGAACGCCTGACATCCTCTGCTCCCCGAGGCTCCTCACATCTCGGACCCGTCCGACACTCCCATGACGAGCTGGTCCGACGCTGTCCTTGCGAGCGCTGTGCCAACTCCCTGCATCGGGGTTAGGTGTTTGAAGAGGTTGACTAAACCTGTTTCGACCGCGGTCAGCAGGCGTTGTCCCTGGAGCGCGAAACTGCCGGTCTCCCGGCAGATTTTGCCGGGCCGTTTACCCGCCGTTAACCATAGCGGCGCGAAGCTCGGGCATCGATCACCCGGATTGCTCCGATGCGCATCTACGGACCGAACGGCACCACGCTGGGAACGCCGGCCAGCCAGGCTAGGCGAACCGGCTCCGGCACCTTCGTGCTGCCCGATGCCGGATCGTCGCAGGAGACACGGTCCGCTGCCGCGCCGAAGGCGGCCGCCAATATCGACGCGCTGCTCGCGCTTCAGGGCATCGAGGAGGATCCGGTCGAGCGCCGCAAGCGTTCGGTCGCCCGCGGCAAGACCGCGCTCGACGTGCTCGACGATCTCAAGATGGGCCTGTTGTCCGGAAATCTCGACGCATCGACGGTGATGCGCCTGCGCGATGCGGCGGCGAACCTGAAATCGTCGTCCGGCGATCCCGGGCTCGATTCAGTCCTCGCCGAGATCGAACTGCGTGTCGAGGTCGAACTGGCCAAGGCCGGGCAGGCGTAGCGGCCGGCTCTTCCCTCACGCGGCTTCCTGCTTCTGCTGCGCGTCGTAGCGGCGCTGTGCGGCGAGCACGTCCTTCAAATTATGCTCGGCCCAGTCGCGCAACGGATCGACCGCAGCCGCGAGCGTCAGGCCGAGCTGCGTGATCGAATACTCGACCGTGACGGGGACGGTCGCGATGGCGTGGCGCTTGATCAGGCCGTCGCGCTCGAGCGACTTGAGAACCTGGCTCAGCATCTTCTGGGAAATGCCTTCAATGGTCCGGCGCAACTGATTGAAGCGCATGGGCTCGTCGCGGAGCAGGAGCAGGATCAGCACGGCCCATTTGTCGCCGACGCGATCGAGGATCTGGCGGGTCGGGCAGTTTGCGGCAAAGACGTCAGGTTTCATCGTCGGGGTCCTCACGATCCGTTCCGAGGCGCTTGTGGTGTCATGCGCCGGTTACTTCGGCGTAATCAGGTAAGCACAAAGTGCGCTCTTAACACCAGCATTCCTTTTGCTATCTAGTCACTGTTAGTTACCACAGAAGCAGAGGAGCCTTCCATGAAAATCGCAGTCGCCGGCGCGTCCGGCCGGGCCGGATCGGAGATCACCAAGGAATTGTCCCGGCGCGGTCATGCGGTGACCGGCATCGCCCGGAACCCCGAGAAGATCGCCGCGCTGCCGCATGTCACCCCCACCAGGGGCGACGTGCTCGACCAGGCCGGCCTGACCAAGCTGTTCGCCGGCCATGATGTGGCGGTGAGCTCGGTGATGTTCCTCGCCAGCGCTCCGCACAAGCTGATCGGCGCGGCCAAGGCCTCCGGCGTCGGGCGCTACCTCGTGGTCGGCGGCGCCGGCAGTCTGGAGGTCGCCCCCGGCGTCAAACTGGTCACAACCCCCGGTTTTCCTGCCCAATACAAGGCCGAGGCCGAGGCCGGCTCGGCCTTCCTCGACCTGCTGCGGCAGGAAAAGGAGTTGAACTGGACCTTCTTGTCGCCCTCGGCCCTGTTCATCGAGGGCGAGCGGACGGGCAAGTTCCGGCTCGGCACCGACCAGCTTCTCGCAGATGCGAGCGGCAAGAGCTGGATCAGCTTCGCCGACTATGCCATCGCCCTGGTTGACGAGATCGAACGTCCGGCCCATCTGCGCCAGCGTTTCACGGTCGGCTACTAGGTTCTGCGGCCGCCCCCGGGCCCGTCAGGATATACCTTCCTGTGCAAGGGCTTGGGGGCGCCAGTCGGCGCCTCAGGGAAATATTGTCTGTCATCAGAGGCCGCTATATAAGGCCCCGCTCAGCGGACCCCCGGTCCGTGACGAGTCGTTGCTTAGACAGATAGGCCGCCCTTTGGAAAAGTTGAAAAACTACCGACCGACCGAAAAAGAGCCTTTCATGAACGACCGGCAGAAGGAGTACTTCCGCCTGAAGCTCCTCGCCTGGAAGGATGAGATCCTCAAGGAGTCCAAGCTCACCCTGCAAGCCCTGCAGGAGGAGAACGTGAACCATCCCGATCTGGCCGATCGGGCGTCGTCCGAGACCGACCGCGCCATCGAGCTGCGTGCCCGCGACCGCCAGCGCAAGTTGATCGCCAAGATCGACGCCGCGCTTCAGCGCATCGAGGACAACACCTACGGCTATTGCGAGGAAACCGGGGAGCCGATCTCGTTGAAGCGGCTCGAGGCCCGGCCGATCGCGACGCTCTCTGTGGAAGCGCAGGAGCGGCACGAGAAACGCGAGAAGGTCTATCGCGACGAGTAGAGACGGAGCCGCAGCGATGCGGCTCTTTTGTTTTGGGTGAGGCGCGGCGCGCCTTGTCGCGCGCATTTTTCTCAGGTTCCGCGCAGGGCGCGCCGTCGCCCGCCATGATCGCGAAAACTGAATCGCGATCAATGCACTAGGCCGACATCCTCCGTTCTCACGTGAGTTCGGATGAGAAACAGCCTTCACATCAGTTGCGGGGGAGTTTCGCGAGTCGCATCAACGAGATCGGCGCGTTGGTTGATGCATGTGCGCGAAGGGCACGGGGCCTTGCGGTGTGCCGTATCATGCCGACCCGCAAGTGCGCATGTCCATAAAGCCAGACCCGGCTCAACAATCCCTTAAGCGCCCCACGGCCGCCCGCGCTTGTCAGGCTCGGGCGGGAATGCTGAACTGGTCCCTTCTCTTATGGAGTGTGGGAGCGGCGCCGATGGACGACATTCTCGAAGCCGCAAGTGCGATCGCGCTGGCGCGTCGCAATCATACGCCGCTGGCGGCGCTCGAACATCCGCCCGCCGACGAGAGCGAGGGGTACCTGGTCCAGCGCGCATTGCATGATCTGTTGCTGCCGCAGGTCGGACCGCTGGTCGGCTACAAGATCGGCTGCACCAGCCGCGTCATGCAGGACTATATCGGCATCCCGCATCCGTGCGCGGGCGGCGTGTTCCAGAAGGGCGTCCATGACAGCGGCGTCAGCCTGGCGTCCGCCGACTATGTCCGCGTCGGCGTCGAATGCGAGATCGCGGTCCGGCTGAAGCGCGACCTCGCCGCCGGGGAGGCGCCCTTCACCGCCGAATGGGTCGGGGAGGCGGTCGAGGCCTATCACCCCGCGATCGAGATCGTCGACGACCGTTACGTGAAATGGGAGTCGCTCGGCGCGCCGACGCTGATCGCCGACGACTTCTTCGCCGCCGGCTGCGTGCTGGGCGAAGCCGTGCCGCGTTCGGCAGTGCCGGATCTGAAGGCCGTCAAGGGTCGCGCCCTCGTCAATGGCGAGGAGGCCGGCCACGGCACCGGCGCCGACGTGCTCGGCCATCCCCACAACGCGCTCGCCTGGCTCGCCAATCATCTCGCCGCCGAGGGCAGGGCTCTGCACGCGGGGCAACTCGTCCTCACCGGCAGCCTGGTCAAGACGCTGTGGCTGAAGGCGGGCGACAAGGTGCGGATGGAACTGGACGGACTCGGCGTCGTGGAGGCTGAGTTCGTCTGAACTCCCGCGCGTCCGGCTGTCCACGCCTCGCACGTGTCGTCGCCAACGCATCGTCGTGGCCCGTCGCTTCGAGTCCTGTGCGCGAGGTCGGTGCGTCTCCACTTCGGGATAAAGCGGCAGTGTTGTCTCGTCTGCACGCGCTGCGTGATCCGATGTTTTGCGCGCTGTTACGATACGTTAACGAAGTCGTAATTGGTGCGTTGCAAACGCTCATTATCGACGCCCCCGTTCAAGTCGAACACATTTGGGGGCAGCTTTGTCGGACGTTGAAACAAACAAGATGATCTCCTTGCCGTCGATCGATGGCGATGGGAGTGACAAACGCGCGCAATTGACGGATCGGCGTCAGATTCTGCGCGGTGCGATGGGCCTCTCGACGGTGGTCCTGGGCTCCAGCATGGTCGGTCCCTTCGGGGAAGCGCTGGCGGCCAGCGTCAACAGCTTCACGATCGCGGTCCTGCCGGACACGCAGTTCTATTCGCGCTATGCGACCACGGACGAAGGCGAGAAGTACCAGAAGACGTTCGGGTCGACGCCATTCGCGGCCCAGACCGGCTGGATCGCCAATAATGCCGCGAAATACAACATCAACTTCGTCGTGCATCTCGGCGACGTCGTCGACCAGGTTCGCAAGCCGAACCAGTGGATCGTCGCCGATGCGGCCATGGGCGCGCTCGAGACCGCAAAAATTCCCTATTCCATTCTTGCCGGCAATCACGACGTGCTGGCCGACTACGACTATCACGTCCCCAACGACCAGGCGACGGGCACCGATGCGCAGCGCAATCTCGCGAGCGAGCCCTATCTGCAGTGGTTTCCGGCGAGCCGCGCCGCCAAGCAATCGACCTTCCGCGGCCGTGATGACTCGGGCTTCCACGAGTTTCACATCTTCGAGACGAAGGGCGTCAAGTTTCTCGTTCTGTCGCTGTCCTGGCGCGTGTCCGACCAGGCGATCGCCTGGGCGCGGAAGGTCATCGCGAACAACCCGACCCTGCCCGTGATCCTCGCCAACCACCAACTGCTCAACATCGACAGCGACGGCGTGAGCCCGCTCCAGACCGATTACGGCCAGATGCTGTGGGAACGTCTGATCCGGGACCAGGATCAGATCTTCATGACCTTGAACGGCCATAACCATGGCGCGGCCTATCTCAAGAAGTTCAACAACTTCGGCAACGAAGTTCACGAGATGGTGGTGGACTATCAGGGTGAGTATGAGGGCGGCAACGGACTGATGCGCCTCTACGAGATCGACTTCACGAACAACAAGATCGACGTGATGTCCTTCTCGCCCTGGGTCGTCCAGAAGCCGGCCAACACGCTCAACCAGTTCGACCATGCCGAACTGTCGGATGCCAATAATCGCTTCTCGATACCGATCAATTTCCGCAAGCGTTTCGCCGGCTTCCAGCGTTTCAAGCCGCTGGATGCGGTCGTGGGTGCGCCGATCCTCGACCGCGTCCGCAACGATCTGCTGGCCGGCTATGTCGAGCCTCCGGCCCCGGTCTACAAGCTGCCGGCGAGCGTCAATGACTTTCCGGTCGTTGCCGAGACCTATGTGCACTGGCGACCGCCGGTGGGCCTCGTCGATGGCGCGGTCGTGCCGATCGGCGGCGTCATGCCGGACATCTTCGCGGGCGAAAACATGGTTCGCCAGCCGCTGTTCGGCGCCGGGCAGCTCGATGACGTGGTCTGGACGACCGACAAGCACCGGCTGTCCTCGTCGCCCGGCAGCGTCATGTTCCGCAACACCGACAAGACCATCAACCGCCTGTCCGCGTTCAAGACGGCGGACTCGGCAACCGTGAACGGTCGCAGCTTCTGGAACGGCTACACCTTCGAAGCCTTCATCAAGCTGCCGTTCGATTGGGCGGCATCGAAGCACGCCTGGGCCAACCTGCTGGGCCGGGCCGGCCGCCGCGGCAACGTTCCAGGTCAGTTCCAGGGGGACGATCCCGAAGCATCGAGCGTTCTCTTCGCGATCTCGAACCTGCGGGAAGTCCAGTGGGAGGTCGTGCCCGCCACCAACGCACATTCCGCGCAGACCTGCTGGTCGGGCGAGATCATTCGCGACAACTGGTATCACGTCGCCATCGTGAACGATCCGGCAACCGCATCCACCGTCATGTACATCGACGGCGCCCCGGTTCTGCGAAACGTCTCGAACGCGGCCACCGGTACCCGTTCGCAGACCCCGCCCCAGCCCTGGATCCTGGGAGCGGGCTGGTGGGACACCGAACTGACCGACGGGTTCTATGGGCCGATCAGCGAAATCCGCATCGTCTCGAAGCCCATCCCGTCCAGCCTCTGGCTGACCGCCCGCGCGTCCTGATCGGCGCTTCGGGTCGGGAGAGCCGCGCTCTCCCGACCCGCTCGTCCCTGCGTTTCAAAGGAATTCTATCATGAAACTTCTCGTCTCCATGTCGCTCGCCCTGGCCGTCGTCACGGCTCCCACGCTGGTTCAGGCGTCGCAGATCGTTGCGCAGCCCGGCATCTTCAACGGTTCGGGCTACGGCGCGAGCTATTCCGGCCCCGGCGGAGCCGTTCAGCCGTCGAACCAGCCGCTCGGGGCCGTCGTCAACGGCGGCAACGGTGCGTTCGACATGTTCGGCTATTACAACAGCGGCGTCGGCAGCCTGACCGAGACGCGCAAGGTCGATCTGCTCGGCGGTAACACCTTTCGCTTCTTCGACACCTTCACCAACAACACCAACAGCACGATCACGACCACGCTCAACTTCTTCGGCAATCTCGGCTCCGACGGCTGGGAGCTGGTGAAGCTCAACCAGGCTGGCCTCATGGTGAGCTGCACCGACGGTGGCGCCGGCGGTTGTGCCGACCAGCCGGTCCTCGCCCTCGTCTCCGGCAATAACGGGCTCGGCAAGGCAAGCATCACCCCGGACCGGTACAATGTGAGTTTCGAGATCAAGCTCGACGCGGGGCAGAGCCTCAGCCTCTTGAACTTCGCCTTCCTGGCGAGTGACGAGAACGGCCCGACCGACGCCGATGTGCTGCTGGCGGGGAGCGTCGGCCAGTCGCTGCTCTCGGGGCCGCGCCTGGAAGGCCTGACCGACGCACAGATCCGGTCGATCGCCAACTACAACATCACCTCGGCCGTCCCCGAGCCGGCGACCTGGATCATGATGATCGTCGGTTTCGGGACGCTGGGCGGCGCGGCGCTCCGCCGCCGCAAGGTGACTCTCCATCTGGCCTGACGACACGCGGTGGAGGCGAGATGGCCCGGCCTCTCGCTTACGCCGGACATGGATGCGGCCTCCGGCAGGGGAGCTACCGGAGGCCGCGTCGTACATCGTCGTCCGCGCCTAGGTTCGCGAACACGATGTGGGAGCTCGTGAAGAGGGTTAGAAGGGCAGCAGCACGTCCATGACCTGCTGGCCGTAGCGCGGCTGCTGCACGTCCATGATCTGGCCGCGGCCGCCATAGGCGATGCGGGCCTGCGCGATCTTGGTGGAGTCGATCGTGTTGTCGCTCTGGATGTCCTCGGGGCGGACGATGCCGGCGACCACGAGTTCGCGGATCTCGTAATTGACGCGGATCTCCTGCTTGCCCTCGACCACCAGGTTGCCGTTCGGCAGCACCTGGGTGACCACGGCGGCGACGTTGGTCTGCAGGGCTTCGGTCCGGTTGACCGATCCCTTGCCGTCGCTGGAGGCGCTGGAATCAGCGGTGAGGATGCGGCCCGGCAGCACCTTCTGCGCCTGCGCGCCCAGCGTCTTGGCGCCGATGAAATCGGTGATACCGGAATCTTCCGAATTGGTGCGGCTGCGCTGGGTCTCGTTGGCGATGTTGGCCTTGTCGGTGATGTTCACGGTCACGGTCAGGAGGTCGCCGATCTGGCGGGCGCGCTGGTCCTTGAAGAAGGCGCGGCTGCCGTTGCGCCAGAGCGAATTGGGATTGTAGGACGCCACTTCCGGCTTCGGCATCGGCATCTGCACCGGCTTGTAGCCCGGCTGCGCCGTCGGATTCTCGATCGACGACAACTTCGGCTGCTCGCCGATCTGCGACAGCCGGTCGATCGAGGAGCAGCCGCTCGCCAGGGCGCAGGTGGTCAGCAGCAGGGCCGAGATCGCGATGCGGCGGAGACGGAAAGCCGAACTGAACGGGGACATGACTTACTCTGACTTGGCTGGAGCACGGGAGGCTTGAGCTTGCGGGATCTGGGCCTGCGCGAGCTGGGCCGGCGAGTCCGGCGCCTGGACCAGGCTGCGGGCGAGGGCCGCCGCGGCGGTGGCCGCCGGAGCGGGCGTCTCGCGCTGGAGCGAGGAACTCTGCTCGACGGCGGGTGCCATCGGCGCCGACTGGCTCGCGCCCTGTACGGTGACCTGGCCGCGGCCGGTGACCACGCCGGTCAGCGTCCGCTTGGTTTGCAGGTTGATGACGCTGACCGTGTCGCCCTCGGTGCCGCTCTCGATCGCCTTGCCGCGCGTGGTGAGATAGAGGCCCGGCACCTGGTAGATGATGGTGACGCTCTGGTCGCGCTGCACGAAGTCGGGCTTGACGATGTCGGCGACGCGGATCGGCGTGCCGGCCCGCATCGTCCGGCGCAGCTGCAGGCCGATGCTGCGGTCGCGCGAGGCGGGCTCGCCGGTGACTTCCGCCTTGGGACGGCGCTCCATCGTGATGTCGGAGGATTTCAGCAGTTCGGCCCGGTCGACGTCGCGCGTCAGCACGGCGACCTCGACGGTCTCGATCGCAATGCCGGTGAAGCGCAGCTTGGTCGGAACGGGATTGTTGTCGTTGCCGATCTCGAAGGCGATGTCGAAGCGGCCGGTGCGGGCGTCGTAGCGGGTCGACACCGGCTGCAGCGCGCCACTGTTGGAGGCATCCAGCCGCATGTCGGACACGCCACGGTCGAAGGTGACGCTGATATTGGCAGCATCGCCGAGGCCGAAGCGGCGCTCCAGCGCCGAGGCCACCGCGCTTTCGAGATCCTTGCTGCCGAGGGTGCGGGCGAGGCGGGTGACCTGGACCTCCCTGATGTCGCCGGTCACGACGCCGATCACCTGCTTGGCGCGCAGCACGCCGAGCACCTGTGCGACCGGCAGCGCGCCCGTCGTGCCGAGATCGGGCGAGCGGTAGACCGGGATCAGGGCCGCCGAGCCGGCATTGTCGATGAGATCGCCGACCCGGACCACGTCCGCGGTCACGGTGACGCTGGCGCGCAGCGTCGGCGCGGCGATGCTGTCGTCGGCGGCCTGCGCGGGCAGTGCCAGCAGCAACAGGGTCGAGAGCGTGGCGAGGGTCCGGAGCATCGTCATCACCTCAGCGGAACAGCGCCGTGGTCGATTGCATCATCTGGTCGGCGGCGCTGATGACCTTGGCGTTCATCTCGTAGGCGCGCTGCGCGGCGATCAAGTCGCTCATCTCCGAGACGACGTCGACATTGGCCTGTTCGAGGCTGCCTTGCGTGAGCTTGCCGTAGCCCTCGGAGTTCGCCGTGCCGTCCTGCGGCGCGCCGGAGGAGGGCGTTTCGGTGAACTGGTTGTTGCCGACCGGCTGCAGGCCGGCCTTGTTGATGAAGCGGGTGACGCCGATCTGGCCGATGATCGAGGAGGTCGACGAGCCCGGCAGCGTCACCGAGACCTGGCCCTGCTCGCTGACGGTGATGCCCGAGGCGTTGTTCGGGATCGTGATGGTCGGCTGCACCGGGTTGCCCTGGGCCGTGACGACGCGGCCCTGATTGTCCATCTGGAAGGTGCCGTCGCGGGTGTACTGGTAGGTGCCGTCGGGCATCAGGATCTTGAAGAAGCCTTCGCCGGAGATGGCGAGGTCGAGGTCGTTGCCGGTCTGCGACAGCGTGCCTTGCGTCATGCTGCGCGGCGTGCCCACGGTCTTGACGCCGCCGCCGATGTCGACGCCGACGGGCACGATGGTGCCCTGGTCCGAGGCCTGCGCGCCGACGCGCTTGATGTGCTCGTAGATCAGGTCCTGGAACGCGGCCGTCTGCTTCTTGAAGCCGGTGGTGCGCAGATTGGCGATGTTGTTGGAGATCACCTGAACGTTGAGTTCCTGTGCCGCCATTCCGGTCGCTGCGGTGTGAAGCGCCTGCATCTCGGGTCTCCTTCAATCAGGCCGGAACGTCGGCGAGCTTTTCGATCGCCGATTTGTGGAGGTCGCTCTGCTGCTGCAGCAGGGTGGCGATGGCGGTGTAGCTGCGCATGACTTCGACCATGCGGCCCATCTCGGTGACGCTGTTGACGTTCGACTTCTCGACATAGCCCTGCTGCACCGTCGACTTGGTGTCGGGCTGCTGGACGGCGGAGCCGACGTCGTAGAGGTTGGCGCCGAGCTTGGTCAGCTTGGCGGGGTTGTCGAAATTCACCATGCGGATCTTGCCGCGGATCGAGTCGGTCCGGGCGGTGCCTTCCAGCACGGTGACGGTGCCGTCCGGCGCGATGTTGATGTCGTGGTCGGTCGGCTGGAAGGTGATCGGGCCGCCGGTGCCGAGCACGAGGTTGCCGTCGGAGGTGACGAGCTGGCCGGTGCTGTTGAGCGTGAACTTGCCGTCGCGGGTGTAGCGCTCGGCGCCGTTGGCCTGCACCGCGAAATAGGCGTTGCCGGTGATGGCGAGGTCGAGCGGGTTCTTGGTCTGCTCCAGCGGCCCCTGGCCGACGTCGCGGAAGGTGCCGCGGTCCTGCACATAGGAGACCCGGCGGTCGGAGCCGATGAAATTGTCCTCGCGGGCGTTCGAGTTGAGATACTCCTCGAACAGCGAATGGTCGGCCTTGAAGCCGTTGGTGTTCACATTGGCGACGTTGTTGGCGATGACATCCATCTGCCGCTCCAACGTCATCTGCCGTGACAAGCCGATCAGAAGCGCGTTCTGCATCGGAAAATCTCCCCTGAAGGGATCGGCCGACCCGCTCTCCCAAGCGCTCCGGCGACCCCGTGACCGAGACCGTCCGGTTCTCCCAAACCATCGGGTCTCGCCCCTGTCTCAGCGAAACCCGTGCCACTTCAGAAGATATAAATATATCAATGGCTTGTCTGATTTTGGCCGGTCGAAGAGGGCGGCAGAAAGGATCTGTTAGCGATGTTTGCCCGGCAGATTTTTCCTAGCGCGGGCCCGGCGGAAAGGTTCCGTTAACCATTGTTACCGTAGCGTTTGCAAATGAGAGGCGCATAGCGCTGGGACATTTGTATCGCGTCATTGTCGGCCAGAAGGCGTCGCGCTTCGACCCCCTTGAGATGAGCGAGCCCGAGCGACCATGGCAGAGAATGAAGCGGAAGGCGCACCGGCTGCCGAAGGCGCGGAAGCGGCTGCCCCGAAAAGCAAGTTCAAGCTGATCCTGATCGTCGTCGGCGCGCTGGTCCTGATCGGCGGCGGCGCGGCGACCTGGTTCCTGTTCTTCCGTCATCCCAAGGACGAGCACCATGCCGAGGCGGCGCCCGCGGCGCATCCGCCGGCCTTCGTCGAAGTTCCCGACATGATGGTCAACCTGGCGGGATCGCCGGGCGAGCGCGTGCAATATCTCAAGCTCAAGATCGTGCTGGAGCTGAAGGAAGAGAAGCAGATCGAGGCGATCAAGCCCGCGATGCCGCGCGTCACCGACATCTTCCAGACCTATGTGCGCGAATTGCGCTCCTCCGATCTCAACGGCTCCGCCGGCATCTTCCGCCTCAAGGAAGAGCTGACCAAGCGCGTCAACGCGGCGGTCGCGCCGGTCCAGGTCAGCGCGGTGCTGTTCAAGGAAGTCGTGATCCAGTGAGCATGACGGGCTAGGGGATCATGGCAGGTAACGACGTCGACCAGGATGCAATTGCCGCACAGTGGGAAGCCTCGCTCGATTCCGAGGATCCCGCCGATGCCGCCAAGGCTGCCGCCGAAAACGAACTATCCGAGACCATGGCCCTGCAATGGGCGGCCATGGTCGAGGACGGCAGCCGCGACCTTGGGACCGGTAAGAACTCCGGCGAGCGGGTGCTGTCGCAGGAGGAGATCGACAATCTCCTCGGCTTCACCGTCGGCGACGTCACGCTCGACGACCATTCCGGCATTCGCGCGATCATCGATTCGGCGATGGTCTCCTACGAGCGCCTGCCGATGCTCGAAATCGTCTTCGACCGCCTCGTGCGGTTGATGACGACCTCCTTGCGCAACTTCACCTCCGACAACGTCGAAGTCACGCTCGACCGCATCACCTCGGTGCGCTTCGGCGACTACATGAATTCGATCCCGCTGCCCGCCGTCCTCACCGTGTTCAAGGCCGAGGAGTGGGAAAATTTCGGCATGGCGACGGTCGATTCCAGCCTGATCTATTCGATGATCGACGTGCTGCTCGGCGGCCGCCGCGGCTCCAGCCAGCTGCGCATCGAGGGCCGGCCCTACACCACGATCGAGACCGAGCTGGTCAAGCGCCTTGTCGAGGTGGTGCTGGCCGACGCGGAGCAGGCGTTCCGGCCGCTGTCGCCGGTGACTTTCACGATCGACCGGCTCGAGACCAATCCGCGTTTCGCCGCGATCAGCCGTCCCGCCAACGCCGCGATCCTGGTGCGCCTGCGCATCGACATGGAAGACCGCGGCGGCAACATCGAACTGCTGCTGCCCTATGCGACCATCGAGCCGATCCGGGGCGTGCTGCTCCAGATGTTCATGGGCGAGAAATTCGGCCGCGACACGATCTGGGAAGGTCATTTCGCCACCGAGATCGTCCAGGCCGAGATCGCCGTTGATGCCGTGCTCTACGAGGCCGACATTCCGCTGAAGCAGCTGATGCGGCTGAAGGTCGGCGACACGCTGCCGCTCGAGATGCGCGCGGACGCCAACGTCACCGTCCGGTGCGGCAGTGTCACGCTCACCGAAGGGCGCATGGGCCGGGTCGGCGATCGCGTCGCGATCCGCGTGACGAAACCCCTGCGCAAGCCGAGCACGACATTGGCGATGTTCGAGAAGGTGGACGAGCAGAACAAGATGATGGAGGCCCCATGAACCATTCCCTCGGACTTGTGATCGAGACGCTGGTGGCGATCCTGCTGATGCTCACCATCGGCTATTGCATCCTGCTCAACAAGCGGCTGACGCGGTTGAAGGCGGACGAACACTCGCTGAAGGCGGTGATCGCCGAGCTGATCACCGCGACCGAGATCGCCGAGCGCGCGATCGGCGGGCTGAAGCTCGCGGTACGCGACGTCAACGAGAATCTCGGCAGCCAGCTCGCGGCCGCGACCCAGATGTCCGACCAGCTCTATCGCCAGCTCGGCGAGGCCGACAACGTGGTGCGCCGTCTCTCCAAGATCGCGATCGCCGCGCGTCCGGTGACCCATCCGGAACCCGTCGCGGCGCCGGCCGCAAGGCCGTCCTCGGCGAAGGCCGTGGCGGCGGCAGCGGAGGCCTTCTCCGAGCGCAGACGATCCAACGGCATCGCCGCATAAAGCCAGGGCATGAAGTCCTTTCGTAACATACGCGTCATTCCGGTCGTGCTGGTTGCGGTCGCAGGGCTCGCCACGCTGAAGGTGGCGGGCCTCGTCATCAATGGCGGCTATGTGTTCGACTACAAGCCGGACCCGTACAAGAAGTCCTGGGCCGAAGAGAACATCAACTTCCCGACCGGCCGCGATGATCCCGATATCACCGGTTCTTCGAGCCATGGCGGTGCGCCCAAGGAGGCGCCGAAGCCCGCCGAGAAGCTGCCTGAGGGCGGCACGCCGGTGAAGATCGAGGGCGACGGCACGCCGCAGGTGTCGCCCGCCGAACGCGCGATCCTCGAACGCCTGCAGGCCCGCCGCCAGGAGATCGAGTCGCGCCAGCGTGAGATCGATATCCGCGAGAGCCTGCTGAAGTCGGCCGAGAAACGCATCGAGGGCAAGGTCGAGGAGATGAAGGCGGTGGAATCCCGCATCTCCGCGACCCAGGCCGAGCAGAAGGCCGCCGAGTCCCAGCGCATGAAGGGCCTCGTCACCATGTATGAAGGCATGAAGCCGAAGGACGCCGCCCGGGTGTTCGACCGGCTGGAGATGGGCGTGCTGATCGAGATCGCCTCGGCGATCGCGCCGCGAAAGATGTCGGACATCCTGGGATTGATGTCGCCGGAGGCCGCCGAGAAGCTGACGGTCGAGATGGCGCGGCGCGCCAATGGCGGCGGCGAAATGGCCGCCTCCGCCGGCGATCTGCCGAAGATCGACGGCAAGCCGACGCAGAAGCCGAATTGAGGACTCATACTTAAGAAGTCCTTAATTGCGAAAACCTAGACTCGACCGCGACGAGCCGGCGCCAGGTGCCGGCAGGGACGGTCGAACCGGAAGAAAAGCCGCCGATGGCGCAACAGGCTGCCGCTGGATATCTGTCGCGAGCCCGCGCCCTGGCGCAGGCGCTGCCGCGTCATGTCCGGATCGCGGCGGTGCTGGCGGCCGGTCTTCTCACTGGTCTTTTCACCGGTCCTGCACCGGCGCGTGCGGCCGATGTGGTGCGCGGCGAGGCGAGCTTTTCGGCGGCCGGCGGCTTTGCCCGCCTCGTCATCAAGCTCGGCGAGGACGTGCCGTCCGAGGTGACGACCGCCGGCTCCATTCTCATCATCCGTTTCGACCGGCCGGTCGACGTGCCGGTCGACCGCGTTCCTGAAGGCGCGCCCGACTACGTCAATTCCGCGCGGCGCGATCCCGACGGCGGCGCGATCCGGCTGTCGCTGGCGCGGCGCGTCACCGTCAACACCATGAATGCGGGCGAGCGCACCTTTATCGATCTCCTGCCGGAAAGCTGGAAGGGACCGCCGCCGAGCCTGCCGATGGACGTGGTCAAGGAACTCGCCGAGCGGGCCCGCGCCGCCGAGCGCGCCCTGCGCGCCCAGCGCGCCGCGGCCGAGGCGAAGAAGCGTCCGCAGATCCGCGTCCGCGCCTCGGTGCAGCCGACCTTCGTGCGTTTCGTGTTCGAGATGCCCGACGGCGTCGGCGTCTCATCGGTGCTGAACGAGCAGAAGCTGACGCTCGCCTTCAATGCCGCCCTCAATTTCGATCTGGCCGATGCCGTGGTCGCCGCGCCGCCGAATGTCGCCGCGATCAAGCAGAAGTCGGACGTGGACCGGACCAGCGTCGAGATCGAGCTGATCGGCGATTCCGACGTGCACTCCTTCCGCGACGACAAGAACTACGTCGTCGACATCGCCTTCCAGCCCGACAAGAACAAGACCGCGGCAACGCCGGAGGCCGCAATCGCGCAGCTCAAGCCGGCTGCCGCGCCGACCGAAAAACCTGCCGC
>CAYREH010000067.1:0-4410 GCA_964423245.1 uncultured Bradyrhizobium sp. | reverse complement strand
AAGCCTGCCGCCGAGAAGCCGAAGGAGGCGCAGCGCGAGATCGTGCCGCCGACATCCGAGGCGATCGCGCGCGAGGCGAAGATCGCCGTCGCGCCAGAGATGAAGGCGGAAACGCCGGCGACGATGCCGGCCGTGGAGGCGCCGAGGCAGGAGGCTCCGAAGCAGGAGGCTTCGAAGCCCGAGATGCCGAAACCGGCGCCTGCGGCGGAAGCCCCCAGGCCCGCTGCGCCGCCGGCGATGGAAGCGGCCCAGCCCGTCAAGCCCGTGGCGCCCGAACCCCGCAAGGAGGTTGCTGCCGAGACCGTCAAGGAGCAGGCCAGGGACGTTCCGAAAGAGATCACAAGGCCCGAGACCAGGGCCGCGGCGACCGAGGTGCCGGCGCCGCAGCCGCCCGCCGCCAGCGTCGATGCGAGGCGCGACAGCGACGGTCTGCGCGTGACCTTCCCACTGCCGGTCGCAACGCCGGCGGCGGCGTTCCGGCGCGGCGACACGGTGTGGCTGGTGTTCGATTCCGGCAAGCCGATCGACGTCGAGGCGATCCGCACGCGGGGCGGGGCGATGATCGGCGAGGTCGCCCGCATGCCGCTCGACAAGGGCCAGACCGTGCGGATCCGCCTGACCCGTCCGCTGGTCTATTCGCTCACCAGCGAGGAGGTCGGCCGGGAGACCAACTGGCTGCTGACGCTCGCCGAGAAGATCCAGGCGACGCCGCTGCCCCTGATGATGTCGCGCAACATCACCGATCCCGCGCTCGCCAATATCGCGATCCCCTTCGCCAATCCGGGCCTCCTGCACAAGCTCACCGATCCCGATGCCGGCGACACGCTGCTCGTGGTGACGGGACAGCGGCCGGTGCGCGGCTTCATCAAGCGGCAGGATCTGGTCGATTTCTCGCTGCTGGAGTCCGCCCATGGCATCGCGGTCCGGCCGAACTCGGACGAGATCGGCGTCGAGGTCGGGTCCGACAAGGTCATCCTGGGCAAGAAGGGCGGATTGACGCTGTCGCCGGTCGACATCGCGGCCGAGCGCGCGCCCACCGCAGTGCGGCCGATCTTCAGTCCCGAAGCCTGGCGCAAGGGCCAGTCCGAGAACTTCCTGGCGCGCCAGAGCGAACTGATCGCGGCGAGCGCGGCGGTCGAGCCGGCGATGCGGTCGATCCCGCGGCTCGATCTCGCGCAGTTCTACATGTCGCGCGCGATGTATCACGAGGCCAAGGCCGTCACCGAGCTGATGCTGAGCGATCCGCTCAACAAGGAGGAGAGCAGTGCGCTGATCATGCACGCGATCGCGAGCATCCTGGTCGGCCGTCCGGCGCAGGGCCTGAAGGATCTCGCCAATCCCGTGATCGGCAACAGCCACGATTCCCAGCTCTGGAAGGCGCTCGCCTATGCGCGCCAGGGCAAATGGGCGGATGCGCGCGAGAAGTTCAAGAACGTCGAATTCGCCATCGCCTCGCTGCCGCTCGACATCCAGCGCATCGTGACGATGGACGCGATGCGCGCCTCGCTCGAGGTCAAGGACTATGCCGGCGCCTCCAAGCGCCGGGGCGAGCTCGAGGTGGTCGGCGTGCCGCCGGAGGCGGCCCCGGGCTTTGCCGTGCTGCGCGGCCGTCTCGCCGAGGCGCTCGGCCACGACAAGGATGCGCTCGACGATTACAAGCTCGCCGTCGCCTCGAACGACCGGCTGGCGGCCGCCGAGGCCAAGCAGCTCGAGGTCGCGCTGCGGCTGAAGCGCGACGAGATCTCCAAGGAAGACGCGCTGCGCGATCTCGAGACGCTGGCGATGACCTGGCGCGGCGACGGCATCGAGGTGAAGACGTTGCAGATGCTGTCGCAGATGTATTCCGAGAACGGGCGCTACCGCGACGCGCTGATGGCGGCGCGCACCGCAACCCGGCTGCAGCCGAACGCCGAGGCCTCGCGGCAGGCGCAGGATCTCGCCTCCGAACTGTTCACACAGATCTTCCTCGGACCGAAGGGCGACGACATGCCGCCGGTCGAGTCGCTCGGCATGTTCTACGAGTTCCGCGAACTGACGCCGATCGGGCGGCGCGGCGACGAACTGATCCGGCGCCTCGCCGACCGTCTCGCCTCGATCGATTTGCTCGACCAGGCCGCCGAGCTGCTGCAATACCAGGTCGACCACCGCCTCGAAGGCGCCGCGCGCGCGCAGGTCGCGGCAAGGCTCGCCATGATCTATCTCGCCAACCGCAAGCCGGACCGGGCGATCGCGGCGCTGCGCGCCAGCCGCATCAGCGATCTCTCGGGCGAGCTGCGCCAGCAGCGGCTGCTACTGGAGGCGCGCGCGCAGAGCGATGTCGGCCGGCACGATCTCGCGCTCGACATCGTCTCCAACGTCTCGGGGCGGGAGGTGCTGCGGCTACGCTCCGACATCTTCTGGGCGGCGCGGCGCTGGCGCGAGGCCGCCGAGCAGATCGAGCTTTACTACGGCGAGCGCTTCCGCGACTTCAAGCCGCTCAATTCGGTCGAGAAGAGCGACGTCATCCGCGCCGCGGTCGGCTATGCGCTCGCCGACGATTCCATCGGCCTGGCACGCTTCCGCGAGAAATACGCGCCGCTGATGAGCGAGAGCGCCGACCGCCTCGCCTTCGACATCGCCAGCAAGCCGGCGGCGTCCTCCAGCGCCGAATTCGCCGAGATCGCCAAGCTCGCCGCCAGCGTCGACACGCTGGACGGCTTCCTGCGCGAGATGAAGCTGCGTTTCCCCGACGCCACCGCCCGCGCCCCCGGTACGCCGCAGGCCAAGGAGGAGGCCGATCACACCGGCTCGCTCCCGAAGATCGCCCCGGTGCGCCAGATCAAGATGACGCGGTAGGACTCTCGAACCGAGAGAGGTCCCGGCGGCCGGCTCCCGCTTCGCGCCCCCGGACGCGCAAATGTCCTTGCCCTTGCCGGCCGCGGAAAGGGCGTATATATTTCTATGTATATACACGAGGTCGCCATGCCGCACATCGCCAAGGTGTTCAAGTCCGGTAACTCCCAGGCCGTCCGGTTACCGAAGGAGTTCCGCTTCTCGGTCGAGGAAGTCGAGGTGTCCCGCGAAGGCGACGCGGTGATCCTGCGCCCCAGGCGGAGCGCCATCGGCCCCTGGGCGTCGCTTCGGGCGGCCGTTGCGCGGGGCTTCAGCCCGGACTTCATGGCTGAGGGCCGGGAGCAGCCCGAGGAGCAAACGCGCCCGGATCTCGACCGGGCGTTTCGATGACCGCATGGCTGCTCGACACCAACGCCGTCATCGCGCTGGTCACGCGTCGCTCGGAGTCTCTCCTGCGCCGGGTTGAAGCCACCGATCCTGGCGCGCTCGCGATCTCGGCGGTCGTTGCTCACGAACTCTATTTCGGCGCCTATCGCAGCCAGAGGATCGAATTCAACCTGGAAACGCTCCGTCTGCTCTTTGCCGATCTCGCCATCCTCGATCTCGATCAGGACGACGCGCGCGCCGCCGGCGAGATCCGGGCGGAGCTTGCGCGGCGCGGCACGCCGATCGGCCCCTATGACGTCCTGATCGCCGGTCAGGCGATGGCGCGCGGCTTGCCGCTCGTCAGCAACAACACCGCGGAGTTCCAGCGGGTTGGCGGATTGCGGCTGGAGGATTGGACAAAAGACTGACCATCGGCAGTGACGTTATTACGGTGACAGTGCTGGGTATTACGGTGACAGGTATTACAGTGACAGTGCTGGACTGCACCCCTGAAGTGAGACACGATAATTACAGTGACAGCGTATTACGGTGACAGTGCACTTAATTCCTCGCGGTTCCCGTGCGGCTTCGTCCCCTGCCCATGCGGGCTTGAGACCACGCGTCGGTGTCCGCTCTACCTGGGCCATGTCGTCTGGCTACGATCCTCCGAATGTCCGTAATGGCCGACCCTAGCGGGTTGGAGTTGAAGAAGACTACCTGATGGTCTCGAGCCGGAGCCCATCACTGAGGACTATGCCGGCGAGTATGACGACAGGCGTTTCCGATCGTGACGAGCGGGGGTGGATCCTGCGAGAGCTGGCTGGAGCCGTTGCGACACCCCTCAACCTGCTCGGCTCGCCGCAGATGCGGCCCGGCGGCATCACGGCGAGGTCGCCGCCTGGCCGCTCCGACGGCCGGGCGGTGGTCGCCAACGCGTCTCTCGGGGCCGATGGCTTTCGCAAACGGCTCGCTCCGCCCCACGGGCGACCGCTTCCGGAAGCCCGGAATTTCTCCTTTGCATTGGGTTGTTTTCGAAACGCGGTGGACGCGGACGCTAGCGTGACACGCGCCCGATCGGCCGGCCCGCCGACACACCGCGTCAATCCCTTGCCGCAAAAATATACCGCTTTTCCGAATTTCGGATTTGTGGCATGTTTCGCCCATCCCGGCCCTGCCAGAGGGGCGCTTCGCGATCGTCACGAGATGCGGGCC
>CAYREH010000066.1:0-30324 GCA_964423245.1 uncultured Bradyrhizobium sp. | reverse complement strand
CCGCCGAACTGCGCCTTGCCGCCCAGCGGCTGCTGGGTGACGAGCGAGTACGGACCGATCGAACGCGCGTGGATCTTGTCGTCGACCAGATGGTGCAGCTTGAGCATGTAGATGTAGCCCACCGTCACCTTGCGGTCGAAGGCATCGCCCGTGCGGCCGTCATAGACGGTCGACTGACCCGAAGCGTCGAGACCGGCGAGCTTCAGCATCTCCTCGATGTCGGCTTCCTTGGCGCCGTCGAACACCGGGGTGGCGATCGGCACGCCGCGGCTGAGGTTCTGGCCGAGCTCGATCAGTTCGTTGTCGTTGAGCGACTTGATCGTCTCGTCCTCGCCATAGACCTTCTTGAGGGTCTCCTTCAGCGGCTTGATGTCCTGCTTCGACAGATAGGCATCGACCGTCTGGCCAATGCGCTTGCCGAGGCCGGCACAGGCCCAGCCGAGATGGGTCTCGAGGATCTGTCCGACGTTCATGCGCGACGGCACGCCCAGCGGATTGAGCACGATATCGGCATGGGTGCCGTCCTCGAGGAACGGCATGTCCTCGATCGGAACGATCTTGGAGACGACGCCCTTGTTGCCGTGACGGCCGGCCATCTTGTCGCCCGGCTGGATCTTGCGCTTCACCGCGACGAAGACCTTGACCATCTTCATCACGCCGGGCGGAAGCTCGTCGCCGCGCTGCAGCTTCTCGACCTTGTCGAGGAAGCGCTGTTCGAGGCCCTTCTTCGACTCGTCGTACTGCTTCCGCATGGCCTCGATCTCGGCCATCAGCTTGTCGTTCGGCGAGGCGAACAGCCACCACTGCGACTTCGGGTACTCCTCGAGCACCGCGCGGGTGATCTTGGTGTCCTTCTTGAAGCCCTTCGGACCTGCAATGCCCTGCCGTCCCTCGAGCAGCTCGGCGAGACGGTTGTAGACGTTGCGGTCCAGGATGGCCTGCTCGTCGTCGCGGTCCTTGGCCAAACGCTCGATCTCTTCCCGCTCGATCGCCAGCGCACGCTCGTCCTTGTCGACGCCGTGGCGGTTGAACACGCGGACTTCGACGATGGTGCCCTGCACGCCCGGAGGCACGCGCAGCGAGGTGTCGCGAACGTCGGAGGCCTTCTCACCGAAGATGGCGCGCAGCAGCTTCTCTTCCGGCGTCATCGGGCTCTCGCCCTTCGGCGTGATCTTGCCGACCAGGATGTCGCCGGCGCGCACTTCCGCACCGATGTAGACGATACCGGCTTCGTCGAGGTTCTTCAGCGCTTCTTCCGAGACGTTCGGAATGTCGCGGGTGATTTCCTCGGGGCCAAGCTTGGTGTCGCGGGCCATCACCTCGAACTCCTCGATGTGGATCGAGGTGAAGACGTCTTCCTTCACGATCCGCTCGGAGAGCAGGATCGAGTCTTCGAAGTTGTAGCCGTTCCACGGCATGAACGCGACCAGCACGTTGCGGCCGAGCGCGAGCTCGCCGAGATCGGTCGACGGACCGTCGGCGATGATGTCGCCCTTCTTGACGATGTCGCCGACCTTCACCAGCGGACGCTGGTTGATGCAGGTCGACTGGTTGGATCGCTGGTACTTCATCAGCCGATAGATATCGACGCCCGACTTGGTCGGATCGAGATCCTCGGTGGCGCGGATGACGACGCGGGTCGCGTCGATCTGGTCGATCACGCCCGAACGGCGCGCCGCGATCGCGGCGCCCGAGTCACGCGCAACCACGCCTTCCATGCCGGTACCGACGAACGGCGCCTCGGCACGAACCAGCGGCACCGCCTGGCGCTGCATGTTCGAGCCCATCAGCGCGCGGTTGGCGTCGTCGTTCTCGAGGAACGGGATCAGCGCCGCGGCGACCGAAACCAGCTGCTTCGGCGACACGTCCATGTAGTCGACCTTGTCCGGCGTCATCGGGACCACGTCGCGGGTTCCGCTGGAGCGGCAGACCACGAGGTCCTCGGTGAAGCGGCCCTTGGCGTCGACCGGCACGTTGGCCTGCGCGACCGAGTAGCGGCCCTCCTCCATCGCCGACAGGTACACGACCTCGTCGGTGACGCGGCCGTCCTTGACCTTGCGATAGGGCGTCTCGACGAAGCCGTACTTGTTGACGCGCGCGAAGGTGGCGAGCGAGTTGATCAGGCCGATGTTCGGGCCTTCCGGAGTCTCGATCGGGCAGATCCGGCCGTAATGCGTCGGATGCACGTCGCGCACTTCGAAGCCGGCGCGCTCGCGGGTCAGACCGCCCGGTCCGAGCGCCGACAGGCGCCGCTTGTGGGTGATCTCCGACAGCGGGTTGGTCTGGTCCATGAACTGCGACAGCTGCGAGGAGCCGAAGAACTCGCGCACGGCGGCGGCCGCCGGCTTCGCGTTGATCAGGTCCTGCGGCATGACGGTGTCGATGTCGACACTGGACATGCGCTCCTTGATCGCGCGCTCCATGCGGAGCAGGCCGATGCGGTACTGGTTCTCCATGAGCTCGCCGACCGAGCGCACACGGCGGTTGCCGAGATGGTCGATGTCGTCGATCTCGCCCTTGCCGTCGCGCAGGTCCACCAGCGTCTTGATGACGGAGAGGATGTCCTCCTTGCGGAGCGTGCGCTGGGTGTCGGGCGCATCGAGGTCGAGGCGCATGTTCATCTTGACGCGGCCGACCGCGGAGAGATCGTAGCGCTCGGCGTCGAAGAACAGCGACTGGAACATCGCCTGCGCCGATTCCAGCGTCGGCGGCTCGCCCGGACGCATCACGCGGTAGATGTCGAACAGCGCGTCTTCACGCGTCATGTTCTTGTCGGCCGAGAGCGTGTTGCGGATGTAGGGACCAACGTTGACGTGGTCGATGTCGAGCAGCGGCAGTTCCTTGTAGCCCTGCTCGTTGAGCGCCTTCATCAGCTTGTCGGTGATTTCCTCGCCGGCCTCGGCGTGGATCTCGCCGGTCTTCGGATTGACGAGGTCCTCGGCAATATAGTTGCCGACCAGCTCCTCATCGGCCATGCGCAGCGCCTTCAGCCCCTTCTCCTGGAGCTGGCGGGCGGCGCGGACGGTGAGCTTCTTGCCAGCTTCGAGCACGACCTTGCCGGTGTCGGCGTCGATCAGGTCGTTGACGGTCGAGTAGCCGCGGAAACGGTTGGCGTCGAACGGAACGCGCCAGCCTTCCTTGGTCCGCTTGTAGAGGATCTTCTTGTAGAAGGTGCTGAGGATCGCCTCGCCATCGAGCCCGAGCGCGAACATCAGCGACGTCACCGGAATCTTGCGGCGACGATCGATACGCGCATAGACGATGTCCTTGGCGTCGAACTCGATGTCGAGCCAGGAACCGCGATACGGGATCACGCGGGCGGCGAACAGCAGCTTGCCCGAAGAGTGGGTCTTGCCCTTGTCGTGGTCGAAGAACACGCCGGGCGAACGGTGCATCTGCGAGACGATGACGCGCTCGGTGCCGTTGACGATGAAGGTGCCGTTCATCGTCATGAGCGGGATGTCGCCCATGTAGACGTCCTGCTCCTTGATGTCCTTCACCGACTTCGCGCCGGTTTCCTCGTCGATATCGAACACGATGAGGCGCAGCGTCACCTTGAGCGGGGCCGCGAAGGTCATGCCGCGCTGGCGGCACTCGTCGACGTCGTATTTCGGCGGCTCGAATTCGTAGCGGACGAATTCCAGCATCGAGGTACCCGAGAAGTCGGAGATCGGGAACACCGAACGGAACACCGCCTGCAAGCCTTCATCGGCCCGCCCGCCCTGCGGCTCGTCGACCATCAGGAACTGGTCATAGGACGCCTTCTGAACCTCGATGAGGTTCGGCATCTCGGCGACTTCCTTGATGTGTCCGAAGAACTTGCGAACGCGTTTGCGACCGGTGAATGTCTGCTGCGCCATCGTGGCCTCTCATTTCGTCGCCCTCTGCGGGCGCGCCGTCCGGACCGCGGCTGCCACCGCTGTCCGGGTTGAATTTTCGAACCCGTCTTGGGGGCCAGAAACCCAGATTCAGGCCGGAATGTCCTGAGTCTGTTCTTCAGACCTTCAAAACGCAAAACGACGTGCGGGGCGCAGGAGCGCGCCCGCCCGTCACAACGATCGTCTTAACGGACTGCAAAAGCCCGAAATAGCCTGCTCTCCCAACGGCTTACAGGGAAATCCGGCATCCCCGCCACCGCGCTTTCGTGCTGTCGACCCGATATGGGGCGACAATAGTGGAGATTCGAGGAGTAAACCCTCAAATCCCCACACATTTTCGTGTTCGGCCTGCGTCGGGACGATCCGTCGCACGCCTTTTGCATCTGGACCCGCCACTCGACGGCCTTGCGGCCCCCGCTTTTCGGGCCGGGATTCCGGGGCGCGCGAAGCTTCCCGGAACCGCCATAAGCAAGTCTGGCTTACTTGAGCTCGACCTTCGCGCCAGCCTTCTCGAGCTGGACCTTGATCTTGTCGGCCTCTTCCTTGTTCACGCCTTCCTTGACAGGCTTCGGCGCACCCTCGACGAGGTCCTTTGCTTCCTTCAGGCCCAGGCCGGTGATGGCGCGGACTTCCTTGATGACCTCGATCTTCTTGTCGCCGGCACTGGCGAGAACGACCGTGAACTCGGTCTTCTCTTCGGCCGGAGCAGCGGCAGCGCCGCCAGCGGCGGGGCCAGCCACGGCAACGGCGGCGGCAGCCGAAACGCCCCACTTCTCTTCAAGGAGCTTCGCCAGTTCGGCGGCTTCGAGCACGGTCAGGCTCGAGAGGTCGTCAACGATCTTCTGCAGGTCAGCCATTGTTCAGTTTCCTTACGTGTATGTCTGGTTCGGGTTTGAGTTTTGCGAAGGGCGTCAGGCCGCTTCGCCCTTTGAGGCATGAGCCTGGATGACGCGCGCGAGCTTGCCCGCGGGCGCGTTGGCGAGCTGAGCGAGCTTGGTCGCCGGGGCCACGATGAGGCCGACGATCTTGCCGCGCAGTTCGTCAAGCGACGGCAGCGAGGCAAGAGCCTTCACGCCGTCGACATTCAGGACGGTCTTTCCCATCGAGCCGCCGATGATGACGAACTTTTCGTTCGCCTTGGCGAATTCGATGGCGACCTTTGGCGCCGCTACCGGATCGTTCGAAGTGGCGATCACGGTCGGCCCCTTCAGCATGGGGCCGATGGCAACGACGTCAGTGCCTTCAAGAGCAATTTTGGCGAGACGGTTCTTCGAGACCTTCACCGAGGCGCCAGCCTGCTTCATCTGCGTACGCAGCTTCTGCATCTGGGCGACGGTCAGGCCGGAATATTGAGCAACGATCGCGACGCTCGTGGTCTTGAAGACCTCGTTGAGCTGTTCGACCGCCTCTTTTTTTGCCGCTCGTTCCACAGCAAGCTCTCTCCGGTTGGCGGTCATCGCAAAAGCGGGACCGCCGGGTTGCACCCATCGTCCCGCCCAAACCTGAACCTCGGGGCCAAAACCCCCAGGACACGCCGGGCACGACGACGATTCAAAGCCTGCCCTCCGGGAGCCCCTAAAGGCCCACGGCGTGTCGAGGTCCGAACCAGACCCGCTCGCAGCCAGCCTGAAGGCTGACCATGAGGTGAAATCCGGTCTTCACCCGTCTATGCAGGCCATACAATTAAGCCCTTGAGAAATCGAGATTTCCCGCAGGCGCCTGCAGTCTTGGACAGGACAAGGTCAGCCGGCGAACCGTCCGACCTCTGCCCACATTCCACCAACGGACGGGTTTTCTTTCCTTTCCGGGCAAATCCTTGCGGACGTCCTGAAAAGGAATGATCTCCTGTGTCGGTGTTCGGAATGCGTGCACGGACGCGCCAGCCGAGGCCAGCACGTCCGGAGGACGGTTCTTTAACCGCTCCACGCCGGCTTGCCAAGAGCAAAATTCACACCAGTTCCAACCAATTGGGACGGACACTGAATCCGGCCCGAAAGCCGTGAAATCAGGCCGATGTCACGGCATGGGGCAGCGGCTTGCCCGCGAAGAACGCGGTCAGGTTGGCCAGAACGCAGTCCTGCATCGCGACGTGCGATTCGAGGGTGTGGCCGCCGATATGGGGAGCCAGCACCACATTGGGCAGCGCCGTCAGCGCGTCGGGCGCGTGCGGCTCCGTCTCGTAGACGTCGAGCCCCGCCCCCGCGATGGTCTTGTCGGAGAGCGCCGCGACCAGGGCCTTTTCGTCGATCACCGAGCCGCGCGAGATGTTGACGACATGGCCGTCCGCCCCGAGCCGCCGCAGGATGTCGGCATTGACGACGTGCTGGGTTTCGGCCCCTGCCCGCACCGCGATCATCAGCACGCTGCACCAGTCGGCGAGCGCCTCCAGAGACGGAAAATACTGGTAGGGCAGATCGTATTTCGTACGGCTGAAATAGCCGACCTCGCTCTCGAAAGCGGCGCAGCGCGCGGCGATTTTGCGGCCAATTTCGCCCATTCCGTAGACGCCAATGCGGCGGCCCGCCATCCCCGCCTGAGGCCGCATCATCGGCGACGGCCTGGACGCCGCCCAGTCGCCGCTGCGGACATACTGGTCGGCGACGAGGATGCGCCGCGTCGTCGCCAGCATCAGCGTCATGGCAATGTCGGCGACCGAGGCGGCATTGGCGCCCGGGCTGTGACCGACCGCGATCTTGCGCGCGGCGGCCGCCTTCAGGTCGATGCCGTCATAGCCGGTGCCGTAGCAGATGATGGCCCCGAGCTTGGGAAACAGGTCCATTGCGTCAGCGCCGAGCGGCGTACCGCCCGCGGTGAGCAGCGCGCGAATGCCGCCGAGCTCGCCGTCCGCGAAGACCTCCTGCGCGGGCTTGCCGCCGGTATCGAGCAGTTCGAACCGTTCCGCGAAGCGCGCCATCATGGTCTTGGGAAAGCGCGAGTAGATCAGGACCTTGTCAGCCATTTCTGTTGTTTCCGGTGAACGCCGCCACAAATGACGAGGGGCGGAATCGGTTGCCCAATTCCGCCCCTCGCCTCATGCAAATTCCAGACTTAGGCAGGCCTTAGCCCAGGATGGTGCCCGGCTCGACCTTGACGCCCGGGCCCATGGTCGAGGACACCGCAACGCGCTGGATATAGGTGCCCTTGGAGCCGGCGGGCTTGGCCTTGGAGACCGCGTCCGCGAGCGCCTTGATGTTCTCGACCAGCTTCTCCTCGGAGAAGGAGGCCTTGCCGACGCCGGCCTGCAGGATGCCGGCCTTCTCGACACGGAACTCGACCGAGCCGCCCTTGGCGCCCTTGACCGCCCCGGTGACGTCCATGGTCACGGTGCCGATCTTCGGGTTCGGCATCAGGCCGCGCGGGCCGAGCACCTTACCGAGACGGCCGACCAGCGGCATCATGTCGGGGGTGGCGATGCAGCGGTCGAAATCGATCGTGCCGTTCTGCACCTTCTCGACCAGATCCTCGGCACCGACGACATCCGCGCCGGCGGCCTTGGCTTCGTCGGCCTTGGCGCCACGGGCGAACACGCCGACGCGCAGCGTGCGGCCGGTTCCGTTCGGCAGGGTCACCACGCCGCGGACCATCTGGTCGGCGTGACGGGGATCGACACCGAGATTGATCGCGACCTCGATGGTCTCGTCGAACTTCGCTTTCGCGCGCTCCTTGACCAGCTTGATGGCGTCCGCGAGCGGATAGAGCTTTTCGCGGTCAATGCCTTCGCGAGCCTTGTTCAAACGCTTTCCGATTGCCATGACCGATTACCCCGCAACTTCCAGACCCATCGAACGGGCGGAGCCCTCGACCATCTTCATGGCCGATTCGATGGAATCGCAATTCAGGTCCTTCATCTTCTTCTCGGCGATCTCGCGCACCTGCGCCTTGGTCACCTTGCCGGCCTTGTCGCGGCCCGGCGCCTTCGAGCCGGACTGGATCTTGGCGGCCTGCTTGAGGAAGTAGGACATCGGAGGGGTCTTCATCTCGAAGGTGAAGGACCGGTCCGCATAGATGGTGATGATCACCGGGATCGGGGTGTTCTTCTCTTCCTTCTGGGTCTGGGCGTTGAACGCCTTGCAGAACTCCATGATGTTGAGACCGCGCTGACCGAGCGCGGGACCGATCGGGGGCGAGGGATTCGCCGCACCGGCCGGGACCTGAAGCTTCAGGTATCCGGTTACTTTCTTTGCCATGTATCACTCCTGTTGTGCCGGCCATCGGCCGGCGGTTTCAGGTTCGTGGTCGGGATCTCGAGCGGCTGGCGACCGCCCTCGTCCTCCCACGGCCTCGCTTCTCCCTCGCCCCGGTTTAAGGGATCAAGGGAGTCGAACGATCAGACCTTCTCGACCTGACCGAATTCCAGTTCGACCGGCGTGGCGCGACCGAAGATCGACACCGCGACCTTCACGCGCGAGCGCGCCTCGTCGATTTCCTCGACAACGCCCGAGAACGAAGCGAACGGGCCATCGGCCACGCGCACGTTCTCGCCGATCTCGAACGACACCGACGCCTTCGGCCGTTCCACGCCCTCCTGCACCTGGTGCAGGATGCGCATGGCCTCGGCTTCCGAGATCGGCATCGGCTTGTTTTCCGCGCCGAGGAAGCCCGTCACCTTCGGGGTGTTCTTGATCAGATGGAACGCCTCGTCGGTCAGCTTCATCTTCACCAGAACGTAGCCCGGGAAGAACTTGCGCTCGGCGTCGATCTTGCGGCCGCGGCGCACTTCCGTGACCTTCTCGGTCGGCACCAGCACCAGTTCGAACAGTTCCTCGAGGCCGCGCTGTTTGGCCTGCTCGCGGATCGACTCGGCGACCTTCTTCTCGAAATTCGAGTAAGCGTGGACGATGTACCAGCGCTTGTCGGACGATTGGGTTGCGGCGGCTGTTGCCATCAGTGGATGCCCAGAAGGAAGGTGATGAGGTAGCGGATGATCTGGTCGGCGGCGAAGAAGAAGATCGACGCCGCGGCGACCATGACGAACACCATGATGGTGGTGATCGTGGTCTCGCGGCGGGTCGGCCAGGTGACCTTGGCGGCCTCCGAGCGGACTTCCTGCAAGAACTTGAACGGGCTGACGGCCATCGTTGGGTGTCCAGCGTCCGTCGACAGACGCGATGAAGATTTCAGGGATCCGAACAGCCGCCCTTGGCCCAGCCCTCTGTCGCGAAGGATGAGCCGGAAGCCGGGCTCGATTGTTCGGGGATTTCAAAGCCGCGCCGGAAATCCGCGTCTAACGGGCCGGCTGCGAGTGCGGGCTATCTACTGCGAACGGGTCCAAAGGTCAAGGTCGCGCCAGCGCGGTCCGGCCGCGGCAGGGTCCCGGGCGGCGCTCGCGAGCCCGAGGAGGATCAAGGACTTATCCCCATCCCATGAAGCGCCATTGGAGCCTCGAACCGGTTCAGCCGCGGCGAGGCGCCACGTCCACTCCCCGCACGCCCATTTCGGAGCCCGGCCCGCCGTCAGTCGGCCCGGTCGACGATCAAGATTTCGGGCAAAGGCACGACGAACTTGCCGCCCTCGGCGAAGTAGCGGGCATGCTTGGCCCGGATCGGATCGACGTAGCGCCAGGCGAAGACCACGACGAGCGCCGGCTTCTTCTCGTACAGTGCCGCGGGCGGCAGGATCGGGATGTCGTAGCCCGGCCCCGCCATGACGTTCGCCTTCCTGGGATCATCGTCGACCAGGAAGTCGATCCTGGTCTCCAGCCCGAACTGCGGGAGCAAGGTCGTCGTCCCGACCGAGACACCGTACCCGGCCACCAACTGGCCTCGCGCATGGGCGGCGTCGGCCATCGCGACCAGACCGTCGCGAATGGCCGCGATCCGTTTCACATAGGGGGCATAATAGGCCGGCTGGTCGACGCCGAGCCGATCCTCCTCGGCGATGAAACGCGCGACTTCGGCCGAGGGCGTCCTGGCTCCGCCGGCGCGCTGCACCGTGACGCGGATCGAGCCTCCCTTGGTCCAGATGTGCTGAACGTCGATCATTTCCATGCCGTGCCGCGCAAAGAAGCGCGTCAGCGGCTTGATGTTAAAATACGACAGATGCTCGTGATAGACCGTATCGAGCAGGTTCTTCTCGGTGACATCGACGCCGTATTGGGTCTCGAACACGAACAGCCCGTCCGGCGCCAGCACGTCCCGAACCCCGACAATCAGCGGATCGAGATTGTCGACATTGGCGATCATGTTGTTGGCGATCACGACGCTGGCGGCGCCGTGGCTGGCCAGGATGCGCCGACCGATGGCATCGGTGAAGAAGTCGCCGATGGTCTCGATCCCCGCCTCTGTCGCGCGCCGCGCGATGTCCATGGCAGGGTCCACACCGAGCACCCGCATGCCCCGCTCCTTGAAGAAACCGAGGAGCGATCCGTCATTGCTGCCGAGCTCGACGACGAGCGAGCCCGGCGCGATGCCGAAGCGGCTGATCACGTCGCTGGCATAGCCGGCGAAATGCTGCCGCAACCCAAGCGAGAGCGAGGTGGTATAGACGTAGTTGCGATACTGGATTTCCGGATTGCCGACATGAAGGATCTGCAGATGCCCGCAGTCGCGGCATAGATGCAGCGCCATCGGCACCGGCGCCCGAAACACCGGATCGTCCACGCAGGCGTCCGGCACCTGAAAATTCGGTGTTCCGATGGGCATGCCGGCCATCGGCACGACCAGCTCCTGCTCGTCCGAGTGACAGAGACGGCAGGTGTTGCGAACGTAGAACAGGTTTTTCATCGCGGAACCGGACAACGGAGACATGCAGGCGCGTGAGGCAGGCTCACCTCCGGGATGCGATGCCTACGCCGCCGGATAATCCGCGTCACCGACGATGAGGTCGATCGCGGCCATCATCCAGAACTGGTGAGTCGTTTCGACGATATTGTAGCTGTGGCTGTCGACCCAGAAATTGATGGCGCCGAGCTTCCTCAGCGGATTGTCCGTCTTCATGCCTGAAAGGGTGATCACATCGAGCTTCATGCGGCGCGCCTGCGCAACGGCATTGAGGATGTTTTTCGAACGCCCCGACGAACTGATCGCCACGAGGCAATCGTTCGGTCGAGCATTCAGCCGAAGTGCGTGTGCGAGCCACTGCTCAAAGCCGAAATCATTCGCAAGGCACGTCATCAGGCTCGCATCGCTGAAGCAGCAGGCGGGTACGCCTCCGTTCTTCGAAAGGTCGGTCGCAAGGTGCGAGGCGATGCCTGCCGACCCGCCATTGCCGATGAAAATCACACGCCCGCCCCGGTCGCGTGTGCGCAACCAGGTCGTCCGGACTGCGGAAATCCGGGCAAACACCCCCTCGTCCACGGCTGTCGCGCAATGCAGGCGTCGCACGTAGTCCTCCAGGAACGATCTGTCATCGACGCTCTCGGAACGGAGGGGGACGGACTGGCTCGGCAGCGGCATGGGTCAAGCGCTCGCGTGGAGGAATCGTGGATTGCACGGGGAGATACTTGCAAAGTTCGCAAGCGGCTGATACTCGCCGCCAGCATGTTTCTGCATGTTTCCGGGGTTTTCCCCGGCGATTCGCGTCACGGATGATCCCCATGAAATGCATGGTCACCGGCGGCGCCGGGTTCATCGGAAGTCACCTGGTCGATCGCCTGATCGAGGATGGGCACGACGTCATTGCTCTCGACAATTTCGCGATTGGACGACGCGAAAATCTCGCCGCGCATGCGTCGACCAGCCGATTGACCATTGTGGAAGCTGACATTGCCCAGGGTGATTCGATCAAGCCGTATTTCCACGGCATCGACTGGGTCTTTCATCTCGCGGCGCTGGCCGATATCGTCCCATCGATCGAGTCACCGATCCCCTATCACCGCGTCAATGTCGACGGCACCGTGAACGTGCTTGAGGCTGCAAGGCACGGGGGCGCCCGCCGCTTCATCTACGCGGCATCTTCGTCCTGCTACGGCATACCCGACGTCTATCCGACGCCCGAGAGCGCTGAGATCCGGCCGATGTATCCATACGCTCTCACCAAGAACATCGGCGAACAGTGCGTCATGCACTGGAGCAAGGTCTACAAGCTGCCAGCGGTCGCACTCCGCCTTTTCAACGTCTACGGCCCGCGTCATCGAACCTCCGGCACCTATGGCGCCGTGTTCGGCGTGTTCATGGCGCAGAAGCTTGCCGGACAGCCCTTCACCGTGGTGGGCGACGGTGAACAAACGCGCGATTTCACGTTCGTCAGCGACGTCACCGATGCTTTCGTGACCGCCGCGCGCGCCGACATTTCTCAAGATATCTTCAATGTCGGCTCCGACAACACCTACAGTGTCAACCATCTGGTCGATCTTCTCGGCGGCCCCAAGATCAACATCCCCAGGCGCCCGGGCGAACCGGACTGCACCTTTGCCGACATTGCAAAGATCAAGCGCATCCTGAAATGGACCCCCAAGGTCCGGTTCGAAGACGGCGTTGCCACCCTGTTGCGATCGATCGAACAATACCGGGACGCGCCGCTCTGGACCGCCGACAAGATTGCACATGCCACAAAAGACTGGTTCCGGTATCTCGGCAGCGAGAAAGATGGGACATCCGACCCGCAGCCGGCGGCAAGCCGTTGAGACGCAGCGCTTGTACGTCCATCATGGCCGCAGGCCCAACATGCCCCTGTCGGTGATTTCAGGCCACCCGGCGCGCTAGGTACTCACATGGCCCAATCTCCAGCAGACCGACCGAGTGGCCATCAGGCGCCGCAGGACAAGATCAAAACGATCGAGGAACTCAGCCTGCTGGCCGGCGCAGCGCGGGCGGAAGGAAAAACGGTCGTCTTGTGCCATGGCGTCTTCGATCTGGTGCATCTCGGCCACGTACGGCATATCCAGGCAGCACGCGGCGAAGCCGACGTGGTCATCGTGACCATCACGGCCGACAATTTCGTCAACAAGGGTCCAGGTCGACCGATCTTCCCGGAGAACATGCGCGCCGAGATGCTGGCGGCGCTCGGCACGGTTGATTGGGTCGGGATAAACCCCACCGCCACCGCCGAACCGGTCATCGAAGCCGTGCGCCCCGACGTCTACGTCAAGGGCTCGGACTACGAGCATCCCGAGGAGGACGTCACCGGCAAGATCTCCACCGAGCGCGAGGCGGTCGAAAGCTATGGCGGTCGCATCATGTTCACGCGGGATGTGACGTTCAGTTCCTCCGCGTTGATGAACAGATATCTCGACATCTACGACCCTCCCCTCCGTGATTATCTCCACAAGATCCGCTCTGAGGGTGGGGCCGATCGCTTGCTGAAGCTGATCGACAAAGTCCAGAACATGAAAGTCGTTCTGGTCGGCGACACGATCATCGACGAGTATCAATACGTCACGGCGCTGGGCAAGGCATCGAAGGAAAACATTGTCGCGACGCTGTTCAAGAACCGCGAACAGTTTGCCGGCGGCGTGATCGCGGCGGCAAACCATGTCGCAAGTTTCTGCAAGTCGGTCGAGATCGTCACGACGCTCGGCGACGACTATCCCGAGGCATTCCTGCGTGCAAACATCCGGCCGAACGTCACACTGACGCCGATCCGGGTCGAAAACCGGCCGACGACCCGCAAGCTGCGCTACGTCGAACTCGGTTACCTGCACAAACTCTTCGAAGTCTACACCATGGACGACACGCCCGTCAGCGATGCTCAACGAGCCGAGATCGACGGGATCACTGCGGAGCGGATCGGCGAGGCGGACGTGGTCATCGTCACCGACTTCGGCCACGGCATGATTGCTTCCAGCACGATCGAGACGCTGCTTGCAAAATCGAGGTTCCTGGCAGTCAACGCCCAGAGCAACAGCGGAAACTACGGTTATAATCTGATCACGAGATATCCGCGCGCCGACTACATCTGCATCGACGCGCCGGAGGCGCGTCTGGCGGCATCCGACAAGTTCAGCGACATCGCTTCGGTCATCGAGCACGGTCTGCACAGCAAGATCGATTGCGACAAGATGATCATCACGCACGGCTCCAATGGTTGTTATCCCTTCTCCTCGAAGACAGGCGTGGCACGCGTACCTGCCTTCACCAAGACGGTGGTCGACACCGTGGGCGCGGGCGACGCTTTTCTGTCGATCACGGCGCCGCTGGTAGCCGCCGGCGGCGACATCGAGGATGTCGCCTTCATCGGCAATGCGGCCGGTGCCATCAAGGTCGGAATCGTCGGCCACCGCCGCTCCGTCGAAAAGGTGCCGCTGGTCAAGTTCGTCACCGCGTTGTTGAAATAGCGCCAAAGGGTCGTTGGAGAGACGGTTTGCCAGGTCAGACATGGAACGTGATGGTCACAGGTGGCGCCGGATACGTGGGCAGCGTGCTGGTTCCGCACCTGCTCGCTGCGGGCCACAAAGTCACCGTGCTGGACCTGTTCATGTACGGCGACGACGTCTTTGACGCGGTGCGGAGCAATCCCGATCTGCGCCTCATCAAGGGGGACATCCGCGACGCAGCTGCGCTCAATGAAGCTCTCCGCGACAACAACGCGGTGATCCACCTCGCCTGCATCTCGAACGACCCCTCCTTCGAACTCGACCCGGCGCTCGGCAAATCGATCAACTACGACTGCTTCCGGCCCATGGTGCGCGCCGCCAAGAAGGCCGGCATCAAGCGCTTCATCTACGCGTCCTCTTCCAGCGTCTACGGCATCAAGGACGAGGCCGAGGTGACCGAAGATCTCTCCTGCGAACCGCTGACCGACTATTCCAGGTTCAAGGCGATGTGCGAGACCGACCTTGCCGACGAAGCCGCGTCCGGCTTCGTCACCTGCACCGTTCGTCCCGCAACGGTCTGCGGCTACGCCCCGCGGCAACGCCTCGACGTCGTCGTCAACATCCTGACCAACCTTGCGGTCAATACTGGCCGCATCCGCGTCTTCGGCGGAACACAGCGCCGGCCCAATCTGCACATCGAGGACATGGCGGCCGCCTATCTGTTCCTGCTGCAGCAGGACGACGCCAGGATCGACGGCAAGACATACAATATCGGCTACGAGAACCATTCGCTGATGAAGATCGCCGACATCGTGAAGTCGGTGGTGGGAGCCGATGTCAACGTCGACGTCGAGCCGACTGACGATCTGCGCTCCTACCACGTCTCCTCGGAGAAGATCCGTCGCGAATTGGGCTTCGCTCCGACACACACGATCGAGCAGGCCGTCTCCGGACTGGTCGACGCCTTCAAGTCCGGGCGCCTGCCCAATTCGCTGAACGACCCCCGCTATTTCAACATCAAGATGATGCAGAACATCAGGCTGAAGTGAACATCCGACGAATCTGCACAGGGCCGCAATTCCGTCCCTAGAGCCTCTCCAGCAGTTCGAGCTGGCCCCAGATGTCGGCGGGAGCGAAGATCGAGACGATCTTGTGCGGCCTGTCGAGCATCCCTTCCAGCTTTGAGGTGACCACGGCCTCGTTCTCGTTGTTCACTGCCAACAGGCAGACGAGAGGAGAAGATGACGTCTTCAGGTCATCCGGCGAGCGGACCCCGATGCGGGAGCCCGGCATGAACAGGCCCTGCCGCTCCTTCTGGTCATCGACCGCGAAGTCGATCAGCGATCCGAGTTCGAACGCATTGGTGAAGGTACAGGCCCGGCAACCGGCGCCATACAGGACGATCTGCGAACCATTGTCGCGCAGCCGGGAAAGCGCGGGAACCAGACGACGTCCATATTCCCGAGCGAGCTCGCCGAACTTTTCCGCCGCATCTGCCGATGCCAGGGCATCAAAGGTCGGCGGCCTCAGTGCACTGCGCCGTGCCATCACCGCAAGCGAGCCACCGCTGAAATTGTACGACTTGACGGACAGCACCTCGAAGGATTTGCGGGTCAGCAGCGCCAGCAGCGTTTCCTCGGTGAAATAATTGACGTGCTCTTCCCACAGAACGGAGATGTCCCCCGCTGCGCGGCCGGGCGCGAAATCCGGAACCGCAATGAACAGATAGCCCTGGTCCGAGAGAGTTTGGTCGACGCAATCAAAGAAGTTCTCAAAATCGCCGATATGTTCGAGCACCTGGCGCGATACGACGAGGTCGAACTTGCCATGCCGCTTGACCGCATCGCGACAGATCGCCGGGCTCACCATGTCGCGATGGACTTCGAGGCCTCGCTTGCGGGCCAACTCGCTTGATACGGAGTTCGGTTCAACGCCAACCGCGGTCCTTGCTCCCCGGTCCCGCAGTTTCTCCAGGAACCGGCCATCGTTACAGCCGATCTCGAAGACACTTTTTGGTTCGACGAAGGAATGGATGGTGTCGAGTTCATCGGGCTCGTGCGGCTCGACCTTCCAGCTGCTGAAGTTGAAGTTGAAGTCGCGGTAGAGGATGTCGGGATCGATCGGCGCCACGATCTGCGGCAGGCCGCAGGCCTCGCAGACCTTCATCGCGAAAGGAAAACGCTCCTCGCTTTCATCGCGCCGGCGCAGCATCCGGTGCGCGATCGGCATAGGGCCGAGATCGATCACCGGACGCAATCGATCGGAGCGGCAAAGACGGCAGAGCTGCATGGTCACGGGTTCTTTCCGATTTTCACAATGAAGCGCCGTTTCGAACGCGATCAGTCCGAGCGAACGGCCTTGCGGACGACGTCGGCAATATTGGCTGCATGCAAACCGAACCCCTCCATCAGCCATTCCTGGTTGCCGTAGTCGCGGGCGAACGTGTCGGGAATCCCAATGCGGCGCATCCTCGGCACCCTCCCGTCGAGGCGATCGACCAACGCGTCTGTCACGGCGCTGCCGAGACCGCCGATGACGGTGTGTTCTTCCACAGTCACCACAAGGCCGGCCGTTCTCGCCAATCCTTCGATCGTGGCGGCATCAAGCGGCTTGACCGTCGGAACATGGAGCACGTGGCAGGCGATCCCATCCGGCGCCAGCAGATCCGCCGCAACAAGCGCCTGCGTGGTTGCAACGCCGGTGCCGACAAGCAGCACCGGATTCGCATATCCGGCCTCCGCTTCGCGCAGCAGGTAGGCTTGTCCGATCCTGAAACCATGCTCGGGCCTCGTCACCACCCGATCCCCGCCCTTGGCCAGGCGGATGTAGATCGGGTGGGGCCAGTCGAGCGACACCGCCATGAAACGTTTCATTTCCTCGGCGTCTGCGGGCGCGACCACCGTCATGTTGGGCAGTGCCCGCATGATCGCGATATCCTCGATCGCTTCGTGGGTGGGACCGAGCGGAGCGTAGACCAGTCCGCCGCCATTCGCGATCAGCCTGACCGGCAGATCGTGAACACAGAGATCGACCGCGACCTGTTCGTAGCAGCGACGCGTTATAAACGTCGCGATGGTGTTGACGTAGGGAATGACGCCGTCCAGGGCCATACCGGCGGCCATACCGATGACGTTCTGCTCCGAGACACCTTCCATGTACCAGCGGTCGGGAAACTGTTCCTGCATGCCGGCCAGCAGACCGGGACTGAGATCAGACCCGATGAAGACCACCCGGTCGTCGCGCTTGGCGAGTTCGTACACCATGTTGACGCAGGTCTGCCGCATCAGCGTGGCTCCAACTCAGCATAGAGACGCTCGCCGAGTTCGCGCGTGACCTTGGATTTGTGGTGCCACTCGGGATCGTGCTCGGCGAAGGAAATCCCCTTGCCTTTCACGGTATGGCAGATCAGCGCCGTCGGCTTGTCTGCATCGAGCGGCACCCGTGCGAAAAAATCGCGCATCTTCGGCACGTCGTGTCCATCGACCTCGGCCGCCGCAAATCCGAACGACCGCCACTTGTCCAGCAGCGGCTCGAGTTCCTGGATGCGGGCCGTAGCACCGGCGGACTGGATCTTGTTGTAGTCGATGATCGCCACGAGATTGGACAGCCTGTGCTTGCCTGCCGACAGAGCGGCCTCCCAGACCGATCCCTCGTTGATCTCGCCGTCCCCCATGATGACGAACACGCGGCTGTCGCGCTTCTGAATACGGGCGGCCAGCGCCATACCCACGCCGATCGACAGCCCGTGCCCCAGCGCTCCGGTCGAGGCTTCGACGCCAGGCACCTTGCCGTGCTCGGGATGCCCACCGAGGATCGACCCCTTGCGACAGAACGTCTTGAGCAGATCGGCCGGGAAATAACCCTTGTCGGCCAGCAGAGCATAGAGCGCGAGACATCCGTGGCCCTTGCTCAGAATGCAGCGATCGCGCAGCGGCCAGCCGGGTTCGCTCGGCCGATGACGCAAGACGTCATCGTAGAGAACGCGCAGGATTTCGATCGGCGACATCGAAGAGCCGACGTGACCGCGCTCTCCCCCGACCAGTGCGTCCACCACCAGCCGGCGCAGTTGGATCGACCGCCGATCGAGCGGCGGACTTTTCGGAGACCTGGCAAGCGCAACCGGATCGGCGGTCATCACGGGAGCTTTCGGGGTGTGAGAATGACCAGGGCAAGGTACTGGAAAGCCGACCAAAGCGAAAGATTTTCGGGTGATTCGCCGATCAGATGGAGCGGATATCACCAGCGCGATCGGGTTCGAGCACGAGCGACGCGATCGAATCAGCCAATGGCGCGCTCGGCTTTCAGCAACATCGCCCTCGCCTTGCCGAGCTGCTGCGCCAGCGCTTCGCGATGCTCCGACTCGACGCCGGCCGCAAGGCGGCGCGCCCAGCGTTCCGGCAGAAACTCGTTGAGCAGGATCATTGTCCAGCGCAGCGCATAGAGCGGGAGGCTCACATGCAAGCGCGCCTCGAAATCGGCTTGCGCGACGAACAAGCGGACCATTGCGAGCCGGAATTGCTGCGCCAGATGATCAGGCAGATTCATGCCGGGGTGGAGCATGAAATCGCACGTCAGCTTCACGGGGTCGTCCCACCCGAAATACTCGAAATCCAGGAAAACGATCTGTCCCCGGAGCGTTTGAATCGCGTTGTGAAAACCGAAATCCGACGGACTGAGGCAGCGTGCGGAGGGATCGATCGACGCGTCGAAATCCACTTGCATACGCCGGCAATGCTCCCTTGCGCGGGCTATCGCGCGGCTGAGCGTCTCGGCGAAATCAGCGGAGAGAAAGGCCTGGAGCTCGGAATGGTCGGCCGCAACGGACTTCAGCGCCGCGAACCGGCGCTCCACCTGAGCAACGATGTCGCCCGGACTGAAGCAGGCCTCGGAGGCGAGCGGTAGCGTGGATGCACTGGCCGCACCGGAAAGCTGCTTCAAGGCGACAACGAATGCGATCGCCTGATCGATCGCCGACTCGCTCGCAGCGGGAGGCCGGCCATCGATCCATTGATAGAGCGCAAAGCCCGACGCGGGATCGCAGGCGCGCGGCTCCGGAACTTGCGTCAAGCCGGATTGATGCATCAACTGGAGGGCGCAGAACTCGGTCTTCAACCGATCGCGGGGATCGGAGGGCTGTTGCGGGTATTGCTTGAGCGCGAACTGGGTACCATCGTCCGTGGTGACCCGGAGGAGCCGGTTGTTGGCACCGGCTCTGACCGGATCGATCGATCGTATGCGGGCACCGGCGAGGTCGGTTGCGACGCGCCACACCTCCGCGGCGAGCAATCGAGGACCGTTGAGGACGTGATGGCTGATATCGGTCCAGCTGGCTTTGACGACGATGTCGCGGCCCGCGGCCGGATCGTCCATCGCGGTGAAAAGGATCTTGTCGACGTGACCGGGAAAGGACGGATCCGCGAAGACCTCCTCGAGGTCGTCGATGAAGATCGCGCAACCGAGCTGTCCGATCCGCTCGATCTTTTCAGCGCGCGTGTCGGCGAAGTGGACCGTTTCCCGCGAGAGCCCCGTTCTCTTCGGGTCCAGGAAGCCCCTCGCCTCCATCCAGGCCAGGGCAGCCTCGCGCAGATCCACCCGCACCTCGGCATGGTTCGCAAATCTGGTCTTGTGGCTGACCACGACGACATCGCATCCGCGCCGGCGAACCGCCTCCAGGAAAGCCATCACCCCGGCGAAAGGCGCGGCGCCCTGCATCCGCGGCCCATAGACGTCTCCTTGCAGGACCTGCCATTTCAGTTCGCCGTCTTCGAGCTTTCGGACCGTATCCCGGAGCAATTTCTTGGGCCCCTCGAAGTCGGCGCCGACCCAGCCGCGCTCGCGCGCAGCCTCGACGAAGACCGCGTCGTAGTCCGCGATGGTGTTGTCGAAATCGATTCCGATTCGCACGAACTCAGCCTCGCTCGCCCGCAGCGTCCCAGACCGGGCCAGTCCTGCCCGCAACAAAACATGCCGGATCGCGGCGCGCCATCCTCGGCTGCTCGCGGAACTGGCTCCAGAACAGAAGGTTGGCCATTTTCCCGTTTAGGCTCTTCCTAGGGGCTTATGCCGTCAGCTATAATTCTCGGATCATCCGGGAGCAGATTCGAATGACGGAAACCGCCTTCGTATCCGTCGAAGAGCAGTTGCTGGCGAATCGTTTCATCGATGACGGGTACATTACCACCCCGGCAGACGACCGCGCAGGCCTAGACCGGATTCAGCGGCGGGCAGCGGAGCTCGCCGCGGACTTCCTGCAATTGCCGCAGCCCAACGATCCCCAGGATCTGCTGGACAACATCCACGACCGGGTCGCCGTGGCCGACCTCAATGCCTTGCGGATGCATGTCATTACCGGCCTCAACGCTGAGCCATGGCTGCGCCCGACTTATTTCCGTCTGGCGCGCTCGACGATCGAAACCATCGTCGGGAACGAACTCTGCATGCAGCGCCGCGTCAATCTCAGCATCCAGCTTCCTGGCGACGATTCCTCCCTGCTGGCCACCCATTCCGACGTCTGGTCCGGCGACTCACCGTTCGAGGTCGTGGTTTGGGTACCGCTCGTGGACGTTCGAGGCACCAAGGCGATGTACCTTTTGTCGCCGTCCCTGAATGGGGGGATGCAGGACCGCATGGCAAGTCTGCGCAGCGCCGAGGAGTTGTACAGGACCATCGAGCCGCACGTGACCTTCATCGATATCCCCTACGGTCACATCATGCTGTTCAACCAGACGCTGATGCACGGCAATCGCGTGAACCGGGAATCCAGCACCCGCTGGAGCATGAATTGCCGGTTCAAGAGCATCATGTCCCCGTATGCTGACAAGCGGTTTGGCGAATTCTTCGAACCGATCCTGTTGCGTCCGGCAACCCGCGTCGGCATGAAGTACAAGCTGCCCGGAGGCTTCCATGGCTGACCGCATCGGCCATCGCGGCTATATCGGCGCGCGCCCGGTGAACGGCAGTCGCACCCCGCAGCACGTCCAGAACATCGTCATCCGGGACTATGCGCGGCGCAAGAATTTGCACTATCTGCTCAGCGCCACCGAGCACATCATGCCCGGCAGCTATATGGTCCTCGAGGACGTCCTCGACGAACTGCCGCGACTGCGGGGATTGATCTGCTACAGTATTTTCATGCTGCCCCCTGAGGAAAATCGGCGGCTGGCGATCTACGACCGGGTGCTGCGCGAGGGCTGCGACCTGCATGCCGCCGTCGAGGAGATAGCGCTGTCCTCGCGCACGGATATCCAGGCCATCGAGGACATTCTGCTGGTCAATAAATTCGCGACCATCCTGTGACGATGCCGGGCGATCCGATGTCTCCGGGTAACGTGACGGCCAGGCGCAGTCCGACGTCCCTGCGCGCGCAGAACCCGGAAGTCTACTATTGCGATGACGCCCTCGTCACGGTGGACGACGCCACCATCGCCGAGCTGAAACGCGTCGCCGCCGGCAACCCGCGCCTGCGCAGCAGGTTATGTGCGCATCCCGATCCCGCCTCAGACCTGCATGAGATGCTGATCGTGCATCATCGCAACGCCTATGTCCGGCCTCACATGCATATCGGCAAGCCCGAGTCCTTCCATGTGATGGAAGGCACCGCGCGGGTGGTGATCTTCGAGGACGACGGACGTATTCGCGACGTGCTCGATGTAGCCCCTTATGGCCGGGGCGCGCTCTGTTATTACCGGATGCCCGAGAAGGTCTTCCACTCCTTGCTGATCACATCGGAATGGCTGGTGTTTCACGAGACGACGGCCGGTCCCTTCGACCCGTCGCGAACGGCCTTTCCGGATTGGGCACCGGATGGCAGCGACTCCGGCGAGGTGGGGCGCTACGTGGCCGAGCTCGGCGCGCTGGCTGCCTCGCCGCAATGGCGGAGGCGCTGAATGACAGAGGACAAGCTGTTCAACTACTATGAGCGCCAGGACATTCTGCCGACGTTCGGAAATCTGAAGTCGGCAGCCGACCTCGCGGCCTATGCGAAGCAGCGGCACGAATTGTTTTCCAGCAAGCTGTTGCTGCCTCCCCGGCTCTTTCTCAATTCCGACGTGCTCGAGTTCGGCCCCGATTCCGGGGAAAACGCGCTGGTCTTTGCCGGCTGGGGCGCGAGCATGACGCTGGCCGAGCCGAACCAGCAGGCTCATCCGAGGATCAAGGCTTATTTTTCCCAGTTTGGTCGGGCCGACCGCCTCCGTGAACTCGTCCTATCCGATGTCGAGGGCTTCGGTCACGCGCGTCGTTTCGACATCATCGATGCCGAGGGCTTCATTTACACCATTCAGCCCCTGGAGAAGTGGTTAGGCATCTTCCATCGGCTGCTCCAGCCCGACGGCTACGCGGTGATTTCATACTACGAGCGTTGCGGCGGTTTCATGGAACTTGCTCTGAAGGCCATCCATGCCGCCACCAAGGTCCTGACACGCCAACCTCCCCTCGAAACCGCCAAGCTGCTGTTCGCGGCGAAGTGGGACAGCATTCCGCACACGCGCAGTTTTGAATCCTGGCTGATGGACGTGCTCGAGAATCCTTTCGTTCGGCTCCGCTACTTCCTCGACGCGGCAAAGCTGAGCGAGGCTGCCCATGAACTCGGCTTTGACATTCACTCCGCCTGGCCATCCTATCGAGACGGCCTGGACGTGTATTGGCACAAGAAAGTGCTTCCAGACGACGCGAAACTCCGTCGAACCGCGCATCATCTTCGCCGCAGCCGCCTGAGCTTTCTCGGCGGGCGTAAGCTTTACATGATCGGCAACGTTACCGCCGTGGACGCGATATCGGCTGTGATCGACAAGCTGGTTGCCGATGTTGACGGAATGATCGACGAGCCTTCCCCCGCCCGCCTCGCACGCGTGACCGCGGACCTCGCAGCACTCGGCAAGATCATCGGCGAGACTGATATCCTTGCCGATGATCCGTCAGACACGGCGGCCCTCATGGCAGCGATCGAGAGCTTCAGACGCATCTTCGAAGCACTCGGGCAAGGCGATGTGGCCAAGGTCACCGCCCTCACCCGGTCCGATCCTGCGTTCATCGAGAGCTGGGGGCAGCCGGCACATTTCCTTGTTCTTCGTAAACAGGCCGAGGCATCGCAGGCGAGGATCTAGACAGGTGCGACCGGGCATCGGGATTGTCGGCGTCGGCATGGTTGGTCAGATGTGCCACCTAGCCAATTTCATGGCCAATCCGGCCTGCAGCGTCGTCGCGATCGCCGATCTGCGGACGGATCTCGCCTCGGCTGCTGCGCGAAAATTTGGCGTCACCCGGGTCTACCGGACGCATCTCGACCTGCTCGCCGACGCAGACGTCGATGCCGTCGTGGTCGTGACGCGGCGCCGCGCCACCGGCCCGATCGTCCTGGATGCGCTCGGAAGCGGGCGGCACGTCCTGTCGGAAAAGCCCATGGCCTATACGGTCGCGCAGGCCAAATCGCTCGTCGCGGCGGCGCAGCGGCGGGATCTGGTCTATGCCGTCGGCTATATGAAGCGCCACGACGCGGGCGTTGCGCGCGCGATCGGCGAACTGGCGCGGCTCCGCGCCGATGGCTCCCTTGGCCGCATCATCCGCGCACATGGCTGGTGTCACGGCGGCGACACCGGTGGATCACCCGCGCGTTTTGTGATGACCGGTGAACCGCGCCCGGACGGTCTCGAACTGTGGCAGGACGGACCGGATTGGATGAGCGATGCGCTGCGGCCCGGCTATGATCACTTCCTGAACGTTTTCAGCCACGTCTTGAACTTGACGCGCCACCTGCTGGGCGCATCGCCGCGCATCCTCAGCGGCCACGTCGACAGTTCAGGATCCGCACAGTTGACCCTCGATTTCGATGGGACGTCCTGCACGCTGGACCTTGCAAGCCGGTCCAGCGGCGCGTGGCGCGAAGGTCTGGCGATCACGTTCGAGCGCGGCAGTCTCACCATCGATCTGCCCCCTCCCTTTTCCGAGGAGGAGGCCGAGGTCACCCTCGACCGGGATGGCCGCATCACACGGCTGCCGCGTGGGACCAGCTGGGCATTTCGGCGACAGGCTGACGCCTTCATCGCAGACATCATCGAGGGCAGGATGCCGATCGCGTCGGGAGAGGATTCCGTGACCGATATTGCGCTGGCGGAGACGATCTGGCGGCCAGCTTAGACCGGCGAGCGATCGTGCCGGAAACAATCAATGCAACTTTCGGAAGCGTTCGTTTCGCCTGCCAGCACCTTCGCCAAGTGCTTGATTTCGCTGGCAGGAGTGGCAGGGCTCGAACCTGCGACCCCCGGTTTTGGAGACCGGTGCTCTACCAATTGAGCTACACTCCTACGGACCTCGCGTTGCCGCCGGTCACGGCCGCTTTCAAGCACAGGGGGCGGCCGGTTTGCAAGGGAGAAGCGCGCTCGCCTCGCTTGTTTGTGCAGGGCTTTCTGGGCCACAGTTCGCGGACAAGCAAAAACCACCGGGAGTGCCCAAGATGACCCCAGCGTCAGCCACAGCCACCTCACAGGCCACAACGCCCTCCCAAACCCCGGCCCTTCCCGAGGCCCGGCCGGAAACGCTCGGTCTGTCCCGGCCGCGCCTGCAGGCGATGTCAGATGCCTTCAAGAGGGAGATCGACAAGGGAACCGTGCCCGGCCTGACTGTGCTGGTCGCCCGCCGCGGCCAGGTCGGCTGGTTCGAGGCGCTGGGCCGGCAGAGCCCGGCGGCGGCCACGCCGATGAGCCGCGATTCGATCTTCCGGATCTTCTCGATGACCAAGCCGATCGTCTCGGTGGGCATCATGGCGCTGGTCGAGGACGGCCATCTGCTGCTCGGCGATCCCGTCGCCAAGTTCATCCCCGAATTCGCCGACCAGAAGGTCGGATTGGTCAGCAACGGCAAGCTCGAACTGGTGCCGGCAAAGCGGCCGATGACGGTGCAGGACCTGCTTCGTCATACCTCCGGCCTCACCTACGAGCACCAGGGCGACGGGCCGGTCCACAAGCTCTACCAGGACTCCCGGGTGCGCAGCCGCAAGATCAGCAATGCCGAGCATGCGGCGCTGGTCGCCGGCTTCCCGCTGGTCTGCCACCCCGGCGAGGAATTCAACTACAGCCGCTCCACCGACATCCTCGGCCGCATCATCGAGGTCGCCAGCGGCCAGTCGCTCGGCACCTTCCTCACTGAGCGCATTCTCGCACCGCTGGGCATGGCCGAGACCGGCTTCTCCACCTCCGAGGCCAATGCCAACAGGCTCGCCGAGCCCTTCCCGGCCGATCCCTGGACCGGCGACAAGGTCGCGCTGTTCAACATGCTGGAGCAGCCGGTGATGGAATCCGGCGGCGGCGGCCTGGTTTCGACCACGATGGACTATGCCCGCTTCTGCCTGATGCTGCGCAATGGCGGCACGCTGGACGGCAACCGGATCATCGGACGCAAGACGCTGGAACTGATGGCCGCCGACCATCTCGGACCTGATGTCGTGACCAACGGCACGCTGCTGTCGCCGGGCCACGGCTTCGGCCTCGGCTTCGCCGTACGCCGCGAGGCCGGCATCGCGCCCTTCCCCGGCAGCGTCGGCCAGTATTTCTGGAGCGGCATCGCCGGCACGTTCTTCTGGATCGATCCGAAGGAAGACCTGTTCGCGGTGTTCATGAGCCAGGGCCCGGGCCAGCGCGACTACACGCGTACGCTGGTGCGGGATCTCGTCTACGCGGCGGTGGAGTAGCGCGGGGCGTCAGGCGCTCGCCAGCAGGGCCCGGTCGCCGGTTGTGGCGACCGGACCGGCCTCGCCCTGCGCCCGTTCGATGATGATCCGGGCCGCCTCGTGCAGCGAGGTGGCGAACAGGTCCGCTTTCGCCGTCTCGCGCAGTTCGTCGATATTGGCGACGCCCTCGGCCCAGCATCCGACCATGATGGAAGCCGCCGGCAGCTTGCGGCGCAGCCGACGCACCGCGTAGCGCAGATGCGCCGGGCTGGTGATGCCGATATAGCTCAGGCAGACCAGCGCCACGCCCGAGGTCTCGAGACGGAAGATATTCGCGGTCGACAGGGCCTCGGGGCCCTCCACGCGGCTGCCGACGCCATGCGCGCGGCAGAGTTGTGCGAGCATGATCGCCCCCGTTTCGTCCAGCATCGTGCGTCCGCCGATGCAGAGCACGGCATTCCCGGCGCGGAAGGACTCTGTCAGCGCGTCCGGAGCAAGCACCGGGATATCCGGCTGTTCACCTGCCGTCGCCGCCGCTTCGACCGCATCGGCCGCCTCGGGGTCCTCGGTCCGTTCAGACCCGGACGGACGGACATCGTCCTGATCCGAGAGGTCTTCGACGAATTCGAGCACCGTATCGCGGATGCGCGTGAGCCGCGTCCGGTCCAGCGCGGCGCGGTCGAGATCCGACTGCGCCAGCTGCATGCCCTTGATCGCGACCTCGTCGTAATAGGCCGACAGCGAGCCCTCCTTGAGGAACTGTTCGGCCTTCTCGGCGGCTTCGGTCGGATCGCCGGCCAGCATGCGCTGGTAGAATATCTCGGGGGGCGACAGCGCCGGCCGGTCGCCGAACATCACGTCGAGGAAGGACAGCCGCTCCACATGGCGCCCGAGCACGACGAGACACACGGTGAGCGGCGTCGCCAGCACCAGACCGATGGGTCCCCACAGGGCCGTCCAGAAGGTCGCCGAGACGACCACCGCCACGGGCGACAGGCCGGTGGTGCGGCCATACAGCAAGGGCTCGACGACCTGGCCCACCAAGGGCTCGATGACGAAGAACAACGCGGCGGTCCAGGCCAGCATCCACCAGCCGGGATCGACCGCCACGGCGAGCGCGAGCGGAAAGGCCGCGGAAATGATCGCGCCGATATAGGGCACGAAGCGCAGCACCGCCGCGAGAATGCCCCACAGCGCCGCGCTGGGGATCCCGATCAGCCAAAGCCCGACGCCGATCATCACGCCGAAGCCGGTATTGAGCATCAGCTGATTGAGGAACAGCCGGCTGAGGCGCGCCGCGGCATCGTCCAGCGCCGCGGTCGTGCGCTGCAGATCGTGGGCCCCGGCCAGCCTGATGAGCCGGTTCCGCAGATCCTCGCGCTGGATCAGGATGAAGATCACGAAAATGACGATGATCCCGGTGGTCGCCAGCGGCGATACCAGCGGGGCGATCAGCGAGCGCAGGCTTTCCAGCGCGCCGGGATCCGGCTGCAGCACCTCGACCGGGACCGGTTTGACCCCGGTCTTACCAGGTGCGCCTGATGTCAGCGGATTGGGCGGCGCGACCGATTTCGGCTTGTCGAGCTCCTTGCCGAGGTCCTGCAGCATTTCGGCGGCACGCTCCAGCGTGGAGCTGCCGCCGGCCACGCCGCGCACCGACTGGATCTTGGACAGGATCGTCGCCTGGTATTTCGGCAGATCGCCGGCGAGCCCGTTGAGCTGGGTCGCGATCACGCTGCCCAGCGCGAAGATGATGATGAAGGCGAACAGCACGACGCCGACGACCGCAACCCCGCGCGGCACGTGCAGGCGCTGCACGAACCTGACGGGGGCCGCGAGGACGAAGCTCAGCAGGATGGCAAGCGCGACGGGGACGAAGATTTCCCGCCCCAGGTACAGCGCAGCGATGATGATGATGCTCAGGATCGCCGCGCCCACCGCAACGACCATCGCGGAGACGTCGTCCGGGGATTGCGTCTTCATCACCGTCGGGATCATGCCTCCCAACGGACGGGCCCCGGGTTGGTTCCTTCACCGCCCCGGCGCAGGCCCTCTTCGCTCGCCTCAGCTGATCGTCGCGCCGCCGTCGATCACCATGGTCTGGCCGGTCATGAAGTCGCCGGCCCGCGAGCCGAGGAAGACGGCAGCGCCGGCAATCTCGTCGGGGACGCCGATCCGCAGCAGGGGCGAGCGCGCGGTCGAGGCCTTCAGGTTCTCGGGATTGTCCCACAGCGCCTTGGCGAAATCGGTCTTGATCAGGCCGGGCGCGATGCAGTTCACGCGAATGTTGTGGGGGCCGTATTCGCAGGCGAGATTGCGCGCCAGCTGCATGTCGGCGGCCTTCGAGATCGCGTAGGCGCCGAGGATGGTCGAGCCCTTGAGCCCGCCGATCGAGGAGACGATGATGATCGAGCCGTCCTTGCGCTCGATCATCTGCGGCACCACCATCGAGATCAGCCAGTTGTTGGCGACGATGTTGTTGTCCAGAATCTTCCTGAACTGGTCGTCGGAGATGCCGGCGAGCGGGCCGTAATAGGGATTCGAGGCGGCGTTGCAGACCAGCACGTCGATCTTGCCGAAGGCACGGTTGCTCTCGTCGACGAGGTTCTGCAGATTCTCCTTCGAGGAGATGTTGGCGGCGATCGCGACCGCGGTGCCCTTGCCGAACTTGTCGTTGATGCCCTTGGCCACCTGGTCGCAGACGTCGGCCTTGCGCGAGGAGATCACCACCTTGGCGCCGTGCTCGGCCATGCGCTCGGCGATGGCGAGCCCGATGCCGCGCGTCGAGCCGGTGATGACGGCGACTTTCCCCTTCATGTCGAACAAGGTCATTTCAGTCCTCCCCAATCGGTCTTTGTGTTTCCGTGAAACGCCGGCTCAGGCCAGCTTCTTGACTTCCGGTCCCGCCATCTGGTGCATCGCCGCATGCGCATCGTCGGCGATCCACGGCTGCAGGTTCACCGCCGGCAACCGCCAGACCTTGCGGTCGGCGGCCGCGAAATGATCGATCCGCGTCACCGAGCAATTGTCGATGTCGAAGGCCAGCCCGCGCTCCGGCTGGCCGTTCAGCGCAAGGCCCAGCGCGGCCTTGATGGTGCCGCCATGGGCGACCGCGATGATGTCCTGTCCGGCCGCCTCGGCATTGATGCGCTCGATGGTGCGGCGCGTGCGCTCATACAGATCCATGAAGCTTTCGCCGCCGGGCGCGGGCTCGTTGATGTCGGCGAACCAGCTCGAGCCGACCGGGCGGCTGGCGATGAAGGCGGCGCGGTTCATGCCCTGCCACTGGCCGAGATTCTGTTCGGCGAGATCGGCTTCCCATGTCATCGACCCCGGGCGCGGATAGCCGGCGGCCCAGATCGCTTCCGCGGTCTGGTGGGTGCGCCTCAGATTGCTCGAATACCAGACCGCCTTGCGCGGCAGCACCTTGGCGACCGCGTTGAACACATAGGCGTCGCTGGTGTCGCAGGCGATGTCCGACTGGCCGTAGATGTTGCCGCCGTCGTTGCGCACCGGCGCATGCCGGACCCACCACCAGCGCGTCGTCACCACGTTCGGCTTGTCTGCGCCTGCCATCGAAACCCTTCCATCCCGTGTGATGTCGCTGTACGTGAGGAGCGACCGTGTCTCAAGACACTTTGCCGTTTGAAATTGTGTTTGAAATTCCGCGGCGCGGCAAGCGTCGCCGGCAACCCCCGAGGGAGAAACGCATGGGCCGCCTGCAAGGCAAATCCGTCATCATCACCGGCGCCGGCAGCGGCATCGGCCGCGCGGCCGCACTTCTGTTTACCCGCGAAGGCGCCAGGCTGATCGCGGTGGACCGCACCGAGGCGGTCAAGGAGACCGTCGACGAGGTGAAAAAGCAAGGCGGCGTGGCCGAGGCCATGATCGCGGATGCCGGTTCCGAGTCCGACGTCATCGCCGTCATCGACAAGGCGGTGAAAACGCACGGCCGGCTCGACGTGATCTGGGCCAATGCCGGCGTGTCCGGCGGGCTCGTGCCGCTCGGCGAGCAGACCGTGGAACAATGGCAGGAGGTGCTGCGCGTCAATCTGATCGGACCGTTCCTCGCGGTGAAGCACGCCATGCCGCACATGGTGAAGCAGCAGTCCGGCGCCATCGTGCTGACCGCATCGGTTGCGGGCCTCAAGGCCGGCGCCAGCGGGCATCCCTATGCCGCCAGCAAGGCCGGCGTGATCAGTCTCGTGCAAACCACCGCCTATTCGCTCACCGGCACCGGCGTGCGCATCAACGCGGTCTGCCCGGGCCTGATCGAAACCGGCATGACCAAGCCGATCTTCGACCGCGCCAAGGAACGCGGCACCCAGGACAAGATCGGCCAGCTCAACCCGCTCAAGCGCCCCGGCCAGCCGCACGAACTCGCGGCGATGGGACTGTTCCTGGCCAGCGACGAGGCGTCCTATGTGAATGGTCAGGCGTTCCCGGTCGACGGCGGCCTGACGGCCTCGATGCCCTATACCGGCAAGCCGGTTTAAGGACCGCACGCTCGTGTCCCGGACGCGCTGCGTCCGGGACGTGAGACGAGCGTTTTGAGCAGGACTCTTTCCTCCTCCTCATTGCGAGCGCAGCGA
>CAYREH010000065.1:0-30906 GCA_964423245.1 uncultured Bradyrhizobium sp. | reverse complement strand
GACGTGTCAACCATGTCCCCGAACAGGTGTAAGCTATGTCTCCGGGCTGAACACTTGTCCCGGGCATCCACGTTCTTCGTGTTGCGGGAAAGGTCGTGGATGGCCGGGACAAGCCCGGCCATGACGTCGAAGAACCGGCTGTACGAATCCTTGAAAGATCATCTGCGATTGCCCAGCCCCGATGGGGCGAGCTGTCTACCCGTACAGCACGCGCGGCAGGATCGTGACGATGCCGGGCCACAGCGTCAGCAGCAACACGAAGCCGACCATGATGATCAGATAGGGCATGGTCACCCGCGCGATGTAGCCGAGGCCATCCTCGGTCAGGCCCTGGATCACGAACAAATTGAAGCCGACCGGCGGGGTGATCTGCGCCATCTCGACCGCGAGCACGAGGAAGATGCCGAACCAGATTTCGTCGAAGCCGGCGCCCTTCACGATCGGCAGCACGATCGGCAGCGTCATCACGATCATCGAGAAGCCGTCGAGGAAGCAGCCGAGGATCAGGTAGAAGACGATCAACACGACGATCAGCATGAAGGGCGACAGACCGAGGCCCTTCACGAAGGCGGCCACGGCCTGGGGAATGCCGAGGAAGGCGGCGGCGTTGCCGAGGATCGAGGCGCCGAGTACGATCAGCGCGATCATCGAGCAGGTCACGACCGAGCCGATCAGCACGTCGCGCATCACCTGTTGCGACATCGCACCCTGCGCCCAGGCCACGAGCCCGGCGCCGAGCACGCCGACGGCGGCCGCCTCCGAGGGCGTCGCCAATCCGCCATACATCGAACCGAGCACGCAGGCGATCAGGAACAGCGCCGGCGCGAGATCCTTCAGCGCGGCAAAGCGCTCGCCCCATGGCACTTGCGAAAGCCTGGCCTCCGCCTCCGGCACCATGGCAGGGTTCAGCGTCGTATGCAGCATCACCCAGCCCATGAAGGTGGCCGCCAGCAGGAGGCCCGGCAGCACGCCCGCCGTGAACAGCTTCAGGATCGAGACGTCGCCGAGCACGCCGTAGATGATCATGATGTTGGACGGCGGAATCAGGAAGCCGAGCGTGCCGGCGCCGGCGAGCGAGCCGATCGCGATGTCGCGCGAATAGCCGCGCCGCAGCAGTTCGTTGAGCGACATGCGGCCGATCACCTGCGTGGTCGCCGCGGACGAGCCGGAGATCGCCGCGAAGATGGTGCAGCCGATCACGTTCACATGCAGCAGGCGGCCGGGCAGCAAGCCGGCCCAGGGCGCGAGTCCCTGGAACAGGGAGCGCGACAGGCGTGTGCGGAACAGCAACTCGCCCATCAGGATAAACAGCGGCAGCGCCAGCAGCTCCTGCGTGGTCAGGATGTTCCAGGCATATTGCGGCAACAGCTTGTCGAGCGGAATCGAGCGGAACATCGCGAGCAGCAATGTCGCGGTGAGCGCCAGCGTCAGTCCGATCCAGACGCCGCCGGCCAGCAGCGCGAACAGAATGACGAAGAGAGAAACGACTTCAATGGTCATGGCAGGCAGTGTCCGGAAGCTGGCGCGGTCATTCGACGGGCGAGGCCTTCATGCGATGGTCTTCCAGCGGCAGGCCCAGCGCGGCCTGGATCGCACGGGCCAGGAACTGCAGCGTCAGCAGCAGCATGCCGAAGGTGACGACCGCTTCCGGAAACCACAGCGGCGTGTCGCTGGAGGTCGAGACCTGGCCGCGCACATAGGCCGCAAAGGCGAACTTGGCCATGGCCGAAGTCAGGAACGCCATGAAGGCGAAGCCGGCAGTGGCCGAGAGAATCTCGATTGCCCGCTGCACCGGCGCCGGCACGTTCTTCAGCAGCAGCACGACGCGGATGTGACCGCCGACGCGCAGCGTCATGGCGGCGCCGAAGGTGAAGGACGCCGCCATCAGGTAGGACGAATATTCCCAGGCGATGGAAATCGTCGGGGGAAAGAACGGCAGGAAGTTGGAGAGGAAGCGTGTCGCCACCTCGCACAGCATGAGCAGCGTGAGCAGGAGCAGGCAACCGCCGCCGATCCAGCCATCGAGCCGGCCGAGACGGTCGATGCCGTCGAGCAGAAGACGCAGCGGCGCCGGCGCCGCGGCGTTGAGGCTTTGCGAAGCCGCGGAGGAACCGTTCACCAGCAACCGCCTCTCAACGCTTCATTTCGGCGAGATAGGCCCGCACCGGCTTGTCCGCAGCCGGGACGCGCTTGAGGAAGGCGTCGAGCTGCGGCGCGGTCTTGGCACGGATGTCCGCCATCATCGCATCCGAGACCGGCACGACCTCCATGCCGCCCTCCTTCAGGCGGTTGAGGCTGTCGACATCGGCCTTGAGGGAATTGGCCCAGAACGCGGGCTCCATCTTCGCGGCGATGCCGGCGACGAGCTGCTGCTGCTCGGGCGTGAGCGCCTTCCAGGAATCGAGATTCACGGTGAGCATCTGCGACGACCAGACATGGTTGGTCGGGTAGACGTATTTCAGGAACTCCCAGAACTTGCCGTCGACGCCCGACACCGAGGAGGTGGAAACGCCCGACACGGCGCCGGAAGCCAGCGCCGGAATGGTCTCGCCCCAGGGGATCATGACCGCGGCCATGCCGACCGCATTGAGCATCTCGACCGCGTTCTTGTCCGGCACGCGGATCTTGATGTTCTTGAGGCCGTCGACGTCGGCGACCTTGGCCTTGAGATGCAGATATTGCGTCGGCCACGGCACGATATAGAGGATCTTCTGGTTGTTGCGCGCGGCGATCTTCTCGTATTCGGGCCGCACATGTTTGTGCAGCACCTTGAGTTCCTCGACGGAGCCGCACAGGAAGGGAATGCTCTCGACGCCCATGAAGGGTTCGTCACCGACCTGCTGGATGTTGAGCACGTCGGCGAGCGGGACGAGACCGTCGCGCACCGCGCGCAGATGCTCCGGGCCCTTGAAGCCGAGCTGGCCACCGGCCTTGACGGTGATGGCGACCGCGCCGCCGCTCTGCTTTTTCACCTCCTCGGCAAAGGCAAATGCGTTCTGGGTGTGGAAATTGCCGTCCGGCCACACCGTCGACATGTCCCAGCTCACGGTCGCCGCCCGCGCGCGGGTCGAGATATGGCCGGCGGCCAGCAGCGTCGCCGCCCCCGCAGTGAAGTTTCGTCGCGTGATCATCGTGCCCCTCCGTTCACTGCGCACCGGACGCCTGCTGCGTCAGCTCGCATAGCCATAAACTGCAACTGCCTTGTCGGCGGACACCAGCCCGCTTTCGACGTCGTCCTTCACCGCCGTGCGGTCGCGTTCGCCGGGAGCGCCGATGCCGGCGCCGCCGGGCGTCAGCACCACCAGCCGGTCCTCCGGCGGCACCTGCTGGAAGCCCTTGCCGCGCAGCTTCTTGCCGGACTTCAGGCCGACATAGCCGGCCTCGCCGTCCTTGCCGCCATCGCGGCCGCGCGGCGGATGATCGATGCGGTCGAACGCCGCGAGAATGTCGAACGGCGCGTCGACGCCGCTGCCGACCTCGATGATCTGGCCGAGCCCGCCGCGGGTGCGCCCGGCGCCGCCGGAATCCGGACGCAGCTCCTTGCGCCAGAAGATCAGCGGGGTCTGCGTCTCCGCGATCTCGACGGGCGTGCCGCGCACGCCGCTGGGATAGGCCGTGGCCGACAGCCCGTCCTTGCCGAAGCGTGCGCCAGTGCCGCCGTTCGAGGTCACGGCCATCGAGAATCCGTAATTGCCGCCAACGCCGCTGCGCGTCTGGCCGCGCACGTTGAGATTCCACAGGCAGGACGTGCCCTCGGCGGGCACGCGCTCGGGGATAATCTGGCGCAGGCAGCCGAACACGACGTCGGGCAGCATCTGGCCGATGATATGACGCGAGGCGACCGGCGCCGGCTTCGGCGCGTTGAGGATCGCACCCGCCGGCGCCGACACCGTGAGCGGCGAGAGCGAACCGGCATTGTTCGGGATCTGCGAGGCGACGACGCAGCCGAGACCGAACACGGTGTAGGCGGTGGTGTAGGACAAGGGCACGTTGATGCCGAATTTCGAGGCGGTCGAGGTGCCGTCGAAATCGACATGGATGCCCGTCTCCGAGATCGTCAGCGTCGCCGCCAGCGTGACCGGCGAATCGTAGCCGTCGACCACCATGGTGTTGCGCCAGCTGCCCTTCGGCAGTTTGGCGATCTCGGCCAGCACCGCCTCGCGCGAACGCTCGCAAATGTAGTCGCCGAGCTCGTCGAGCGTGTCGATGCCGAACTCGCTCATCATCTCGACCAGGCGCTCGCAGCCGACGTCGTTGCAGCCGGCCAGCGAATAGGTGTCGCCTTCGGTGTCGATCGGCAGCCGCGTATTGGTGCGGATCATCGCCATCAGCGTCTCGTTGACGACGCCCTGGTCGATCAGCTTGAGCATGGGGATGTAGAGCCCCTCCATGAACACGTCGGTGGCATCGGGACCGAAGCCGATACCGCCGATGTCCATCAGATGGCTGGTGCAGGAGAACAACGCGACCGGCTTGCCGTCCTTGAAGCAGGGCGTGGTGACGACGAAATCGTTGAGATGGCCGGTGCCCATCCAGGGATCGTTGGTGATGTAGGCGTCGCCCTCCTTCATCGTCTCGATCGGGAATTGGGCGATGAAGTGCTTGACCGATTCCGCCATCGAATTGACGTGACCGGGCGTGCCGGTCACCGCCTGCGCCAGCATCCGGCCCTTGAGGTCGAACACGCCGGCCGAGAGATCGCCGCATTCGCGCACGATCGGGCTGAACGCGGTCCGCAGCAACACCTGCGCCTGCTCCTCGACAACGGCGATCAGCCGGTGCCACATGATCTGGAGATCGATCAGGCTCGTCGCTTTTGCCTTGCTCATGATCAGGCCGCCTTCCGTTCCATGACGATGCTGCCGGCACCGTCGATATGGGCGTCGAAACTGGTGGAGACGAAGGTGGAGGTCTCGTCCTCCGCGATCACCGCGGGGCCCGCGATGGTCGCACCGGGCGCCATGTCCTCGCGGCGATAGAGCGGGATCTCGATCACCTCGCCGGCGCGGCCGTCGAAGAACTTGCGGCTGCCGCTCGCCTTGCCGGCGGGCTTGCGCGCGACGGGCGCGACGGCCGAGGGATTGCGCGCATCCGTCGTCGCGAGCACCGACCAGCTCAAGACCTCGATTGCGGCGCCGGGAATGGCCCGCTCGAACATCGCAGCATAGTCGGCCTCGAACTTCTGGCGCAGCCCGGCGAGATCGGCCGATGTCAGCGTCCGGTTCGGCAGCTCGATCGAGATCTCGTGGCCCTGGCCGACATAGCGCATGAAGGCGGCGCGGCGCTCGCGCACCGGGGCGCCGGCCGCGCCCGGCTCGACCAGTGCGCGGGTTTCGCTCGCCATCTCCTGCAAGAGGGCGGAGACCGCCCCGGTGTCGAAATCGTCGAGACGGACGTGGCGGCTGCGCACCAATTCATAGGCGATCGGAGCGGCCAGGAATCCCACGGCCGAGCCGACGCCGGCATTGGACGGCACGATGACCCGCGACACGCCGATCTTCTCGGCCACGCGCGCCGCGTGCAGCGGCGCCGCGCCGCCGAAGGCGATCAGCGTGTGCTGGCCGACGATCTCGCCGCGCTCGACCGCATGCACACGCGCCGCGCTGGCCATGTTCTCGCAGACGACCTCGTGCACCGCATAGGCGGCGGTTTCCGCCGACAGGCCGAGCGGCGCGCCGACGTCGCGCAGGAGCGCCTGTCGGGACAGTTCGGGATCGAGCTTGATGGTGCCGGCCGCGAAGGCGTCGGGATCGATCATGCCGAGCGCGACGTCCGCATCGGTCACCGCCGGCCGCCGGCCGCCGCGGCCATAGCAGGCGGGTCCCGGCTCGGACGAAGCGCTCTCCGGGCCGACCGTGACGCGCTTCATCGCATCAACATGGGCGATCGAGCCACCACCGGCGCCGATCTCGACCATCTCGATCACGGGAATCCGCACCGGCAGGCCGGAGCCCTTGAGGAAGCGCGCGGCGCGATCGACCTCGAACACGCGCGAGGTCTCGGGCTGGTACTTCTCGATGAGGCAGATTTTTGCGGTGGTGCCGCCCATGTCGAAGGACAGCACCTTGCTCTCGCCGAGGCGCGCCGCGATCTGCGCCGCGAAGATCGCGCCGCCGGCGGGACCGGATTCGACGAGCCGCACCGGAAAGCGCCGCGCGGTCTCGATCGAGGTCACGCCGCCGCCGGAGGTCACGAGATAGATGGCGCCGCGAAACTGCTCGACCTGCAGCGCATCGGCCATGCGGGCGAGATAGCCGTCGATCAGCGGCTGCACATAGGCGTTGGCCACCGCGGTGGAGGTCCGCTCGTATTCCCGGATCTCGGGACACACGGCCGACGAAATGGTCACCGACACGCCCGGCATCTCCTCGGCCAGGATCGCGGCCGCGCGGCGCTCGTGCTCGGGATTGGCGTAGGAGTGCAGGAAGGCGATCGCGACGCTCTCGACGCCGAGCTCACGCAATTTGGGCGCGAGTGAACGCACCGACGCTTCGTCGAGCGGGAGACGGACGGCGCCATGCGCATCGATGCGCTCGGGCACGGTGAAGCGCAGCGATCGCGGCGCCAGCGGCTTCGGCTTGTCGATGGTGAGATCATACTGGTCGTAGCGGCTCTCGGTGCCGATATCGAGCACGTCGCGAAAGCCGTCGGTCGCGATCAGCGCAGTCCTGGCGCCCCGCCGCTCGATGATGGCGTTGGTCGCGAGCGTCGTGCCGTGGATGAAGACGTCGATGTCGCTGATATGTGCACGCGCATCGGCGAGAATGAGACGCATGCCGTCCAGCACGGCCTCTTCGGGGCGCGTCGGCGTCGTCAACAGCTTGCGGGTCTTGCGCACATCGCCCACGTCCAGCACGATATCGGTGAACGTGCCACCGATATCCACGGCAAGCCGCACTTCGGCTCCCTCAAGCATTCCAGAATCTCCGTGCTGATCGTCAGCGTCAGGGTGAAAACGCAGCAATTTCCATGCCATGCGCGATGGCGAATGCGCTGCGCCCAGCTATTCTGCGGGGCCACCATGCAATAGGCAAGGCGAGTTTGCCTCGCGCTGCGTCAGAGCAGGAATGCAAGCGCCGCTTCGCAGCGCTCCTCGACTTTCAACGTCAGGAGATCGTCGGCGCGAGTGCGCCCGAGATTGACCGCCGCGATCGGAATCTGCCGCTGCGCCGCCGATTGCACGAAGCGGAAGCCCGAATAGACCATCAGCGAGGACCCGACGACCAGCATCGCATCGGCCTGCGCCAGATGATCCTGTGCGGTGGCGACGACATCGCGCGGCACGTTCTCACCGAAGAACACGACGTCGGGCTTGAGGATGCCGCCGCAGGCCTCGCAGGCCGGCACGATGAAGGACGAAAAATCCTGGTTCTCGAGATCTGCGTCGCCGTCAGGCGCATCGGCCGCGTCGAGACCGAGCCAGTCGGGATTGGCCTGTCCGAGCGTGTGCTGGAAGTCGCTGCGCGGCGTCTTGCGGCCGCAGCCCATGCAGCGGACCAGATCGAGCCGGCCATGCAGATCGATCACCTGCCGGTGACCGGCCGATTGATGCAGCCGGTCGACGTTCTGGGTCAGCAGCATGTCGCACCGCCCGTTCGCCTCGAGGCGGGCCAGGGCATGATGGGCGAGGTTGGGACGCGCCTGGCCGAACCTGCGCCAGCCGATCAGGCTGCGGGCCCAATAGCGCTGCCGCGTGGCCGCATCCGACATGAAGGCCTGGAAGTTCACCGGCTGGGTCCGCTTCCAGTTTCCGTCGGTGTCGCGATAGTCGGGGATGCCGGAATTGGTGCTGCAGCCGGCACCTGTCAGCACGAACAGGCGCTGGTGCCGATCGACGAAATCCCGGAGCGGATGGTGAGCCATGACGCAGATGTAGTCCGCGGGCACCGGTTTTGCCAGATCATCCCGCGAGCCCATTGGGCGACCTCAACTCGCCCAATTGTCGCGAAACTCCGGGAACAGCGTCAGGCCTCCGCAGGCATAGATGGTCTGGCCGGTGATGTAGCTCGCCTCATCGGATGCGAGGAAGGCGAACACGGCGGCGATTTCCTCGGGCGTGCCAACCCGTCCAAGCGGAATATGGCTGGTGACCTCGCCGCGTTTCTCGGGATCGTTGCGCCATGCGGCGTTGATCGGGGTGTCGATCGCGCCGGGACCGACCGCATTGACGCGGATGCCCCGGCCGGCAAACTCCAGCGCCAGCGTGCGTGTCAGATTGGCCATGCCCCCCTTGCTGATCGAATAAGCGAGATAGCCGGGCTTGGGGATGATCTGGTGGACGCTGGAGCAGTTGATGATGCTGCCGCCGCCACCGCGCGCCACGAAATGGGCCAGCGCCTTCTGGGCACAGAGCACGGCGCCGTTGAGATTGACCTCGATGATGCGGCGATAAGTGTCGACGTCGAGCGCCTCGCTCGGCGCTTCCTTCTGGAAGCCGGCATTGTTGACGAGGCAATCCAGCCGCTTCCAGCGCGCCAGCACCGTCTCGAACATCGCCGCGATGTCCGCTTCGCGGCCGATATCGGCCTTGACGACGACGTGATCGGCCTCGCCATGGCCGCGTTCGCGGGAAGCCGCCCGCGCCATCGAAAGGGTCTCCTCGGCCCGGTCCTCGTGATCGAAATAATTGATGGCGACGGTCGCCCCCTCCTGGGCGAACCGGACGGCAACGGCCCGGCCGATGCCTTGGGAGCCGCCGGTCACCAGCGCGTACTGGCCGGCGAGGCGTGAGGGAAACTGGAGCGAAGGGTCGGTCTGCGGCATGGATGTCCTCCGGGATGCCGGATCATCGGCGGAAACGGGATTTTGTTCCATCCCCCGCCGCACGCCGTGATCATCTGACGTGATCATTTGACATGGCGGGGTTGCGCTGCCGCGACGACCGGAACGTATGATAGTCAGCTGCCTCGGCATGATGATAGTCATGCAGCACTCCTGCACGTCGAGGCTGCCCGATGACCCCATCCGCGATCCAGCCGGCGATCCAGCGCCGGCATCAACCCTGGTACAAGATCCTCTACGTCCAGGTCCTGATCGCCATCGCGCTCGGCGTGCTGATTGGTTACCTCTATCCGGACCTCGGCAAGGCGCTCAAGCCGCTGGGTGACGGTTTCATCGCGCTGATCAAGATGATGATCGCACCGGTGATCTTCTGCACCGTGGTGCATGGCATTTCTTCCATGGGCGACCTCAAGCGCGTCGGCCGGGTCGGGCTGAAGTCGCTGATCTATTTCGAGACGGTCTCGACCGTCGCCCTGGCGGTCGGCCTGCTGGTCGGCGAAGTGCTGCAGCCCGGACATGGCTTCAACATCGATCCCGCCACGATCGATCCGAAATCGGTCGCGACCTACGTCACCAAGGCCAAGGAGGATGGGATCGTCGCGCATCTGATGGCGATCATTCCGGACAGCTATTTCGGCGCGGTCGCGCGCGGCGACCTGCTGCAGGTGCTCCTGATCTCGATCCTGTCGGGCTTCGCCATCGCCTTCCTCGGCAAGGCGGGCGAGCCGATCGCCGACGCCATCGACAAGGCGGCGCGGATGTTCTTCGGCATCATCCGCATCATCGTCCGGGTCGCGCCGATCGGCGCGTTCGGCGCCATGGCGTTCACGGTCGGCGCCTACGGCCTCGGCTCGCTGCTCAACCTCGCGGCCCTGGTCGGCACGTTCTACCTGACCAGCATCCTGTTCGTGCTGATCGTGCTCGGCGGCATCGCGCGTCTCGCCGGCTTCTCGATCCTGCGCTTCATCGCCTACATCAAGGACGAGCTTCTGATCGTGCTCGGCACCTCGTCGTCGGAGACGGTGCTGCCGCAGATGATCCAGAAGATGGAGCATCTCGGCGCCTCGCGCTCGGTGGTCGGCCTCGTGATCCCGACCGGCTACAGCTTCAATCTCGACGGCACCAACATCTACATGACGTTGGCGACGCTGTTCCTGGCGCAGGCCACCAACACGCATCTGACGATCTGGCAGGAGCTCGGCATCCTCGGCATCGCCATGATCACCTCGAAGGGCGCCTCGGGCGTAACCGGCGCCGGCTTCATCACGCTCGCCGCGACGCTATCCATCGTTCCCGACATCCCGATCCAGTCGATCGCCATCCTGGTCGGCATCGACAAGTTCATGAGCGAATGCCGCGCGCTGACCAATTTGATCGGCAATGGGGTCGCCTGCGTCGTCATCAGCATCTCCGAGGGCGAACTCGACCGGGACGCGCTGCACGCGACCATGGCGCACCCGATCGACGCCGGCGAGGCGCTGGAGCCGGGCGGCGGCGCGACGGCTTGACCCACCCGCCGCTGGCATCGTCAACCCTTCAGCGCGGTGACAACCACTTCGATCAGCGCACCGCCGCCGAGATCGGCGACGCCGACGGTGGCACGGGTGGGGAGATCGTCGCCGAAGAACTCGGTCCAGGCCGCGTCCATCTCCTTCTTCTTCGAGAGATCGGTCACGAAGATCGAAGCGCTGACGACGCGGCTCTTGTCGGTGCCGGCTTCCTTCAGATAGCCGGCGATCTTGCCGAGGATGTTGCGTGTCTGCTCGCCCATCGAGACGGACGTGTCGTCGGCGATGGTGCCGCCGACGAAGACGAAGCCGTTGGCCTCGACGGCGCGGTGCATGATGGGCGTGCGGATGCTGCGGGTGATGCTCATGAGATCCTCTGATTAGAGCGTGGAAGGATGGAAGCGGTCGATGCCGAGATCGCCGATGCGGGTCTGGGTGCCACCGTGGGCGATCAGTTCGGCCATGACCGCGCCGGCGCCGGGGCCGAGCTGGAAGCCGTGCAGCGAGAAGCCGAACTGGTGGTAGAGCCCCTTGTGGCGGCTGCTCGGGCCGAATACGGGAAGATCGTCCTTCATCTTCGCCTCGATACCGGCCCAGGCACGCACGATGGTCGCGCTGCGCATCACCGGAAACAGCTCGAATACGGTGCGGGCGCTGGTGGCGAGGCTCTTCCAGTCCAGCACCGTTTCGTTGCGGTCCTGATAGGGCTTGGCGAGGTGGCCGCCACCGATCAGCACGGTGCCGTTGGAGAACTGCTTGAAGGAGAGTTTCCGGCCGCGCAGGATCACCACGGGATCGATGAAATGCGGCACGCGCGAGGTGATCATCAGCATCGGTGCCACGGTCTCGACCGGAACCGGCTCGCCGAGATCGGCCGCGATCTTGCCCGCCCAGGCGCCGGCGGCGTTGACCAGCACCGGCGCGGCAAAGGTTTCAGTGCCGACATCGACAAGCCAGAGGCCGTCACGGCTGCGGATGTTGCTGGCCGCCACGCCCTCGCGCACGGTGGTCCCGAGCTGTTCGGCCTTGCGGCGGAACGCCGTCGTGGTCTGCGCCGGATTGGCGGCGCCGTCGCGGCGTGACACCACGCCGCCGGGGCAGGTCTCGGCGACCGCGGGGACCAGACGTCGAAGCTCTGTGGCGTCGATCAGCTCCTCATGGGTGAAGCCAAGCGCGTTGAGTTCGGCCACCCGCGCGCGGCACGCCGCGAGCTCGTCCTCGTTCTCCGCGACCAGCACCTGGCCATGGCTCTCGAAGCTGCAATCGTCGTCGAGGAGATCCTTGATCTTCTCCCAAATCCCCATCGAGCGGATCGACAGCGGGATCTCGGGAATGTGCCGCGCCAGCTGGCGCACGCCGCCGGCATTGACGCCGGAGGCATGACGCCCCGCATAGTCCTTCTCGATCAGCACCGGCTTGAGACCGGCAAGACACAGATGCAATGCGGTCGAGCAGCCATGGATGCCGCCGCCGATGACGATCGCATCCACGTTTCGCGTCATCCGCGCACCACGGCCTTGACGTCGGCCTCGCTCCTGGGAACCGCGGCGAGCTCGGCGAGCGTGATCGGCTTCACCGGCGCGCGCAGCCGGTAATAGCCGATCTCCTGCGGGCTCTTGCCGCGCGCCTGCGCCATCAGTTCGGTGACGGTGAGACCGCAGAGCCGTCCCTGGCACGGCCCCATGCCGGTGCGGCGATAGGCCTTCAGCTGGTTCGGCCCGGTCGCGCCGATCGCGACCGCATCGAGGATGTCCTTGGCGGTCACTTCCTCGCAGCGGCAGACGATGGTGTCGCCGCCGGGAATCCGGAACTGCGGCGCGGGGCGGAACAGCGTGTCGAGGAACGCGCGGCCACGTTCGGCCCTGGCGAGATCGGCGCGCAATTTTGCCATCGGCGGAAGCCTGGCCGCAGCGGCCGGCGCAAGTGCTTCAACGGCTGCACGCGCCGCGATGCGACCGCGGACGACGGCGGCATTGGCGCCGCCTATGCCTGCGCCGTCGCCTGCGATCGCGATCCCTGCGACCGACGAATTGCCGCTCGCATCGAGCACCGGCGACCAGCACAGTTGCAGATCGTCCCAGCGATGCTCGACCCCGGCCGACATCGCCAGATTGACGTTCGGCACGACGCCCTGATGCAGCAACAGGAGATCGGCCGCAATGGTCTCGCGCCTGCTGCCAGCGACATAGCTCACGCTCGCAAGCTGCCCGTCACCTGATGCAGCCAGTTCGGTGACGCCGGAGACGACCTGCACCTTGGCCCTCACCTCCCGCATCATCGACAGGCCCTTGGCGAAATAGGGCGAGGTCAGGAACGCGAAGGCGTGCGGCAGGGCGGCGAAGTAACTGCCGCGTGTGGTGGTGTCGAGGATGCGGTCGATGCGGCCGCCGAGGCGCAGGATCTGCGCGGCGAGCAGCCACAACAGCGGCCCCTGCCCCGCGATCACGGTGCGTCCGTCAGGCACCAGCGCGGACGATTTCAGCATGGTCTGCGCGGCGCCCGCCGTCATCACGCCCGGCAATGTCCAGCCGGGAATGGGGAATGGCCGCTCCAGCGCACCAGTGGCGAGGATGACGCGCCTCGCCTTGACGAAGGCCGATGCACCGCCAACGGAGATGGCGATGTCGAGATTGCGGTCGAGGCTCCAGACCGTGGCGCGGTGGATCACCTCGGCACTGCTGGTGCGGAGCGCCTGCACGAGATCAGCACCCGCCCAATAGTCGGCGCCGAGCTGCTCGCGGTCCGTGACCGGTGTCGAGGCGATCGACCGGAAGACCTGGCCGCCTGGCCCCGCGTTCTCGTCCAGCAGCAATGTCGAGAGGCCGGCCTCCGCCGATGTCGCGGCGGCGGCAAGGCCGGCAGGCCCGGCGCCGATCACCACGACGTCGTAAGATTCGCGCTTGGGAGCCACAGTCATTTTCCGATCTCCCGCTTGCCCTTCTGGATTTCGATCTGCATGCCTTCGGCGACAGGAACGAGGCAGCCCTGGCGATTGCCGACGCCGTCGATGGTGACGAGGCAGTCGAAGCACACGCCCATCATGCAATAGGGCAGACGCGGCGCGCCGCTCACGGCGGTCGACCGCCGCGCATCGAGGCCCGAGGCCAGTAACGCGGCGGAGACGGTGTCGCCCTCACGCGCCGCGACGGCGATACCGTCGACGAAAATCTGGACCTGCGATCGCTTGTCCTGTTCGGATCTCTTAAACATGGGATGCCTCTTGGCTCCTTCTCAGAACTTGTTGGAGCGCAGGGAATTCAGATACAGCCGCGTCACCTCTCCCCGACGGGGAGAGGTCGGATTGCTTTGGCGCGCAACTGCGCGCCTGAGCAATCCGGGTGAGGGGCCACGGCCCCCGGTGAGGCTTGATCCCCTCACCCGGAGCGCATCTTGCGATGCGCTCCGACCTCTCCCTATGGGAGAGGTGGTCCGAGTCCTTGGCTGCCATCGATTTCCCCAGAGCCCGTCGCATGTCAGTAGCCGCTGTTGTTCGATGCGCCCGCGCCGCCGAAGCGGCTGGCCGAGAAGGCGCCGACCAGCTCCGGCTCGAGCGCGCCCTGCGCGACCATGCGTGCGATCTCGAAGGCGTGGTTGGAGGCGAGCGTAACGCCGGAATGACAGCACGCGACGAAGGCCCCTGGATGCGTCGCCGACTGGTCGTAGATCGGAAAGCCGTCCTGCGGCATGACGCGGATGCCGGCCCAGCTACGGACCACGTTGAGCCGAGATAGATGCGGGAACATGCGCTGGGCACGATCGGTCATCACGGCGCTGATCGAGTGCTTGAGCGCGCGATCGTCGAGCTCGTCCTCCTTGCTGTCGCCGATCATCACCGTGCCCTCGTCGGTCTGGCGCATCGTGGTCAGCGGGTGCGGCAGAAACGGCATGGTGCGCTCGGTCACCACGATCTGGCCGCGCGTCGGGCCCATCGGCGCATGGAGGCCGACCATCGGCGCCAGCGCCTGGTTGGCATTGCCGGCGGCGAGCACGACCTTGGCGGCGCGCACCTCGCCCTGCGGCGTCGTCAGGCGGAATTCGCCGCCGCTTCTGTCGATCGCCGAGACCGGGCGTTCCGGCAGATAGTCGATGCCGAACGCCTGGAAGCCGGTGTGAAATGCACGGAAGGTGCGCAGCGAATTGACGTGGCCGTCGAGCGGACAATAGCTGCCGCCGGACACTTCGGGGCCGATCAGCGGCAGGAACTTTTTCACCTCCGAGGCGGACAGCATCTCCATCCTGTAGTCGGCGGCGCCGACCTGGTTGTGCATGCGCCTGACGAGATCGGTACGCTGGCCGAATTCGTCCTCGCCGAGCGTGAGATGGAAGCCGCCGTTCTGCTGCAGGCTGACGTCAAGTCCGGTCTGCTGCCTGAGCTCGGACGCGAGTTGCCCCCACGCCTGCGAGGCCCGCACGGTCCAGACCGTGTAGGCGGGCATGCCGAGGCCCTTGCTTTGCACCCAGACCAGCGCGAAGTTCGCGCGCGAGGCGCGCTTGGTGATGTCGCCCTCGTCAAGCACGGCCACGCGTTTGCCGAGGCGGCCAAGGCCCCAGGCGATGGCCGAGCCGAGCAGTCCGCCTCCGACGACGGCGACGTCATAGTCCTTGCGCATGAATTCTCCTATCGTCCCGCATCGCCCTTGCCGGCGAGCACGCGGTCGAGCCCGTAGAAGCGGTCGAGCAGAATGAGGGCGGTCATGGTGATCGCGATCACGCAGGCCGAGACGGACGTCACCAGCGGATCGATGTTGTCCTGGATGTAGAGGAACATGCGCACCGGCAGCGTCTCGGTGCCGGGCACGGCGAGAAAGATGGTCATGGTGAGATCGTCGAAGGACTGGATGAAGGCCAGCGCCCAGCCGCTGATGACGCCCGGCATGATCAGGGGCAGCGTCACGCGGCGAAACAGGGTGAAGCCGCCGGCGCCGAGCGAGACCGCCGCCATTTCGACGGACTGGTCCATGCCGGTCGCAGCCGCGAGCGTCAGCCGCAGCGCGAAGGGAAACACGATGATGACATGCGCGATGATCAGCGCCGCAAAGCTGCCGCCAAGGCCGAACGAGGTGAAGAAACGCAGGAAGGCGATACCAAGCACGACATGCGGGATCATCAGCGGCGACAGGAACAGCGCCGCCAGCGCGTCCCGGCCGCGGAAGCGATAGCGGGCAATCGCCAGTGCCGCCGGCACCGCGAACATCAGCGCGACCAGCGACGACAGCGCGCCGAGCCCGAGGCTGACCCAGAACGCATGGACGAACTCGGGGTAGTTCGCGATCGCCCTGAACCAGCGCAGCGAAAAGCCGTTGGTCGGCAGCGACAGGAAGCCCTCGGGCGTGAAGGCGACCAGGCACACGACCAGGATCGGCGCCACCATGACGATAACGAAGATGGTGTGGAAGATCAGCGCGAGCGGCCCGTTGCGGCTCATCGGAACACCTCGGCATAGCGGCGCTCGATCAACGCATTGCTGCCGACCACGATCAGCACCAGTGCCGCGAGCAGCAGGGTGGCGACGGCGGCGCCGAGCGGCCAGTTCAGCGTGTTGAGGAATTCGTCATAGGCGAGCGTCGCCGCGACCTTCAGCCTGCGGCCGCCGATGATCGCCGGCGTCGCGAAAGCGCTGGCCGACAGCGAGAACACGATGATCGCACCCGACAGCACACCGGGCATGATCTGCGGCATCACGATGCGGCGAATGGTGGTGATCGGACCGGCGCCGAGCGACATCGCGGCGTTCTCGATCTGCGGATCGAGCCGCTGCAGCGCCGCCCAGACCGACAGCACCATGAACGGCATCATGACATGCGCGAGCGCGATGACCATGCCGGTTTCGGTGAACATGAAGGGAATCGGCGCGCGGATCACCCCGAGCGACATCAGCAGCTTGTTGACGAGGCCGTTGTTGCCGCCGAACAGAAGCGCCCAGCCGAGCGTGCGCGCCACCACCGAGATCAGAAGCGGGCCGAGAATCACGAGCAGGAAGACGCTCTTCCAGCGCCCGCTCATGCGGTTGAGGATGTAGGCCTCGGGCGCGCCCAGCACCGCCGTGAGCAGCGTGGTCAGGATGGCGATGCGAAACGTCCGCCAGAACATCTCGGCAAAGTACGGATCGGTCGCGACCTCGTGCCAGTTCTTCAGGATGAAGACGGGCTCGATGCCCTTGTACTGGCCCCAATCGTGGAACGACAGCATCACGGTCATCGCGAGCGGGATCAGCAGCACGCCCACGAACAGCAGGATTGCGGGTGCCGAGAGCGCCCAGGGCGCACGCGCGCTACGCTGTTCGGTGACCGCGCTCATGCCGCCTTCCTCGCGCGGAGGCTCATGTCTTCGGGGCGCCAGCAGAGACGCACGGCATCACCTTCCGCAGGCTGAGGCTGTCCGTTGTTCTGGCGGATGACGATCGCCGGACCGCATTCGCTATCGCACTGGAACAGCCAGTGATTGCCCTGGAAGATTCGCGTGATGATCCTGGCGCTGAGGCCGGCCTCGCCGAAGCCGATGCGTTCGGGCCGCACACTGACGGTGACGGGTCCGTTGAGGCCGCCAGTGGGCGCCGCAATCGTCCAAGACCCCGTGATCAGAGGCGCCGGCGACACGGTGCGATCGATCGTTGCCGCAAAATCATTGGTCTTGCCGAGGAATTGCGAGACGAAGGCCGAGGCCGGCTTCTCGTAAGTCTCCTGGGGCGTGCCGATCTGCTCGATCTTGCCCTGGCTCATCACCACGATGCGATCGGACAGCGACATCGCCTCGTTCTGGTCGTGCGTCACGAGGATGGTGGTGGTGCCGATGGTACGCTGGATCTGGCGCAGCTCGATCTGCATCTCCTCGCGCAGCTTGGCGTCGAGGTTCGACAGCGGCTCGTCGAGCAGCAGCACGCTCGGCTTGATCACCAGCGCGCGCGCCAGCGCGACGCGCTGCTGCTGGCCGCCGGACATCCGGCGCGGATGGCGGTCCTCGTAACCGGCGAGGCCGACCATCGCAAGCGCCGCCCGGACGCGTTCGGCCCGTTCGGCGCGCGGCACATTGCGCATCTCCAGGCCAAAGGCGACGTTCTCGGCCGCCGTCATGTGCGGAAACAGCGCATAGCTCTGGAACACGATGCCGAGACCGCGCTTGGCCGGATGGATCGCGGCCAGATCTTTCCCCTCGAGGCGGATCGCGCCGCGCGTGGGATCGAGAAAGCCCGCGATCATCTGCAAGGTCGTGGTCTTGCCGCAGCCCGAGGGGCCGAGGAAGGAGATGAACTCCCCCTTCCCCACCGCGAGGCTGAAGTCGTCGACCACGGTCTGGGCGCCGAACTGCTTGGCGACCCGGTCGAGCTCGAGATAGGCCATGACGCTGTCTCCGCTGCGCTTCAGATCAGCGCTCGACCTCGCGGTTCCATCGCTTGGTCCACTCCTCACGCTTCTCGTTGATGACGGTCCAGTCCGGATTGTAGAGCTTGGCCGCGCGCTCGCCGATCGGCGCCATCTTGCCGAGCTCCGGCGGGATCACCAGCGATTTCAGCACCGGGCCGTAGCCGTAGTCCTTCAGCATCACGAGCTGGATCTTGGGGTCGAGCAGCATCTTGACGAAGCTGGACGCCAGCGGCGAGGCGTTCGGCTTGGCAATCGGACACGCCGTCGTCAGCAATGTGGCCGCGCCTTCCTTCGGATAGACGAAGTCGACGGGGAAACCGGTATTGGCGAAGCTCTGGACGCGCCCGGTGCCCCAGACCGCGATCACGGCCTGGCCGGACTGGAACAGCTCGGTCATCTTGCCCGGCGACGGCTCATAGGCGAGCACGTTCGGATTGATCTGCTCCTTGAAGATCTTGAAGCCGGACTCGACGTTGGTCTCGCCGCCGCCGTTCATCTTCGACAGCATCACCAGCGCTTCGAGACCATAGGTGTTGTTGATCGGCGGGATGACGAGCTGCTTGGCGTATTTCGGATCCTTCAGGTCGTTCCAGGAGGTCGGCGGCGCCCAGCCCTTCTCCGCAAACGCCTTGGTGTTGTACATCAGTCCCGTCGCGACGATGCCGATGGCGACCGCGCGATCGTCCTTGAAACGGGCGGTGTCGTAGAGATCGGCCGGCAGGCCGTCGAGCTTGCCGCAGAAGCCGAGCTGGATCGCCTGGTACATCGGGCCGTCGTCGACGATGGCGACGTCGATCTGCTGATTGCCCTTCTGCGCCTGCAGCTTGGCCAGCGTGTCCGTGGAATTGCCGGCGACATATTCGACCTTGACCCCGTTCTCCTTCTCGAAGGCCGGGATCACCTCGTCGCGGATCGTCTTCTCGAACGAGCCGCCATAGCCGGCGACATAGAGCGTCTTTTGCTGGGCCGACACGGCCGACGGGACGGCAACGAGCGCCGTGATGCTGACCGCTGCGAGCAGGCGAAAAGTCTTCATGTGGACCGATCTCCAATACCGGAATGAGGTGACGTGCCGACGTGCCGACTGAAGCACCTGCCGCATTTCCTTCCGCGCCAATCCCTTGAAGAGCGAGGCTCCGGCCCCCACTCGGCGGGATTTTGGCGCGATCTGGAGGCGAAACCCTCCAATCTGCCGAAAAAGCGGGCTGTCTCCAGTCCTGATGAAAAAGATCGCAAAACCCGGCTTCCATCGTCCAATGAATAATGGCACCTTCTGCATGCCTAAATATTATGAATGGATTTCGGTATGGCGCGGATCAATTCGCGGCAGGTGGAGGCCTTCCGCGCGACGATGCTGACCGGCAGCGTCACCGAAGCGGCCAGCCTGATGGCGGTGACACAACCCGCCGTCAGCCGGTTGCTGCGGGATTTCCAGGCGCTGCTGAAGATGGAGCTGTTCGAGCGGCGCGGCACCGGTCTCGTGCCGACCGCCGCGGCAACCGCGCTCTACACCGAGGTCGAGCGCTCCTTCGTCGGGCTCGAACGCATCACGGCGGCCGCCGAAGAAATCCGCGGCCGGCGCACCGGATCGCTGCGCATCGCGGCGCTGCCGGCGCTGTCGAACGGCTACCTGCCGCGGCTGGCCGGGCATTTTCTCAAGGCGCGCCCCAACCTCAACCTCGCCTTCTTCGGCGTGATCTCGCCGATCGTGGTCGACTGGGTGCTGAACAATCAGTGCGACATCGGCTTTGCCGAGGTGCCGATCGCGCATTCCGGCCTGCCCAGCCTGCGGCTGCCGGCGCTCGCGCGCGTCGCCGTGCTGCCGATCGGCCATCGCCTCGCCGAGAAGGCCGTGCTGGAGCCGCGCGATTTCGAGGGGGAAACCTTCATCTCGCTGTCGGCGGGATCGGCGAGCCGGCATCTCGTCGACCAGGTCTTTCACCGCCATGACGTCCGCCGCGTGTTGCGGGTGGAGACGGCGCTGTCCGAGATCATGTGCGGCCTGGTGTCGTCGGGACTCGGCGTCTCGATCTGCGATCCGTTCACGGCCGAGGAGTTCTCCACCCGCGGCATCGTCGTGCGGCCGTTCCTGCCGCGCATCGATTTCGAGTTCTCGGCGGTGTTCCCCGCGCAACGCAGTGCCTCACCGGTGGCGCTCGACTTCGTCGAAACGGTGCGGGAGGCGCTGGCGGCGTTCGACCTCCGGACTGAAGCGGCCGTCAGCCGTTGAACGCCGCCTGGGCCTCAGGCAGATCCCAGATCCTGCCGATCGCCGCGGTGCCGGCTGCCACGATCGCCGTCTCATCCGCACCGAGATAACGCCCGGCATCGATGAGCATGCGGCCGTCGACCATGACCTGGTCGATGTTGGCGCGGTTGGCCAGCGCGATCAGCGCGCGGCGCGGGTCGAACAGCGGCTGCAGATGCGGATGGGTGAGGTCGACGACGGTGAGATCGGCCGTGGCGCCGGGTTCGATCCGTCCGAGATCAGGCCGCCGGATGACGTCGGCGGCAACGCGTGTGTTCGCCTCGATCAGTTCCGGCGCGTTCGCGACGTCCGCGCGCTGCGAGGTCGTCTTGGAGATCAGCGAGGCGGCGTTCAATTCGCCGAGCAGGTCCATGTTGTAGCCGTCGGTGCCGACCACGGTGCGGACGCCGTGTTCGGCGAAGCGGCTGAACGCCGCGGTGACGCCGGCACGTGCGAACACGCGCGGGCAATTGAGGACGGTCATGCCGCGCGCGGCCATCAGTTTGAGATCGTCGTCGCTGGAGAACATGCAATGCGCGGCCATCAGATCCGGCGCGAGCAGGCCGAGCCAGTCGAGATATTGCGCGGGCGTGCGGCCGCCATAGCGCTTACCGATGGTCTCCACCTCGGCGCGGCTCTGCGCCATGTGGGTGGTGATGGAAACGCCGAGCTCGCGCGCCCTTTTCGCGCACGCCTTCAGCAGATCGGGACCGCAGGTGTCGGTGGCATGCGGGCTCATCGCAAGCGAGATGCGGCCGTCGCCGCGATTGTTCCAGCGCTGATAGAGCGCATCCCAGGTCGCGAGGTCGGCGGCGCCGTCGTCGCCGGAATAGCGGACGACGCCATCGGGACCGGCCTTGGCGTCCGACGTCGAGAACAGATAGGGCGCGCCGTAGAACCGGATGCCCATCTCCTCCGCCGCGTCGAACATTTCGGGGATCGAGTTGCGGAACGGCTCCATTACCGTGGTGGCGCCCCCCTTGAGGAGCTGGAGGATGCCGAGCCGCGCGACCGCCATGCGCTCCTCCGCCGAGAGGATCTCGGCGCCGCGCTTCGTCAGCGGCAACAGCACCGTGTAGACGATGCTCTGGTTGTTCTTGCGGCCGTTGCCGTCCTCGGTGTGGCTGCGCGCCACCGCTTCCGAGAAGCAATGATTGTGCAGATTGAGCAGGCCCGGCAGAACGAAGCGACCGGGCTTGTCATGGACCTCGTCCGCATGCGGCCTGTCGCGCGTGACCGCGGCGATCCTCTTGCCTTCGACCAGAACCCAATGGTCACGCAGCACGTCCTGCGCGCCGTCCTTGCGTGACAGCACATAGCTGCCGAAGATTGCGGTGGTGCTCATGCGGGGCGCACGTTCCAGAAGACGGCGGTGCCGTCGAGAATGCCGGTGATGGCCTTGCGATAGGCGGTCGGCTGCTTGTACAGGCCGATCGGAATATAGGGGATTTCCTCGAAGGCGACCGCCTGGATCTCGCGGCAGATGCGCTGCTGCTCGGCCAGCTGGGACGCCGCCAGCCACTGGCTGCGCAAGGTCCCCATCTTCTCGCTCGCATACCAGCCGGCCACCTTGCCTTCGCCGCGGATATTGGTGTTGCCGGCCGGGTTGAGCCAGTCGATGCCCTGCCAGTTGCCGACCGCGGCGCTCCAGCCGCCCTGCCCGACCGGATCCTTCTTCAACTGCCTCTGCAGGACCACCGCGAAATCGAGCCCGGCATATTCGACGTTCATGCCGGCCCTGCGCAGGCTGTCGACGGCGATCTCGCCGAGCGGCTTCTGCGCCAGCGAATTGGTGGGGACCAGCACCACGATCTTCTCGCCATTGTAGCCCGCGGCTCTCAGATCGGCCCTGACCTTGTCGTAATTGCGCGGCCCGCGGAACACGTCCAGACCGACCTCGCTCGCCATCGGCGTATCTGGCGCGAAGAAGCCGATCGGCGAGACCTGGAAAGCGGGGTCGGTGCCGGCCACGGCCGTCATGAACGCGGACTGGTCGATCGCCCCCAGCAGCGCACGGCGCACGGCCGGATTGTCGAACGGCGGCTGCAGATGATTGAGGCGCAGCATGCAGGCATAGCCTCTGGGGTCGAGGATGCGCGTCTCGATGTCGCCTGCGGCCTTGATGATCGGCAACAGATCGTGCGGCGTGGTCTCCTGCCAGTCCTGCTCGCCGGTCTGGAGCGCGGCGACGCCGGTGCCGGCATCAGGCGTGGTGGTCCAGACCACGCGGTCGCAATGCACGATCTTCGGACCCGCGGTCCAGTCCGTCTTGCCGTCGCTGCGCGGCTGGTAGCGCTCGAATTTGGCGTAGGCATTCCGGGCGCCCTGCACGCGCTCGTCGGCGAGATAGCGGAACGGGCCGCTGCCGATCACTTCAGTGAGCGGCTTGAACGGATCCTGGCTCGCCAGCCGCTCCGGCATCATGAAGCAGGCGTTGATGGCAGCCTTGCCGAGCGCCTGCGGCAGCAGCGGGAACGGGCGCTTGAGCCGGAAGCGGATGGTGCGGTCGTCGGCCGCCGAGAGTTCGGCGGTCGCCTCGATCAGTTCGCCGCCGAAACCGTCGCGCGCGGCCCAGCGGCGGATGCTGGCAACGCAGTCGCGTGCGAGGACGCGCTCGCCATCGTGCCAGAACAGGCCGTCGCGCAGGCTGAGGTCCCACTGCAACTGGTCGCCGGAAATCGTGTGGCCCGACAGCATCTGCGGCGAGACCTGGAGCGAGGCGCTCATGCCATAGAGCGTGTCGTAGACCATGAAGCCGTGGTTCCGCGACACCTGCGCCGTCGAATAGATGGGATCGACGAAGGCGAGATCGATCACGGGAATGAAGCGCAGCGTGCTCTGGGCTTCGGCCCGGACGAGCGCCGGCATGGACAGCGCCGGCAGCGCTGCGGCGGCCTTGAGCAGGGAGCGGCGGGAGATGGTCATGACGTGGCTCCGGAACGGATCGACTCAGCGGCTCGCGGCCGCGTAGCGCAGGAAATTCTCCGCGATCCTCTCGCCGGTGGTGATCCATACGTCGGGACAGGACTTCGCGTAGGTCAGGAATTCGCGCAAGAGCCGCAGCCGCATCGGACGGCCGCTGCATTGCGGATGCAGCACGGTCGTCACCATCGCGCCCCAGTCGCGGACTTCGTCCAGCTCGTCCTTCCAGATCGAGAGCACGTGCTCCTTGGGGAAGATCGAACGCGGGCTGAAGCGGGCCGAGAGGCCGTGCATCCAGTCGTCATAGCTCGCGGTGACCGGCAGCTCGATCGTACCCGGCTTGCCGTCGGCGAGACGATGGCGGTAGGGCCGCACGTCGTCGCGGAACGAGGACGTGTAGACGATGCCGTGGCGCACCAGCGCCACGCGCAGTTCCTCGGTGAACTCGCCATAGGGCGCGCGATAGCCGGTCGGCTTGACGCCGAGCCGGCGTTTCAGCGCCTCGAAGCCGCGCTCGAGTTCCTCCTCGATCCAGGGATCGCCGGGATCGGGCAACAGATGATGATAGCCGTGATGCCCGATCTCGTGGCCGGCCTTGAGGATGGCCTCGGCCATCGCCGGATGCGCATCGACCGACCAGCCCGTGACGAAGAAGGTCGCCTTGAGATCGAGCTGGTCGAGGAGCTCCAGCAGCTTCGGCGTACCGACGCGCGCCTCGAAGCCGCCATAGCTCATCGTGATGAGCCGCTGCGCATGGCCTGCGTCCTTGCTGGTCCAGGCGCTCTCGGCATCGACGTCGAAGGACAGGAACATCGCCGATGTGTAGGGCTTCGGCCACGGATAGTCGGGCGCCGGATCGGCGGTGTTGGCGGGAATGAGCGGAATGCTCTGAAGTGCCTTACTGTCCAGCATTGATGGTCGCCTTCTCGAGTGCGTTGTCGGTCAGTTTCCATTTGGCGAGCAGGGTCTTGTAGGTGCCATCAGCGATCAAGGCGTCGACCGCCTCCAGCATGGCCTGCGCAAGCGCCTTTTCCTTGACGGGCACGGCGATGCCGACCAGTTGCTCCGCGATCCTGGTCCCGACCGGGGTGTAGGCCCCGGGTTCGAGATCCATGATGTAGGGCAGCGTCTCGTTGCCCTGCACGGCGGCATCGATGCGGCCCTGCTTCAGCTGGGTGCGGGCATCCGCCGAGCCGTCGGTGCCGACGAAGACGACCGGGTTGCTGCCGCAGTTCTTTTCGCTCCATGACGCGATCATCGCCGGGAACATGGTGCGGCGGCTGGCGCCGACCTTCTTGCCGCAGAGCGCGGCCATGTCCTTGAATTCAGCCGCGCGCGACTGTTGCACGAAGAAATGCGGGCCGGTTCTGAGATAGTCGATGAAGGTCGCGGTCTCGTGACGGCTGGCATAGTCGGTAAAGCCGGACAGGATGGCATCGACCCGGCCCGTCGAGATCGACGGCATGAACTGGTCGAAGCTGGTCTCCTGCCACTCGATCTTCAGGCCGAGCTTGCGGCCGATCGCCTCGCCGAGATCGATGTCGAATCCGGTGAGCGTGCTGGTGGCGGGATCACGGAACTCCATCGGCGGGTAGTTCGGCACCAGCGCCACCTTGATGCTGCCGCGCTTGGCGATTTCGGGCGGCAGTTCGATTGCCATCGCCGAGACGCTCGTGGCAACGAGCAACGCCGCTATCCCCAAAACTCTATTCATCTACGCCCCCGATATCAGATCACTGCGGAAAGAAATGCCTTCGTACGTTGCTCGCGCGGCGCGCCCAGCACGTCGCAGGCGCGTCCCTGCTCGACGATCACGCCCTGATCCATGTAGACGACGCGATCGGCCACCTCGCGGGCGAAGCCGAGTTCGTGCGTCACCACCATCATGGTCATGCCGGTCTTCGCCAGTTCCTTCATGACCGCGAGCACCTCGCCGACGAGTTCGGGATCGAGCGCACTGGTCGGCTCGTCGAACAGCATCAGCATCGGTTTCATGGCGAGCGCACGCGCGATCGCCACGCGCTGCTGCTGGCCGCCCGAGAGCTGCGCGGGATAAGCATCGGCCTTCGCCGACAATCCGACACGGCGGAGCAGTTCGAGCGCCTCGGTGCGGACCTCGTCGGGCTTGCGGCCCTGCACCTGCAGCGGGCCTTCGGTGATGTTCTCCAGCGCGGTCTTGTGCGGAAACAGGTTGAAGCGCTGGAACACCATGCCGGTTTTCAGCCGTTGCCGCCCGATCTCGCGCTCGCTGAGCCGGTGCAGCTTCCCCCCGTGCTCGCGCAGCCCGAGCAGTTCGCCATCCAGCCAGATGCCGCCGGCATCGATCGTGGTGAGCTGGTTGAGGCAGCGCAGCAGCGTGGTCTTGCCCGATCCCGAGGCTCCGATCAGGCACATCACCTCGCCCGGCCAGACGTCGAGCGAGACGTCCCTGAGAGCCTGGAACTCGCCAAAGCTCTTGGCAACGGAGCGGATCGCGACGAGAGGCTTTGTCATCGCGCAAGCCGCAACGTACCGCGCGCGAAACGGCGTTCGAGCAGCATCTGGAGCGGCGTCAGGATCGAGACGACCAGCAGATACCAGAGCCCGGCCACGATCAGGAGCTCGATCACGCGTGAATTGGCGTAGTAGATGTTCTCGGCGTTGTGCAGCACTTCCGGATACTGGATCACGCTGGCCAGCGAGGTCGCCTTGACCATGCCGATGAACTCGTTGCCGAGCGGCGGGATCACCACGCGCATCGCCTGCGGCAGGATGATCCGGCGCAGCGCCCGCAGGCGCCCCATCCCGATCGCCTGTGCGGCCTCGTATTGCCCGATATCGACCGACAACATGCCGGCGCGCATTACCTCGGAGGTGTAGGCGCCCTGGTTGATGCCGAGTCCGAGCAGCGCGGCGAGGAACGGCGTCATGACGTCGACGGCACGTGCGCTGAAGACGCCGGGAATGCCGAGGGTGGGAAACACCAGCGCGAGGTTGAACCACAGCAGCAGTTGCAGGATCAGCGGCGTGCCGCGGAACAGCCAGGTGTAACCGGCCGCAACTGTCTTCAGCACCGGATTGGGCGACAGCCGCATGATCGCGACGACGACACCGAGAAAGATGCCGAGCGCCATTGCCAGCACGGCCATCACCATGGTGTTGACGATGCCATCGAGGATGACCTTGGCGGTCAGGAAGCGGCTGACATAGGACCATTCGATCTGGCCGCCCGCGAAGGCGCGGCCGATCGCAGCCAGCACGAGGACGATGAGGGCCGCGCTGAGCCAGCGGAACCAGTGCGGCTCGCGCGCGATGCGCATCCCCGACAGATCGGGGAAACCCTCAGCGAGTGCCGGCACCGGCTTCATTGCGGCGCCGCGTTCAGCATGGGCTGGGCGACCGCGTTGGCACCGAGGCCCCATTTCTCGAGGATGGCCTTGTAGGCGCCATCCGCGATCATGGCGGCCAATTTCTCGGTGACGACCTCGCGCAAGGCCGCATCGTCCTTGCGGAACATGATGCCTTGATAGCCCTTCGCGAAAGGCTCGCCGACAACGCGGTACTTGCCCGGCTCCTGCGTCTGCGCGTAAGGCAGCGTTTCGCTGCCCTGCACGGCGGCATCGATGCGGCCCTGCTTGAGCTGGTTGCGAACGTCGATCGAATTCTCGCCGGGAACGTACTGGATCGCCGGCTTGCCCGCCGGCTCACAGTTCTGCTTGCTCCACTTCTCGATCTCGACAGGGAAGCTGGTGCTGCGGGTGGTGCCGACCTTCCGGCCGCAGAGATCCATCGCGACCTTCGCTTCGCTCTCCGCCATCACGAAGAACTGCGGCCCCGTGGCCAGGTAGTCGACGAAATCGGCTGTCTCGCGGCGGGAGGCGCGATCGGATATCCCCGAGATGATGAAATCGGACCGCTTGGTCTGCAGCGAGGGGATCAATTCGGCGAACGGCGTCTCGCTCCAGACGATCTTGAGGCCGCCGAGCCGCCTTGCGAGCTCATTGGCAAGATCGATGTCCAGCCCGACCAGTTCGTTGCTGGCGGGATCGCGATACTCCATCGGCGCGTAGGTCGAGTTGACGGTCAGCTTGAGCGTACCGCTCTGCCTGATGTCCGGCGGCAGCTCCGCGGCCTGCGCGGGCGCCAGCGCCGTGAGAAGCGCAAATCCGAGGGACAGCGAGAGACGCATCATCAGCTCCTTTGCCAACGCCGTGCAAATATCAGTCCGCATCGAGAACCGCCGGCTCGACGACACCGGCGCGCTCGGTGATCACCCTGTACTGGTCGGGTCGCCGGTGCGCGGCGAAATTGAACATCTTGTCCTTGCCCTGCCGGCAGAGATCGAGATCGATGTCGGCCACGATGACTTCATCGGCGAGCGTCTGGGCCTGCGCGACGATCCGGCCATTGGGATCGACGATGCAGGATCCGCCGATGAGGCCGGACCCGTCCTCCTCGCCGGCCTTCGCCACCGCGATGGCCCAGGTCGCATTCATGTACGCATTGGCCTGCGCCACCAGCGTCGAGTGGAAGGTACGGAGCGCGGCGTCTTCCGTCGCTCCTCCGTTGGGATCGTAGGCTGCCGAATTGTAGCCGATGCAGACGAGTTCGACGCCCTGCAGACCAAGCACGCGCCAGGACTCGGGCCAGCGGCGGTCGTTGCAGATCATCATTCCCATGATGGCGTGGGCCCATGCCGAGCCCGCGCGGAAGGCGGGAAAGCCGAGGTCGCCATATTCGAAATAGCGCTTCTCGAGCTGCTGATAGCGCGCGCCCGGACGAGGCTCGACCGAGCCGGGCAGATGCACCTTGCGATAGCGGCCGAGGATTTCGCCGTCGCGATCGACCAGGATGGAACAGTTGAAGCGGCGGCCATCCGGCGTCAGCTCGGCGTAACCGACATAGAATCCGACACGCAATTCGCGGGCGCGGTCGAACAGCTTCGACACCGACGGATTCGGCATGCTGCGTTCGAAGTATTGCTGAAGCGCATCGCCTTCGAGCAGCCAGCGTGGAAAGAAGGTGGTGAAGGCGAGCTCCGGGAATACCACGAGGCTTGCACCCCGGCTGGCCGCATCCTCCAGCATCGCGATCATCCGGGCCAACGTATGCGCGCGCGTATCGGCCTTCTGGGTCGGCCCCATCTGGGCGGCGGCGGCGCGAAGTACACGAACCAAGATTGCCTCCAATCTGAGCGCGCTGCTGCCTCATTGGGCGAACCAAGCGGTTGATCCGGCGCGCAAATCCGCTGCCATTACGCGCAAGCCGGGCTGCAAAATCAATTCGTGCTGCTATGATCTTTCGGCCCGAAGTATAATTGGCGGTGATATGAACCTGCGTCAGCTCGAGATCCTGCGTGCCGTGATCCGCCATCGCACCACCGTGGCGGCGGCGGAGGAACTGGCGTTGTCGCAGCCGGCGGTCTCCAACGCGCTGAAGACGATGGAGGCGCAGGCCGGCTTTCCGCTGTTCGAGCGCGTCAACAACCGCCTGTTTCCCACCGCGGAAGCGATGGCTCTCTACAAGGAGAGCGACGCGATCTTCGCGCTGCACGCCAAGCTCGAGAACCGCGTGCGCGATTTGCGCGAGAACCGCTCGGGTCACCTGGCGATCGTGGCGACGCCGCCGCTCGCCTACAGCATCATCCCGTCGGCATTGTCGGGTTTCCTGCGCCGCCGCCCGGAAACGCGCGTGTTCTTCGACGTGCGGCGCTATGAAGGCATCATCGAGGGCGTGCTGAGCCGCGTCGCCGAGCTCGGCTTCGCGCTCGGACTGACCCATCATCCCGGCATCGCCCATGAGGTGGTTCACACCGGCGAGATGGTTTGCGTGCTGCCGCCGCGGCATCCGCTCGCCGAACGGCCGGTGATCTCGGCGGCGGACCTGTCGGGCCTGCCCTTCATCGGCCTCGAGCGCGGCACGCGGCTCGGTGAAGCCGTGCGCGACAGCTTTGCGCGCGCCGGGGCGCCGTTTCGGCCGACCGTCGAGGTCCGCTACTGCAACACGGCCTGCGTGCTCGCGGCCGCCGGCGTCGGCGCCGCCGTGGTCGATCCCTTCTCACCGCGGCAGAACGGCGGCAGCGGCCTCGTGGTGCGGCCGTTCACGCCGACGACGCACGCCGTCGCCTACATGTTGTGGTCGGAAGCCGAGCCGCTGTCGCGCCTGGCCAAGGCGTTTCTCAACGAGGTCCGCAAGCAGAGCGGGCTGCTCGAGCGCACGCCGCCGTAGCGGCGATCCGCGCGCGCCGGCAAGAACCACTCGATCTCAAGACACATGACACGCATCACCATCATCGAAACCGGACAAATCCCGAAAGCCCATCGCGAGCGTCACGGCTCGTTTCCGGACATGTTTCAGCGAATGCTCCGCGCCGAGGATCCGGCCATCGCATTCGACGTCGTCAGCATTCCGAATGGCGATGCGCTTCCCGATTGGCGCAAACTCGAGGCCGTGCTGATCACAGGTGCAGCGGCCGGCGTCTATGACGAACTCGACTGGATCGCGCCGCTGGAGGATTTCGTCCGCGCCGCCTACGTCCAGAAGACGCCGATGGTCGGCGTCTGCTTCGGCCATCAGCTCATCGCCCAGGCCCTCGGCGGCACCGTGCGCAAATCGGAGAAGGGCTGGGGCATCGGCCGGCACGTCTATCAGGTGTTGCCGGACAACGGCGTCATCGACGGCGAAAAGGTCGCCATCGCCTGTTCGCACCAGGACCAGGTCATCGTCGCACCCAACGATGCGCTCACGATCCTCTCATCCGACTTCACCCCGCATGCTGGCCTGCTCTACGCCAACGGCGCGACGCTGACGCTGCAAGCCCATCCGGAGTTCGACCTGGCGTTCGCGCAACTCTGCTGCGAGCTGCGCGCGGGCAAGGCGCCGGATGATCTCGTGGCGACGGCCAAGGCGTCGCTCGCGCAGCCGCTGGACAGCGCGAAACTCGGCGGAACGATCACCAGGTTTCTCAGCCGCCGCACGACGCCTTAGTCCAACGCTCTCGCCACGCGGCTTCTTCCCTTCTCCCCTTGTGGGAGAAGGTGGCGCGAAGCGCCGGATGAGGGGTATGCAACCGCGCTTTCAAACGAGGGTGAGGCTCGCGGAGAGAGATCCATCATCCGTTTCGCCACTCTTGCGTCGAGCCACACCTTCCCGAAAGGAGAGACGGACCGCAGCGCCGCGTGTCAGATATCAGAACGGATCCGTCCCCAGCCCCGGCACATCCGCGGGCCGCGGCCCGGGCGCTGCCCAGTGGAAGCGGCGATCCGTCTCGGCGATCGCGATGTCGTTGATCGAGGCCTCGCGCCGCCGCATCAGGCCGTGCTCGTCGAACTCCCACTGCTCGTTGCCGTAGGAGCGATACCACTGGCCGCCGGCATCATGCCACTCGTACTGGAAACGGACCGCGATGCGGTTCTCATCGAAGGCCCAGAGGTCCTTGATCAGGCGATAATCGTGCTCCTTCTCCCATTTGCGGGTGAGGAAGCCGACGATCGCCTCGCGGCCCTGGAAGACTTCCGAGCGATTGCGCCAGCGGCTGTCCTCGGTATAGGCGAGCGAGACGCGCACCGGATCGCGCGAATTCCAGGCGTCCTCGGCCATGCGCGCCTTCTGCGCGGCAGTCTCTCTCGTGAAGGGCGGAAGCGGCGGGCGCGACATGATGGCCTCATCGGTTGGACGGCCTGCGCAATCTATCGTCGCAGGCAGCGGAGTCGAGGGCCGATCGCCTATCGGGCGATCATGAAACCAGATCGGCCTTCATCAGGCTGCGGATCGACTTCGGAATCGGCTGGGCGCGTCCGCCGCAGATGAAGGCGACGCGCACCTCGGCCTTGACCAGCACGTCCTCGCGGCGCCGCACCTCCTGTGCCAGCATGATGGAGGCGCCCTTCACGGCGATCGGCCAGGTCACGACGTCGAGCACGTCATCCATCCGCGCGGGTTTCAGAAAGTCCAGATGCATCGAACGCACCACGAAGGCGAAACCCGCGCCTTCCGTTTCGACCTGATCGAACAGCGCCTGCTGCTCGGCGCCCATCAGACGCAGATGATTGGTCCGCCCGCGCTCCATGTAACGCAGATAGTTGGCGTGATAGACGATGCCGGAGAA
>CAYREH010000064.1:15876-30989 GCA_964423245.1 uncultured Bradyrhizobium sp. | reverse complement strand
ACCTCTCCCCGCTTGCGGGGAGAGGTCGGATCGCCCTTGCGATCCGGGTGAGGGGGTACTGCTCTCGCGGCAGTCATTGCGCGGAGAGAGGCCCCTCACCCCAACCCTCTCCCCGTAAGAACGGGGAGAGGGGGGAGAAAAACCATCAAAGCCCCAGCACCGCCTTGGCGATGATGTTGCGCTGGATCTCGTTGGAGCCGCCGTAGATCGAGACCTTGCGGTTGTTGAAGTAGCTCGGCGCGATCTGGGCGGTCCAGTCCATGGTCTCGTTGGAGCCGTCGTCGCCATGCACGTCGTAGGGAGCCGCGAACGGGCCGATCACTTCCATCAGGAGCTCGGTGGTGGTCTGCTGGATCTCGGAGCCCTTGATCTTGAGCACCGAGGAGGCCGGGTTGGGCTTGCCCTTGCCGTGCTTGCCCTCGTCGGCCACGACGCGCAGCTGCGTCAGTTCGAGCGCCTTGAGCTCGATCTCGCAGGCGGCGAGCTTCTCGCGGAAGGCCTGGTCCTGGATGATCGGCTTGCCGCCGGCCTCGACCTTGCCGGCGAGATCGCGGATGCGGCGCAGCCGCTCCTTGGAGACGCCGACCCGGGCGATGCCGGTGCGCTCGTTGCCGAGCAGGAACTTGGCGTAGTCCCAGCCCTTGTTCTCCTCGCCGATCAGGTTCTCGATCGGCACCTCGACGTTGTCGAAGAACACCTCGTTGACCTCATGGCCGCCGTCGATGGTCTGGATCGGGCGCACCGTGACGCCCTTGGAGTGCATGCTGAAGACGATGAAGGAGATGCCCATCTGCTTCTTGGCGCTGGCATCGGTGCGGCACAGGCAGAAGATCATGTCGGCGTGCTGGGCGAGCGTCGTCCAGGTCTTCTGGCCGTTGATGATCCACTTGTCGCCCTTGCGCTCGGCCTTGGTGCGGAGCGAGGCGAGGTCGGAGCCGGAGCCCGGCTCGGAGAAGCCCTGGCACCACCAATCGTCGACATTGGCGATGCGCGGCAGGTACTTCTTCTTCTGCTCCTCGCTGCCGAAGGTGTAGATGACCGGGCCGACCATGCTGACGCCGAAGGCGAGCGGCTGCGGCGCCGGATAGGACTGCAGCTCCTCGTTGAAGATGTAGTGCTGCACGGCGCTCCAGCCGGTGCCGCCATATTCCTTCGGCCAGTGGGTGACGCCCCAGCCCTTCTTGTTGAGGATGCGCCACCAGGTCACCATCTCGTCCTTGGAGAGGTGGCGGCCCTCGACCAGCTTCTTCCGCGTCTCCGGCGGAACGTTGTCGCGGAAGAACTGCCGCACTTCCTCGCGAAACGCCTGCTCTTCCTTCGTGAATGCGAGATCCATCGGATCCTCCTGTTTTCCTCGTCGTTACTGCAAAATCTCGAACAGACCGGCCGAGCCCATGCCGCCGCCGACGCACATGGTGACGACGGCGTATTTCGCCTTGCGACGGCGGCCCTCGATCAAGGCGTGGCCGGTGAGGCGCGCACCCGACATGCCGTAGGGATGGCCGACCGCGATCGCGCCGCCATCGACGTTGATCTTGTCGGGGTCGATGCCGAGCTTGTCGCGGCAATACAGCACCTGCACCGCGAAGGCCTCGTTCAGCTCCCACAGGCCGATGTCGTCGACCGTGAGGCCGTGGCGCTTCAGGAGGCGCGGCACCGCATAGACCGGGCCGATGCCCATCTCGTCCGGCTCGCAGCCGGCGGAGACGAAGCCGCGGAAGATGCCGAGCGGCTTGAGGCCGCGCCTGGCCGCTTCCTTGTCGCTCATGATCACGGAGGCGCTGGCGCCGTCGGAGAGCTGGCTGGCATTGCCGGCGGTGATGCTGAAGCCCTCGCCGCGCACCGGCTTGAGGCCGGCGAGCCCCTCCAGCGTGGTCTCCGGGCGCGGACCCTCGTCCTGCGACAGCGTGACGTCCTTCATCGACACGGTGCCGGTCGCCTTGTCGGTGACGGCCATCTTCGTGGTGACCGGCGCGATCTCGTCCTTGAACTTGCCGCCCTGCTGTGCGGCCGCGGTGCGGCGCTGGCTCTCCAGCGAATATTCGTCCTGCTTCTCGCGCGAGATGCCGTAGCGCTTGGCGACCACTTCGGCGGTGTCGATCATCGGCATGTAGACCTCGCCCTTGATCTCCAGCAGCGCCGGATCGGTGGCGTGGAAGCCGTTCATCTTGTCGTTCTGCACGAGGCTGATCGACTCGCCGCCGCCACCGACCGCGATCTCGACGCCGTCGAAGAGCACCGAGCGCGCGGCGAGCGCGATCGCCTGCAGGCCCGAGGCGCATTGCCGGTCGATCGTGGTGCCGGCGACGCTGACCGGCAGCCCGGCGCGGAGCAGGGCCTTGCGCGCGATGTTGCCGCCGGTGGCGCCCTGCTGGAGGGCCGCGCCCATCACGACGTCCTCGATCTCCTTCGGATCGACCTTGGCGCGCGCGACGGCCTCGGCAATCGCATGGCCGAGCAGGGTCGCGCCCTCGGTGGCGTTGAGCGCGCCGCGATAGGCCTTGCCGATCGGCGTGCGGGCGGTGGAAACGATGACGGCGTCGGTCAAGAGCGACCTCCTGATGCGGGGTGGGATGATTGTGACGATTTGTGCTGCTGACGCAATTCATGACGCGACAGCTTGCCGACCGGCGTGCGCGGCAAATCGTCGACGAACTCGACCTCGGCCGGCAGTTCGTGCTTGCCGACCTTGCCGGCGAGCTGCGCGCGCAATTCGTCGAGCGGGAATGGCCTCGCGCCCGGCTTGAGCTTGATGAAGGCCTTGGCGGCCTCGCCGCGATAGGGGTCGGGAATGCCGAGCACGATGACCTCGTGCACGCCGGGCACGGTGTAGATCGCCTGCTCGATCATCTGCGGATAGACGTTGAAGCCGCCGGAGATGATCATGTCCTTCTTGCGGTCGACCAGGAAGAAATAGCCGTCGCTGTCCATGTAGCCGATGTCGCCGGTCAGGAAGCGGCCGTCGGAGAACGACTCCGCCGATTCCTTCGGCTTGTTCCAGTAGCCCCTGGTCACGTTCGGGCCCTTGATGCGGATCTCGCCGACCTCGCCGGGCGGCAGCACGCGCGCCGGATCGTCCAGCGCGACGACGTCGAGCTCGATGCCGGGCAGCATCAGGCCGATCGAGCCGGGCTTGTCCGGTCCAGTCGGCGGATGGCCGGTGCCGGGCGAGCAGGTCTCGGTCATGCCCCAGCCGCTGCGCAGCTTCTTGCCGACCTTGCGCTCGAAGAAATTGGCGATCTCCACCGGCAGCGGCGCGCCGCCCGAGCCGATCGTCGCCAGCGAGGAGAAGTCGCGCCGGTCGAGATCGGGCAGTGCGGCGATCGCGATCCACATCGTCGGCACGCCCGGGAAATAGGTGGCGCGCTTGACCTCGATGTCGCGCATCACAGCCTCGACGTCGAAGCGCTGGTGGATCGAAATCAGATGGCCGCGGCTGAGCGAGGACAGCAGCACCACGGTCAGCGCGTAGATGTGGAACAGCGGCAGCACGCAGATGACGCGCTCGATCGCGCCGCCACGGGCGGCCCGCGCCGGCTTGCCCCAGACGTCGTAGATCGACACCGCGGCGGTGAGATTGCCGTGCGTCAGCATGGCGCCCTTGGGCAGGCCGGTGGTGCCGCCGGTATATTGCAGCAGCGCGACGTCGTCGGCGGTGACGGTCGGCCACTGCTCGGGCAGCGGCGCGCCCGCGACGAAGGCCTTGAAGGTGACGATGCGGGGATCGGCGGGGATCGCCGCCTGCGGCGTGCCGGCCTTGCCCCAATCGTCGTCCTCGCAGACCACGAGGCGGTCGATCAGCCCCTTCTCCAGGAACTTCAGCGCAATCGGCAGCAGCGGCGCGAGGTTCGAAGTCACCAGCAGGCGGGATCCGGAATCGGAGACCTTGTGCGTCAGCGCGATCTCGCCATCGAGCGGCGACAGATGCGCGACGCGGGCGCCGGCCTTCAGCGCGCCGAAGAAATTGACGGGATGATCGGGCGTATTGCCGAGAAACAGCGCGATCGATGCATCCCGGCCGATGCCTTCGCGCAGAAACGCCGCCGCGGCACGCTCGGCCATTGCGGCGAGTTCCGTGTAGCTGATCGGACGATCGCGGAATTCCAGCGCCGTGCGCGGCCCGTAATCGGCGGCCGCCTTCGCCAGCAGGTCGGGCAGCGTGCCCCGCGCGATGGGATCATCCCACCGCACGCCCTCGGGATAGAACTGTTCGCCGGGATGGGTCATTGCATCCTTTACCGAGCAAGCCGTCATTCCGGGGCGATGCGAAGCATCGACCCCGGAATTGCGAGGTTCCGGGCTCGCCGCCTGGGCGCCCCGGAACGACGTCCACCATCACGCCGCCTTCGAGGCCGCCGCGAGCGAGGCGAAGGTCTTGCCTTCGGCCGCCAGCTTCTTCAACAGGGGCGCGGGCTCGAGGCTCGGATCGTTGGTCTCCTTGGCGTAGAACGACAGACGATCGGCGATGTGCTTGAGGCCGACGCTGTCGGCCCAGAACATCGGGCCGCCGCGATAGATCGGCCAGCCGTAGCCGTAGAGCCAGACCACGTCGATGTCGGAGGGCCGTGCCGCGATGCCCTCTTCGAGGATCTTCGCGCCCTCGTTGATCATCGGATACATCATGCGCTCGAGGATCTCCTCGTCGCTCACGACGCGCTTCTTGCGCCCCAGCCGCAGCAGCGTCTCGTCGATCAGCTTCTCGACCTCGGGATCGGGCAGCGGCGCGCGGGAGCCGGCCTCGTACTTGTAGTAGCCCTTGCCGGTCTTCTGGCCGAAGCGGCCGGCTTCGCACAGCGCGTCCGCGATCTCCGACTTGATGCCGCGGTCCTTGCGCGAGCGCCAGCCGATGTCGAGGCCGGCGAGGTCGCCCATCGCGAACGGCCCCATCGGCATGCCGAACTTGGTGACGACGGCATCGACCTGCTGCGGCAGGGCGCCTTCGAACAGGAGCTTCTCGGACTGCTTGCCGCGCTGGGCCAGCATGCGGTTGCCGACGAAGCCGTCGCAGACACCGACCACGGCCGGCACCTTGGCGATCTTGCGCGCGATCGTCACGGCGGTGACGAGGGCGTCGGGCGCGGTCTTGTCGGCGCGCACGATCTCGCAGAGCTTCATGACGTTGGCCGGCGAGAAGAAGTGCATGCCGAGCACGTCCTGCGGGCGCTTGGTCGACTGCGCGATCTCGTCGATGTTCAGATACGAGGTGTTGGAGGCGAGCACGGCGCCAGGCTTGGCGTACTGGTCGAGCTTGCCGAACACCTCCTTCTTCACCGCCATGGTCTCGAACACCGCCTCGATGACGAGGTCGGCATCGCCGACATTCTCGATCCCGACGACGCCGGTGATCAGCGCCATGCGCTTGGCCGGCGCATCGGCCGGAATGCCGCCGCGCGCCGCGGTGGCCTCCCAGTTCTTCTGCATGATGCCGAGGCCGCGCTTGAGCTGCTCCTCGCCGGTCTCGATCAGGGTGACGGGAATGCCGGCATTGGCGAACGACATCGCGATGCCGCCGCCCATGGTGCCGGCGCCGAGAATGGCAACACGGTTAACGGGACGCGACTTGGTGCCCTCGGGCACGCCGGCGATCTTGTTGGCCTCGCGCTCGGCGAAGAACGCGTAGCGCTGCGCCTTGGACTGGTCGCTGGAGACGAGCTTGAGGAAGCCCTCGCGCTCCTTCTTCAGGCCTTCGTCGAACGGCAGGTCGATGGCGTAGCCGACCGCATCGGCCGCGGCGAACGGCGCCTCCAGGCCGCGCGACTTCTTGGTCATGGCCGCGACCGCATTGGTGAAGATCGACCGGTCGGCCTTCGCAGCTGCGAGCTTGGAATCGTCGTCGCGCAGACGCTTGAGCGGACGCTTTTCGGCGATCAGCTTGCGGACGAAGGCCTCGCCGCCAGAGGCCGGACCCTCGACGATCTCCTCGATCAGGCCGTGCTTGAGCGCCTCGGCCGCGCCGATCGGATCGCCGCCGACGATCATCTTGACCGCGAGTTCCGGTCCGACCGCGCGCGGCAGGCGCTGCGTGCCGCCGGCGCCCGGCAGCAGGCCAAGCTTCACCTCGGGCAGGCCGAGCTTGGCTTCCTTCACCGCAACGCGGTAGTGGCAGGCGAGCGCCACTTCAAGGCCGCCGCCGAGCGCGGTGCCGTGAATCGCGGCAACCACCGGCTTCGGCGAATTCTCGATCTCGGCCAGCACGTCGTTGAGCGCCGGCGCCTTCGGCGGCTTGCCGAATTCCGTGATGTCGGCACCGGCAATGAAAGTGCGGCCGGCGCAGGTCAGCACGATGCCCTTGATCGCGGGATCGGCGACCGCCGCCTTGATGCCTTCGAGGATGCCGCCGCGCACTGCGGCACTCAGCGCGTTGACCGGAGGGCTGTTGACCGTGACGATCCCGACTTCGTCATGACGCTCAAGCTTGACCACTTCGCTCACGGTGTCCCTCCTTGGTGGGGCTTTACTTTTGCTTCGATTTCGCAGTGCGGAATTTAATTCCGCATCTTGACGGCAGGGTTATTTTGAAGCACGGACGTTGTCAACGACTCCGCGCAAGAAGCAGATCAGGGATGAAGCGTACAGGAAAGAAGACCGCGACCGACCGGAATTTCGTCGTCGCGCTTTCCCGCGGACTGGACGTATTGCGCGCATTCCAACCCAGCGACGGCCTTCTCGGCAACCAGGAAATCGCGGCGCGCACCAATTTGCCCAAGCCGACGGTGTCGCGGCTGACCTACACCTTGACCAAGCTCGGCTATCTGACGCCGGTTCCACGTTTCGAGAAGTATCAGCTCGCGCCCGCCGCGATGGCGCTGGGCTATGCGGCGCTGGCCAATCTCGGCGTCCGGCACCTGTCGGAACCATTTCGCGAGGAGTTGATGCGCGTGACCGGCGGCGCCGTCGCGATCGGCGGCCGCGACCGTCACAGCATGATCTATTTCGGGCAGAGCCGCGGCAGCGAGACGGTGGGCGTTCAACTGGACGTCGGATCGCGCGTGCCGATTGCCACCAGCGCGATGGGCCGCGCCTATTTCTGGGCTCTCGACGACGACGACCGCGCCGAACTGTCGCGCATCCTGCGCGAACATTACGGCAGCCGCTGGCCGAAGATGCGCGACGGGCTGGAGCGCTCCGGCGAGACCGTCGCGAAATACGGCTTTGCGATTTCGGTCGGCGACTGGCACGACGACATCGGCGCAGCCGGTGTCGCGCTCAGACTCAATGACGGAACCGGTCCCTACGCATTCAATTGCGGCGCGCCGGCATTCCGCTTCACGGAAGAGCGATTGATCAACGACATTGGACCGCGTCTGCTTGCGATGGTAAGGAACATCGAAGCGGCACTCGGGGGTCTGATGCCGCAATCCAAAAAAGACGTCAGCAAAAAGCTGAAATCAGGAGGAAAAGTTGCGCGTGTGGCCGAGGGGTTCAGATAGCCTTTGTCTTCACCGGGAGCGATCCACATCGCTCCTTCGCCCACTGACCATGGTGGGCGAGACGAGATGACGCAGGCACAGCTCGCGCAGGGGACATCGCCCCTGCTCGCGGTTCGCGACGTCAGCGTCGTGTTCGGCGGCATCGTCGCGCTCAACGGCGTGTCATTCGACATGCACAAGGGCCAGATCCTCGGCTTGATCGGACCTAACGGCGCCGGCAAGACGACGCTCTTCAACTGTCTCTCGCGGCTCTACCAGCCGTCGTCGGGCGACATCTTGATGGAGGGCACCAGCATCCTGTCGCGGCCGCCCCACCGCATCGCCGAGATCGGCATTGGCCGCACCTTCCAGAACGTGGCGCTGTTCCCGAACCTGTCGGTGATGGACAATGTGCGCGTCGGAACCCACGCCCGCACCTCCAGCGACATCATCAGCGACTCGCTACGGCTCGCCTGGATCCGGCGCAGCGAGAACGACGTGAACAAGAAGGTGCACGAGATCCTCGCCTATCTCGACCTCGAGGACGTCGCCCACAAGGTCGTCTCGGGCCTGCCCTTCGGCACGCAGAAGCGCGTCGAGCTGGCCCGCGCGCTGGCCGCCGATCCGAAGATCCTGCTGCTCGACGAGCCTGCCGGCGGCCTCAACCACGAAGAGGTCTACGTGCTCGGCGACCTGATCCGAAAGATCCGCAGCGAACGCCACATGACCGTGCTGCTGGTCGAGCATCACATGGGCCTCGTGATGTCGATCGCCGACCACGTGGTCGCGCTGAATTTCGGCAAGAAGCTCGCGGAAGGCACGCCCGCGCAGGTGCAGGCGGACCCCGACGTCATCAAGGCCTATCTCGGGAGCAAGGACCAATGACGACGCTTCTCAACGTCAAGGACCTGCGCGCCTATTACGGCCAGGTCCAGGCGCTCCATGGCCTGTCCTTCTCGCTCAACGAAGGCTCTCTGACGACCCTGCTCGGCGCCAACGGCGCCGGCAAGACCACGACGCTGCGCGCGATCTGCAACATGGTGCGCTCGACCGGTGCGATCGAGTTCGACGGCAAGCCGCTGAACAACCGCTCGACCGAGAACATCGTGCGCTTCGGCATCGCGCACGTGCCGCAGGGCCGCGGCACCTTCACCAACATGACGGTGGAGGAGAATCTCCAGCTCGGGGCCATCACGCGCAAGGACAGCGCGGGCATCGTCTCCGACATCGAGCGCATGTATGCGCATTTCCCCGTGCTGAAACAGCGTCACACCCAGCAGGCCGGCACGCTCTCCGGCGGCGAGCAGCAGATGCTCGCGGTCGCGCGCGCGCTGATGCTGCGGCCGCGCCTGATGCTGCTGGACGAGCCGTCCTTCGGCCTCGCCCCGCTGGTGGTCCGCGACCTGTTCGGCATCCTCGGCAAGATCAACCGCGAGGACAAGGTGTCGATCCTGGTGGTCGAGCAGAACGCCCAGCTCGCGCTCGAACTGGCCGACCAGGCCTATGTGATCGAGACCGGGCGCATCGTGATGTCGGGCAAGGCCAAGGACATCGCGAACAACGAAGAAATCCGCAAATCCTATCTGGGCTACTGAGGAGCCGGCACGATGGAGCTTTTCACCAACCAAGTGCTGGCCGGGATCGCCACCGGGGCGATCTACGCCTGCATGGCGCTCGCCGTGGTCATGATCTACCAGGCCATCGACCATCTCAACTTCGCGCAGGGCGAGATGGCGATGTTCTCGACCTTCATCTCCTGGCAGCTGATGCAATGGGGCCTGTCCTATTGGGCCGCCTTCCTGATCACGCTGGCTTTCTCCTTCGTGGCCGGCATCGCGATCGAACGCATCCTGTTCAAGCCGCTGGCGAAGGCGCCGGTGCTGACCAACGTCGCCGGCTTTATCGCCCTCTTCGCGATCATCAACTCGTCGGCCGGCCTGATCTGGGACTTCACCATCAAGCAATATCCGACCCCGTTCGGCTCCTCCCCGTTCCTCGGCAGCCAGCTGATCTCGACCCACCAGGCCGGCATGATCGGCGTCACCGTCCTGCTGCTGCTCGCCCTCTACTTCTTCTTCCAGTACACCCGCATCGGCCTTGCCATGCGCGCTGCGGCCTCGGTGCCTGAATCGGCCCGCTTGGTCGGCATCAACACCAGCTGGATGATCGCGCTTGGCTGGGGCATGGCGACGGCGATCGGCGCGATCGCCGGCATGCTGATCGCTCCGGTCGTGTTCCTCGAGCCCAACATGATGGGCGGCGTGCTGATCTACGGCTTCGCCGCGGCGGTGCTCGGCGGGCTGACCAGCCCGTTCGGCGCCGTGGTCGGCGGCTTCCTGGTCGGCATCTTCGAGAACCTCGCCGGCACCTACATTCCCGGCGTCGGCAACGAACTGAAGCTTCCGATCGCGCTTGCGCTGATCATCTCCGTCCTGGTCGTCAAACCCGCTGGCCTGTTCGGCCGGCACATCGTCAAGCGAGTTTGATCATGAGCGCTGCAGAAGAAGTCGTTGCAGAAGGCCACCAGGCGGTCGAGGCCGTTCCGAAGCGGGCCATGACGCTGGGCACCGGCACCTCGCTGGTGGTGCTCGCCGCGATGCTGATCGCCCCCGTCTTCGTCAAGAACTTCATCATCTTCCAGATGACGATGCTCCTGATCTACGGGCTCGCGGTGCTGGCGCTGAACATCCTGACCGGCGGCTCGGGCCAGTTCTCGCTCGGCCAGAGCGCGTTCTACGCCGTCGGCGCCTATACGTCAGCGGTGCTGATGGAGCACGCCAACATCAACTACGCCCTGACGATCCCGGTTTCTGCGGTGGTCTGCTTCGGGTTCGGCTATCTGTTCGGCAAGCCGGCGCTGCGCCTGTCGGGCGTCTATCTGGCGCTCGCGACCTTCGCACTCGCCACCGCGATGCCGCAACTCCTGAAGCTGAACTTCCTGGAGCACTGGACCGGCGGCGTGCAGGGTCTCGTCGTCACCAAGCCGGATGCGCCGTTCGGCCTGCCGATGTCGCAGGACATGTGGCTGTACTATTTCACGCTTGCGATCTCGCTGGCGATCTACATTTTCGCGGTCAACCTGCTGCGGTCGCGTTCGGGCCGGGCGTTCATGGCGATCCGCGACAACGAAATCGCGGCCTCGGCGATGGGCGTCGACGTCGCCCGATACAAGACCCTGGCCTTCGGCGTGTCGGCCGCGGTCACCGGCATCGCCGGCTCGCTCGGCGCCATCGCGGTGCAGTTCGTCGCGCCCGACAGCTACACCATCACGCTCGCGATCTCGCTGTTCCTCGGCATGGTCGTCGGCGGCGTGGGCTGGCTGCCCGGCTCGTTCGTCGGCGCCGCCTTCATCATCTTCGTGCCGAACATGGCGGAGAGCATCTCCAAGGGCCTCTCCGGCGCCGTGTTCGGCGTCCTCCTGTTCCTCGTCATCTACCTCGTGCCGCATGGCGCAAGGCAGGTCGCGATCCTGGGCCAGCAACTCGCCGGAAAGCTCAGAAAGAACTGAACCGCTCACATACAAGGAGTCCAAATTGTCTTTCGTAAGAACACTGCGAACCGCCGCGCTCGCGACGGCGGTCGCGACCCTCGCCTCCGGCGCGGCCCTTGCCCAGAAGAAATACGACACCGGCGCATCCGACACCGAGATCAAGATCGGCAACATCATGCCGTACAGCGGTCCCGCGTCGGCCTATGGCATCATCGGCAAGACCGAAGAAGCCTATTTCAAGATGATCAACGACAAGGGCGGCATCAACGGTCGCAAGATCAACTTCGTCAGCTATGACGACGGCTACTCGCCGCCGAAGGCCGTCGAACAGGTCCGCAAGCTGGTCGAGAGCGACGAGGTGCTGGCCGTGTTCAATCCGCTCGGCACGCCCTCCAACACCGCGATCCAGAAATACCTGAACGCCAAGAAGATTCCTCAGCTGTTCGTCGCCACCGGCGCCACCAAGTGGAACGATCCGAAGAACTTCCCCTGGACCATCGGCTGGCAGCCCTCCTACCAGAGCGAAGCGCAGATCTACGCGAAATGGCTGATGAAGGAGAAGCCGAACGCCAAGGTCGCGATCCTCTACCAGAACGACGATTTCGGCAAAGACTACCTGAAGGGCACCAAGGACGGCCTCGGCGCCAAGGGCGCCTCCATGATCATCATGGAGGAGAGCTACGAGATCTCCGAGCCCTCGATCGACGGCCACATCGTCAAGATCAAGGCCGCCAATCCCGACGTGCTGCTGATCTACACGACGCCGAAATTCGCCGCGCAGACCATCAAGAAGACGGCCGAACTGAACTGGAAGCCGCTCCAGATCCTGACCAACGTGTCGATCTCGGTCGGCAGCGTGATGAAGCCGGCCGGCTTCGAGGCTGCGCAGGACGTGCTGTCGGCGGCCTATGCCAAGGACTCCACCGATCCGCAATGGGCCAACGATCCCGGCATGAAGCGGTGGAACGAATTCGTCGACAAGTACATGCCGGGCGCCGACAAGTCCGACACCAGCATGGTCTATGGCTATGGCGCGGCCTCGACGCTCGCCAAGGTGCTGGAGATGTGCGGCGACGACCTCACCCGCGCCAACCTGATGAAGCAGGCGGCTTCGCTGAAGGACTTCGCCCCGGATACGCTGCTGCCCGGCGTGAAGATCAACACCAGCGCCACCGACTTCGCCCCGATCGCGCAGCTCCAGATGCAGCGCTTCAAGGGCGAGAAGTGGGAACTGTTCGGCGAGATCATCAGCGGCGATGTTCCGGCCGAGTAATCGGCTGACGTCCTGGTCTTGACCACGTCACGACCGACACAGCCCCCGCGCGCAAGCGCGGGGGCTTTTGATTGACGTTGCGGCCCAATTTTGTTCAATGCGCCGCCGATCCAGCCGGGAATGGGAACCCCATGATTGCCGTCCGATCTCGGGGCGCAGCCCTGTCCCTCGCGCTCCTTGTGTGCACTGCGGCGAGCCCGTCGCTGGCCCAGAAGAAGTACGATACCGGCGCCTCCGATACCGAGATCAGGATCGGCAACATCATGCCCTATAGCGGCCCGGCTTCCGCCTATGCCGCGATCGGCAAGACCGAGGAAGCCTATTTCAACAAGGTCAACGCCGAGGGCGGCATCAACGGGCGCAAGATCAAATTCATCTCCTACGACGACGCCTATTCGCCGCCAAAGACGGTCGAGCAGGCCCGCAAGCTGGTCGAAAGCGACGGCGTGCTGCTGATCTTCGGTTCGCTCGGGACCTCGACCAACAGCGCCATCCGCAAATACATGAACGAGAAGAAGGTGCCGCAATTGTTCGTGGCCAGCGGCGCCTCGAAGTGGAACGATCCCCGGCAATATCCCTGGACCATGGGATGGCAGCCGAGCTACGCCAGCGAAGCCCGCATCTACGCCAAGTACATCCTGCGCGAGAAGCCGGCCGGCAGGATCGGCGTGCTCTACCAGAACGACGATTTCGGCAAGGATTACCTGAAGGGCCTCAAGGACGGTCTCGGCGGCAAGAGCGCGATGATCGTGCTGGAGGAGCCCTACGACACGTCCGAGCCGGCAATCGACGAACACGTCGTGAAGCTGAAGGCCGCGGGCGCCGACGTCTTCCTCAGCATCACCACGCCGAAATTCGCGGCGCAGGCGATCAAGAAGGCCGCCGAGATCAACTGGCATCCGGTCCACATCATCTCCAACGTCTCGGCCTCGGTCGGCGGCGTGCTGGAACCTGCCGGCATCGAGATCTCGCAAGGGATCCTGTCGGCGAGCTACGCCAAGGACGGGTCCGATCCGCAGTGGAACGCGGACGAGGGCATGAAGACGTTCTACAACTTCATCGCGCAGTGGGAGCCCAAGGCCAACAAGCTCGATGCCGGCGTGGTGTTCGGCTACGGCGCCGCCCAGACCATGGTGAAGGTGCTGCAGATGTGCGGCGACGACCTGACCCGCGAGAACGTCATGAGGCAGGCCGCGTCCCTGAAGGACTTCCAGCCCGACACGCTGCTCCCCGGCATCCGGATCAATACCGCGCCCGACAATTTCGCCCCGATCGAGCAGCTCCAGATGATGCGCTTCAAGGGCAGGAGGTGGGAGCTGTTCGGCGAGGTCATCTCGAGCGAGCTCGACCACTAGCCAGCGCAATTCAGGATCGCACACCACGCGCTCGGCAACTTTTCCGTCATTGATTTGCCGATGCGCCGCGTCCCCGGCGCCGGACCATTCCGCACCGCGTGCTCCGGACCGCCCCCTCCCTGCGACAGTACCGCAGGAGCGTTCTTCTTGCTGGCGGGGATGGATAGGTATTGAATGCGCAGCGGAGCGGCGCGCAACGATCGCTCCCAATCAAGAACAATCGACACATTCAAACATCTTCTAGGGAGATCAAGATGCCTGCAATGCATGCGCGTTTGGGGGCCGTCTCGGCTGCCCTCCTGCTGGCTGTAACCCTGTCGACGGGGGCATCCGCACAGAAGAAATACGACACCGGCGCCTCCGACACCGAGATCAAGATCGGCAACATCATGCCCTATAGCGGACCGGCGTCCGCCTACGGCGTGATCGGCAAGACCGAGGAAGCCTATTTCCGCAAGATCAATGCGGAAGGCGGCATCAACGGCCGCAAGATCAACTTCATCACCTATGACGACGCCTATTCGCCGCCGAAGACCGTGGAGCAGGCGCGCAAGCTGGTCGAGAGCGACGAAGTGCTTCTGGTCTTCAACCCGCTCGGCACCCCGCCGAACTCGGCGATCCAGAAATACCTGAACCAGAAGAAGGTACCGCAGCTGTTCGTCGCCACCGGCGCCACCAAATGGAACGACCCGCAGAATTTCCCGTGGACGATGGGCTGGCAGCCGAACTACCAGAGCGAGACGGTCATCTACGCGAAGTACATTCTCAAGAACAAGCCGGACGCCAAGATCGCGGTGCTCTACCAGAACGACGATTACGGCAAGGATTATCTGAAAGGCTTCAAGGACGGGCTCGGCGCCAAGGCCGCCTCGATGATCGTGATCGAAGACAGCTACGAGGTTTCGGAGCCGACCATCGACTCGCACATCGTTCGGCTGAAGGCCTCGGGCGCCGATGTCTTCATGAACATCACCACGCCGAAATTCGCGGCCCAGGCGATCAAGAAGAACGGCGAGCTCGGCTGGAAGCCGCTGCATTTCCTCAACAACGTGTCGGGCTCGATCGGCAGCGTCATCAAGCCGGCCGGCTTCGAGAATGCGCAGGACATCATCTCCTCGCAATACTTCAAGGATCCGACCGACGCGCAGTGGAAGAACGACCCGGCGATGATCGCATGGAACCAGTTCCTCGATAAATACTACCCCGAGGCGAACCGCGCCGACGCCTCGGTGATGTACGGCTACATCGTCAGCCAGGGCCTCGTGCAGGTGCTCAAGGCCTGCGGCGACAATCTGACCCGCGAAAACGTGATGAAGCAGGCCGCCAGCATCAAGGACTACGAACCGGCGGGCCTGCTGCCCGGCATCAAGGTCAACACCTCGGCCACCGATTTCGCGCCGCTCTCGCAGCTGCAACTGATCCGCTTCAAGGGCGAGACCTGGGAGCGGTTCGGCGAGATCCTGAGCGGTGACGTCGGCGGCTGAAGCCGGGCAGTCAACTAAAGACGCAGCCCCCCCCGGGCCCCCCCCCGGGGGGGGTTCCTTTTGGCTTTTGGGAAAAAACAATTAATCCTGGCCCCCCGGCGC
>CAYREH010000064.1:0-15866 GCA_964423245.1 uncultured Bradyrhizobium sp. | reverse complement strand
AGGGGGGCGGGGGGGGGCGGGTGGGGGGAGCCCGGGGGGGGGGCGGCGGCGCGGGGAGGCGGGAAAGCACCAAAACCCCCCCCCCCCCCGCGCCCCCCCCGCGGGGGCTTTTCCTTGAAGCTTTCGGACAAATCATATTCAATCGCGACCGCGTTGCCAAAAACACGTCCGACAAGAAAAGCCAACGCGCACACCAAGATAGGGAGATAGGAATGCCTGCTGTCACCAGCAAACTTGCGGCGGCGTCTCTGGCGCTTGCGCTCATTGCGGCCTCGGCCTCCACTGCATCGGCCCAGAAGAAATACGATAACGGCGCCTCCGACACCGAGATCAAGATCGGCAACATCATGCCCTATAGCGGACCGGCGTCCGCCTACGGCATCATCGGGCGGACCGAAGCCGCTTATTTCAAGAAGATCAACGACGAGGGCGGCATCAACGGCCGCAAGATCAACTTCATCTCCTACGACGACGCCTATTCGCCGCCGAAGGCCGTGGAACAGGCGCGCAAGCTGGTGGAGAGCGACGAGGCGCTGCTGATCTTCAATTCGCTGGGCACGCCCTCGAACTCGGCGATCCAGAAATACATGAATTCCAAGAAGGTCCCGCAGCTGTTCGTCGCGACCGGCGCCACCAAGTGGAACGATCCGCAGAACTTCCCCTGGACGATGGGCTGGCAGCCCTCCTACCAGAGCGAGACGCAGATCTACGCGAAGTGGCTGCTCAAGAACAAGCCGGACGCCAAGATCGGCGTGCTGTTCCAGAACGACGATTACGGCAAGGACTATCTCAAGGGGCTGAAGGACGGCCTCGGCGCCAAGGCCGCCACCATGATCATCATGGAGGAGAGCTACGAGACCTCCGAGCCGACCATCGACAACCACATCATCAAGCTGAAGGCATCCGGCGCCGACGTCTTCATGAACATCACCACGCCGAAATTCGCGGCGCAGGCGATCAAGAAGAACGCCGAGATCGGCTGGAAGCCGCTGCACTTCCTCAACAACGTCTCGGCCTCGGTCGGCAGCGTGCTCAAGCCGGCCGGTTTCGAGAACGCGCAGGACATCGTCTCGGCGGCCTATCTCAAGGACACCACGGACAAGCAGTGGGACAACGATCCCGGGATGAAGGAATTCGTCGCCTTCATGAACAAGTACTTCCCGGACGGCGACAAGACCGACGGCGGCACCGTCGTGGGCTATGGCGTCGCCCAGACGCTGGTCCAGGTGCTGAAGAACTGTGGTGACGATCTGACCCGCGCCAACGTGATGAAGCAGGCCGCGAGCCTGAAGGACTTCCGCACCGAGGTGCTGCTGCCCGGCATCAAGATCAACACCAGCGCCAACGACTTCGCGCCGATCAGCTCGCTGCAGCTGCAGCGCTTCAAGGGCGAGCGCTGGGAACTGTTCGGCGACGTGATCAGCGCCGACACCGGCGGCTAGTCAAGGCTGCCAACTCGAACCACCAGGAGCCCCCTGCGATCGTCCTCGCAGGGGGCTTTTGCGTGTGCGCCGGATGGCGGCGCGGCGATTGCACGATCGAATGACGGCAAAGTCCGCTTACGCTTCGGCGCCCGATGCGGTAGGCAGTTGGTCGGCGGCCGCGCCGCCGTCGCCTCATCTGCCCGAAAGACTTCGCCAAGGCCTTCGTCATGACCGACCGACGTCCCCTGCTCCGCGCGCTCTACGATGCCGCCGTTGCCGCCGCTCATCCCGACACGGTGCTGGCGCCGCATCTGCGGCCCGCGCCGAAGGGGCGCGTGATCTGCCTTGCCGCCGGCAAGGGCGCGGGCGCGATGGCGGCCGCTGCGGAACGATATTATCTCGACGATCTCGGGCTGGCGCCGGAGCGGCTGACCGGCATCGCCACCACGCGCCACGGCTACGGCGTTCCGACGCGCCGCATCCGCGTGGTCGAGGCCGGCCATCCCGTCCCCGACGAGGCCGGCCTGAAGGGCGCCGCCGACACGCTGGCGCTGGCCGGCGAGGCCGGTCCCGACGATCTGTTGCTGGTGCTGCTGACCGGCGGCGGATCGGCGAACTGGATCGCGCCCGTGGAGGGCATCAGCTTCGCGCAGAAGCAGGCGGTCAACAAGGCCCTGCTGCGCTCGGGCGCGCCGATCGGCGAGATGAACGTGGTGCGCAAGCATCTCTCGCGCATCAAGGGCGGACGGCTGGCACGCGCCGGCCGCAATGCCGCGGAGATCGTCACGCTGGCGATCTCCGACGTGCCGCATGACGATCCGTCCGCGATCGCCTCCGGCCCCACCGTGCCCGATCCGACCACGCTGTCGGACGCGCGCGCGATCGTGGCGAAGTACCGCCTCGAGATCGACGACGCCGTGCGCCGCGCGCTCGAGGATCCCGCCAATGAAAGCTGCAAGGGCGGTGATGCCGCCTTTGCGCGCGCGCGATTCGAACTGATCGCACGGCCGAAGCAATCGCTCGACGCCGCAGTGAGGCTCGCGCGCGCGGCCGGCTTTGACACCGTCGATCTCGGCGCCGACCTCGAGGGCGAGGCCCGCGACGTCGCCGCCGCACACGCCGAACTGGCGCTCGAGGCCCGCGCGCAGGGCCGCCGGCTCGCGATCCTCTCCGGCGGCGAGCTCACCGTGACGGTGCGCGGCAAGGGCCGCGGCGGCCCGAACCAGGAATATGCGCTGGCGCTGGCCGCATTGCTGCACGACACCACCGGCATCTCCGCGCTCGCCGCCGACACCGACGGGGCCGATGGCGGCGCCGGCCACCCCACCGATCCCGCCGGCGCGCTGATCGACGCCGAGACGTTCGCGAAAATGAAGGCGCTGGGGCTCGCGCCGCAGGCCTATCTCGACAACAACGACGCGACGGCGTTCTTCGAGGCGACGGGGGATCTGCTCCAGCCCGGCCCGACGCTGACCAACGTCAACGACATTCGGGTGATCCTGGTGGAGTGAGGCGCTCCTGCCCTTCCCTGGAGGGGAGTGGCCTCAAAACTCGTTGGCGATCTTCGAGAGCATCGCGAGCAGGGCTTCGCGATTGGCTTGGCCGAGCAGTTCGTTGAGGCGGGATTCGTGCTTGGTGGCGACGAGCTTCTTGGCGCGGGCGAGCACCGCCTTGCCCTTGTCGGTCAGGACCAGGATGTGCGATCGGCGGTCGTTGGTGGAGCGGATGCGGGCGCAGAGATCGCGGCTCTCGAGATTGTCGAGCATCGCGACGAAGTTCGGGCGCAGGATGCCGAGCGTGGAGGCGATTTCGGTCTGGTTTCGGCCGGGATTCTTTTCGACCAGCAGCAGCACGGAGAACTGCGCCGGCGTCAGCTGGAGCGAGGCCATGCAGCGCAGGAAATTCTCGAACACCTTGAGCTGGGCGCGCTTGAGGACGTAGCCGAGCTGTTCGGAGAGCTCGCCGAGCTGGAGCGCCTCGGCCTGGCCTGGGCCATGGGTCTGGGCTTGGGCCTGGGTCTCGTCCGCGCCCTTGCGGCCCTTGGTCGCGTCGGCGGAACGGTCGCCGGCTTTTTCTGCGGACTTTTCAGCGGTTCTGGAAACGGTCATCGCCTCATGCTCGCAATCCCGTTAATTTCGGGACGGATCGTCCGCCACCCTTGAGATTATATTTGATAATTGTTATGGACCATACCCAATAACGTCAGCGTTTTTCAATGGCTGTGAGCGGACCGTCCACCGCAATCGCGGGAGACCGGTTCGCATCTTGAGGGGGGCGTCCGGTCTTGAATACGACCATCATGCTGTTCCTGGTGCAGGACGGCATCACCAACGGCGCGATCTACGCGCTGCTCGGTCTGGCGCTGGTGCTGGTGTTTGCCGTCACCCGCGTGATCCTCATTCCCCAGGGCGAATTCGTCACCTATGGCGCGCTGACCTACGCCTCGCTCGCGGCCGGCCAGATGCCGGGCACGGCCAAGCTCGCGCTGGCGATGGGCATCGGCGCCTTCGCCTTCGACATGTTCGTGGCGCGCAAGGCGCTGCACGGCCGGCTGATCTTGCGCAGCGGCCTCACCAACATCGTGCTGCCGGCGATCGTGCTGGCGCTGACGATCTACTTCGCCGCCCAGAAGCCGCCGGTCGCGGTGTGCATCGCCCTGTCGCTGCTGATCGTCGCGATGATCGGCCTCTTCCTCTACAGGATCGCGTTCCAGCCGCTGGCGCACACCTCGGTGCTTGTGCTGCTGATCGCCTCGGTCGGCGTGCATCTGGCGCTGCAGGGGCTCGGCCTGCTGTTCTTCGGCGCCGAGGGCCAGCGCGGGCCTGCCGTGCTGTCGGGCTCGTTCACCGCCGGCGCGCTGCGCTTCACCGGCCAGAGCATCACCGTCTACGGCATCACCATCGCCTTCATCGTGGCGCTCTGGCTGTTCTTCGGCCTGACGCTCTACGGCAAGGCGCTGCGCGCCACCGCCGTCAACCGGCTCGGCGCACGGCTCGCCGGCATCCGAACGACTTTGTCGGGACAGATCGCGTTCCTGCTCGCCTCCGTGATCGGCGCATTGTCGGGCATCCTGATCGTCCCGATCACCACGCTCTATTACGACAGCGGCTTCCTGATCGGGCTGAAGGGCTTCGTCGCCGCGATCATCGGCGGCCTCGTCAGCTACCCGCTCACGGCGATCGCGGCGCTGTTCGTCGGTCTCGTCGAGGCGTTCTCGTCCTTTTATGCCTCCAACTACAAGGAGGTCATCGTTTTCATGCTGCTGATCCCGGTGCTGCTGCTGCGCTCGCTGGCCGCGCCGGCGGTCGAGGAAGAGAAGGACTGACGCCAAGATGCAGAGCCGGCTTCCCATCCTCGTCTTCGCGGCCGTCATGGCGGTGATCCCCTATCTGCCGGGCATGCCGCCATTCTGGATCGTGCTGCTCGACAATATCGGCCTCGCGGCCCTGGTCGCGATGGGCCTCGTGCTGCTGACCGGCGTCGGCGGCCTCACCTCGTTCGGGCAGGCTGCCTTCGTCGGCTTCGGCGCCTACACCACGGCGGTTCTGACGACGCGCTACGGCGTCTCGCCCTGGCTGACGTTGCCGCTCTCGCTCGTGGTCAGCGGCCTGTTCGCCGTGCTGCTCGGCCTCGTCACGGTGCGCCTCTCCGGTCACTATCTGCCGCTCGGCACGCTGGCCTGGGGGCTCGGCCTGTTCTACCTGTTCAGCAAGCTCGAATTCCTCGGACGCAATGACGGCATCTCCGCGATCCCGCCGCTGTCGATCGGCGACACCAAGATGCTGTCGCCCGGCTCGATCTACTACGCGATCTGGATCGCGGTGATCGTGTCGGCGCTGCTGACGATGAACCTGCTGGACTCCCGCACCGGCCGCGCCATCCGCGCGTTGCGGCGCGGCCATGTCGCGGCCGAGGCCTTCGGCGTGCAGACGCCGCGCGCCAAGCTCCTGGTGTTCATCCATGCCGCCGTGCTCGCCGGCCTCTCCGGCTGGCTCTACGCCCATCTCCAGCGCGCGGTGACGCCGACCCCGTTCGGCGCCCATGCCGGCATCGAATATCTCTTCATCGCCGTGGTCGGCGGCGCCGGCTATGTCTGGGGCGGGGTGCTGGGCGCGGCGATCGTCGTGATCCTGAAGGAGGTGCTGCAGAGCTATCTGCCGCTGATCCTGCCCGGCTCCGGCCAGGTCGAGACCATCGTGTTCGGCATCATGCTGGTGGCCCTTCTGCAACTGGCGCCCGGCGGCCTCTGGCCATGGCTGACCTCGCTGCTGCCCGAACGCACCGGCGGCCGGAAGCCCGACACCGCCCTGAAGCTCGAACAGCGCACGCGCGCGGCGAACCAGTCGGGCGTCCTGCTCCAGGTCGACAAGGCACGCAAGCAGTTCGGCGGCGTGGTCGCCGTCAACAACGTCTCCTTCGACGTCCAGGCCCGCGAGATCGTCGCGCTGATCGGCCCGAACGGCGCCGGCAAGAGCACGACCTTCAACCTGATCACCGGCGTCCTGTCGGCGACCTCGGGCTCGGTCTCGGTGCTCGGCAAGAAGGTCGACAACGCCCCGCCGCAGGAGATCGTCAAGCTCGGCATCAGCAGGACCTTCCAGCACGTCAAGCTGGTGCCTGACATGACCGTGCTGGAGAACGTCGCGATCGGCGCGCATCTGCGCGGCCAGTCCGGACCGATCGCCTCGATGCTGCGGCTCGACCGCGCGGACGAAGCCAGGCTGCTCGCCGAAGCCGCCCGCCAGATCGAGCGCGTCGGGCTCGGCGACCAGATGCACCAGCTCGCAGGCAGCCTGTCGCTCGGCCAGCAGCGCATCGTCGAGATCGCGCGCGCGCTCTGCGTCGATCCGATGCTGCTGCTGCTCGACGAGCCGGCCGCCGGCCTGCGCCACATGGAGAAGCAGCGGCTCGCGGCGCTGCTGCGCGACTTGCGGGACGGCGGCATGAGCGTGCTGCTGGTCGAGCACGACATGGGCTTCGTGATGAACCTCGCCGACCGCATCGTGGTGCTCGACTTCGGCACCAAGATCGCGGAAGGCACGCCCGCGACGATCAAGACCAATCCCGAAGTGATCAAGGCCTATCTCGGAGTGGCGGCATGAGTGCGCTGTTGACCGTCACCGACGCGCACGTGGCCTATGGCAAGGTCGAGGCGGTGCGCTCGGTCTCGCTCGAGGTCGGCCGGAACGAGATCGTCACCATCGTCGGCGCCAACGGCGCCGGCAAGACCACGCTGCTGTCCGCGATCATGGGCATCCTGCCGCTGAAGGGGCGCGTCGCCTTCGCAGGCCAGGATCTCGCCCGGCTCGACATCGAGGACCGCGTCGCGATGGGCCTCGGCCTCGTGCCGGAGCACCGCGAATTGTTCGTCACCATGTCGGTCGAGGACAATCTCGAACTGGGCGGCTTCCGCATCGAGAAGCGCCGGGCGAAATCGTCGATGGAGCGAGTCTACGGCCTGTTCCCGCGGCTGAAGGAGCGCCGCAAGCAGCTCGCCGGCACGCTCTCGGGCGGCGAGCAGCAGATGCTGGCGATGGGCCGCGCCCTGATGGGCGAACCGAAGCTGCTGATGCTGGACGAGCCGAGCCTCGGCCTTGCCCCGATCATCGTCGCCGACATCTTCCGCATCGTCGGCGAGCTGCGCGCAGCGGGCGTATCGGTGCTGCTGGTCGAGCAGAACGCCCAGGCCGCGCTCAAGATCGCCGACCAGGCCTATGTGATGGAGCTCGGCGAGTTCGTGCTCAGCGGCAAGGCCAGCGAGGTCGCCGCGAACGAGCGCGTGGCGGCGAGCTATCTCGGCTTCCATCACGAAGGCGCCGCGGCCGTCTGAGGCGAATGATGGCGTTTGGCAAAGCGCTGCGCCGTTGGCGATCACCGGCGCCCAGTTTCAGTCGACGATCACGTCGCGGATTCCGCCCGATCTGAGCGCCTGCAGATGGTCCTTCCGGGCCAATCGATCGGTGACGAGCGTGCCAATCGCGGCGCAGTCGCAGACATGTACCCGGCTTGTGATGCCAAGCTTGCTGTGATCCGCCAGAAGCAGGGTGTGACGCGATCGCTCGACCATCATCCGGGTAAACTCTGCCTCGACCAAGTGGAAATCGGTCGCGCCGTCCGTTTCGCTCAGCGCGACCGGCGAAAACACGCAGAGGTCCGGCGAGAAGCGCCGCATCTGCGAGATCGCCAATTCGCCGAACGTACCCGGGACGTCACCGCTGACGCGGCCTCCCAGCAAAATGACATCGGCCTCCCGCCGCGCCGCGAGCAGGACGCGAGCGATTTCGAACGAGTTGGTGACGACGCACACGTCAGGCAAGCCAGCGATCGCCGCCGCGAAGGCGAGCGTCGTGGTCCCGGCGTCGATCGCAACCAACATGCCTGGCTGCACGAGTCGCGCTGCGCGAAGAGCGATACGACGCTTGTGCGAGGCATTGACTTTGAGTCGATCCTCAAACGGCGATTCCGTTTTTGCATCAAGGCGCGTGATACCGCCATGAAGCCGCCGCAGCTTCATCTGGGCTTCCAATTCGAGCACGTCACGCCGAACGGTCTCTCGCGAGACACCCAGCACGCCTGGAAGCGTCTCGATGTCCACATACTCGCTCGCGGCGAGCTTCGCGAGAATCAGATGGTGGCGATCGCTGGCCCGCATGCTGGGGTCCCCTTCGGCTGACTCTTACGGGAAGCGACGCGGCTAAAGACCGAGCAGCGCCTCTTCCCAGCGCGGCGACGACATCTGGGCACGAACACGCATCATCAGCAATTCGGAGTACTTGGCGAAATCAAACGGAATGGGCGAGATCTTTGCCTGCAGCGCCGCCCAGAATGCCCAAGTCAGGAATCCTATGCCGCCATAGAGCGAAACTCGCGCGCCTGCCTCGGCGGTCCAGGCTCCGTCGTGGATTTCAATCAGCTCCTGGAGGGCACGGCCTTCAAGGAAGGTCTCGCCGGAAAACATCGCCAGATCCCAATAGGGATCGTTGTTCGAGGCGTACTCCCAATCGATGATCCGAACGTTGCGGTTGGCGTCGATCATGTAGTTGGTGACATATGCATCATTGAAACACATGCAGAGGTCCATTCCGGCTGCATTGACCGCCTGCTCGGCGCGAGCGGCTTGCCACATCAGATAATCGATATCCCGGGGAAGCCGCCCACCATATTGGCGAGCCTGAGACAAACGCTCGCGCAGCTGTTCGAAGCCCGTCTTGGTTCGTGACAGGCTCTGGCTGGAATGTATCTTGCGATAGGCCTCAGCGATGTTTCGCCTCACCTCGCCATCGAGCAGATCGCCGACATTGCAACTACGAAAGCCCTCCAGGACCTCGTGCACCTCGACGGCTCCATTCTCGGCAATATGGACAATCGCTGGGGCGTAGCCGGTCTCGGCCGCCTTCCGCGCGGCTTCGTGGGCGAGCGCGCGATCGATGAACACATCTGTGTTCGGTCCGGGCATCTTGGCAAAGTAGCGCTTGTCGTCACCTTCGAGACTGACGAACCAGTTCAGATTGGTGATTCCGGCATGAATGCGATCGAATTTTCTGGCTCGACCGCGCCAGGCCGGTATCGCGTCGAGATGCCGGTCGAGCTCGATTTCGGGTCCGTCGAGAGAAGGTGCGGGCATGATCCGGCCTCACATCTGCCGCGCCAGGGCATCCGCATCCCAGCGCGACAACCAATAGCGGCAGCGCAGGAACCGATTCTGGGCGTATTTGTAGAATTCCACCGAGCCGCTTCTCGCCGAGGAAAAGTGGTTGATGGCGGCCCAGCAACCCCACAGGAAATCGTCAACGATCATGTAGAGGCATACTCTCGCAGAGACCGCGGCGCCCGGTGCGCCGAGATAAAGCTCCACGATGCGATCCACCTCGTCCTTGAAACTGCACACTTCGAGACAAAGCCCGGCCACATCGTAATGCGGGTCGGCATTGACCGCCCGATCGAAATCGACCAGTTGCACCCGGCCAGCGCTGCCGAGCATGATGTTGGACAGCGTGTTCTCGCCATGAATCGGACCGCTTCCGGTTCCGGCCGCGGCGAAGGCGGCCTCGAGCCGGCCAATCCAGGGGCGGAGCTCGCGCACGATCCGAAGCTCGGACAACTTCTCCCCATCTGGAAGACGGATGTTGTCCATTATGCCGAGATAAGATGAAATCGTCTCGAACGGCGCACGGTGCTGGGCCAGCTTCCTGCTTTGATGCCAGGCGCGCTTGGCAGCGATCACCGACACCAGGACGTTTTCGTCGTCGAGATCCTGTCTCAGCGCCATCCGCCAATCGGCGGGGGCCAACCAGGCATAGAGCAACGCTCGCGAGCTTAGGTCGATATCGAGGAGCGCCGGCGCGAGGTGAAGCTCGGCAGCCTGCAGGCTCGCGGCGATCGTTGCGGAAAAATCCAGGAACGGCTCGGCCTCAGTCTCGTAGACCTTGAGAAAGCCTATGGGCTCTTCACCACCCGCTGGAGCGACCACGCAAGGTGCGGCGTCGAGCCCGAGATGCAGCGGCATCGCGATACTCGGCGACATCCGCATCACGGTCAGCGGTACGCCTCTCCTCGCTCCCAGCGCATCGACGGCAATGCGCGTGCGCTCGTCCACGCTCCGAACCTGCTGCATCTGAGCTCCACATCCGATCGGGCCGAACCGTCTCGCGAATTACACAAACACACAAGACGATAATCTCACCCTTGGCTGCCCAGAATATGATCAATACACCAATTGCTGCAGGATCAGCGAGATTATACGTTGCCCCAAATATCCACATTTACTCAGATAGCGAGATAACCCGTATGAACGCATCTGCAAGCACGGACCGCCCCGCCGACCTTTTCGAATTCTCGGCCACGGCACTGGTCGCCGGTTACGCCCGGCGTGATTTTTCTCCCCTCGAGGCCATGCAGTCGGTCCTGGCTCGAACGGCGCGGATCAATCCGTCCGTCAACGCGTTCTTCTACCTTGATGCAGAGCGAGCGTTGGATGCTGCCCGCCAGTCCACCGAACGATGGACACGCGGACAGAGCCTGGGGCCACTCGATGGCGTCCCCGTCTCGATCAAGGACAGCATCGCCCTCGCTGGCACGCCGATGTATCGCGGAGCGGCGCCGTTCAGGAGCCGCGGACCATCGACCGTGGATTCTCCGCCTGCAGCACGCCTCGTCGAAAGTGGCGCCATCATCTTCGCGAAGACGACGATGCCGGATCTCGGCCTTCTTGCCGCGGGCGTCAGCAGCGCCCATGGCGTGACTCGCAATCCGTGGAATCTGGCTTTCAACACCGGCGGATCGTCTAGCGGCAGCGCGGCGGCACTTGCCGCCCGCCTTGGACCTCTCACCGTCGGAAGCGATCTTGGTGGATCCGTGCGGTTGCCTGCGGCGCTGTGCGGACTAACCGCCCTCAAGCCGACGCAGGGACGCATCCCACATCTGCCGCCGAGCCCGTACCGGACCGCCGGCCCGATGGCGCGATCGATGGATGATCTGTCGCTTCTCTTCGCGCTCCTCTCGCGACCGGACCATCGGGACTACGCTTCTCTGCCTCCTCTGGCTGTGCAGGAGCAGAACGCAACGCCCGGCGTAAAGGGCTGGCGGATCGGCATCCTTGAATCGATGGGCTTTGGTGCTCAGGCGCAAGAACCGATCCTGCGCGCCGTGCGCAAGGTTGCGGCGATCCTCGCTGACGCGGGCGCCGAGGTCTCCGAAATCGGCCCCCTGGTTGATTTCGATCTCAACATCGTACTCGATGCGGTGTTCGGGCCTCGCGCTTTTCACGAAGTCGCTCATCTCTCCGCCGGTGAGCGCGAGCAGATCCATCCCTCGCTTCACAAACTCCTTGCAAGCGGCGCGAGCGTCGATGCGGAGACCCTGCTCAAAGCAAACGACCAGCTGGAGCGCGCGAAAGCATCGGCGATCGAACGGACACATTCATTCGACCTGATCATAGCCCCGGCGACCCCGGTCGTGGGATTCGCTGCCGAGAAGGCTGCTCCCGACGAACAGAGGACGATGGACGTCACGACCTATACGGCCGTGTTCAACCAGACGGGACAGCCCGCCGCGGTGATTTGCGGCGGCTTTGCCGACAACGGCCTCCCCATCGGCGTCCAGCTCATTGGACGTCGCCACGAAGATCTACGGCTCATGACAGCCGCAACTTTCTGCGAGCGCGCGCTGGCGCTCGGAATTTCCTGGCCGTTGTAACCGCGCAATCACGATCACTTCGTTCATCGCTTCCTTGCCAGGTGCAACCGGCGGGGTGCACCTGACACGAGGCCTGCTCTTGTTCGCCGGGTGCGACGCGCAGCGTGTTACGTCGCTTGGCTGACTGCCTTCTCGCCCCTCAATGTTGCCACCTCCGCCTCGAGTTCCGCAATCCGGGCGTCCTTCGCTGCCAAGGCGGCCGCGACGTCGGATGCGTCGAACTTCTGCGGGATATGCTGCGGACAGTTGGTGTCCCAGGCGGTGATCTTGAACAGGATCACCTGCTCGGGCCGCGCCCGATAGCCCTTCGGCATCAGAGACGCCGTCAGCGCTGCATCATCCTCGACCACGCGGGCTTCGCCCCAGATCTTGACGCGGCGGCGATGGGCGTAATCCATCACGAAGATGTAGGCCCTGGGGTTCTCCGACAGATTTCCCTGCGTCAGGTATTGCTGGTTGCCGGCATAATCGGCGAAGGCCAGCGTCTTGCTGTCCAGCACTTTGAGGAAACCCTTCGGGCCGCCCCGGTGCTGGATGTAGGGCTGGCCCTCGGCCGAAGCGGTGGCGAGATAGAAGCTGCTGGCCTCGGCGAGGAACGACGCCAGATTCTCGTCGACCTCGGTTCGCCAGCCGCGCTGTTCGACCCGGCCATAGGACTCGCGCGACCCTTTCCGGGTCTGGATTGCCTTCACCGCCGGGGTAAAGGCCACATCGCTGGGGTAGGTTTGAGCTTCGGGCATCGGAACGTCTCCTGGTGATTCCGGCGCAACATGCGTCTCTGCGGTCCAAGATGGGCCTTTCCCAGGCTCAAACAATTGAGCCAATTGACATTACATTATTGCATAATATGAAATAGTCGCATGGACCGCCTCGCCGCCATGCAGGCCTTTGTCACCGTCGCCGATCTCAGCGGCTTCGCACCGGCTGCCCGCAAGCTGCATCTGTCGCCGTCGGCGGTGACACGGATGATCGCGTCGCTCGAGGACCATCTCGGCGCACGGCTGCTGCAGCGGACGACGCGGCAGGTGCGGCTGACCGATGTCGGCGCGCGCTATCTGGAGCGGGCGCGGCGCATTCTTTCCGATGTCGAGGAGGCCGATGGCTCGGCACGGGAGGAGCGCAACCGGCCGAGCGGTCGGCTGGTGGTGTCGGCGCCGGTCGGCTTCGGCCGGCTCCATGTCGGCCCGGTAATGACCGCTTATCTCAAGCGCTATCCTGATGTCGCCTGCGAACTCATTCTGTCGGACCATCTGGTCAATCTGGTCGAGGACGCCGTCGATGTCGCCGTGCGGATCGGCCATCTCGCGGATTCCTCGCTGGTGGCGCGCCAGGTCGGCGAGATGCGGCGCATCGTCGTGGCCTCGCCCGCCTATCTGAAGCGCCACGGCGAGCCGAAGACGCCGCAGGCACTGACGGAGCACCAGACCATTCAGTTCGGCCCGTCAGCGAACTGGCGCTTCGTGCAGGACGGCCGCGACATCGAGCTGAGACCGAGCCCGCGCTTCGCCAGCAACAGCGCCGACGCGGCCCTGCAATACGCCGAAGCCGGTGGCGGCGTGACGCGGGTGCTCGCCTACCAGGCTGCCGAGAGCCTCAAGCGCGGGCGCCTCAGGATCGTACTGGCGAAATACGAACAGCCGGCGCTGCCGATCCACATCGTCTATCCGACCTCCCGCCTGCTCTCGGCGAAGGTGCGCGCGTTCATCGATCTCGTGGCCGAGACGGCGCAGTGGAAGTTCGGGTGATTTTCGCGCCCCGGGCGCAGTGCATCACGCAGCGCTGCGCTGCTGAAGCGGGGCGCTGAGACTGCAGAATCTCGTGTCGACGGATGGGCCCCGGCTCTGCGGAGCGGCCCTTCGCGCCGCACCGCGTCCGGGGCACGAGACATTACCCCTTCTTCGGCACCACGCGGAAGGTCGCGCTGGCGCGGGCGATCACGACGTCGTCGGCCCTGGCGAGACACTGCGCGAAGCAGATCGTGCTGCCGGTCCTGATCACCTCGCTCTCGATCGCGAGCCATTGGCCGATCGCGGCGGAGCCGACGAAATCGACTGACAGCGAGATCGTCACGAAGGACGAGGTCCAGCCGGTTGCCTGCGCGCAGCTGTAGCCCATCGCATTGTCCGACAGCGCCGCGATCAGGCCGCCGTGAATCAGGCCGCGGCCGTTGGTGTGCGGCCTGGCCAGCCGCAGGCCGATGATGACGGCCTTCTCGGTCTTCTTCGCGTAGAGCGGCTCCCATGGTTCGGTGAGCGGGCTCTTGCGGGCGTGCGGTTCGAAGCCTTCGGGAATGTCGGTTGTGGTCATGATCGTCTCGCGTTGCCATTCGGCGGCATTGAACGCGAAACCGGCGATAGATGCACCGCCTACAAAGTTTCAAACGAGATTTGCGGGCCCGTTTGAAAAAGCCAAACGGGTGAATTCACGCTTCAAGCTGAGCAGATACACGGCGCACAACAAAAAGGCCGCCACGAGGGCGGCCTTTTTCAACTCTGTTGCACGCCAGGTTCAGGCGACGCGAAATGAGATCTTCTTCTGCGACTTGCGATAGCCCAGGAAGCCAAGCCCGACGAAGCCCAGGATCATCATCGCCCAAGTGGACGGCTCGGGAACGGCCGAAATCGTCACCCCGCCGACAACTCCGCCATAAGACCCTTCGTCCTGGCTGAGAAAGGAGAGCGTCTCGAGACCACCGGCGGTCGTGAAGATGATTGAATGGTACTCGTAGTTAAGGCTCTTGTTGCCGTCGATCGTGGCAACATAGGTGTAGGTGTTGTTCACATCGGTCGGAAGCGTCGGGGAGAGCGTCACTCCAACCGTCTTGGTCGACGGATTGCCATCGGGATTGCCCGACAGATAGAAGCCCAGCTGATAGGTGCCCGCGCTGAGATTGAACGTCTGAGTGATACCGCCCTTGCCGTTGCCGTTCAGGTCCACGCTGTAGCCGCCAGTGGCGGACGGGCCGTTCCAATACGAACCGATGAAATCAACGCTTTGGCCGGTGACAGTCCACGCACCAAGTGACGATCCATTGGTCACGGTCAGAAAGCCGCCCGTGATCGATGGCCCGAAAAAGAGCCCGTCGGTGAACGTCGCGGCTGAAGCAGGCAGATGCGCAGAAACCAACAAGGCGCCGGCAATAGATAAAAGCTTCAAATGGGAACGCATCCCGGATTTCCTCCAAAATTATTAATTTATTTAACTAAATTTAACCGGTTCAAGTGCCCTCGTCAATGGCAGGGCCGCCGAAACAAGCGCCTGTTTGGCCTTTTGTCCAAACCAGGCGCCAGCTTCCGAACGATCGGCGTCGCCGCCGATTCGGCTTTAAAACGGCAGCCCGACGTAATTTTCCGACAGCGACGTCATCGCGGCCTGCGATTTCGTCACATAATCCAGTTCGGCGAGCTGGATGCGGGCACCGATCGTGCCGGTGTCCGGAAACTTGTGCAGCATCGAGGTCATCCACCAGGAGAACCGCACGGCCTTCCAGACCCGCGCCAGCGCCTTTCCGGAATAGGCATCGATGCCGGCGCTGGATTTCTCTTCGTAGAATTCGCGGAATGCGCTCGACAGATAATGCGCGTCGCTGGCGGCGAGGTTGAGACCCTTGGCGCCGGTCGGCGGCACGATGTGGGCGGCATCGCCGCACAGGAACAGCCGGCCGAAGCGCATCGGCTCGGCCACGAAGCTGCGCAAGGGCGCGATGCTCTTCTCGATCGACGGGCCGGTGACGAGGCTGTCGGCCGCCTCCTCGTCCAGCCGGCGCTTCAATTCGTCCCAGAAGCGATCGTCCGGCCATTGGTCGACCTGGTCGTCGAGCGAACACTGCACGTAATGCCGGCTGCGCTTCATCGAGCGCATGGTGCAGAGCGCAAAGCCGCGCGCGTGGTTGGAATAGATCAGTTCGTGGCTGACCGGCGGCGTGTCGGAGAGGATACCGAGCCAGCCGAACGGATAGACCCGCTCGAACTCCTCGATCGCCGAAGCCGGCACGCTGGCACGGCTGACGCCGTGAAAGCCGTCGCAGCCGGCGATGAAGTCGCAATCGAGCGTATGGGTGAGCCCATCCTTGACGTAGCTGACACGCGGGTGAGCCCCGTCGAAATCGTGCAGCCGCACGTCGCTCGCTTCATAGACCGAGGTGAGGCCGGCGGCCTTCCGCGCGTTCATCAGGTCGAGCGTGACCTCGGTCTGGCCGTAGATCATGACCGTCTTGCCGGTCGCAGCCTTCATGTCGATGCGGTGACG
>CAYREH010000063.1:0-31981 GCA_964423245.1 uncultured Bradyrhizobium sp. | reverse complement strand
GTCTGGATTGCTTCGCTGCGCTCGTAAGGACAACAGCAGGCACACCGCCGCATTCTCGCGGCATGTTTCGCCCGAGTCGTGCTATCCGTTTCGCACCCTCATCAGGACAAGGGCGCGGGGAAGGCCGGGCGCCGGCTGGCACCCGAGTCCGCGTGCCGAAAGAATGCACACGGGGGTGGACTACAGGTCTCGCCGGAACGCCCGGCCTTCCCTGCGCGATGGTGTTAACGTGTCCTTCGTGCTCTCCCCGGGGAGCGATGCACTATTGCCCCCGTCGTCGCCGCGGATGGCTGATGCGAGGGCCCGGTCGGGCCGCGCGCATCACCGCGGGACTTGACGCCAGCCACCGGACGTCAGGACCACACGACTTGTTCGTCCGCGCACGTCCTCGCTGGGACTTCGGAGGGTGGCGTGTGCTCGCCCCCGAAGCCATGCCAGGACGCTTGTCAGCGTCGTGTCGTACGCGCGAAGGCCATGCTCACGGTGTCCCGCCCTGCAATGCCATTCGCGCCCGACGCCGTCGCGTCCACCGCACCCCGGCCCGCGGTTCGTGACGATCGCGATCCGCCCCTTGTGACGGGCCAGGGTGTGTCGCTTGTACGACAAATCCGAATTTCGGTAAAGTAGAATATCTTGAAGTGCGGCGCTTGACAGGGTGTGTCGGTTCTCGTCGGTTGTTTTGCCCGACGCCACGGCTTGCCCGGCTTTCGCCTCGTCCTGAACCCTCCGCGGCGTGGGGACGACCAAGAAGAGAGCAAGCCGTCGCTGCTTGAATGGCGTGGGGGCTATCGAGGAGCCCATCGGGCGAGGATCCATGTTCGACGTTCTGATGAAGCTCCTGGTTGTCCTGTCCTTCTGCTTTCCCGTCGTGCCATGGTTTGCCGGTCGGCGCTGGGGCGTGCGAGGCATTTGGTTCAGTACCGGGTTTGCTCTGGTCAGCTTGCTCTGCTGCTTCCCGGCATTGTTCTGGGTTTCGTGCGGCGCGTGCGGGCAGGGCGCAATTGCCATCTTTCTCCTGGGGCCGATCTGGATAGCTTCGGCATTGCTGACGGTTGCCTCGGCGGTCCTGGCGCATTTCAAGTTCGCCCGCTGATGTCCGCAGCAAGCGCCGCCCGGATGAGCGGAGCGATATCCGGGACGGTCGGAGCGAAGCAACCCGCATGTCGCTTCGCTCATGCGGGCTACGAAGCGCGGGCGTAAGCTAGATCACTCCCGCCAGCCTTAGCCCCACACCCGCCGCGCAGCTCCCCGCGAGCACCGTCAGCATCCCCAGCTTGAAGCGGAAGATCGCAATTGCCGCCGCGATCGATAGCACCAGCGCGGGGACATCGACGCTCGTCAGTACCGGCCTGTCGAAGTCGAGCGGGAACGCATGCACCGGCACGGTTTCGCGGAATAGCGTGTGCAGCGCGAACCAGATCGAGAGGTTGAGGATCACACCGACAACGGCCGCCGTGATCGCACTGAGCGCGCCGGCGAGGCCCTTGTTGCCGCGGAGGCGTTCGATGTAGGGCGCGCCGACGAAGATCCAGAGGAAGCAGGGCGTGAAGGTGACCCAGGTCGCGAGCAGTCCGCCGAGCGTCGCCGCCAGCATCGGCGACAGCCCGCTCGGATCGCGATAGGCGGCCATGAAGCCGACGAACTGGAGCACCATGATCAGCGGGCCCGGCGTGGTCTCGGCCATGCCGAGGCCGTCGAGCATCTCGTGCGGCTTCAGCCAGTGATAATGCTCGACCGCCTGCTGGGCGACATAGGCCAGCACGGCATAGGCGCCGCCGAAGGTGACCAGTGCCATCTTCGAGAAGAACAGCGCGATCTGGCTGAACACGCTGGCCTGACCCAGCGCCAGAAGCAGTGCGATCACCGGCACCAGCCACAATGCAAGCCAGAGCGCGCCGACACGGATCGTGCGGGCGGTGTCGGGCCGCACATGATCGGGCACGGCCTCGCCGAGCATGCTGTCGACGACGGCATCGCTGCCGACGGGGCCGTGACCGGCCGGCGTGAATTCCGGCCGGCCGCTTCGCGCGCCGAGATATCCGATCAGGCCGGCGGCGATGATGATGACCGGGAAGGGCACCGCGAAGAAGAAGATCGAAACGAAGGCGATTGCCGCGAGCGCGATCATGATGCGGCTCTTCAGCGCGCGCTTGCCGACGCGCACGACGGCTTCGACGACGATGGTGAGCACGGCCGCCTTGAGGCCGAAGAACAGGGCCTCGATGAAGCCGATATTGCCGAAGGCGGCATAGATGTAGCTCAGCCCCATGATGGCGATGATGCCGGGCAGGATGAACAATCCGCCCGCCATCAATCCGCCGGCAGTGCGGTGCATCAGCCAGCCGATATAGGTCGCAAGCTGCTGCGCCTCCGGCCCGGGCAGCAGCATGCAATAGTTGAGTGCGTGCAGGAAACGGCCTTCGGAGATCCAGTTCTTCTCCTCGACCAGGATCCGGTGCATCACCGCGATCTGGCCCGCGGGCCCGCCGAAGCTGAGGCAGGCGACACGGAGCCAGACGCGAAAGGCTTCGTTGAAGCTGATGCCGTGACCGGCATCGGTTCCTCCGGCTCGGTCGACACGGATATCCATTACGCCTTCACCTTGTTGGTCGGCCAGTTGTGGGTTTCGCCGGTGGCATCGCGGCACCAGCGGTAGAAGGCGTCGTAAAGCAGCATGCCGGCCTCGAGCTGTTCGAGGTCGTCATCATACATCCTGGACAGGCCGAGCGAAGCCGCGAGCAGGCCGGGGGCCTCCGGCGCGAGGTCGGGGCGCGCGGTGTCGGCGCCGCGCACCAGCGTGGCGAGCCGGAGCAGCGCCGGCGTCGCGATGCCGAACTCCTCGATCATCACGTCGAAGGTGCAGAGCTCATCGCGGTGGCTCCAGAACACGTTCTCGATGTCGAAGGGCGCCGCATCGAACCGCTCACCGACCGCCACGACCTCGGACGGCGCCACATAGAGGAACACCGCGCCCGGATCGACGAAGCGGCGGATCAGCCAGGGGCAGGCGATGCGGTCGACCTTGGGGCGCGCCCGCGTCACCCAGACGGTGCGCCCCCTGGCGTCGCGCGGCGGCAGCTTGCGGGTGTCGACGAGCGGCAGCTTCGCTTCCTTCCAGCCCTCGAAGCCGCCCTCCAGCGTCTCGGCCTGCACGCCGAGCTGGCGCAGCCAGGCCGCGGTGCCCTGCGCGAGCTTGGCGCCGCGCAGGCAGGCGACGATGGCGGTGCGGCCGGCGAACGCCTCACCCCATTCGGAAACGGTCTCATGGCTGAGCTTGATGGAGCCGGGGATCAGCCGCCGGTCGGCGGCAAAGTCCTCGTCGGTGCGCACGTCGATCAGGAGCGGCGCGCTTGCCGTGCCCATCAGCCGGATCAGTTTGTCGGGTGTTATCGTCGTAAAGGAAGACATATTGCGCCCTCGTATAAATCAACGGGACGCGATACTTGGGCATGTCGCCTCACGGGGAGATCGCTTCAATCCCCATGACGGCATTACAGCCAATCCCTGCCGGCCTGTCAATCCGCGGTTTTGAGCCGCGCAAAAGTTAGAAACTCAGGCTACCCAGGCTTATAAAGAGCGCGAGCGGATTCCTGTCCGGAGACAAAACCGATGCATTCTCACTCCATCGAGCAATGGACCCACGACCACGCCTTCCTCGGCGACAAGCACGAGGAGAACGAGCGGCGCACCTGGCTCGTCGTGGTGCTCACGCTGGTGATGATGATCGGCGAGATCGTCGCCGGCTCGCTGTTCGGCTCGATGGCGCTGCTCGCCGACGGCTGGCACATGGGCACGCATGCGGCTGCGCTCGGCATCGCCGCCTTCGCCTACCGCTTCGCGCGGCGCCATCTGGGGAATGCGCATTTCACCTTCGGCACCGGCAAGTTCGGCGATCTCGCCGCGTTCTCCAGCGCGATCATCCTCGGCCTGATCGCGGTCGAGATCGCCTATGAGAGCGTGTTGCGGCTGATCAATCCGGTGCCGATCGTCTATGGCGAGGCCATCGCGGTCGCCGCGCTCGGCCTTTGCGTCAATCTCGCCAGCGCGTGGCTGTTGCGAGGCAGCCACGATCATCACCATCACGGCCATGATCACGGGCATGATCACGGCCGCGCCCATGACGACCACGACCATGATCACCACCACGACCACGATCATCACCACCATCACGACAACAATCTCCGCGCCGCCTATGTCCACGTCATGGCGGATGCGGCGACCTCGGTGCTGGCGATCGGAGCGCTCGTCGTTGCCATGTCTTCGGGATGGGTCTGGGCCGACCCGGCCGTCGGCCTGATCGGCAGCGTGGTGATCGCGAGCTGGGCCTTCGGCCTGATCAAGTCGTCAGGCGCGGTGCTGCTCGACGTCCGCGCCGACGAGAAGCTGGAGCGCATCATTCGCGCGCGGATGGAAGCCGGCGACGACCGCGTGACGGACCTGCACCTCTGGCAGGTCGGCCCGGGGCACTATGCCGTCTTGCTCTCCGTGGTGTCGGATACGCCGAAACAGCCCGCCGTCTACAAGCGGCGTCTCGCGGGGCTGAAAGGTCTCAGCCATGTCACGGTCGAGGTCGAGACCTGTCCGCATTGAAGCGGCATGCGAGAGGCTGAACGGGCTGCCACATTATCCCGGCCAGATCGGCGCCGCGCTGTCGGCACCATCGGTGACGTGTTCGTTGTCATCTCGCGCGTGGCCTGTGACGCCATGATGACGTGATCTGCATCGCGCGCCGCGATGGTGAGGATCGCTCGAGCTTTACGAAAAATCTGCTTCGAAATTTTGCGCGGCCTTTTCGCCGTGCCGTCGAAGCGAGCAGTGTGCGCGCATTTCTCTGCTCATCGTTTCGGCATTGCGTCAGCAATGATCACAGGCATGCGCGCGCGACGACCGGCCCATGCGCTGTTCGAGCCGCGAACGGGTTTCAATTTAAGCGTGCCTTAAAGAGTCGGCGCCTATGCGTGGAGAGGTGGTGATTCAAAAGGTCGACAAGGCAATGCGTAATTCAATGGGACGGCGTCGGTTTTTGTGCGGTTGTTGCGCGGTGCTCGGAGCCGCAATGCTGCCGCGAGGAGCGAGGGCCGCGGGCGATCCCGACATCGTTCCGATCGAGTTTGCGAGCTTTCACGATCAGACGTTCAAGAACGACTATGTGCAGTTCATGAACGTCACGATCCCGGCCGGCGAGATGGCCCCCTATCACCGGCACACGCGCGACTTTGCGCAGGTGTACCTGGCGGTCTCCGAAGCCGAGGGCACGCCGCTCGGCGGCAAGCCGCTCATCGTTCCCCGCAAGGTCGGCGAGGTGCTGTTCACCAACTACACGAAGAAGCCGGGGGTCCATCAGGTGGTCAATGTCGGCACCAGCGATTTCCGGATCGCGGGGTTCGAGCTGTTCGACTCCGAGCCCGGCCGCTTCACGCCGCTCGTGCGCCCCGAGCCCTACGTCTCGGTCATGGACAACCATCGGGTCCAGGCCTGGCGCTTGATCCTGCAGCCGGGTGAAACCGCGCAGCCGGTGCGGCAGGCCGCGCCGGGCGTCCGGATCGTGGTGCAGGGCGGCCAGTTGATCGAGAGCTGGGAAGGCAAGCCCGACCACAGGCTCAACCTGAAGTTCGGCGATTTCGCCTGGCAGGATGCGGGCCCCGTGCGGACGATTCGAAACGCCGGGAAGTCGACCGTCGAGCTGGTTGAATTCGAGCTGAAATGAGATGCGGCCTTTCGCGCGAGGGCATGTGAATGACCCTCGCGTCCTGGTCTTGTCGCGGGAATGAGGAGTGGGGACGTGTCGATCAAACGGTCGGGAATTGCCATCGCAGCGCTGATGTCGGGCGTCGTCGTTCTGACATCGGGCCTTCAACTGAGCGAGCGCTGGAGCGCGTACCAGAACGCCATCGCGGCACATGACCTCGAGACCCGTCTGGCGGCCGGTTTCGATGCCGTTGGCAGCCTGACCGTCGAGCGGGGGCCCGTCAATCGCGCGCTGGTCGGGAAATCCCCGGCCGACGATGCGGTGCTGAAGGAGTTTGCGGACAATCGCCGAACCAGCGACCTGGCCCTGGAGAAGCTCGAAGCGCTTGCCCGCGGCGATGCCGACCTGACGCAGCGGGTCAAGGCGGCTGCGGCGAAGATCGCCGCCGCGCGCGAGGAGGCGGCCGCCAACTGGCGAAAGCCGTTGTCCGAACGCCCCAGCGGCAGTGCTGCCAAGGCCATGCGGGACTACGCCGAGGCCATGACGAGCCTGAATGAACTGCTGGAGAGTGGCATCAAGGCGACGATGCGGCTGAGCACCACGGCCGGAAATCTGCTCGATGTCGCGCAGAAGGGATGGGTGATCCGGCAGACCGCCGGTCAGATATCGCTGCTGATTTCGGGACTTGTCACGGCCGGCCGTCCGGCCTCACTGGCCGAGCGCGACGAGTTGAGCGCTGCCAATGGCCAGCTGGCGCGGCTCTGGACCGAAATTCTCGATCGTGGCGACGACGCCTACGCGCCCAAGAGCACGCGGGCCAGCGTCAGCGCAGCCAGGGATCGCTATTTCGGCGCGGACAAGACCTTGCGCGACAGCCTGACCAAGGCTGCCTTCGACGGCACCCGCTACGAAGTGTCGGTGGACGAGTGGCGCAAATCCGCAACGGGTGCGAATGCCTCTCTGCTGGGGATCCGTGATGCCGCCTTGCGCGATGCGCAGGCCGTCGCCGAACAGGACGAGGCCGCCGGGCTGAGAGGCATCCTGTTCGCGGGCGCGGCGATTCTGTTCGTTCTCGGGTTGTCTGCGGCGGCCTCCGTGCTGCTCGTGCGCCACCTGCTGACGCCGATCTCGAAGCTCTCGGAGGTGATGACCCGGCTTGCCCGGAACGAGGAAGCCGACGTGCCTTTTGCGGCCCGCAAGGACGAGATCGGCGGCATGGCGCAGGCGGTGCAGGTGTTCAAGGAGGCGATGGCCACGACCAATCGGCTGGCCGGAGAGCAGGCCGCCGAGCGGGTCGTCAAGGAGAAGCGCGCGGCGCGTCTCGAAGGCCTGGTTCGCGATTTCGAGGCCAAGGCTGGGGCCATGGTGGCGCTGCTGGCATCGGGCGCGACCGAGCTCGAGACGACGGCGCGCTCGATGTCGGCGAACGCAACGCAGACCAAGGGGCAGGCGACGTCGGTTGCCGCGGCCGCGGAGGAGGCGAATGTCGGCGCCAGCACGGTCGCTTCTGCGGCCGAGGAACTCACGGCCTCGATCAGCGAGATCAGCCGCCAGGTCGCACAATCGTCGACCATCACCGGTCGGGCCGTCGCCGATGCGCAGCGGACCGACAAGATCGTCCAGACTCTGGCCGAGGGCGCCGAGAAGATCGGCGAGGTCGTGACGCTGATCCAGGCGATCGCCGCCCAGACCAATCTGCTGGCCCTGAACGCCACGATCGAGGCCGCCAGGGCCGGGGAAGCCGGCAGAGGGTTTGCCGTGGTCGCTTCCGAAGTGAAGATGCTGGCGACCCAGACGGCGACGGCGACGGCCGACATCGGGGAGCAGATCGCGCAGATCCAGGCCGCGACCAAGCAGGCGGTCGACGCGATCCGCAGCATTGCCGGGACCATCCAGGAAGTCAGCTCCATCTCCAATGTGATCGCAACGGCGGTCAAGGCGCAGGGCGAGGCGACGGCGGAAATCGCCCGCAACGTTCAGCAGACGTCGCATTCGGTGAAAGAGGTGACCTTGAACATCAGCGGCGTCAGCAAGGCGGCGACGGAAACCGGCGTTGCCGCAAGCGAGGTGCTGAATGCGGCCGACGGTCTGTCGCGACAGGCCGAGCAACTGACGAGCGAGGTCGGCAGCTTCGTCGAGGAGGTCAGGGCGGCCTGATCAGCGCGGCGCCGTGACCGCCGGCGGTGCGCCGTCCGGCGTCGTCTTCTTCGGCTTCAGCGAGCCGGCATAGAACGAGACCAGCCAGACCAGCAGCAGCGCCAGAAGATAGACGCCCCAGGCCTGCGGCGGCGTGGTCGCCCAGCGGATCAGGCCCTTGACGGTGCGGGGTGGTGCGGTGTCGTCGCTCATCGCCTGCTTGTGCGCGAAAGCGGCGTGGCGGTCAATCCGGCCGCGGCTTGGCGCGGATCAGGAACAGCGCGGCCAGCGCCGACAGGCTCAGCGCCGAGGAAACGATCAGCACCCGCGCGCCCATCACGTCGATCAAGAGCCCAAAGGCGAGCGGCGCCACAGCCTGGGCCATGCGGGCCGGTGCGCCGATGATGCCGAGCCGGTAGCCGAAATCCTTCGGGCCGAAGATCGCGAGCGGCAGCGTGCCGCGCGCGATGGTCAGGATGCCGTTGCCGGAGCCGTGCAGCAACGCGAAGGCGCTGGCGGCGGTCGCGCCGAAGACGCCGACGACGGCGCAGCCGATCGGGTGGGTGAGACAGGCGAGCCGGGTCGACCAGAGCGGATGGAAGCGGCTGAGGAAGCCGGCCTCGAGCATGCGGGCCCCGACCTGGGCCGGTCCGATCAGCGCGCCGGCCGCGATGGCCTCGACATGGCTCGCGCCCATCGACTCCAGGATGCGCGGGAAATGCACTGCCATGGCGCCGGTCACCGTCCATGCGGCGGCGAACACGAAGGCGAGCAGGATCATGGTGCGATCGAGCGGCACATGTGGCTTGTCGGCCGTCGCCGCGGCCTGCTTCGCGCCTTCGACCGACGGCAGCATGAAGAAGTTGAGGGGCAGGCTGATCAGGATGTTGGCGGCGGCCCAGGCAAAGCACGTCTCGCGCCAGCCGACATGCGACAGGCCCCAGGCGGTGAGCGGCCAGCCGACCGTCGAGGCGAACCCCGCCATCAGCGTGATGCCGGTGATGGGCTTGCGCGCCTCGGTGCCGTAGATGCGGCCGAGCGCGGCGAAGGCGGCATCATAGAGCCCCATCGCCATGCCGATGCCAAGCACGAGCCAGGCGAACGCCATTACCGCGACCGCGTGCGAGAGGCCGAGCAGCACGAGGCCCGCGGCCATCGTCAGGTTCGAGATGGACAGCACCTGTCGTCCGCCGAACAGGTCGATCTGGCGCCCGATGCGCGGTCCGAGCATCGCCGAGATCACCAGCGAGGCCGAGAAAGCGGCGAAGATCCAGTTGGAGGAGATGCCGAGATCGCGCGCCATCGGGTCGGCGATCAGGGCCGGCAGGTAATAGCTCGAGGCCCAGGCCAAAGTCTGCGTGGTGCCGAGCGCGAGCACGATCGGAAGCTGGCGATGCTTCCTGCCCTCATGCGCGCGATCATCGCCGGTTCCCATGGACACATTTGCCGTGTCTCGCCCGCTCGCGTCAACCGCGCCCGGAACATGCCGACCTGCCGTGAAAGGCGTTGGACCAGTGCGCACGGTGCGGCCTTTCGCTCGTCATGAAGGCACGCCATAATGGCGCATGCAATTGAGCTCGCGCCTCGACCTGATGAACTGGCTCACCGGCCAGGGCCTCACGGGCCTTCCCGAACCGGACCTGCTGCGCGGCTTCTGCGAGCGCTGCCGCGAACAAGGCCTGGACCTGTCGCGCGGCCTCGTCGTCATCGACACGCTGCATCCGATCTATGAGGGCCGCGGCTTCCGCTGGAGCGACCGGCCCAGCAACGAGAGCGATGCGTTCGAATACGGCTCGTCGTCCGAGGGCGACGCCGCGGCGAGCTGGCGGCGCTCGGTGTTCTTCCACATGCTCGAGCACGGTCACGACGAGATGGTGATCGACCTCGCCGATGCGCCGTCGCTGGATTTCTCCCAGATCGGGGACCTCGCCGAGAAAGGCCACAAGCACTATCTCGCCTTCGTGCACCGCTTCGGCGAGAACGGCGCGCTCGGGCTGATGGACTGCCTCTATTCCTGCTGGACGACGCGGCGAGAGGAAGGGTTCGGCGCCGAGCAGCTGCAGGCGCTTCGCGATCTCGTGCCGGTGCTGGGTCTGGCGATCAAATCGGCGCAGCAGGTCGACATCGCGCGCACGCTGGGGCGGGTCTATCTCGGCCGCGATCCGTCGGAGCGGGTGCTGCGCGGGCGCATCTCGCGCGGCGTCACCGAGCGGATCAATGCCGTGCTTTGGTATTCGGACCTGCGCGGCTCGACCGGGATCAGCGAGAGCATCGGTCCGGACGAGATCATCCCGTTCCTCAACGACTATGCCCAGGCCGTGATCGACGCGATCCACGACGCCGGCGGCGACGTGCTCAAGCTGATCGGCGACGGCGTGCTGGCGATGTTCACCGGCGAGGACATGACCAAGGCCCGGCGTGCCGCGCTGCGCGCCGAGTATCTTTTTCGGAACAACGTCGCGGCGCTGAATGCGCGGCGGCAGGCCGATGGCCGCCCCGTCACCTCGGCCTATATCGGCCTGCATGTCGGCGAAGTGCTCTACGGCAATATCGGCAGCGAGGACCGGCTCGATTTCACGGTGGTGGGGCCGACCGTCAACGAGGTCAGCCGCATCGCCTCGATGTGCCGTTCGGTCGACCGCGCGCTGCTCGCCTCTTCGGAGTTCTACAAGGGTCTCGACGCTGCGGGCCGCCACTACCTCGTCTCGACCGGCCGCTACGCGCTGCGCGGCATCGGCCACGCCCAGGACCTCTACACGCGGGATCCCGAGGTGGATGTGAGCGAGGCGCTGGCCGGCAGCTACGAGCGCTATCTGGCGGGATAGTCCCGAGCTGTGTCGGCGGCCACGACCGGCATCGCATGACTAGCCGCGCGCCGCGGCTTCATCGCCCGTCATGGCCGGCTGTCGTTCCAGCGCCACCGCCGGCGACAGCCAGATCAACAGCGCCTGCACGCCGAACAGCACGGCGGCGAGTGCGAGGCAGGCCTCGGCGCTCGAGAAGCCGCCGACGATCGCGCCGAGGGCCGAGCCGAGCGGGCGGGCGCCGTAGCTCATGATGTTGATCGCCGAGACGCGCCCGAGCAGGCGGGGCGGCGTCACCGCCTGGCGCAGCGTCGTCGTCGAGATCACCCAGAGGATGGGCCCGACCCCGAGCAGGAAGAAGCTCAGCCCGGCGAGCCAGGCGGAGGGCACCAGCACCGTGAGCGCCATCACCAGCGCGGCGACGAAGCCGGTGACGGGCCCGAGACCGACCACCGTTCCGAACGCAAGCCGCCGCATCACGCGCGTCGACAGGAGCGCGCCGATCACCATGCCGATGCCGTACATGGTCAGCACGGCGCCGACGCCGGCCGCGGTCAGGCCGAGGTGCCGCACCGCATAGGGCACGAACACCGCGACCTGCACGAACCATCCGGTGTTGAAGATGAACTGGACGATGAACACCGGTCGCAGCAGCGGATGCCGGAACACGAAGGCCGCGCCTTCGCCGATCTCCCGCAACGGATGCCGGCGTGGTGCGCTCGCGCGGGCCGGCTCATGGATGCCCGACAGCAGCACCACCGCAACGGCCGAGAGCGCGGCGGCCAAGCCGAAGGCGGGACTGGCGCCCCACCAGCCGACCAGGGCGCCGCCGAGCGCGGGCCCGCTGGCGAAGGCGATGGTGCGGGCCAGCTCGATGCGGGCATTGGCGGCAGGCAACAGCTCCGCGCCGACCAGCGACGGGACCAGGGCGGGCGCGGCGACGCTGTAGACGACGGTGCCGCACACCGCGACGAAGCCGAGCAGCGCCAGCAGCGGCAGGTTGAGCGCGCCGACCGCAAGCAGCAGCACGATGGCCCCGAGCGCGGCCGCGCGCAGCGCCTCGGCGCCCGCCATCAAGCGGCGGCGGGACATGCGGTCGGCGAGGAGGCCGGCCGGAATGGCAAACAGCACGAAGGGCAGGGTGAGCGCGGTCTGGAGCAGGCCGGTCTGCCCCTCGGCCACGCCGAAGCTCAGGACCGCCACGATCGGAGCGGCGGCGAGCGCGATCTGCTCGGCCGATTGCGCCGCCAGGTTGGACCAGGCGAGGCGGCTGAAGGTCCTTGGCAGGACTGGGGCATTTGACATGGCGCATTCCCGTGACGTCGAACGGGGGGCAATGTCGTCTCCGGAAAGCGCCAGGCCCACCCGCTTCCTGATGAGGCGGGTCGGTCGGCGGCTAGATGCAGTTGCAAATGAGTTGCATTAAGCTGGCGCTTGGTTATGCTTCGCCTCCATGGATGCCCGATCGCCCGATATGACCCGGGACACACCCGAAAACGTCTCCGGCTGGCGCAACGACGCGCCGGTCGCCAAGAGCCTCGCCGAGGTGAATGCCACGGTGGCGGTTCCCGTCGCCGGCGTGTGGTGGCGGCGGCTGCTCGCCTTCATCGGGCCGGGCTATCTGGTGTCGGTCGGCTACATGGACCCCGGCAATTGGGCGACCGACCTCGCCGGCGGTTCGAAGTTCGGCTACACGCTGCTCGCGGTCATCCTGCTGTCCAACCTGATGGCGATCCTGCTGCAGTCGCTGGCGGCGCGGCTCGGCATCGTCACCGACCGCGATCTCGCCCAGGCCTGCCGCGCCAGCTATTCGCCGAAGGTGAATATGCTGCTCTGGCTGGCCTGCGAGGCGGCGATCATCGCCTGCGATCTGGCCGAGGTGATCGGCACCGCGATCGCGCTGAAGCTGCTGTTCGGCATCCCGCTGATCGGCGGCGCGCTGATCACCGCGCTCGATGCCTTCCTGCTGCTGCTGCTGATGAACCGCGGCTTCCGTTTCCTCGAAGCCTTCGTGATGGCGCTGCTCGGCGTGATCGCGGTCTGTTTCGCGGTTCAGATCGTCGCGGCGGCGCCGCCGGTGGCCGACGTGCTGCGCGGCTTCCTGCCGAAGCCGGAGATCTTCACCAACCCGGAGATGCTCTACATCGCGATCGGCATCATCGGCGCGACCGTGATGCCGCACAATCTCTATCTGCACTCCTCGATCGTGCAGACCCGAGCCTATGAGCGCAATGATGCGGGGCGCCGCGAAGCCATCAAATGGGCGACGACGGACTCGACCATCGCCCTGATGCTGGCGCTGTTCATCAACGCCGCCATCCTCGTCGTTGCGGCGGCGACCTTCCACAAGAGCGGACATTCCGACGTCGCCGAGATCGGCCAGGCGTTCGAGCTGCTATCGCCGCTGCTCGGTCTCGGCATCGCCTCGACGCTGTTTGCGGTGGCGCTGCTCGCATCCGGCCTCAACTCGACGGTGACGGCGACGCTGGCCGGCCAGATCGTGATGGAGGGATTCCTCGATCTGCGCCTGCCGAACTGGGCGAGGCGCCTGCTGACGCGCGGCATCGCCATCATCCCCGTCATCGTCGTCACCGCGATCTATGGCGAGCGCGGCACGGCGGATCTGCTGGTGTTCAGCCAGGTCGTGCTGTCGATGCAACTGCCCTTCGCCGTGATCCCGCTGGTGCGGTTCGTCTCCGACCGCCGCAAGATGGGGCAGTTCGCGATCCCGGCCTACGTCGCCGCGATCGCCTGGATCGTCGCGGGCATCATCGTGGTTCTGAACGTGAAGCTGCTGGTGGATACGCTGATCGGGTGAGCGGCGAATAGTCGGTGACGAGCCGCGAGGCCACCCTCCATTCGCGCTTTCAATCCTGCGGCTCGGACGCGGTGTCGCCTTGCGCGTCGACGCGCAGCCAGCCGGAGGGGGCGAGGCGCTGCTGCGGCAGGAAGCGGGCCTTGTAGTCCATCTTCTTGGAGCCCTCGATCCAGTAGCCGAGATAGACGTAAGGCAGGCCCTGGCGGCGCGCGCGGGCGATGTGATCGAGGATCATGAAGGTGCCCATCGAGCGGCTGACCTGGCTCGGCTCGAAGAACGAATAGACCATCGACAGGCCGTCGCTGAGCACATCGGTCAGGGCGACGGCGATCAGTTCTTCGCCGCGGCCTGTGAGGCCGCTGTCGGGGCCGCGCTTGCGGTACTCGATGATGCGGGTCTCGACATGGCTGTCCTCGACCATCATGGCGTAGTCCAGCACGGTCATGTCGGCCATGCCGCCATGGCGGTGGCGGGCGTCGAGATAGGCCCGGAACACCGAATACTGCTCCGAGGTCGGGACCGCGCTGCGCTGCTCGCCGATGATGTCGGAATTGCGCGCCATCACCTTGCGGAAGTTGCGCGAGGGGCGGAATTCGTTGGCGACCACCCGGACCGAGACGCAGGCGCGGCACTGGTCGCAGGCCGGCCGGTAGGCGATCGACTGGCTGCGGCGGAAGCCGCCATGGGTCAGGAGGTCGTTGAGGTCGCCGGCGCGGTCACCCACGAGGTGCGTGAACACCTTGCGCTCATGCCGGCCCGGCAGATAGGGGCAGGGCGAGGGCGCCGTGAGGTAAAATTGGGGGGTGTCGCGCGAGTGCTGGGTCAAGGGACGTCGTGGGCCTCCGGAAGGGGTGTCAGCATCGCGCTACGGAAGTCCCCGGTCAATCGGTCTGCTCGGCAGGTGAGATCAGTCAACGTAGTCGATCCTGGTTGACAGGTCCTTGATCAGGAGCCCCTGGCGGCCTGCGGCAGGGGCGCGCGAACGGAATTGTTGATCACCACGGTCCCCAGTACGAAATCGTGCAGCAGCCGGCGGCGGCCGTTGAACAGGCCGACCAGCACCACGAAGGGCGTCAGGAACGAGACGGTGACCCAGAACAGCACTGCATGGGTGGCACCGAGCACGAAATAGCCCGGCGCGCCGTACCAGGTGCGCAATTCCAGATCCATCACCCGCATGCCGATGGTCGCCGAGGACGGGCCGCCGATGCAGGCGCCGTAGTAGACGATGGCCCAGATCACCGAAGCCGGCCAGGCCAGCCAGAACAGCGCCCAGCCGATGCCGAGCGTGACGACGCCGAACAGGGCGATGAAGAGGTATCCGAGGATCACCGGGACGGAGATCACGACCATGTCGATCAGGAACGCGAACACCCGCCGCGTTGCCACGCCGCGAAACAGTTCCGGATGCAGGTAGGGATCATAGGCGTGCGGCCGGACCCCGCCGTCATTGCGCCACGCATTGCCCGAATCCGAGTACGACATGTCCGTCTCCCAAGGAGAAGCTCCCGTGGCAGGACATGGGCACAGGCCGTCCGCGTGCCAAGGGCGTGCGGACGTCAGCAGGCCGAAATATTCCGGCGATTCGGGGGCAGCACCAATCGGCTGTCGTCCTGGCCTTCGCCAGGATGACCACGGGGAGGCGAAGGCGGCGGCCTTTGCCGGGACGACGCGAGCAAACTATCCCTGTGCCCGCAGCTTCTCGGCGGCCTTCGGTGCGAAATAGCTGAGCACGCCGTCGGCGCCTGCGCGCTTGAAGGCGAGCAGGCTTTCCATCATGGCGCGGTCGCCGTCGAGCCAGCCATTGCTGGCGGCCGCCGCGATCATCGCGTATTCGCCGGACACCTGGTAGGCGAAGGTCGGCATCGCGAAATTGTCCTTCACGCGGCGCACCACGTCGAGATAGGGCATGCCGGGCTTCACCATCACCATGTCGGCGCCTTCGGCGATGTCGAGTTCGACCTCGCGCAGGGCCTCGTCGGTGTTGGCGCTGTCCATCTGGTAGGTGCGCTTGTCGCCGGTCAGCGTCTTGGCCGAGCCGATCGCATCGCGGAACGGGCCGTAGAAGGCCGAGGCGTATTTCGCCGCATAGGCCATGATCTGGACGTCGGACAGCCCGGCGCGGTCGAGGCCGTCGCGGATGGCGCCGACGCGGCCGTCCATCATGTCGGAGGGGGCAATGATGTCGCAGCCGGCTTCGGCCTGCACCAGCGCCTGCCGGACCAGCACGGCGACCGTCTCGTCGTTGAGGATCCGGCCGTCCGAGATCAGGCCGTCATGGCCGTGGCTGGTGAAGGGATCGAGCGCGACGTCGCAGAGGATTCCGATCTCCGGAAACTCCTTCTTGATCGCGCGGACCGCCTGGCAGACCAGATTTTCGGGATTGGTGGCCTCGGTGCCCTCCTCGTCGCGCAGGGACGGCTCGGTGTAGGGAAACAGCGCGAGGCAGGGGATGGTGAGCTTCATGGCCTGCTCGGCCGCGCGCACGGCCTGATCGACGCTGAGGCGCTCGACGCCGGGCATCGAGGCGACCTGTTCGCGCTTGTTGTGGCCGTCGATCAGGAACAGCGGCCAGATCAGATCGTCGGTGGTGAGCACGTTCTCCCGCACCATCCGCCGGGCCCATTCGGCCTTGCGGTTGCGGCGCGGGCGGACGGTCAGGTCGAGGGCCGGGGAGCTTGCCGCGCCGGTTCCGCGCGAAACGTCACGAAGCTCGATCGGACGTCCGTATTTGATCGCCATCACTCTCTCCCTCCCGCTGGAATTATTCTTATACCAGTTCACATGGTTCCCGTCACCGCGGCTTGACCTGTCGCAAGGGATGGCAGCCGATTGATTTTGCGGGGCAAAGCAGCCAGAAGGGGACCATGTCCGAGATCTCCACCCGCGATGCTGCCCGTGACGGCGCCAATGCCCGGGATTCCGCGCGGGACAATGCCCGGGAGGGCATCCTGTCGGTTGCGGCGATCTCGTCCGAGCGCCCGGAAGCCGACGACAATGTCTGGACCCGCCGGCTGGTGCTGTTCCTCAGAGTGATGGCGCTGCTGTCGATTCTCAAGGGGCTCTACCACTGGGCGCAGGTCACCGGTTTCGTCGGCGGGGAAGACGAGGCCTTCGAGAACCAGTCGCTGGCCTGGCAGGCCGCAACGGTCTATTTCGCCGTGATCGAACTGGTCGCCGCCGTCGGGCTGTGGCTGGCAACGCCCTGGGGGGCGGTGGTGTGGCTGACGACCGTGGTGTCGATGGCCGTGATCGAACTGATGTTCCCCGGCATCTATGGCGGCAGTCTGATCGTCGTCGGCGTCGAAGCGGCGATGCTCGCCGCCTATCTTGCGCTCGCCTGGATGGCCGCGCGCGAACGGCCGCCATAGCGACGTCTTCCATCCGCTCTCGTCTTTCTCTGGCACCATGCAGCGTGCATCTGGCGGTGCGAGGCATCGTCCAGTGCGGCGTGATGTATTGCCGAGCCGTGGGTCCACGCATCGGCACGCGCAAGCATCGGCAGGCCCATGCATCGGCGCGTCGCAGCGTGTCCGGGACACGCGACTGTGCTGTGTCGGGACACGTGAGTGTGCCTGTCCGGGAGATGAGAATGCTGCGCGTGGTTGACCACTGATTGCGTAAGATTTGCCGTAACTTTTCGCTAACCAGCGCGTTTCGCCACAGCCGTTACGCACGCGTTTCGAAACGGAGCGGGACTGTTCTGGAATGCGACAGGCGGTGCGGACGGAGGGTGAACAGGACCTTGCGAGGGTCAACAGAGGGTTGCGAAAAACCCTTGTGGCACAGGCTTAATCTGCAATTCACTGTGCTCAATTCATGATCTCTTTATTGTCTTATTTAAGCTGATCTTCAAACGACCCCCCTTAAGTTGCACCTATCAGGCGGAACACAAGTTTCGTCGAATAAGTGTCGATAAAAACGACAACAGGGGAAGTGTCATGATGAAAGCCGTCGCAACTGCGGCAGATACCGCAGAGCGCGTCTCCGGCCAGCAGGGCTCGGTGCAGACGCTCTATCTGGAAGCCCTGACGCTGGTCGAACGGCTGCATCGCCGTCTGCTCGACGTCATCAAGGACGAGTTCGATCGTCGCGGCCGCGCCGACATCAACTCGGTGCAGGCGCTCCTGCTCTACAACATCGGCGACAAGGAGCTGACCGCGGGCGAATTGCGCACGCGCGGTTATTATCTGGGCTCCAACGTCTCCTACAATCTGAAGAAGCTCGTCGAGCTCGGCTTCCTCGATCATCAGCGCTCGCGCGTCGACCGTCGTTCGGTGCGCATCCGCCTGACGCCGCAGGGCCAGGAAGTCCGCCGCATCGTCGATGCGCTTTACCAGAAGCACGTCAAGACGGTCGAGCAGGTCGGCGGCATCTCGGGCGAGGAGTTCTCCACGCTCAACAAGTCGCTGCATCGCCTCGAGCGGTTCTGGACCGACCAGATCCTCTATCGCCTCTGAGTTTCCAGGAGGGATCAAGGCCAAGCCGGCCCGCAACAAGACCGGCAAGCCTCCCGGACGGATTCACTTCCCCCAAGCGCGCCGGCCCGGCTTGCCCCGGACCGGTGCGACTTTTGCGCGTGTGCAGGACCTCAGCGCAGCCGCTCTTCCCACTGACGAAACAGCGCGACCTCGTCGTCGGCCGCAACGACCGGCTGCGACACGCCGCCAAGTCGCGCGCGCCGGGGGCTGAACCCGAATTGCTTGCGGAAGGCGCGGGAAAAATGCGCCGCGCTCGGGAAACCGTATTCGCGGGCGACGTCACCGATCGAGAGAGCCTCGCCCGCGTTCAGGCGCGCGTGGATCGTCTCCAGGCGTCGCTTCCGGATGTAGGCCGTCACGCCGCCAACGTTGGCAAAGGCACGATAGAGATTGGATTTCGACGTCGCGAGCGTTCGGCTCATCGCGGCGATGTCGAGCCGGTCTGACGCCAGGTTCTGGTCGATATAGCTTTCAGCCCGCTCGCGCAGGCTCGTCACCGACCTGGCGGCTGCCGCTTCGCCGCTTGCCGGCAGCGCGCGCAGCACCGTGGTCAGGAGGCCGGCGAAGGCCGCCGACAGGCTGGCTGCATCGCGGATGGTCATCTCCTCGAGCTGTTGCACGAAGGACAGGAGAAAGTCGGCGACGAGGCGGCCCCAGGCCCCGTCGATGATGACGCCGTGGGTGGCGGGATCATATCCGGTCCGCTCGAAGGCGCGCCGCGCGATGGTGCAGGTGATGCAATCCATCGCCGTCCCTTCGGTCACCAGGGCCCGGCGCGTATCGAATGCGGCGAGTTCGCCCTGACGCATCGTGCGCGGGGAGGGCTCGTCGTCGGTGGTGAACGTCACCGAGCCGGCCTTCAGGAAAACGACCTGGACCATGTCGAGGCCGTCGGCCTTCGCCATCTCGGCCGTTCGCGCCATCCTGACCGGGTCGATCCGGGAATGGGTCACGACCATGTCGCCGAGAGTCCAGGCATCGACGACGGCTTCGAACGGCGCACTGGCGTCGGGACGGGTCACCTCATGGGTGGCGATGCCGGAGCGCCAAATCTCGAACCTGTCGGTCTCGGGAAAATTGCCGGTGTCGAAATGCAGCACCGGAATGGGGGTGGACATGGTCGGCCTGAGAATTCCCAAACGAATTGCAGCCCGACTATAGAACGGCGCCGCCCGCGCACCGAAGACAAATTTGACTTCCGGGACCGCGGCACTTGACCGCTGAATTCAAAGTCGAATGGTCGGGCTTCGCAGGAGCCGAATCCGTTGTACGATGATGCGGCGACAACCTATTGGTCGCACGTGATTTGCTTGCCAGGCCTTTGCAATGCCCATGTCTGATCTGCTGCGCGCGGTGTCCGGTCTCCCGCTGTGCTCGTTTGGCCCGTCTGCGGTCCGCGGGTTTGTCATGGCCGCCGCGGCTTTTGCCGTCTTGCCGCTGCTCACCGCGCCGGCCCTGGCGGCTTGCAGCCCCGCGGCCGCCAGCAACGTTTCTGCGACCTGCACGGGGGTCACCACCGATCAGAATGCCCCGTACGGCTATGGAGCCGCCGCGGCCGACAATCTCGCGGTCACCGTCGTCCAGGGGGCGTCCGTGACCGGGACGAGCTACGGCATCACGTTCAACACCGGGACGGTCGTAAACTCGGGCACGATCACGGGAACCAACGACCGCGGCGTCTATGGCGCCAGCAGCGCGATCGTGACCAATTACGGCACGATCATCGGCTATGCCGGTGTCGACGCGGGCCTCGTCGGCACCGTGACGAATTACGGAACCATCACCGGCACCTTCAGCGATGGCGTCGCCGGCCGCAATATCACCGTCATGAATTCCGGGACGATCACCGCCCTCGGCTTCGACGGCGTCTATGCCACCGGCACGAGCACGGTCATCAATTCGGGCAGCATCACGGGCGCCTCGAGTGGCGTCTACGCCCTTGCCGACATCACGGTGATCAACTCCGGCCTGGTCAGTGGCGTGAATTACGGCATCTTCGCACAGAACGGCAACGCAACCGTGGTCAATTCGGGCACGATCGCGCTGGCCAATACGTCCGGCGCCGCCATCTCGGTGTCCGGCAATCTGAACCTGGTCAATTCGGGGATCATCACGTCGGCGTCGTTTGGAATTTCCGCAGGCGGCACGGCCGACGTGACGAATTCAGGGTCCATCCTCGTGAATGGATTCGGTCCGGGGATTTCCGGAGCGACCGCCAGGGTCGTGAATTCCGGGACCATCATCGCCGTTGATGGCGCGGCGGTCAGCGCCCTCAATGCCACTCTCACCAACTCCGGATTCATTCGCGCCTATTGGGAAGGCGCCTTCGCCAACTACGCGACAGTGACGAATTCCGGCACGATCATCAGCGACCATACGGCAGGCGTGACCGGCACGGTCGATGCGACCGTCACGAATTCCGGCACGATCACCGGAAGCGGCTCCGGCATTCGAACTTTCAGCGGCAGCGTGAACGTGCTCAATTCCGGGACGATCACCGGCGCCGGGCCTACCGGCATTGGCATTCTCTCGGCGGCGGCCGGCGCCGTGATCAATGCCGGCACGATCATCGGCGAAGGCGGCACCGCGATCCAGTTCGGCGCAACGACCCCGGCGCAATCCGACAGCCTGACCGTGCTGCCCGGCGCGCGCTTCGGCGGGGTGGTCGACTTCACGGGCGGCGCTGACGTCGTCACTTTCGGCCCCGGCAGCTGGATCCTGAACACGGCCAATTTCGACAAGACGCTGTCGACCGTGACCACCGCGGGCAATCCTTACGTGGTGTTGCCCAACCAGATCATCGTCGCCGATCTCTCCAGCTTCGGCGCCCAGAACCGCGCTATCATGGACATCACCGGATGGATCGGCTCGGTGCTGCCCGATGCGCCGGTGTTTGCGCCCGGCGGTGGCGCTGGTGCGGCCAATGCGTTTGCCGCGGCCGACGCGGCCTCGTCTCCGTTCGATGCGTTCGCCAGCTTTCCCGCCAGCGCCCTCGGCTATGCTCCGGCGCCGGCCTTCAAGGCCGCGAGCACGAGTTACGGCGACGGCAACGCGGTCTGGGCCAAGGCCTTCGGCGGCCAGCGCCAGCAGGACAATAGCGGGGCTCAGATCGGCGGCATCACGACCGGCTATGGCGGTGCGGTCGGCTATGAGCGGCTGGTCGGTCCCGATCTCAGGCTCGGCGTGCTGGCGGGCGGCAGCACCAACAAGACCAATCTCCATTTCAACGCCGGCTCGACCGGCACCGACACCGTGTTCGGCGGCGCCTATGGCCGCAAGATGTGGGGCGGCACGTTCCTCGATCTCTCGGTGATCGGCGGCAATCTCGACAATTCCAGCATGCGCAATATCGGAGGCGGTCTCGCCTTTGCGACCGCCACGGCCTCCTATGGCGGCTGGTTCGTCAATCCCGCGCTGATGTTCGGGCGCCGGTTCGACGTCGACGGGCGCGGCCTCACCATCACGCCGGCGGTGAAAGTCCGCTATGTCGCCGCGCATTTCGGCGGCTACACGGAGACCGGCGCCGGTGCCGCCAATGTGAGCGTCGCCGGCCGCGACTTCCAGGCCTGGGAGGAGCGGGCCGAACTGACCCTCGCCAACACCGCAAGGCTCGCGGGCGGACATCGCGTCACCGCGCGCGTCTCCGTGGGGGCGCTGGCGCAGCAGCGCAGCGCAGGCGGGCTGGCGAATGTCGTGCTGCTGGGGCAGACCTTCGTGGCAGCAACGCCCGAGCGTGGCAGTGTCGCCGGCGCCTACAGCAGCGCGGGCCTCGACTGGCAGATGGGCCATGTCACGCTGTTCGCGCAGGGCGAGGCGACCTACACCAACGACGTGTCGCGCACCTATGCCGGAAAAGGCGGCGCGCGCGTCAGCTGGTAGCGCTCTGGCGGCCGCCGGCTTTCCCATCGTCGAAAAAGTCGATTCGGCGCGGAACCAGTTCCGCCGCTTGCCGTTGTTCCCGCCAAGCGGAGGGATGCGATGCTGGTCGAGCGCGGGCTGCAGGCAATGAACGTCGAACTCGTGAGCGAGGCCTACGGGATCGCCGCGAACTATCTGCGGCGCTCCGGCGTCATCCCCGACACGCTCGTCACCAACGAGCGCCTGCTCGAGATCATCGTCAAGCTGATCCAGCACGGCGAGTTCAACAAGATCAGGCTCGCCAACCGGGCCATCAGCCGGTTCGAGGCGCGCACGCTTGCCTGATCCGCTCTCCCGACATCGCCAGCCAGAGGATGCCATGGAAGCCGCCATCGACCGCATCATGAAGACCTATGACCTGCTCGCCAACCGCACCGCCGCGGCCAGCGAGGAGGCGCGGGCCAAGGTGACCGCCTATCTCAACACGCTGATGGAAGCCGGCGAGCGCGACACCCATCGCCTGACGGTCTGCGGCCTGACCTATCTGCGCCAGCTCGACGGCAGCGTTGACCCGGTCAAGGCGGGGTATACGGGGTTGTGACCGGCCGCCAGGCTAGGGGCCCATTTAGGACCAAAACGGACCTTTTGGGCCGCGCTGCCTGAGCTCCCGGCCGGGCCGCCCGCCGATCCCCAATTCGTCTATCTCCACCATATCTTGCACAAATCTCAGGCCCCACCCGCAAAAGCTTGGCCTGTTGCGGGCGATGTGGTAGATCGCGCACGCCGCTTCCGATCGTCACACCAGACCCGCCCGTAGCCCGCCAAAAGGCTGCGGCGGTGGAGATATTCGCAAGATGACCCTCGCAAAAACCGCCTCCGCGCCCGATTCGTTTTTTTCCGCCTCGCTCGAGCAGGCCGACCCGGAAATCGCCGCCGCCATCCGTGGCGAACTGGGCCGTCAGCGCCATGAGGTCGAACTGATCGCCTCCGAGAACATCGTCAGCCGGGCCGTGCTGGAAGCGCAGGGTTCGGTGATGACCAACAAATATGCGGAAGGCTATCCGGGCGCGCGCTACTATGGCGGTTGCGAGTGGGTCGACGTCGCCGAGAACCTCGCCATCGACCGCGCCAAGAAGCTGTTCGGGGCCAATTTCGCCAATGTGCAGCCGAATTCCGGCAGCCAGATGAACCAGGCCGTGTTCCTGGCGCTGCTCCAGCCCGGCGACACATTCATGGGCCTCGACCTCGCGGCCGGCGGCCATCTCACCCACGGCTCGCCCGTGAACATGAGCGGCAAGTGGTTCAAGGCCGCGCATTATACCGTGCGCCGCGACGACCACCTCATCGACATGGACGCGGTCCAGAAGCTGGCCGAGGAGGTCAAGCCGAAGCTGATCGTCGCCGGCGGCTCGGCCTATTCGCGCCCGTGGGATTTCAAGCGCTTCCGCGAAATCGCGGATTCGGTCGGTGCGTATCTCCTGGTCGACATGGCGCATTTCGCCGGCCTCGTCGCCGGTGGCGTCCATGCCTCGCCGGTGCCCCATGCGCACGTCACCACCACCACCACGCACAAATCGCTGCGCGGCCCGCGCGGCGGCCTGATGCTCTGGAACGACGAGGCGCTGACCAAGAAGTTCAACTCGGCGATCTTCCCCGGCCTGCAGGGTGGCCCCCTGATGCACGTGATCGCGGCGAAGGCGGTCGCTTTCGCAGAGGCGCTGCGTCCGGACTTCAAGATCTACGCCAAGAACGTCGTCGAGAATGCCAAGGCGCTCGCCGAGACGCTGAAGAGCCACGGTTTCGATATCGTATCGGGCGGCACCGACAACCATCTGATGCTGGTCGATCTCAGGCCGAAGGCGCTGAAGGGCAATGTCTCGGAGAAGGCGCTCGTTCGTGCTGCCATCACCTGCAACAAGAACGGCATTCCCTTCGATCCCCAGTCGCCGTTCGTGACGTCCGGTATTCGGCTCGGCACCCCGGCCGCGACGACGCGCGGCTTCGGTGTCGCGGAATTCCAGCAGGTCGGCGGCATGATCGCCGAGGTGCTGAACGCGATCGCGCAATCCGACGAGGGCAAGGCGCCGCTGGTCGAGGCCGCGATCAAGGAACGGGTCAAGGCGCTCACCGACCGCTTCCCGATCTATCAGTAAGGTCCAGGTCAACCGGTCAAGGTCCGCGGATGCGCTGCCCGAACTGCAACAGTCTCGATACGCAGGTGAAGGACTCGCGTCCGACCGAGGACTCTTCCGTGATCCGCAGGCGGCGCGTGTGCGTCGCCTGCAATTTCCGCTTCACCACCTTCGAGCGCGTGCAGCTGCGCGAGCTCACGGTGATCAAGCGCAACGGCCGCCGCGTGCCGTTCGACCGCGACAAGCTGATGCGCTCGGTGTCGATCAGCTTGCGCAAGCGGCAGGTCGAGCCGGAAAGGGTGGAGAAGATGGTCTCCACCATCGTGCGCGAACTCGAGACCGGCGGCGAGGCCGAGATTTCCTCCGAGGTGATCGGCGAGACCGTGATGGAGCATCTGCGCACGCTGGACGACGTCGCCTATGTGCGCTTCGCCTCGGTCTACCGGAATTTCCGCGAGGCCAAGGATTTCGCCGACGTGCTCGGCGAACTCTCCGGTGAGGAGGAAGCGCGGCTCGCCGCGGTCCGCAAATGATCTTCCGCATCCTGGAGGATCAGTTCGCCCAGAAGATCCGCGAGGCCAAGGACGCCGATCGCCGCTACATGGAGCTGGCGTTGGCACTGGGCCGGCGCGGGCAGGGGCGCACCTGGCCCAATCCGGCCGTCGGAGCCGTCATCGTCAAGGACGGCATCATCCTCGGCCGCGGCTGGACACAACCCGGCGGGCGGCCGCATGGCGAACCGGAGGCATTGCGGCGGGCGGGCGCGGCGGCGCGTGGCGCCACGCTCTACGTCACGCTGGAGCCATGCTCGCATTTCGGCAAGTCGCCGCCTTGCGCCGATGCGGTGATCGCGGCCGGCATCACGCGCGTGGTGTCGGCGATCGAGGATCCCAATCCGGAGGTTGCCGGGCAGGGGCATGCGCGGCTGCGCGCGGCCGGGATCACGGTCGATGTCGGCCTGTGCGCGGCGGATGCCGCCTTCGATCATGCCGGCCATTTCCGCCGCATCCGCGACAAGCGTCCGCATGTGATCCTCAAGCTCGCGGTGTCGCCCGACGGCAAGATCGGTGCGGCCGGCGGCAAGCCGGTTGCGATCACGGGCGAGGAGGCGCGCCATCGCGTTCACATGCTTCGCGCGCGGAGCGATGCCATCCTGGTCGGCATCGGTACGGTGCTGGCGGACGATCCGCAGCTGGATTGCCGGCTGCCCGGCATGGCGGGCCGCTCGCCGGTGCGCGTGGTGCTCGACCAGAGCCTGCGCATCCCGCCGGCAAGCCGTCTGGTTCACTCCGCCCGCGAGACGCCGCTCTGGCTGGTCTGTTCCGAACTCGCGGAGGCCGCCACCGCCACGCGTCTCGGCGCCGCCGGTGCGCAGGTCATCCGCCTGCCGCCGGGCGAGGGACCGACGCTCGACCTTCCGGCGGTGCTTCATGCGCTGGCCGACAAGGGCATCACACGGCTGATGGTCGAGGGCGGCAGCCGGGTGGCCGCCTCCTTCGTGTCGGCCGACCTCGTCGACGAGATCTGGCTGTTCCGCGGAGCGGAAACGGTCGGGGAGGACGGCGTCGATGCGCTCGCCGCATTGCCGCTGTCGCAAATCACGCAGTCGCAGGCCTACAAGGTTCGTGCTAGCGAGGCCTGCGGCAAGGATACTCTCACCATCTACGGGCGCGCCTGATGTTCACCGGCATTGTCACCGATCTCGGCGAGATCGTCAGCCTCTCGCCGACCGCGCAGGGTCAGCTGCACCGGCTGCGCATCGCCTGCAATTACGACCAGACGACGATCGCCGACGGCGCCTCGATCGCCTGCAACGGCGTCTGCCTGACGGTGGTGGCCTCCGGCGTCGTCGGCGGCAAAGAGTCCTCTCAAAAGACCTGGTTCGAGGTGGACGCCGCGGCCGAAACGCTGGCGCTGACGACGGCGAAGCACTGGAAGCTGGGCACGCGGCTCAATCTCGAGCGCGCGCTCAAGATCGGCGATGAACTCGGCGGCCACATCGTCGCCGGCCATGCCGACGGCATCGCAACCATCGTCAGCCGTGAGGACCTTCCCGACATGGCGCGGTTCGAGCTCTCGACCACGCGGGAGCTGGCGCGGTTCATTGCCACCAAGGGCTCGATCACCCTCGATGGCGTTTCGCTGACGATCAACACGGTTAAGGACGTGTCCTTCTCGGTGCTGATCATCCCGCACACGCTGACGGTCACCACGATCGGTGGCTGGAAGGCCGGCTCCGAGGTCAATATCGAGGTCGATCTGATGGCCCGCTATGCGGCGCGCCTGACGGAAATGACGTGACGGCCAAAACTTCGTCATGCGCGGGCTTGACCCGCGCATCCATCCTCTTATGAGGGCTAGCCCGATGGATTGCCGGGTCAGGCCCGGCAATGACAGAATAGGTTGACCATGGCAGACGCGCGGCGCGCACCCCTGAAGGACCAGACCGACATTTCCGGCGCACGCGCGCTGATCGTCGAGGCACGCTTCTATGACGACCTCCAGGACGCGCTGCTGGACGGCGCCGTCACCGAACTGAAGGCGGCCGGCCTGACCCACGACGTGATCACGGTCCCCGGCGCGCTGGAAATACCGGCGGCGGTGGCGATCGCGGTCGATGCGGCGGCGGCCGGCGGCAAGCCCTATGATGCGGTGATCGCGCTCGGCTGCGTCATCCGCGGCGACACCATCCATTTCGAGATCGTCTCCCAGGAATCCTCGCGCGCGCTGATGGACCTCGCGGTGGCGCGCAAGCTGCCGCTCGGCAACGGCATCCTCACCGTCAACACGGAGGCGCAGGCCTGGGCGCGGGCACGCGCCAGCGAACTCGACAAGGGCGGCGATGCCGCGCGCGCGGCGATTGCGATGCTGCGCATCAAGCGCCGTCTGGCGCGGGCCTGATCATGGCCGACAACACCAAGAAGCCGACAGGCGGCCCAGCGGAGAAGAAGGCGAACCGGCGCGGTGCGGCGCGGCTCGCGGCCGTGCAGGCGCTCTACCAGATGGACATCGCCGGCGCCGGCATCAATGACATTTTCGCCGAGTTCGAGAGCCATTGGCTCGGCAACGAGGTCGAGGGCGATACTTACCTGCCGGCCGAAGCCGCCTTCTTCCGCGACGTCGTCTCCGGCGTCGTGCGCGACCAGAAGAAGCTGGATCCCCTCATCGACGAGGCGCTGTCGAAGGGCTGGCCTCTGAAGCGGATCGAGGCGATCCTGCGCGCGGTCCTGAGGGCCGGGGCCTACGAGCTCCAGCACCGCAAGGACGTGCCGGGCCGCGTCGTCGTCTCCGAATATGTCGACGTCGCCAATGCCTTCGTCGACCGCGAGGAGACCGGCATGGTCAACGCCGTGCTGGACCAGATCGGACGGCAGTTCCGCGGTGACGAGTTTGGCCGGGGGTAGGTGGGGTCGTCATTGCGAGCGAAGCGAAGCAATCCAGACTGCCTCTCCAGAAACAGTCTGGATTGCTTCGTCGCTGCGCTCCTCGCAATGACGGCGCGATCCGTAGGGGCGAGCCGATGACCACTCCGCAAAACCCCTCCGGCGAAGACGACCTCATCGCCCGCTATTTCAAGCCGCTGGCGACCGATCCCGGCGCGCTCGGGCTGGTCGATGACGCTGCGATCCTGTCCGGCACCGGTGACGACATCGTCATCACCACCGACGCCATCGTCGAAGGCGTGCATTATCTCGCGGGCGATCCGCCCGACACCATCGCGCGCAAGGCGCTGCGGGTGAACCTGTCCGATCTCGCCGCCAAGGGCGCAAATCCCGCCGGCTTCGTGCTGACGCTGGCGCTCCGCAGCAAGGCGGACGCCTGGCTCAGGCCGTTCGCGGATGCGCTGGGTGAGGATGCCCGCGCCTTCGCATGTCCGCTGCTCGGCGGCGATACCGTGTCGACGCCGGGGCCGCAGATGATCTCGATCACCGCCTTCGGACGCGTGCCGCGCGGGCGCATGGTCGGCCGCACCGGCGCGAAGCCCGGTGACGTGGTAATGGTGACGGGGACGATCGGCGATGCCGCGCTCGGCCTCGATGTGCTGCAGGACGGCGCAGCGGCGGCCGCGCTCGTCTCCGATCCCGCGACAAGGCAGGCGCTGGCGGCGCGCTATCGCGTTCCGCAGCCGCGCAATGCGCTGGCGCTCGCGTTGCGCGAACTTGCGACGGCGGCGATGGATGTCTCCGACGGGCTCGCCGGAGACCTGTCGAAGCTCTGTGCGGCCTCGGGCGTGTCGGCTTCCGTCGACGTCGCCAAGGTTCCGCTCTCCGCTGAGGCGGCAGGGCTCCTCGCGCGCAACGTGGTCGGCATTGAGGCGCTCCTCGCGGGGGGCGACGACTACGAGGTGCTCTGCACCGTGCCGCCCGCGAGCACCGAGGCGCTGATCGCGGCGGGCCGGGCGGCCGGCGTAGCCGTCACGGCGATCGGCTCCATCGTCGCGGGCGATGGTCGCGTGCAATTCCTCGACGCGCAGGGCCGCGCACTGGTCCTGAAGCGACTGTCCTACAGCCATTTCTAGAGTTTGCTTCGCGCGCGCAACCCCCGCACCAGCCTGCGGTGGTATCGGCATGCATTGATACGCAATGAGCCATGGGGGCCATTCGGATGACGGCGGCCGCTTCGAATGCGAGCGAGATGCGGAGCGTTCCCGGCCGGGAATGCGGCAGCTGCACGCTCTGTTGCAAGGTCTATAACGTGGTCGAACTCGGCAAGGCCGCCGGCAAATGGTGTTCGCATTGCAGGCCCGGCCGGGGCTGCACGATCCACGACAGCCTTCCCGCGGAGTGCGCCGCGTTCAACTGCCTCTGGAAAACCGAGGCGGCAATTTCGATGCTCTGGAAGCCCGACCAGGCCAAGATGGTGCTCACGCTGCATCCGGAGACCAACAATATCCAGGTCGTGGTCGATCCCGGACAGCCCTCGGCCTGGATGCGGCAGCCCTATCACGGGCAGCTGCGCCTTCTGGCCAAGACCAACATGCGGGAAGGGCGCCTCGTCGTCGTGTTCGTCAACGAGCTGGCCACGCTCGTACTGCCCGACCAGGATGTGCAACTCGGCCTCCTCTCGCGGGAGCAGGTCGTGTCGGTGACGCAGGACACCGGTCCCCACGGTCGCGCCTACGAGGTCAGGATTTTCAACCGCCGCATGACGGCCGACGGACCAGTCCTGGAGCCTGCTTCGACGTCGCGTCATGCCATGCGGCCCGCTGCCTGAGACGTGGCACCCGGCCATCGCCGAGCCTGCGCCGGCGTGTGGCTTTTCCATTTTGGACGAGAAGCGGGTAATATCGGCAATCGCAACAAGCGGATCGATTCGGATGACGGTTGCAGAGGCAGCAGGGGTCGAGTTGCAGCCGGTCCCCGGCCGGGAATGCGGCAGCTGTTCTCTGTGCTGCAAGGTCTACAACATCGTCGAGATCGAGAAGGCTGCGGGGCGGTGGTGCGGACACTGCAAACCGGGTCGCGGTTGCAAGATCCACGCAGAGCGTCCGCGCCAGTGCGCCGACTTCGAGTGCCTGTGGCGGCTCGACCCCGCGATGCCGGCCCAGTGGAAGCCGGACCAGGCCAAGATGGTTGCGACCATCCATCCTCTCACGCGCAATATCCAGGTGCAGGTCGATCCGGGCCTGCCGTCGGCATGGAGTCGTCAGCCCTATCACGGCCATCTCAAGCAGTGGTCGAAGCAGAACATGCAGAAGGGCATCTATGTCGTGGTCTTCGTCAACGACAACGCGACCCTCATCCTGCCCGATCAGGATGTCGCGCTCGGGCCGGTGACGCCGGAACAGACCATCAGCGTCCGCCAGGAGCCGGGCCCGAACGGCGCCGTCTACGAGATCAAGGTCTCGACGGTGCGCACCATGCCGGATGGCCAGACCATCGAGGTCGCATCGACCTCCCGTCATCCCGTGAGGTCGGCGGCCTAGGCAGGGGCGCCTTGCCGGTATTTCCAATCGCGGACGATGTCGGCGACTACGCCTAAATACTTGCCGAGATCGGCTTTTTCGGCGTCATCCGGCGTTGCACCCTCAATTTGATTTTGGCAAGGTTGCCACCGACTAAGGCCGCCTCCGTGCGGCCTTGTTCAAAATCAAGGCGCCGCACCGCACCACACAATAAAAGGCGCCGGGGGTACACAAGGATCTGAGGCGAAAAATCACATGACAGCATTATTGTTGATTGTGCTCTGCGGAGTGCTTTCCGTCGTCTACGCGATTTGGGCGACGTCTTCGGTGTTGAGCGCGGATGCGGGGACGCCGCGCATGCAGGAGATCGCAGCGGCCGTGCGGGAAGGCGCACAGGCGTATCTGCGGCGTCAGTACATCACGATCGGTCTCGTCGGTATCGTCATCTTCGTTCTGCTTGCCTATTTCCTCGGGCTCTATGTCGCGATCGGTTTTGCGATCGGTGCGGTGCTGTCGGGGGCAGCTGGCTTCATCGGCATGAACGTCTCGGTCCGCGCCAACGTGCGCACCGCGCAGGCCGCGACGACCTCGCTGGCCGGGGGCCTCGAACTCGCCTTCAAGGCCGGTGCCATCACCGGGCTTCTGGTGGCGGGCCTCGCTCTGCTCGGCGTCACCCTCTATTTCGGCTTCCTTGTGCATTCGCTGAAGCTTGCTCCGGATAGCCGCGTCGTCGTCGACGCCCTGGTCGCGCTCGGCTTCGGGGCCTCGCTGATCTCGATCTTCGCCCGTCTCGGCGGCGGCATCTTCACCAAGGGTGCGGACGTCGGCGGCGACCTCGTCGGCAAGGTCGAGGCCGGCATTCCCGAGGACGATCCGCGCAATCCGGCCACGATCGCCGACAATGTCGGCGACAATGTCGGCGACTGCGCCGGCATGGCCGCCGACCTGTTCGAGACCTACGCGGTGACCGCGGTCGCCACCATGGTGCTCGCGGCGATCTTCTTCGCCAAGACGGCGATCCTCTCCAACATGATGACGCTGCCGCTCGCGATCGGCGGCATCTGCATCATCACCTCGATCATCGGCACCTTCTTCGTGAAGCTGGGGCCGAGCCAGTCCATCATGGGCGCGCTCTACAAGGGCTTGATCGCAACCGGCATCCTGTCGCTGGTCGGCATTGCCGGCGTGATCTACGCGTTGATCGGCTTCGGCAAGCTGGAGGGCGTCGACTACACCGGCATGGCGCTGTTCGAATGCGGAGTGGTCGGTCTGGTCGTCACCGCGCTGATCATCTGGATCACCGAGTACTACACCGGCACGGACTATCGTCCGGTGAAGTCGATCGCTGCGGCGTCCGTGACCGGTCATGGCACCAACGTGATCCAGGGTCTGGCGATCTCGATGGAGGCCACCGCGCTGCCGGCGATCGTCATCATCGCGGGCATCCTCGTCACCTACAGCCTCGCCGGCCTGTTCGGCATCGCGATCGCGACCGCCACCATGCTGGCGCTGGCCGGCATGATCGTGGCGCTCGACGCGTTCGGTCCCGTCACCGACAACGCCGGCGGCATTGCCGAGATGGCGGGCCTTCCGAAGGAGGTGCGCAAGTCGACCGACGCGCTCGATGCGGTCGGCAACACCACCAAGGCGGTGACCAAGGGTTACGCGATCGGTTCGGCCGGTCTCGGCGCCCTGGTGCTGTTCGCGGCCTACAACCAGGACCTCAAGTTCTTCATCGCGGACTCCGCCAACCACGTCTACTTCAAGGGCGTCAATCCGGACTTCTCGCTCAACAACCCTTACGTCGTGGTGGGTCTGTTGTTCGGTGGTCTGCTGCCCTATCTGTTCGGCGCGATGGGCATGACCGCCGTGGGTCGTGCAGCCGCCGCGATCGTCGAGGAGGTTCGGCGCCAGTTCCGCGAGAAGCCGGGCATCATGCAGGGCACCGACAAGCCGGATTACGGCAAGGCGGTCGACCTGCTCACCAAGGCGGCGATCAAGGAGATGATCATCCCCTCGCTGCTGCCGGTGCTGTCGCCCATCGTCGTCTATTTCGTGATCTACTTCATCGCGGGCGGCGGCGTGGCCGGCAAGTCGGCGGCCTTCTCGGCGGTCGGCGCCATGCTGCTCGGCGTGATCGTGACCGGCCTGTTCGTCG
>CAYREH010000062.1:0-32775 GCA_964423245.1 uncultured Bradyrhizobium sp. | reverse complement strand
GCTGGAGCCTGTCATCGGGCTCGCCAAAGGCGAGACCCGGTGGCGGGGAATGACACTGCGTGTTGGAGAGACAGAACTGCCTGCCAAGATCGTCATTGCGAGGAGCTCGCGACAAAATTGCGTAGCAATTTTGCGCAGAAGCGACGAAGCAATCCAGAAATCCCTCCGCGGAAACACCCTGGATTGCTTCGCTTCGCTCGCAATGACGAGGAGGATCCATCGGTGCGCCACATCACCCCTCCCGCGCCCCGGACGCAGCGCAGCGCCCCCGGCGATGCGAAGCATTGTCCGGTGCGGTTCGCTGCAGAGCCGGGGCCGATGCGTGATGGAAGCCCGTCGCGTGCCGGGGCGGTGGAGACCTCCGGCTCGACCAGGCCGCCCCCGAACGCCCCGAACGGGCTTCTCGCGGCCGAAAACCCGGCTTTATTCCTGGCCGGGATGCTTTAAGGAGGGAGCAGGATCGGGTCGCGCGGCCTGCTTGCCGGTGCTAGACCCTGATGCAGCACAATGGGGGCTGGGCCGGGGACCGGCCCGGGCCACAGGATGAAGGATACGAAACAATGATTCAGACGGTTGGCATCATCGGCGCGGGAACGATGGGGAACGGCATCGCGCAGGTCTGCGCCGCGGCCGGGCTTTCGGTCGTGATGGTCGACATTTCCGATGCGGCGGTGAACCGCGGTCTCTCCACCGTCGGCGGCAGCCTCGAGCGGCTGGTCAAGAAGGAGAAGATGTCGGCGGCGGATCGCGACGCGACCCTCAAGCGCATCACCGGAACCACCGACCGGGGCAAGCTCGCCGAGTGCGATCTCGTCATCGAGGCCGCGACCGAGAACGAGGACCTCAAGGTCAAGATCCTGAAGGATCTCTGTGCCACGCTGTCGCCGCGCACCCTCGTCGCGACCAACACCTCCTCGATCTCGATCACCAAGCTCGCCGCGGCGACCGATCGTCCCGACCGCTTCATCGGCATGCATTTCTTCAATCCGGTGCCGGTGATGGCGCTGCTCGAGCTGATCCGCGGCCTGCAGACCTCCGACGACACCCACGCCAAGGCGCTCGACTTCGCCAAGCGCGTCGGCAAGGTCGCGATCACCGCGAAGAACAGCCCGGGCTTCGCCGTCAACCGCATCCTGTGCCCGATGATCAACGAGGCGATCTTCGCGCTGCAGGAGGGCATCGCGACCGCGGAAGAGATCGATGCCGGCATGAAGCTCGGCTGCAACCATCCGATCGGGCCGCTGGCGCTGGCCGATCTCGTCGGCCTCGACACCATGCTGTCGGTCATGGAGGTCTTCTACAAGGGCTTCAACGACCCCAAATACCGTCCGGCCCCCCTGCTCAAGGAAATGGTTGATGCCGGCCATCTCGGCCGCAAGACGGGGCAGGGCTTCTACAGCTACAGCAATTGATCGCCCGATTTGCGCTGCGACAAAGGACAGTCGCTGCGATTGGTGCAAGATACAGCTGGCGCGCTTTCCTTCTCCCCTTGTGGGAGAAGGTGGCGCGAAGCGCCGGATGAGGGGTATCTCTCTGCGCATTCAAATGAGAGTTGGACCAGCGGAGACAAACCCCTCACCCGTCTCGCCGCTTCGCGGCGATCCACCCTCTCCCGCAAGGGGAGAGGGAAGAAACAACGGACACACGCATGTCGGATCGGCTGAACGACGAGCGCGAGGCGGCAATCGCGCGGCGGAGCCTGCTGGTTCAGGACGCGATCGCGCGCACCGGGATCACGGAGGCGATGATCGGCGACCTGGTCACGCGGTTCTATGGCCGCGTGCGCGAGGACGAGGTGCTGGGCCCGGTGTTCGCGGTCGTGCAGGACTGGGACGAGCATTTCGCCAGGCTCAAGGATTTCTGGTCGTCGATCGTGCTGACGACCGGGCGCTATCACGGGTCCCCGATGCGGGCGCATCTGCCGCTCGGGCTCGCCGGAGGTCATTTCGACCGCTGGCTCGACCTGTTCGAGCAGACGGCACGCGAAGTCTGTCCGCCGGAGGCGGCTGCGTTCTTCATCGACAAGGCACGGCGCATCGCCGACAGTTTCGAAATGGCGTCCGCGACCGTGGCCGGGCGGATCACATCGCCGCGCCACGTGCTCAGAAGCTGAGCGCTTCGCATCCGTCGACGCGCCGGCGCCGGCGCGCAAATCCGTTTGCACTGCGTGATCGGCGGTCGCGCATCAATTCCGGCATGATGGACCTGATCTGCAAAATCATCATGCCGATCGCGCGATAGGGCGTTGCAACGGCGAAAACGCGTTGTGATGCGCGAAAGACAATTCAATCAAAACGAGTAAAGACATATTGATGCACTGCAGCGCCAATTCTCCGCCTTGTTTTCGGCAGAGTTCCGGCGCCTCCTGTCGCGATGTCGCGCGCATCATCCATCATCAATCCGTCACCTCGAGGACACACGGACTCCGGCATTGACGCAGGTCCGGAGCCGACGCGGCGAACGCTCCTGATCGGCGCGCTCGCGAGCACCGCGTGTCTCAGCTGTCCGGCCCGGGCCCACGCCGACGAAGATCCGCCCGGCGCCGATGAACGTCCGCAGAAAGGCGATCTGCTGGTGTTCTCCGAGGGAGACCGGGAGGGCAAGCAGATCACCGCCGCCGATCTGCCGGCGGGCGGTCCGCCGGTGCACGCATGGCCAAAGGATCCCACCACGCAGGTGATCCGCAGCGCTTCGCGGCTGAACGAGATTCTGATCATCCGGCTCGATCCCGCCGAACTCGACGAGCAGACCCGCGCACGGGCCGTCGACGGCATCGTCGCCTATTCGGCGATCTGCGCTCACGCCGGCTGTCCCGTCACCGCCTGGGTGAAGAGCGATGCCGGCGACAAGGAGGTGTTCAAATGCGTCTGCCACAACTCCGAATACGATCCGCGCGCCGGTGCGCAGGTGGTGTTCGGGCCGGCACCGCGACGCCTTGCGGCGCTGCCGCTGGCGCTTGCTGACGGATCGCTCAGCGTCGCCGGCAAATTCATCGGAAAGGTAGGTGGCGCGCAGCCGGGTTGATGCACCGGCGACAGCGATGGACGGCGCGGGCCGGGCCCGCCGCAGGAGAGGCCGCATCCGCCTTGGCGGACGCCGGGACGACCGACGATCAAGATCGACAAGAACTCGAGATCGATAAGAATTCACGACAAGAATTCAAACGTCAAACGGATGAAAAAGGGGAACGTCCATGACCAGGAAGCAAGTTTTGCTGTCCGGCTTCGTCGCCTTCACGTGTGTCGCGTCCACGCTCGCCTCGACCGCCGCCATCGCCGGCCCGATCGAGAACTATGCGCCGGTCACCCAGCAGCGCCTGGAAAATCCGGAGCCCGGCAACTGGATGCTCTACCGGCGCACCTATGACGGGCAGGGCTACAGCCCGCTCGACCAGATCAACACCGGCAATGTCAAGAATCTCACGCCGGTCTGGACCTTCGCGACCGGCGTGGTCGAGGGCCACGAGGCGCCGCCGATCGTCAACAACGGCGTGATGTTCGTGGCGACCCCGATGGGACAGGTGATCGCGCTGAACGCGAAGACGGGCGACGAGTACTGGCGCTACAAGCGGCAGCTCCCGGACGATCTGTTCCAGCTGCATCCGACCAATCGCGGCGTCGGCCTCTGGGAGGACAAGCTCTACCTCGCGACGACGGACGACCATGTCGTCGCGCTCGATGCCAAGACCGGCAAGGTGGTGTGGGACACCAAGGTGCAGGACTACAAGAAGGGTCAGTACATGACCCTGATGCCGTTGATCATCGAGGGCAAGGTGATCGTCGGCGGCTCCGGCGGCGAGTTCGGCGTGCGCGGCTACATTGCCGCCTTCGACGCCAAGGACGGCAAGGAACTGTGGCGCACCTTCACCATTCCCGGCGAGGGCGAGCCCGGTCACGACACCTGGCAGGGCGACGACTGGAAGAACGGCGGCGGCTCGGCCTGGATGACCGGCAATTACGACAAGGAGACCAAGACGATCTATTGGGGCGTCGGCAACGCCGCGCCCTGGCCCGGCGAGATGCATCCCGGCGACAATCTCTATACGACTTCGGTGCTGGCGCTCGATCCGGCCACGGGCAAGATCAAGGCCCATCACCAGTACCACCAGAACGATTCCTGGGATTGGGACGAGGTCGACGCGCCGATGCTCATCGACCTGCAGCGCGACGGCCGCACCATCAAGAGCCTGATCCATCCGGGGCGCGATGCGATTTTCTGGGTGCTCGAGCGCACGCCGACCAAGATCAACTATGTCGCGGGCTGGCCGTTCGTCTCGACCGACGTCTGGAAGGGCATCGACGAGACCGGCAAGCCGATCGTCGATCCCGCGCACAAGCCTGTCGTCGGCAAGCGCGTCGAGTTCTGCCCGTCGCTGTGGGGCGGCAAGGACTGGCCGTCGGCGGCCTATAGCGAGCGGACCAAGCTCGTCTATGTGCCGGCCAACGAGAATTTCTGCGGCGGCTTCACCGGCGAGAAGATCCCGCTCAAGCCGGGCGAGCTCTGGCTCGGCACGAGGCCGGAGGATATCGGCCTGAAGACCAAGCCCGGCGCCGATCATTTCGGCGAGATCCAGGCCTGGGATCCCGCGACCGGCAAGAAGGTGTGGCAGCACAACTTCCCGAAATCGCAGATGTTCGGCTCGATCACGGCGACCGCGGGCGATCTCATCTTCGCCGGCGGCACCAATGACCGCAACTTCCGCGCCTTCAACGCCAAGACGGGCGAGCTGTTGTGGGAGCAGAAGACCAACTCCGGAATCATGGGCATGCCGATGTCCTACGAGATCGATGGCACCCAATACATCGCGATCCAGTCGGGCTGGGGCGTCGACGCGCAGCGCATCCAGGATGCGCTCGCCACCAACAACATCGGCATCGAGTCCAACGTGCCGCAAGGCGGCGTGGTCTGGGTGTTCGCGCTGAAGAAGTAAGCTCCGCGGCGGATCGACGAAAGCGGAGCAGCAGGGGGGTGGCGAGTGCGGCGGGCGGCAACGCCCGCCGCATTTGGTGTGTGCCCGATCCGGTCGAGGATCGCCGGACGAATTCGTCATGCCCGGGCTTGTCCCGGGCATCCACGTTGTCCGTGTGCCGATCAAGGTCGTGGGTGGCCGGGACAAGCCCGGCCATGACGCCGACGAGAGGAGTCGGTGTGAATCCGAGACTCCCCTATTTCCCCTCGCGATCCACCTTGTCCTTCTCCTTCTGATTCATCTCGCGAATCCTGGGATCCGGATTGTGCTGCCCGGTGGTTTCGGTGGTGGAGGGCGGCGGGGCACCGTGGTTGGGCAGCGAGTTCTGCTCGGGCGTCGAGGGACGCGTCGCGGTGGCCGGCGGTGTCGTGCCGCTCTGGGCGTGGCCGGGCGCGGCAGGCAAAAGAAAGGCGCTCGACAGCAGCGAGACTGCGAGCGCCCTTGAGATATTGGTCATCGATCCCTCCTGTGAGATCGATGCAAACGGCGCGGAGCCGCTTGTGTTCCGGATCAGGCCTCCAATTGCTTGCCGAGCGGCAGGCTGCGGATGCGTTTTCCGGTCGCGGCGAAGATGGCATTCATCAGCGCCGGGGCGAACGGCGGCACGCCGGGCTCGCCGACGCCGCTCGGCGGCGTGTCGGCCGTGGGCGGCACGATGTAGACATTGGTCACCACGGGCGACTCGTCGATCCTGAGGACCTGGAAGTCGTCGAAGTTTTTCTGCTGCACCTTGCCGTCCTTGAAGGTGATCTCGCCATATTTGGCGAGGCTCAGCCCCATGATCGCCGCGCCTTCGAGCTGCGAGGCGATGCGTTCTGGGTTGACGTAGGTGCCGCAGTCGATCGCGGTGTCGACCCGCGGCACCGTCAGCTTGCCCTTGTCGTCAATGGCGACCTCGACGATGGTCGCGATATAGCTGACGAAGCTGCGATGCACGGCGATGCCGAGCCCGTGGCCCTTCGGAACCTGACGGCCCCATTCGCCCTTCTCGGCGACCAGTTCGACGACCTTGCGCAGCCGCGCGGTGTCGATCGGGTAGCTGTCGAAGGGCTCGCCGTAGTTCCAGAGATCCTTCACCTGCGGCTTGACGATGCGGGGCGAGCCGATCAGGGCAAGCAGCGTCTCCTTCTGGTCGCGGCCGGTGGCGGCCGCGATCTCGCCGACCATCGATTGCACCGCGAAGGCATGCGGGATGTTCGAGACCGATCGGAACCAGCCGATGCGGGTGAACGCCGCTGCCTCCGGATTTTCGCAGGAGATGTTGGCGATCTCGAACGGCATGTCGACGAGGCCCATGCCGATCTCGAACGGCGCCTGGTGCTTGGCGCCGGCCGCGAAGGTCGAGGCAATGGTTGGCGCCACGCTGCGGTGCCGCCAGGCGATCACCTTGCCGTCCTTGTCGAGTCCGGCCTCGATCCGCTCGACCGAGACCGTGTGCAGGAAGTCGTGGCGGACGTCGTCCTCGCGCGTCCACTGGACCTTGACCGGTGCGCCGAGTTCCTTCGACAGCAGCGCGGCCTCGATCGCGAAGTCGCATTTCGACTTGCGGCCGAAGCCGCCACCCAGCAGCGTGACGTTCACGGTGACGTTGGCCTCGGGAATGCCGAGCGTCTTGGCGACGTCCTCGCGGGTGCCGCCGGGGCTCTGCACCGGCGCCCAGATCTCGGCCTTGTCGCCCTTGACGTCGGCAACCGCCACCGGCGGCTCCATGCTGACATGGGCGAGATGGGGCAGGTAGTACTCGCCGACGATGACCTTGTCGGCGCCCTTCAGCGCGGCGTCGACATCGCCTTCCTTGCGCAGCACGAGGCCCGGCTTGCGCGCGGCTTCCTCCAGTTCCTTGCGATAGGCGACCGATTCGTACTTGCCGTTGGCGCCGTCGTCCCAGGTCAGCTTCAGCGCGTCGCGGCCCTTGATCGCGGCGCCGGTGTTGCGCGCGATCACGGCCACGCCGCCCAGCGGCTGGAACTTCGACGGCCAAGGCCAGCCGCGCACTTGCATCACCTTCTCGACGCCGGGCACTTTGAGCGCCGCCTCCGGATCGAACGAGACGAGCTTGCCGCCGGTGACCGGCGGGCGCGCGATCACGGCATATTTCATGCCGGGTAGACGCACGTCGGCGCCGTAACGCGCCTTGCCGGTGGTGATGTCGTGGAGATCGACGATACTGACCTCGCCCTTGCCGAGATAGCGGAAGTCCTTGGGGTCCTTCAGCTTGAGGCTTTCGATGCTCGGCACCGATTCCTTGGCGGCATCGGCGGCGAGTTCGCCGAAGCCGAGCTTGCGGCCGCTGGCGCTGTGGACCACCTCGTGGTTGACGGCCTTGACCTCGGTCGCGGGCACGCCCCAGCGCTTGGCGGCCGCCTGTTCCAGCATGGAGCGGGCGGAGGCGCCGATCTGGCGCATCGGGATGAGATAATGCCGCGTGCTGCGCGAGCCGTCGGTGTCCTGGTTGCCGAACTTGACCTCGTCGCCATGGGCCTGCTGGACCTTCACCTTCGCCCAGTCGGCCTCCATTTCCTCGGCCACGATCAGCGGCAGGCTGGTGCGCACGCCGGTGCCCATCTCGGCGCGATGAGCCAGGATGGTGACGGTGCCGTCGGGCGCGACCGCGACGAACACGCGGGGATCGACCACGACGCCGTGCGGCATCTTGCCGGCACCGGTCTCGTAGGCGAAGGCCTGGCGCGACATCACGGGGGCGGCGAGCACGAAGCCGCCGGTGATGCCGAGTCCCTTCAGGAGGCTGCGGCGGGAGACCTTCTCGACCTTGAGCGACGTTTCAAAGCCGCGAAGCTTGCGGGGATTGTCGATGAAATTCATGTCACACTCCGGTCGAAGCGAGATGGACGGCGTTCTCGATGCGCTGGTAGCAGCCGCAGCGGCAGATGTTGCCCGACATCGCCTCGCGGATCTGGTCGTGCGACGGCTTCGGGTTCTCCATCAGCAGCGCCGCGGCCTGCATGATCTGGCCGGCCTGGCAGAAGCCGCATTGGGGAACGTTGACCTGGCGCCAGGCCTTCTGGACCGGATGATCGCCGTTCGGATGCAGCCCCTCGATCGTCGTGACCTCGCGCCCGGCGACGTCGTTGATCGAGGTGATGCAGGCGCGGACCGCGCTCTTGTCGACGATGACGGTGCAGGCGCCGCACAGCGCCTGGCCGCAACCGAACTTGGTGCCGGTCAGGCCGGCCTCGTCGCGCAGGAACCAGAGTAGCGGGAGATCCGGGTCGCCGTCCCAGCTCTGTTCCTGGCCGTTGATCTTCACCTTGATCATGATCGTCCCTCGCTCTTCATAAGCATGACAAATTCAATGTGCCGGCGACCGCCGGCTGGGGTGTGTCAGGATCGTTCCGCGCGGGCAGATCCCGGACGGAAACGATAACGCCGGATGGCGATGTCTGGATGTGCTCGATACCTCCCGTTCTGATCTTGATGTGATTGAACGTCGCGCGGCATCGTGAGACGGCGGGAACGTAGCAGAGAGCGCGCGATTCCCGCATTCACAGGCCGGTGTTCTCGGCGTGAACAGGTTGCATCCGCGATTTGTCAAAAGCAGGGCGCGGCATGGGGCCGCGTGCGCATGGCTGCGAAACCGGTCTGCGGCGCAAAAAGGCTTCGTCCGCCAGGATCACTGGACGGACGAAGCAGGATGCCTCAGTCGAGGGAGGGAGAAGCGCAGGGCGTCGAGGACTTCAAACATGACGTGAGCGCTGCGCGATCATTCAGAAACCAGGACTGAGGAGCGGAAGCTCGGGACAAGAGCAACCCGCGCCTGCGCGGGGGCATGGTGCCACCCGGGAGCGCGTCCCGTCCGGTGCGCTGGCGGTGGTCGGACCAGCGACCGGACGGGCGCGACAAAGGCTGGCGCCCTCTCAGGCAGCCTTGGCCTTCGCCACATGCGTCGCGATCGCGTCCATGAGCGCCGGCGACAGGCAGTCATAGGGCTCGAGGCCGATCTCCTTCAGACGCGAGCGGATCCCGGTCATCTGCTCCGGCTTCACGCCCGATTCGATTACCGAGGAGACGAAGGCCGCGAATTGCGGCGCCTGCGAGCCCTGCTCCTGGAACAGTTCCGGGTGGATGAAGTCGAGGCCGTAGAACGGATGGCCCTTGTTTTCGATCCGCCCGTACATGTGCGTGCCGCAGGCCTTGCAGGCGTGGCGCTGGATCACCGCGGAAGGATCGACGATCTGCAGCTTGTCGCCGTTCTCCAGAACGGTGACGTTCTGGCGCGGCACCACCGCGACCACCGAGAAGGTGGCGCCCTGCGGCTTCCAGCACTTGGTGCAGCCGCAGGCGTGGTTATGGGCGACGTCTCCCTTGATGCCGACCTTGACCGGATGGTCCTTGCATTTGCAGACCAGCGTGCCGCCGGCAAAGCTGCCGCTGCCTTGCCTGACGCCATTGTCGATCGAGGGATGGAGTGCAACAGTCATGGTCGATCCTCCTTGGGGTGAAGCTTTCCGTTAGTAGACGACGACGGAACGTATGGACTTGCCCTCGTGCATGAGGTCGAAGCCCTTGTTGATCTCCTCGAGCTTGAGCACGTGGGTGATCATCGGATCGATCTGGATCTTTCCGTTCATGTACCAGTCGACGATCTTCGGCACGTCGGTGCGGCCGCGCGCGCCGCCGAACGCCGTGCCGCGCCAGTTGCGCCCGGTGACGAGCTGGAAGGGGCGGGTGGCGATCTCCTTGCCGGCTTCGGCCACGCCGATGATGATCGAGGTGCCCCAGCCGCGATGGCACGCTTCGAGCGCCTGGCGCATCACCGTGGTATTGCCGGTGCAGTCGAAGGTGTAGTCGGCGCCGCCGTCGGTGAGGGCGACGAGGTGCTGGACGATGTCGCCGGTGATTTTCTTCGGATTGACGAAATGCGTCATGCCGAAACGGCGGCCCCAATCCTCCTTGGAGTCGTTGAGGTCGACGCCGATGATCTTGTCGGCGCCGGCCATCTTGGCGCCCTGGATCACGTTCAGCCCGATGCCGCCGAGACCGAACACCACGACATTGGCGCCCGGTTCGACCTTGGCGGTGTTGACGACCGCGCCGACGCCGGTGGTGACGCCGCAGCCGATGTAGCAGCTCTTGTCGAACGGCGCGTCCTCGCGGATCTTGGCGACCGCGATCTCCGGCAGCACGGTGAAGTTCGCGAAGGTCGAGCAGCCCATATAGTGATAGATCGGCTTGCCCTTGTAGGAGAAGCGGCTGGTGCCGTCGGGCATCACGCCCTTGCCCTGGGTGGCGCGGATCGCGGTGCAGAGGTTGGTCTTCTGGCTCAGGCAGCTTTTGCACTGCCGGCATTCCGGCGTGTAGAGCGGAATGACGTGGTCGCCCGGTTTCACCGAGGTCACGCCCGGCCCGATCTCGCGAATGATGCCGGCGCCTTCATGGCCGAGGATCGAGGGGAAGATTCCTTCGCTGTCGAATCCGTCGAGCGTATAGGCGTCGGTATGGCAGATGCCCGTCGCCTTGATCTCGACCAGCACTTCTCCGGCCTTCGGACCTTCCAGGTCGACCTCGACGATTTCGAGCGGCTTCTTGGCTTCGAAAGCGACGGCGGCACGTGTCTTCATCGGTAACTCCTCAAATTGTCGTGGCGGCACCAGGAACTGGGTCTCGGTGCAGGCGCCAAATGTTCACTTCTTGCCCATGCACGAATCTTCGTTCTTCGTATAGGCATCGTTTTTCTCGTCGTGCTTGCCGGGCCTGGACCGCCCCCAGGCCTCGTTCGACCGGGCGCGGAGATAGACGAAGAGATCGTCCATGTAGCAGCCGACATTGGGATTATCGCCGAAGGCCGGCATGACGTTTTCCTGGGCCGTGGATACGTTCTTCCGACCCGAGGCGACGACGCCTAAAAAGTCGGCATAGCTCATGGTCTTGAGCGAATCCTTCAGGGCGGGTGCATAGGTCGAGCCCATGCCGTCGGGCCCGTGACACACGTGGCAGTCGGAGTGATAGCGGCGGTAACCGGAATAGGTGTACCAGTCGACCGAGCCGTCTGTGATCTTGTAGGTCGGGTTGCCTTCCTTATCGAGCCATTCGCCGGTTTCGTTCTGCTTGACGGCGGTCGGGTCACCCGAGCCGTCCGCGACGGCAAGTCCTCCGGACGCAACCAGGACCATCGCGGCAATGACGGAGCAGATTCTACGCAAGTTGATTTTCCTCGGCATGCATTCGCTGGAGACGAGCCGGCGCGTGGAGTGATCCACGCGCCGGAGCGAAGTTGACAGGGCCTAGTTGTTCGGCAGCGAGAACACGGTCAGCGCGCCGCCGAGCGCGGTGTAGTTGCTGAGCGCCGCATAGCCGCCGACTGCACCGAGACCGGCGGTCGGGTCGGTCAGGCCCGCTGCCAGACCGATGCCGGCCCAGCCGCCCACGCCGGAGAGCACGGCGACGTACTGCTTGCCGTTGTTCTCGTAGGTGGTGACGTTGCCGATGATGCCGGACGGAGTCTTGAACTTGTAGAGCTCCTTGCCGGTCTTGGCGTCGACGGCCTTCAGATAGCCTTCGAGCGTGCCGTAGAACACCACGCCGCCGGCCGTCGCGAGAGCTCCCGACCAGACGGAGAACTGCTCCTTGTTCGACCAGACGATCTTGCCGGTCTTGCCGTCCCAGGCGATGAAGTTACCCATGTGGGTATCGCCCTGTGGCGGATACATCGAGAGCGTCGCGCCCACATAGGGCTGGCCCGCGGTGTAGCTCACCTTGAACGGCTCGTAGTCCATGCAGACGTGGTTGGTCGGGACGTAGAACAGCTGTGTGTCGGGCGAGTAGGCCGCCGGCTGCTCGTCCTTGGTACCGAGCGCGGCCGGGCAGATGCCCTTGGTGTTCTTGTCCTCTCCGCCGGCCTCGGTCGAGTATTGGGTGACGACCTTCGGACGGCCATAGGTCGGCGAGTTCTTGTCCATGTCGACGCCGGAGGTCCAGTTCACCTTCGGATCGTACTTCTCGGCGACCAGCAGTTCGCCGGTGGCGCGGTCCATGGTGTAGGCGAGACCGTTACGGTCGAAATGCGTCAGCAGCTTGCGCGGCTGGCCGTTGATCTGCTGATCCGACAGGATCATCTCGTTGACGCCGTCATAGTCCCACTCGTCATGGGGCGTCATCTGATAGACCCACTTCGCAACGCCGGTGTCCGGATTTCGCGCCCAGATGGTCATCGACCATTTGTTGTCGCCGGGACGCTGCTTCGGATTCCAGGTCGAGGGATTGCCGGAGCCGTAATAGACCAGGTTCAACTCCGGATCGTAGGAGATCCAGCCCCAGGTCGCGCCGCCGCCGATCTTCCATTGATCGCCCTGCCAGGTCTTGAGGCTGGAGTCCTTGCCGATCGGCTTGCCGAGCGAGGTCGTCTTGTCGTCGACCAGGATCTGTTCGTCCGGTCCGCCCGAGTAGCCGCGCCAGGCGATCTTGCCGGTCTTGATGTCGTAGGCGGTCATGTGGGCCTGCACGCCGAACTCGCCGCCGGAGATGCCGACCAGGACCTTGTCCTTGACGACGAGCGGAGCCGATGTACCGGTCTCGCCCTTGCCGGGATCGCCGTTCTTCGCGCTCCATGCGACCTGACCGGTCTTAGCATCGAGCGCGACCAGCGTGGTGTCGGCCTGGTGCAGGAAGATCTTGCCGTCACCGTAAGCCACGCCCCGGTTGACGGTATCGCAGCACATCACCGGAATGACGTTCGGATCCTGCTTCGGCTCGTACTTCCAGACGATCTTGTTCTCCTGCGAAAGGTCAATGGCATAGACCTTGTTCGGGAACGGCGTGTGGACGTACATCATGTTGCCGACGATCAGTGGTCCGCCTTCATGGCCGCGCAGCACGCCGGTCGAGAAGGTCCAGGCGACCTGCAGCTTGCCGACATTCTGCGCGTTGATCTGGTTCAGTTTGGAGTAGCGGGTATTGGCGTAGTCACCCGCCGGCATCACCCAGTCCTTCGGGTTCTGCGTCATCTTGAGCAACTCGTCATTGGCCGACGCGCTGCCGACGGCGAGAGCCGCCGCGGAGCCGAGTAAGGTCGCCAGTAGCACCTTGCGCATAGTCATTCCTCCGTTGGTCGCGTTTATTTTTGCGAAGCATTTGCTCAGCTGCCGGGCGTTTCGTCCGGCATCTGCTCGTGCAGGGCGGTCATGGTGGGGACCAGAAACGATGCTGTGCGTTGCCTCCTCCCGATGAGGGTTGCCCGATGAGGGCCACGGGTCCGATGTGCAGGATGTGCAGGATCGGCCCGTTCTTCTTCGTTCCCTGATGCAATCCCTAACGTCTTCACGCGGGCGAAACTTGCCCAAGAGGGAAACCGCTTTGCTCGACAGCGCACGGATGCGAAGAATTTGATTTTGCAGTAGCGAATTCAGCGGTTTCCATGCGGCGCGCAATGGCGCTCGCGCACAGGTTCCACTTGACGGCGCTGCAACTAAGGCGGAGGATTGTTTTTCAAGGGTGGCAATGGAGCGATGGCGCTCGTTCCAAAAGACCGCCTCAATTCGAGGTAAACGTCACGCAATCACGGCCAGGGGAGGGCAGCACCGGTCGCGATTCGTCCTGAATCTCCCCGATCAAACCGGTGGCTGGATCATTGATGTCCGACACAATTCACACGCTCTCGACGACGGGACTGACGCCGAAGCGGCAGGTCCAGAGCTGGATCGACGGGCTGACGAGTCTGTGTGGTCATTTTGATGTCGATCCGCTGGAGGCGTCCTCGCTCGAGGGACGCATCGACTACACCAGCGTCTCGCGCCTGAAGCTCTGCCAGATCGAAGTGAGCCAGCATCGCATCGCGCACACGCTGGCGCGTGCGAAGGCCAATGAACATCCCTACATCAAGATTCACTTCCAGACCTACGGCGTCTCCTATTTCGAGCAGGAAGGCCGCCACATCGAGTTGAACCCGGGCGACATCATCGCCTATGACGTCTCGTGCCCTCATTCGATCATCAGCCCGGCCTTCACGCGCCACGACGTGGTGATCGTGCCGAAGTCGCTGCTGCGCGACCGCGGGTTTCCCTCGCAACGCATGCCGGCCTGCAAACTGTCGGCGCGGACCGGGACCGGGCGGATCGCCCATGATTTCGTCCATGCAGCGTTCGACGAGTCCGCGAAACTGTCGGCCAACAGCGCGGTCGGCGTCGCCGATTCACTGATCGACCTGTTGCTGCTGCCGCTGCGCGAGGCAGACACGATGTTCGATCGGGTCGGACCGGAGGCGATGTATGTACGCGCGCAGTTCTTCATCCGCGAGCATCTGCGCGATCCGGACTTGTGCATCGACCAGATCTCCGCCGAACTCGGCTGCTCCAAGCGCTATCTGCACATGCTGTTCTCGGAGCGCGGCACCACGGTGAGCGACTACATCTGGCAGGCGCGGCTGCAGAACTGCCGGCAGGAGCTGGAAGCGCATGCCGGCAAGACCATCACCGACGTTGCGTTCTCATGGGGCTTTTCGAGCTCGTCGCACTTCAGCCGCGTGTTCCGGAAGTATTTCGGCGTGGTGCCGTCATCGATCCACAAGGCGCATCATTCTGCGGATGCAGACAGGAATTGACCTCGCGAACATTTCCGCGCGTCCCGCCTCTGGCGTCTCCCGATCGCCGATCGGCCGCGTCTCACAGCGCCAGGGCAACTTTCCCGAAGGCCCTGACCAGCGCGCCCTCAAGCTTTCCTTCCATGCTGCAGAGGATCCTGTAGGCGTCCGGGTAGGACATCGCCGGCTTGTATGACCGGCGCTCGATCAGAGCCGTGAAGATGTCCGATATGGTCAGCAACCGGGTCAGGTCGGAGATCTCCTGAGCTTTGAGCCCGTCGGGGTAGCCGGAGCCATCGAGGAGTTCGTGGTGGTGCCTGACACAATCCAGCAACTCGGCGGTGACGTCCGGATTGTCCTTCAAAGCCTCATAGCCGACGACCGGATGCGTTCGCATGATCGACTCCTCGTCGGGGTCGAGACGACCTGGCTTGTCGAGGATCGACAGGGGAATGTTCGCCTTGCCGATGTCGTGGAGGGTTGCGGCCATCCCGAGCCGCTTCACGTCGCGCTCGCCGAAGCGAAGGGCGGAGGAAAATCCAACCGCCAATCCTGTCACCAGCAGGCAGTGCTGGAAGGTGCCCTGGTGGTGGCGCCGGACGTCCTCGAGCCATGCAGCGAGGCCTGCCTTCTCGATGCCGTGAATGACATGCGTCGTGATGGTCTCGGCGTCCAGGATGTTGACGGGCTGGCCATTCCGCAAGGCCGAGAACATCGACGAAAAGGCAGCCGTGCTCCTGGCAGGATCCGCAGCAGCGGGCGTGACACCCGCAAGTGCTGCCCTCTTCGCAGCCTCGATCTGTGCCAATTCCCCGACGATCTCGCGGGGACGCGAGACGATGGCCGTGGCGCCCAGCGCACGCGCCTGTGCAACCAGATGGTAGATGTGCTTGGGAACGACGAAGAGCCGGTCGGGAATGACATTGAGCTTTAGCAGGATCTCCTTGATGGCCTGGATGCTGACCAGCTTGCGGAGATCGGCATCGAACATGAGCACGGAGCAGTTGTCGCGGACGTCCGTGTCTCCGCTCCCCAGGAGGCGAGGGACGACGACGTGTCGAGGCCCCAGCATGGCGCGGATCGAAGCGACCTTCGGAAAATCGTCTGTTATGAAATCTACGTACATCGAATGATCAACTTGGCTGGACGCAGTTGGCGGCCTGTCGCGTCTGTCGCACCCGGCAAACACGTGGAATTCGCCAGGCTGCTTAACGAGAACCAGAAAAGCAGTTCACGGTCGAAGCGTCGCGAGCCTAGGTGCGAGCTGAAAAGCCAGAGTTAATCCGGTTCCCGAAAGTCGGGCCTATCCGCTCGTGTTTTCCTGCGAATGCTATCGAAATTCGGCAGTGATCGCGCCCCGACGACGGGCTTCATCGGCAGGAAGCCGGGGGAGGACGGCGTGAAAAAGCTCCTCGGGGGCGCAGGACGACGAGGACTGGGGGCGACGATATCTCGTCGCCGAAAGGATCTGCGGCGACCTGGCGCGATGACCGCCGGTCGCCTGGTTGGACTGCCGGAGCCTGACCCAGGCCGGAAAGAGTCAGCTCGGCTCAAGTCCGAGTGACTGCGCGCTCTCGATCCAGATCGGCAGTTCGCGCTGATAGAGCGCGTTGGTCTCCTTGAAGCCGATCGCCGGCTCGAGCACGAAGGTTGCGAGAACCTCCTTCACCTTCGGATCGTTGTTGGCGGCGACGCAGAGTTCCGACAGCCGTTCCACGATCGGTTGAGGCGTGGCCTTCGGCACGGCCCAGCCCGAGAAGCCGCTCACCGTGAAGAACTTCGACGTCGCGCCCTGTTCGGGGAGCGTCTTGATATTGGGGATCGCGTCGACCTTCTTCGAATGCACGGCGAACACCGTACCCCGGTCGCTCTGCAGGACCGATTGCGCCGCGGTATAGCTGCCCATGGCGGCATCCAGCGTACCCTCCAGCATGCCCGTCCACATCGGCGCCTCGCCGCGATAGTGCACCGGCTCGATCGACAGGCCGTACTGCTTGTTCAGTTCGTTGATGGTCATGTGCGGCGCCGAGCCCGTGCTGTAGGTGCCGAAGTTCACCTTGCCGCTCTTGCGGGCGAAGGCGACGAAATCCTCCAGGGTCTTGATGCCCGTCTTGGGATTGGCGACCAGCAGGAGGCCGGCGCCGGGAATGACGCTGACCAGCGTCAGGTCCTTGTCCATGTCATAGCCGGGATTCTTCATGACCACGCGGTTCATGATGTAGGTGGTCGAGATCGAGCACAGCATGGTGTGGCCGTCGGGCTCGGCGCGGGCCACTTCCGCGGTGCCGATCGCGCCGGAGGCCCCCGGCTTGTTCTCGACCACCACGGTCTTTCCGACCTGCTTGGAGATGAACTCGCCGAACGCGCGCGCGAGAAGATCGGTCTGCCCGCCGGCCGGGTAGCTGCAGATCATCCGGATCTGACGCGACGGCCAGGTGCCCTGCGCCGCGGCGCCGCGCGCAACGAACGGCATTGCGAGTGCGGTGGTGCCGGCGGCGATGAAATGGCGGCGATCGAGCTTGGCAGACATGATTCCCTCCCGAATTTTTGCGGAAGGTACTGCATTGCGCGCGCCGCACCATGGGCGGGGGGCGAGACAGATTGGCGCATAGGCTCCGGTGCTGCCATGCCGCGAAATTCGGGTCGCGTCCGGAGCGCGGTATCGCAGACCCCGGACGGCCCGGCTGCGACCCGGGCTCATGTCACCGCTGAATGATCTTGCTCCAGACGTCCCCGAGAATTGCCGGCTCACGTGGCGGCAGGTAGGTGAGGCCGGCCTGTTGGGCGAACTCCGCGATCTTGCCCGCCTCGCTGAGCTCGGTCAGCGCCTTGTTGACGGCCTCGATCAGAGCGGGATCGCCGGCGAGGCCGACGTAACCGCGATTGGCCCCGATCGGGAAATAATAGCCCGATGCGGTGATCGAGGTGTCGGGATGCGCGGCGCGATGGGCATCGTAGCGGCCGAGATCGATCAGGGTCGCGTCATAATCGCCGCGATCGAGTGCGCCGAGCAGGTCGTCGCGGCCCGGGACGAGATGGGTGATGTTCTCGATCAGGCGCCCCTTGTCGTGGTTCATCAGGATCGCATCGCCCAGCGATCCGCTCTCGATCGCAAGACGCAGGCCGGCGAGGTCGCCGATCCCCTCGATCTTGCGGCCCTTGGCCTTCGGCCCCAGCACCACCGTCATCGGCGAATAGACATAGGGCCGGCTCGGCGCGAGCACGCCGAGCGCGACGCGCCGCCGCCGGTCATCGCGCGTGGCGCCGGCGAAATCCGGCAGCCGCGCGGTCTTCATGCCCGGCGCGACCAGCGAGTCCGTCGTCAGCGCATAGCCCCCGAGCAACGCGCAGCGGCCGTCCGAGAGCAGGGCATTGGCCTCCATCTGCGGGCTGGAATCCTCGTCCAGCTTGCTTTCGAACCACTGGATCGCCAGCGGCCGGCCCATCCGTGCCGCGACCGCCTGCGCCAGCAGCACGTCGAAGCCGGTGCCCTCCTTGCCGCGATGATGCACCGACAGCGGCGGCCGCTCCTCGTCGAGACAGACGCGCAACGGCGCGTCGGCCGCGCGCGCAACCGGCAGGGTCGCGGCGAACAGCGTCGCCGCGATCAGAGCGAGGTGCGATGTTCTCATGGTCTCCTCCGACTCGAGATGAAGGCCCAGAGATTCCCGATCTCCTCGTCGTTGAGAACGTCGCCCCAGGGCGGCATCCTGTTGTTCTTGCCGTTCTTCACGGTGGTGATGAAGCGCGTCTTGTCGTCGGGAATCGCGCGCAGGTCCGGCGTGATGGTGCCGGAATTCATCAGGTTGGGGCCATGGCAGTGCGAGCATTTCTCGGCATAGGTCGACTTGCCGTGGTCGATCTGTGCCTGCACGGGATTGCCGCTTGCATCGTCCGCGGCACGGACGGTCGCCGCAAGCGCGACCGCCAGCACCGCGACGGCGGCGATGATCGCCGCCGTCCTGTGAGCTACGTTTCTCAGCATTGCACCGGGTTACTGCTTGATTGCAAAAACCCAGAGCGAACCGCCGGGCGGCACCTTGGCAAGCCGCTCGTCGCCGGAAAACAGCGAGTAGACGCCGCCATAGCCGCTCGTGACGGCCACGTATTGCACGCCGTCCTGCTGCCAGGTCACCGGCTGTCCCTCGATGCCGGAGCCGGTCTGGAACTGCCAGAGCTTCTTGCCGGTGTCGGCGTCGAAAGCCTCGAACTCGCCGGTTAGGGCGCCCGAGAACACCACGCCGCCGGCGGTCGACAGCACGCCCGAGAAGCGCGGGATATCGCTCGGCGCTTCCCATTTGGACTTGCCGGTCATGGGGTCGATGGCCTTGAGATGACCACGCGGCCCGTCGCCGAACTCCCAGGGATCGGTCAGGTCCATGCCGAGATACCATTCACCCTGCTTGAAGGTGACCGGCTCGGCCTTGTACTTGCCGCCGAAGTTCAGGGTGTTGGCGTAGGCGAGGCCGGTCTGCGGGTTGAACGACATCGGCTCCCAGTTCTTGCCGCCGAGGATCGACGGATAGACGGTGACCTTTTTGCCCTCGCGCGCGTCCTTGGTGACGTCGGTCTCGATCGGACGGCCGGTCTTCATGTCGACGCCGGTCGCCCAGTTCACCTTCACGTAGGGATTGGCCGCGAGCAGCTTCCCGTTGGTGCGGTCGAGCACGTAGAAAAAGCCATTGCGGTTGGCATTCATCAGCACCTTGGCCGGCTTGCCCTCCACGTTCATGTCGGCGAGGACCATTTCGGCCACGGCGTCATAGTCGAACGGATTGTTGGGCGAGAACTGGTAGTGCCACTTGATCTTGCCGGTCTTGGGGTCCATCGCCAGCACCGAGCAGGTGTAGAGATTGTCGCCGGGCCGCACCGCCGCATTGAACGGGCCGGGATTGCCGATGCCCCAATACACGGTGTTCAGATCGGGATCGTAGGAACCGGTGATCCAGGTCGAGCCGCCGCCGAGCTTCCAGGTGTCACCCTTCCAGGTGTCGCCGCCGGGCTCGTCCGGTGTCGGGATGGAATGGGTGCGCCACAGATGCTTGCCGGTGGCGGGATCCCAGCCGTCGATGAAGCCACGGGTGCCGAACTCCGCGCCGGAAATGCCGGTGATGACGACGCCGTCTGCGACGAGCGGCGCCACGGTCATCGAATAGCCTTCCTTGATGTCGGCCGCCTTCTGGCGCCACAACTCCTTGCCGTTCTTGGCATCTATTGCGATCACGTTGGCATCGAGCGTGGTGCGGAACAGCTTGCCGTCATGAATGGCGACGCCACGGTTGATGATGCCGCAGCAGACGATGCGCGGCGTCTCGGCGGGGTATTCGACCTTGCTCTTCCAGATCTGCTTGCCGGTCTTGGCGTCGACCGCCATGGTGGCGTTGTGCGTGGTCACATAGATCACGCCCTGGTAGACGATCGGCTGAGATTCCTCGCTGCGGTCATCGTTCAAGGAGTAGTTCCAGACCGGGACCAGATTCTTGACGGTGTCCTTGTTGATCTGGTTCAGCGTCGAGAAGCGTTGAAGGTTGTAGCCCATCCCGTAATTGAGAACGTTCGACGTGTCGTTCACGCCCTTGACCAGCTGCTCGGTGCTCTGGGCGTTGGCATACGTTGATGCCAGCATGACGAGGCCTGCGGCCATCGCAAAGCGTTTCATCCGTTCCTCCTGATATGCGCGCCTTTTGACGCTGCGTCGACAACACTCCGCCCGAACGCAAAACGCGTCAATACGAAAGTCGAAGACGCCATGCCGAAATGTTGGACGCAGGATGCGATCTCGCACCCGGAAATTGCCGCGCATGCGCGTTCGTCACTGCGTGAGTGCGCTGCATCAATTTTTGCTGCGCAAAAGGCGGTCGCGCGCGGGAGAAGGTCAAGATCGGTTCCGTTCCGCCATGGAGACGCGCCGTTTCCTGCCTGAGGGGCCGGGTGGTTGTGGAGCGTGCATGCTGCAATCGCCCCGATGGAGGCCGCTCAGCCGAGCTGCGGTTCGATGCGGCGAATCCCGATCGCGACGGAACGCCCGGTGCGAAAGCGTTGAACGCGCGCGCCGCCCGCAGCCTTGCTGCGCCCGTCGCGGTGACAATCGTGTTTTTTGACTGGGAGTGCACGGAGTTTGCCCGAGAGGGAAACGCGCGCATCATGTGTGGTGAGCCGAGGCGATTCCAGACTTGCACTGTGTCTGACGCAGCCCTAGGTTTTGCCCGGCGCGATATCGCGCTCAATACCTTGGGAGACCCCGAATGGCTTGGAAAGCTCCGAAGATCGTGGAAGTGCCGGTCGGCATGGAAATCAACATGTACGCCTGCGCTTCGCGCAAGTAAGACGACCTGCCGCGGTTTCGATGGCGCAGGCCGTCGAAGCCGTGGCAGTGTTCGCCATGCGCTTCTTTCGGCAGACATCGCGAACGGTGATGGCGTGCATGCTGGCGCTGGCACCCGCCTGTGTCAGTGCCGAAGAGGGCTTTGATACCGAGCACATTTTCGGCTTCATGATCGGCACCGATGTCGGCACGCCGGGCGAGCGCGAGTTCCAGAGCCAGACGACGGGCCGATTCGGCAAGGCCGGCGGGACCTATCGCGCCCTCGGGCAGGAGTTCGAGATCGAGGTCGTGCCGGTCCCTAACTTCCGCATCGAGGTCGGCGCGACGGCCTCGCTGCACGACATCACCGGCCTTCCCGACATCGACGACCGGCGCCAGTTCAATTTCCAGGGCGCCTCGCTCGACCTGCGCTATCGCCTGCTCGATCGCGAGCGCGCACCGTTCGGCGTGACGGTCGCCGTCGACTTTCACGGCGATCGCATCGACGAGACCAGCGGCGCCAAGGGCCGCATGTATGGCACCGACTTCACGCTCGCATTCGATCGGGAACTGGTCCCGAACTTCGCGATTGCGGCGCTCAATCTGATCTATCAGCCGGAATGGGCGCGGTTCGAGGTCGACGGCCTCGCGGAAAAGAGCTCCACCGTCGGCGCGGCCTTCGCCGGACTGGTGCGCGTGCGCCCCAATCTGCTGCTTGGCGGCGAGGCGCGCTATTTCCGCCAGTATGACGGCATCGGCCTCGGGGCGTTCGCGGGCCAGGCCCTGTTCGTCGGCCCCACCGCCTATGTGCAGCTCTCCGACCGATCCCGTCTCACCCTGAGCTGGAGCATGCAGGCCTGGGGGCGCCCGGCCGGGTCCGGCGCCAGCCTCGATCTCGTCAATTTCGAGCGGCATCAGGCCCGCCTCGTGTTCGGCGTCAATTTCTAGGGCCGTCCTGGCTGGCCTCTCCCGCGAGTTTGAAACCTCCCGCCGCCTGCCACGTAATCTTTCGTGCTAATCTTCAAAATGGCTCGCGCGAGGATTCCGGCATGAACCCGATCGATCTGGTGGTGACTGTGTGTGCGGTGCTCTCGCCGGCGACCTGCGAGGAGCAGCATCTGGTGTTCAACTTTGCGGGCTCGCCCACGCAATGTGCCATGGCCGCACCGCCCTACATCGCGCAATGGGTCGGCGAGCATCCGAAATGGCAGGCGGTGCGCTGGCGTTGCGAATATCCGCATCGCCACGACAAAGCGTGATGCGCCGCCCGGCTACTTGGTGCAATCCTTGAGATCCTTGTCCGCAATCGAGAACACCGCGTCCGCCCTGATCTCGATGTCGCGGACGATGCATTGCCGCGCGTTGGGGTAGCTCACCCTTGCGTCGTAGCGGCCCGGCTCGACGCCGGTGATGCGCAGCCGCTCGTCGTGATCGACCTCCTTGTCCTTGTCATTGAGGCACTGGTTCGGGCCCCAATCGGTCCTGCCGGCCGGCGAGAGCTGAAAGCCGGAGATGGTTTCGCTGGTCAGGTTCCAGAGCCGGATGCCCTTGCCCTTGGTCTGCGCCAGCGCCAATTCCGGCATCGCCGCCAGCACAATGCCGATCGCAATCAGCGTCCGCCGCATGGTGGACCTCCCTGTTCAATTCGTTGCGCCGAGTTGATCACGAGCGCTCAGCTCTGTTCAAGCGGCACGGCCGCGAGCTCCGCCCGGATGCGGACGAGTTCGGCCTCGCCGCGCTGCGCACGCGGCACCGCTATCGGTACCTCGCGCAGGATGCGGGCCGGCCGCGCCGAGAGGAAGAACAGCCGGTCGCCGAGCCGGATCGCATCTTCCAGGTTATGAGTGACGAGCAGCGTCATCATCGCCCGGCTTGCCACCAGCGTCGCGATCTCCTCGCGCAGGCGGCCGGCGAGGGCGTCGTCGAGCGAGGCGAGGGGCTCGTCGAGCACGAGCAGGTCGGGTTCGACCGCGAAGGCGCGGGCCAGCGCGACGCGGCGGGCGAGACCGAGCGACAATTCGCCTGGAAAATGCTGTCGATGCGCCGCCAGCTCCAGGATCGCAAAAAGTTCGGAGAGCCTCGCTTCGCTGACGCCGGGCGCCGCCAGGCGGATATTCTGCTCGACCGTCCGCCACGGCAGCAGCCGCGGCTCCTGGAACACCATCCCGATCCGTGCCTCCGGCGGCCGGCCGATGCTGCCGGTGAATGTGCGATCGAGGCCGAGGATGAGACGGAGCATCGTGCTCTTGCCGCAGCCGGACGGACCGATCAGCACGCCGACCTCGCCCGACGCAAGCGAGAATCTGATCGGCGCCAGCACGTCATGGGTCTGACCCGCGGCGTTGCTGAACGTCTTGCCGGTGATGTCGACCTCAAGCCGCACGGGGCCGCCACCGCGTTGCGCGTTCCTCGAACGGCTGCACCAGCGCCGTCTCGATCACCAGGACGACGGCGGCAAAGGTCAGCGAATAGGCCAGCAGCCGTGGCGTGTCGAACAGCTGGAACGCGACGCCGATCTCGAAGCCGACGCCGTTCGGCCGCCCCAGCAATTCGGCGACGAGCACGATCTTCCACACCAGCGACAGGCCGGAGCGGGCCGAGGCCGCGATATAGGGCGCCAGCTGCGGCAGCACGACGTGGCGGAACGCGCGCCAGGGCGGCATCGCGAACACGCTCGCCATCTCGTCCAGCGAGCGGTCGAGCGCGCGTGTGCCCTCCCGCAAGGTGACGATGGCGGTCGGGAGCTTGTTGATGGCGATCGCCGCGATCGCCGCGGCCTCGGTCAGGCCGGCCCAGATATAGGCCAGCACGATCACCACCAGCGCGGGCAGGTTGAGCAGCAGGATCAGCCAGGGATCGCCGAGCCGGTCGGCGAGCCTGCTCCGGCCCATCAGATAGCCGATCGCGCTGCCGAGCGACATCGCCAGCACGAAGGCGAGGGTGACGCGGAGAAGCGTGGCGCCGAGATGCAGGAACAGCGCGCCGCTCCTGGCTTCCGCAACGATGACGTCGAGCACGGCGGACGGCGAGGGCAGCTTCGGGCCGCCGACGAGCAGCGCGGCAATCCACCAGACGGCCAGCAACAAGGCGAACGAGAGCAGGCGCAGCACCTCAGTCTCCAGGGCCGGCGTGATAGAACGTGCCGGGGTCGAGCTCGGCGGCCGGACCGACCAGATCGCGCCCGCCGATTTCGGCCAGCACGCGGTACAGCACGCGCGCATCGGCTTCCTCGTCCCTGATGCTCCGGCGCGGAATGCCGTCGCGATAGCGGTCACGGTAGGTCTTGAGCAGGACCGGGTCGGTGGTGCCGGTGAGCGGCGCGATCTTGTCCCAGGCCGCATCCGAGCTGACCAGCAACTGCTTGGCCTTGCGCGTCATCGCGATGAACCGCGATACGGCCTCGCGATGGCTGGCGGCCCAGCTTTCCTCGAAGACATAGCCGACGGCGGAGACCGCGCCCTTGGCGCCGAGTTTCGGCAGGATCTCCTCGATGCCGACGAGGCGCCTGAAACCCTTGGCCTCGAGCTGGGCGCAGAAATTCCAGAAATTGAGGCTCGCCTCCATCTCTCCGTCGAGCGCCTTGGCGGCGATCAGGGGCGGAGCGCCATAGACGATGCTGGCGTCCGATTTGAGGTCGATGCCATCCTGCTTCATCCGGGCCTGCAGCAGCAGCCAGCTCTTGTCGATGGCGCCGCCGGCGACGCCGAGCTTGCGTCCCCTGAGGTCGGCCAGGCTCTTGATCGGCGAGGCCGCCGGCACCATCACCGCGCCGAGCGCGGTGGAATAGGGATAGAAGGTCAGCCTGGCGCCGAGCGCGCGCTCCCGCGACACCCACAGCCAGTCGGAGAGCATGATGTCGGCATTGCCGGCGCGCATCGCGATCTTGCCGGCCTCGGGACTTGCCAGTTCGGTGACCTCCAGCGACAGCTCGGCCTCCTTGTCGAGGCCCATGCTGCGGATCGTCGCCAGTTCCCAGGAGAACGTGCCGGTCTTCTGCACCGCAAGACGAATGGTTTCTGCCGCCTGGCCGGTTGCGGCTTGCGTCAGCATCAGCAGCGCCGCCAGCGCCAATCCGCGTCCCAGACCTGTCATCACCTTGTGAGCCGTTTCCTCGCAGCGAATGCTTTTCATGACAATAGGCATAGCATAGCTTCGCTCGCAACCAGTGGGAGAACGCCGATGAGATCTGCCGGAGCGCTACGGCTGCTGGTCGCCGCATGGCCGGCGCTCGCTGCGACGGTCGTCCCGGTGCAGGCCGAGGAGCCCAACGACTACCCCACCGCCGCGCGTGCCGAATATGTCTATGGCTGCATGAAGGCAAATGGCGAGACGCGGCAGTCGATCGAGCAATGTTCCTGCTCGATCGACGTGGTCGCCTCGATCATCCCCTATGAGCGCTATGTCACCGCCGAGACCGCGCTCAGCATGTCGCAGGTTCGCGGCAATCTCGGCGTCCAGTTCCGCACCTCGGAGCAGGCCAATTCGGCAGTGAACGATCTCAGGCGAGCGCAAGCCGAGGCTGAGGTGAGGTGTTTTTGACACCTGCTCCGCGCAAGCGGTACTCATCCTTCTCCCCTTGTGGGAGAAGGTGGCGCGAAGCGCCGGATGAGGGGTATGTCTCTTCATGCTCTGATGTCTACGCATCTCGTTCGCGGAGACATACCCCTCACCCGTCTCGCCGCTATCGCGGCGAGCCACCCTCTCCCGCAAGGGGAGAGGGAAAGGCAGCGAAAGCGCCGGACCGCTCACGTCCCGGGCTTGTCCACGTCCCATTCGTTCCGGAACACGTGACCGTCCGTGTCTTTCGCTTCCGCGCGAAAGCGCTTTGCGCCGCTGGACACGTAGGTGAAGCGCAGATTGGGGTCTTCGGAGATCGAGATGCCGCCCTCCACCGACAGGACGAGGCTGTCGTCCTGAGTCAATGTCAGCTGATTGACGAAGAAGGCGGGAATGTAGAGCTGCGTGACCTGGTCCATCTGCAGGCCGGAATTGTTGGGGTGGCCGATCATGATCTGCGCCTCCCGGACACGGCTCGCCGGCGCGTCTGGACGGGCGAATTGCCGATAGCGCATCTGGCCGAGGCGCTTGCTGGCTTCCTCCACATTCTTCCCCGCCGGTGCGGAACAGCCGCCTGACGCCTTCACATAGACCTTCGAGACGTAGAGCTGGCCGTCGCTGAGTTCGGCGACGGCGTGCACGTCGGTGTAATTGTTGACGCGCACGCGCGTCGAAATCTCGGTGACGTTGGCGTCGGGCCCGAGTTCGAACTTTGCGGCCATGGGCGCGGGGTTGCGGTCGATCACGAGGGTGATCGCGCGGATGCGCCTGGGGTCGCCGGGCGAGAGCTTGCTGCGGAGGGTCACCGGCACGATGGCGGCGTCCTCGGCGCGGTAGGGCATGTCGATACCGATGACATCGGCGCCGTCGCGCATCGTGCGGTTCTGGAAGATGTCCTGCACCAGGCCCAGCCAGGGGTCGTCATCTTCGGCTTGCGCCGGCGTGAACAGCGCAAATCCAATCAGCAGGGCGATCAGGGGCAGGCGGTGTTTGCATCCCGTCATGGTCGTGCTCCGGCGCGACGAGGGAGTGACGGGCGGCAGACTAGCGCGTCCGTCATTCCCATTCAATTTCAGAGAATGCTGCAGTTGCGTTGCGCGCATTGTAGTCGTCGAACAGCTCCCAGCGCGGGCGCTCCGCCGCGGCCGCCTTCTCGGCAGCGGTTCGGATCGGTTCGCCTTTCGCGTTGGACGCACGCACATCCGCCAGCAGCGCCGCAAGATAGCGCCGTTCATCCGCCAGAGCGGCGGGCCATTCGCTGACCGGTCCGTGACCCGGAACCACGCGGACCGCCGGCAAGGTCTCGATCTCCGCGAGCAGACCGAGCCAGCCGCGAATGCTGCCGTCCATCACGGGAATGTGGCGGAGAAAGATCAGGTCGCCGGAAAAGAGGGTCCGGGTGGTCTCGTCGAACACGGTGAGGTCGTTGTCGCTGTGCGCCGCCGGCCACGCGCGCAAGGTCAGGCGGCGGCCACCGAGGTCGAGCGTGAGCGTACCCTTCACGAGCAGTGTCGGCGGTATGATCCTGACCGGATCGATCAACGCGCCGCCCATGATGCGCCGGAAATTGTCGAGATAGAACGGTCCCCGGCTCGCCAGCGCCTGCGGCAGGCCGGAATGGCCGACGAAGCTGGTTCCATCGGCTGCGAAGGCGGCATTGCCGAAGACGTGGTCGGGATGGCCGTGGGTGTTGATGACATAGCGGATCGGCTTGCCGGTGCGGGCGCGCACCGCCGCGAGCAGGGCCTCGCCCTCGCGCCGGCTGCCGCCGGTGTCGATCACCGCCACGGCATCGTCGCCGATGATGAAGCCGACATTGGCGATGTCTCCCGCGTTCTCCCGCGTCATCAACGCAATGGACCCGAGATGAACGAAAATTCCGGGCGCGACTTCGCTCACAGGCAATTCGGTCGTGTCGGCGCGTGCTAGCGTGACCAGTCCAAGCAGGGCCGTGGCCGCGATCACGAGAGCGTTGCGAGACAATGTTTCGCCTCAGTTCGAAGGACGGGCCTCGTCGCACTGCAGCAATCCGGGCCATCGAGGCGCTCGGAAGATCAAGGTGCGTCATGCCCGGCATGGTTAGCATCGAAGCAGGAGGAGGAGGAAGCGCGATGACGGAAGCCGGACCACATCGTCGCGGGTTTTGTGCACTCGTCACGCTGCTGGCGTGTTGCGCGTTGGTCGACATCGCGCCGGCGCAGACCAGCGACGGCGGCGATCTCTCCTTCGAACTGGTCGATCCCAAGGTGCTGCGCGTCTGCGCCGATCCGCGCAATCTGCCGTTCTCGAACGAGAAGGGCGAGGGGTTCGAGAACAAGCTGGCCGAGCTGTTCGCCGCCAAGCTGCAGAAGAAGCTCGACTATACGTTCTTCCCGCAGGCCACCGGCTTCGTCCGCATGACGCTCGGCGCGCATCGCTGCGATGTCATCATGGGTTTCCCGCAGGGCGACGACCTCGTGCAGGGCACCAACCCCTATTACCGCACGAGCTATGCGCTGGTCGCAAAATCCGGCAGCGGTCTCGACGATGTCGATACGCTGGAGGACCCGCGACTCAAGGGCAAGCATATCGGCATCGTCGCGGGCACGCCGCCGGCGACGAACATGGCGATCGCGGGCCTGATGGGCGATGCCAAGCCCTATCCGCTGATGATCGACACGCGCTACGAAAATTCCGCGCAGGCGATGATCGACGATCTCGGTGCCGGCAGGATCGAGGCCGGCGTGCTGTGGGGACCGATGGCGGGATTCTATGCCAGGCGGACCGGAGGACTTCACGTCACGCCGCTGGTGAAGGAGACGACCGGGCCGAAGCTGGTCTATCGCATCGGCATGGGCGTGCGGGCCGCGGACCAGAACTGGAAGCGGCAGCTCAACAGGCTGATCCAGGAGAACCAGGGCGAGATCAACAGGATCCTGCTCGATTTCGGCGTTCCCCTGCTCGACGAGAGCGATCGGCCGCTCGGCGCGGAGACCGCCAGGAAGGCGCCGTGAGGCCTGGTCTTGCCGCGCTGGTCGTTGCCGCCCTCGCGGCGCCGGCGGCGATGGCGCAGCACCAGGAGCCGTTCGAACCCGAAGCCTATCGCACCGACAATTACCGGGCGCCGGTCCCGGCAACGCTGTCCGGCGCGCGCGTGCTGACGACGGCGGAGGCCGAAGCGATCTGGCGCGCGAGGAGCGGCGCGTTCATCGACGTCTTGCCGCGTCCCCCGAAACCGAAGAACCTCCCCGAGGGGACCGTGTGGCGCGATACGCCGCGCAAGAACATTCCGGGCAGTTTCTGGCTCCCGGATACCGGCTACGGCACGCTGTCCCCGGCGACGGAGGATTACTTCCGGCGCGGCCTCGCGCGGGCCTCTCACGGCGACAAGGCGGCGCTGCTGGTGATCTATTGCCTCGCCGACTGCTGGATGTCCTGGAACGCGGCGAAACGTGCGATCGCTGATGGCTATCGCAACATCGCCTGGTATCCCGAAGGCACCGATGCCTGGGAGCGCGCGAAGCTGCCGACCGAGGAGGCGCAGCCGGAGCCGAGGCCGGAGCAGTAAGTCACTGCTGCTTCTGCAGCTTCGTGATCGTCGCCGCGCCGTTGCTGTCGGTCACCGCGAACGTCACGCGGTCGCCGGCATGCACGGCATCCAGCATCGCGGCATCCTTCGCCTTGTACTGCTGAACCGCCCCGGCGCCCGCGCTGGCGCCGACGGTGCCCTTCTGGGTTTCCTGGATCGAGATCGTGTTGCCGAGACGGTCGATCCTGGTGACCATCCCGGTCAGGTCGTCGGCAAACGCAGGTGATCCAAGCATCGCGACGGCGGCGGCGCCGGCGAGGATGAATTGAGCGGTTCCCATCGAAATCTCCCCACATCTGGTTCATCCGGACAAGACATCGGGGCGGGTTTGGTTCCGGAACGCGGCAAGCCGTCGCTCGCACAGGGAACCGGCTGAAACGGAAGGGGTGGCTACTCCATTTCCTGCTGGATGACGCGGCCAAGCGCGAACAGGCGCTGGTCGATCGTGGTGGGAACCTCGCAGACGAAGCGCACCACCTTGCGGCGATCCTCGAAGATGCGGGTTTCCCAGATCAACTGGTTCCCGAGCGCATCCACCTTGGTGTCGTCGCGCGGCGTCGCGCCCTGCAGCGCCTGGAGCTGGACCGTCTCCTCGCGGATCCTGTCGGCGGCCTCGCGCTGCTTCCGGCTGACACGTTCGAGCCCGTTCATGACCTGCGAGCGCTGGGCGTTCAGCGTGTCGAACAGGCCGGCGAACAGCAGCTTCGCGTTCGCAGCCTTCTCGGTCGCGGAGCCTGTCAGGAACTCCTTGATGGCCTTCTCGCCCTCCTCGAGCGACGTCTTCCGGGCTGCCAGTCGTGCGACCAGCGCGCTGACCCGCGAATCGTCCTTCCATCTGCTGCCGGCATCGCCAAGCTCCGGCCCGGCCCAGACGGCGGCGAGCGAAATCTCGGGGACTTTTGCCTGGGTGCACGGCCAGTCGGGATAACGCGGATCGGCCGCGCGGGCATCCGGCAGCGCGACCGCTATCGCCGCGATCAGAACCGCCGACATGGCGAGAACTCGAACGATCATCCTTCGCCTCCCGCGGGCCCGCGCCGGGCCAGCCCGCGCGAGGGATCATAGGCCAGGATGGCGCCGATCATGAACACGATCGTGCAGCCCGCGACGACGGCCAGCGAAATCCAGTTGATCCGGCCGTACAGCGCGAAACGGATCAGTTCGACCGCATGGGTGAAGGGATTGGCCTCGCAGAGATAATACAAATACGGGCTGCCCTCCTGTACGCGCCAGAGCGGGTAGAGCGCGGAGGAGGCGAAGAACATCGGGAAGATCACGAAGTTCATGACGCCGGCAAAATTCTCCAGCTGCTTGATGCCGGAGGAGATCAGCATGCCGAGCGAGCCCAGCATCAGGCCGGACAGGATCAGGGCCGGCAGCACCGTGAGATAGCCCCATGTCGGTGGGGTGATGTCCCAGAACCAGGCGATCAGCAGGAACGCATAGACCTGGAGCAGCGACACGGCAGTACCCGCCAGCAGCTTGCAGAACAGCAGATATCCGCGTGGCAGCGGGCTGACCAGCAGCGTGCGCATGTTGCCCATCTCGCGGTCGTAGACCATCGACAGTGAGGACTGCATGCCGTTGAAGAGCTGGATCATCGCCATCAGCCCGGGCGCGATATAGACCTCGTAGAGGATGTAGGTCTCGTAGGGCGGGATGATGGAGATGCCCAGCACCTGGCGGAAGCCGGCGGCGAAGATGAACAGCCACACCAGCGGGCGCACCAGCGCCGAGACGAAGCGCTCGCGCTGATGCAGGAAGCGCAGGCCTTCACGCCAGACGATGCCGGTCAGGCAGGTCGTATATTCCGCGATCGAGAAGCCGCGCGGCGTCTCCCGCGTGGTGATGCTGCTCATGCGCCGCCTCCCGGCATGGTTTGCGCGCCGGTGAGGCGCATGAAGGCGGTGTTGACGTCCTGCGCGCCCGAATCCGTGATGACGCGGGCCATCGGCCCCTGCGCCAGCACCTTGCCCTGGTGAAGCACCACGAGATCGTCGCCGGGAGTGATCTCGTCGAACAGATGCGTCGCCCAGAGCACGCCGATGCCTTGCTCCGCGACGAGCTGGCGGACATGGCCGATGATGTCGGCGCGCGCCTTGACGTCGAGGCCGACGGTCGGCTCGTCGAGCAGCAGCAGTCGTGGCCGGTGCAGCAGCGCGCGCGCGATCTCGAGCCGTCGCATCTGGCCGCCGGAGAGATCGCGCACCTTGTTTCCCGCGCGGTCTGCGAGCCCGATCCGTTCGAGCAGCTCGGCGCTGCGTGCCGCCGCCTCGCGGCGGCTGATGCCGTGGAGGGCTGCGTGATAGAGCAGATTCTGTGTCAGCGACAGATCGAGATCGAGCGTGCGCGGCTGGAACACGACGCCAAGCAGCCGCAGCGCCTCGCCGGGCGAGCGGCTGATGTCATTGCCGAAGATCGAGACGCGGCCGGACTGGATGCCGAACAGCCGCGTGACCAGCGAGAACAGCGTGCTCTTGCCCGCGCCGTTGAGCCCGAGCAACGCGGTAAAGCTCGCCGGTTGCACCGTGAAGGACACGTCGATCAGGGCTCGCCGCGGACCATAGGCGTGGCTGACGCCCGCGATCGACAGCGCCGGGACCGCCGCCGGATCGGGTCGCAGCGTCACGCGCAGCTCGGGAATGGGAGCGGGGCTGGTCATGGCGCGATCGCGATGCCCCAGGGCAGTTCGCCGACCTGGATGGTCTTGATCACCTTCTGCGCGGCGACGTCGATGACCGAGACGTCGTTCGAGACGCCGTTGGTGGTCAGCAGATATTTCTCGTCCGGCGTGAACGCCATGTGCCAGACCCGCTGCCCAACCAGCAGGTATTTCGTCACCTTGCGCGAGGCGGTGTCGACCACCGCGACGCGGTTGGCGGGGCCGAGCGCGACGAAGGCGGTCTTGTCGTCCTTCGTCATGCCGATCCCGACCGGCTGGATCGCCTCTTTCCGCAAGCCCGGAATCTCGAACGTGACCTTGCCGATCACGGCCCGCCTGGCCGGATCGATGATCGACACGGTGCCGCCGATTTCCGACGAGACCCACAATTCGCTGGCATCGTGCTTGAACTCGGCGAAGCGCGGCCGCGCATCGACCAGCACATTGGCGACGATCTGGCGCGTGGCGGTGTCGATGAAATGCGCCATGTTGGTGGTTTCGGACGTGTTGATCAGCGTCTTGCCGTCGGGGCTGATCGTCATGCCCTCCGGCTCGACGCCGACCTGGATGTCGCCGATACGGACGCGCTTCTGCAGGTCGATCACCGTCACCGTGTTGTCGTTCTCGTTGGCGACATAGAGCGTCGTTCCGGCGGCGTCCTGCGCGAACAGCTCGGGATCGGGACCCGAGGGCAGGGTGTCGACGATGGCCTGCGTCTTCGCATCGATCATCTGGATGGTGTCGTCGTCGCCGACCGCGACCATCACGAACTTGCCGTCGCGGGTGAAATCGATGCCGCGCGGGCGCTGGCCGACCTTGATGGTCTTGGTCACCGTCCAGCTGTCGGTGTCGATCACCGAGACCGTATTGCTCTTCTCGTTGGAGACATAGGCGATGAAGGCGTGCGCCGGGGGGGCGGCGAACGCTATGACCGCCAGCAATGCTGCTCCGATCATGTGCGAGATCCGTCCGCGGGCGATCTTCACCTCCCCCGCTTGCGGGGGAGGTCGTATCGCATCGTCAGCTGCGATACGGGAGAGGGCTCTTTCCTCTTGGGGATTCCCGCGAGTGGAGACACCCTCTCCCCAACCCTCCCCCGCGCGCGCAGGGAAATCGCATATGGCAGATTGCGTTGGTTGGAGATACTCGGGCCATAAGCTCGTCATGCCCGGGCTTGTCCCGG
>CAYREH010000061.1:0-32816 GCA_964423245.1 uncultured Bradyrhizobium sp. | reverse complement strand
TCCATGCCAGGGCATGTTCACGGCCGCCGGAACCGAGGAGGAGAATGTGCATCAGAGGCTCGGAATCGAGGGGGTTGGATGGGGCGGAGGTCGCATGAATCGGGGTGGGGCTCAAGGGGAAACGCCCCACACTCCCCGTCATTCCGGGGCGCGGCGAAGCTGCGCCTTGGGTGCAAGCATAGCGATATATGCTGCGGGGAAGATGCAGCGCGTACGTGCTCCAAACGATGTCGAGGCCGTGAGCGTTCGCTAAGGCTCTTTCGGTGCTAGCGTGGAGAATGTATTGTCATTCGCGTTCGCGGCGCTTGCGTTCGTGCTCCTGCCGTTCTAGTTCGCGCTGTTTTTCATTCTCGTACTCTCGATGCTCGCGCTCTTTTCGTTCGCGCTCTTCCCTAATGATTTCCTGCTTGCGCAGGCCTTCTTCTCGTTCCTTGGGTGCCATGTCCGCTGTCCAAAAAAAGGAATTAGAAAGTAGGAGACGGTCGCTAGTTGAAGCGCTATCGAAGCTAAAATCTGAGGAAAGGAAGGATTACCTCGAAAAACTTGAGAAGCAAGCCGAGACTTATCTGCAGGAACAACTGAAGGCGGCGCTGGCTATCACTCAGCGAGCAGTAACTCTGTCGGCCATCCTGGGAGCTGTCGTGGCCTCGATAGCAGGGCTGGCCGGAACATTAGCCGCAAGGATGATCGATCTAGGGGTGCATTATGCTGCCCTCGTTCCCTTGCTCATTTGCTTGCTTGTTGCGCTCGCACGCACAACAAAAGCCACCATGCCGGGGAAATTCTTCTATGCAGGGTCCAATCCAATTCATTGGACAGACGACATCGCCGAAGGACGCCTACTTGATGACGCTCGAATTGATCAACTTTCCCTCTATTCGGAGAGCATCTCGGATAACGTGGCAAGCCTAAGGGATGCGCAAACTGATTTGGCATCTGGCTTCAGATGGGTTGGAATTGGCTTGACCATCTTCGTCGGCGCAGAATTCGTGATTACTCTCAGTCTATTGGGGAAACACGGCCTGCCATCACTTCCGTGAGCGCGCAGAATGCGTAAATTTTACAATGACCGTGACAGTGCACTGGCTTCAAAAGCCCGAACATCAGCTGACATTGTTTTAATTCAGTGGACTGCACCCCTTCAAGGGGGCAGTCCGGCACTGTCAACGTAACTCTTTCGCTTTTATACCCGGAGGTCGCTGCGTCATTTAAGAGCTTCGTTGAGCGAGGGCAGTACGACGCACCCACTCGCTTACTTGCAGACGAATGCCTCCGACGCGGCCTCATCTCTTCGGGGGGCCGGCCTTGCTTGCTGCTTTGGCTTCGAATCTCGCTATATGCAGCTCACGAGCTTTGGCGGCCGACGACAGCGATCGCTCGATCCGTGAAGTGAGAGTTCCATGAGCCGCGTATCGTGGCGGATAGAGGGTCTCAAGTGAGAATTTATCGATGCAGACAAGGGCGAGCCTCAGGCTGTCGTCCGCGTTATGCAGGATCATGTTGAAGATATTCACCGGAAGCTGGCCTTCTCGCTCCCACCAATTATTCACGAATTCAGCTAACGAGTGGAGAGAGTCGTAAAACGCGATGAGCGCCACCGCTTCATCGCCAGCCAACTGATGAACCTGTGGCGCATTGGGATACAGGACAGGCCAGGACGGGATAAAATCTTCCTTGAGATCCGTCGGCTTTATTGCGTGTTCCGTCGAAGCGGCACCGAAATTGGGGATGGCACGTTCGTGAATGTACAGCGCGCGCACGATGGCGCGGTGCAATTCCGGAGCCAGATACTGGCGGGCTTCGATTTGGCGGCGTGATTTCTCCTCCATCGCCGTGCGCTGGCTATTGAGTTCTGTGATCCAGGCTCCCAGCATCGCCGCGCCGGCACCGAATAGAGCGCCGGCAAGCGCTGAAATCTGCGTCACCAAAGCTAGTATCCCAGCAGAGACGAGGAAGGCGGACAACCCTAGTTGAGGATTTTTTCGTATGCAGTATAGCGCCCGGCGCGGCGTGACGCGGCGAGTCCGGAAGGAAGAGGTTAAGGGTTCGTCATCCATTCAGTCATTCTGCACGAAAAATTCAAACAGCAAAGATCTTCGCTTCTCGATTGCCTATCATGTCCAGCAGCCCGTAGGATGGGTTGAGCTCTTGCGAAACCCGTCAGATTTTTTTCTCAATACGTCCGAAAGCTAACTAATGGGCCGCCATCCGCTCTTCCATCGTCACTTGCAGCCGGCTGGCAACCGCGATGACCGACAGTCGGAAGTGATGGGTTTCGTAAGGGCTCAACCCATCCTACGAGCTATAGTCAGCTTTTTCGCTAAGAGTTGTCCGCTGCATTCATGCGGGCGGTCTCCTGTACATCCTCGATGAGGCCGTGCCACGTGTGAGCTATTGCCGCGACTTTCTCGTTATGCGCCTTGAGTGTCGGCAGGTTGATGGTTGACCATTCTTCCAGATGACGATTGCCCTTGATATTCTCGGGATAGCGAAAAGTCTGGCCATCCGACTGGTCGACTTCGTCAATGCAAGTAACGACCTTCTCGAAATAGGCCACATCCTCTTCAGTAGTCTTGATGTGCTTGAGCAGACTCTTCGCCGCTACCCAATTTTTCCCGAGCGTATGACCACTTGCCTTGAACCTGTGGCCCGTTCCAGCGGCTTCGGAAAGGTATTTAATGACGTATTTGAGATACGCTTCCATCGCGTGCCGGAAGTTAAAGCAGATGGGGTAGACGATAAGGTCAATGTGATTACCCTCGTCCTGGACATTGTCGAGCAAGGTCTTCGTGGCCTCGAAATAGCCCTTCGCATAGTCGTAAAGGTCGTAGGGGCCGCCGTTATTACCAACACAGGCATTCAACGGATCAAAGTCGATGTGCTTGAAAACTTCGTTCTGCTTAAACGGGGGTTTCATGGGGTACTGGTTGAGAGCTAGGAGCAAGACAACGCGGCATTATAAACCTAATCGGCGGCTTCTTCACCTCTTGTATCCGGTCAGGCCAAATCTAGAATTGCGGTGGTAGTGCTGCACTGCACCCCTAGAGTGCGACACAACATTAGAGGGACAGCGGACTCACGGAGTCCAACGGGCGGCAGCGTCGTTCGCGACATGGATTCCGGGTTCGTCGCTTCGCGACGCCCCGGAATGACGTCGAGAGGATGCTCGCTCTCTATTACGGTGACAGTGCACTAATTTAGAACGCCACCCTTCTATTATTTCATGCACTTTCACCGTAATTCGCGGTTCTCTTGTTCGAGCACCTTCAGCTTCTCGGCCATGTCGGTCGGCACGCCGGGGCGCGGCCCCCCGTCGATCTCAGCCTTCTTGACCCAATCATGCAGCGTCTGCGGCGTGCAGCCGACCTTGGCCGCAATCGAGGTCACCGCCGCTCAGCGCGAGGGTTGCTCGTCGGCGTGGTCCAGAACCATCCGGGCCGCTCGGGCCCGGACCTCACGTGTAAACTTGTTCGTCGTCTTACTTGTCATGGCTCCATCCTCTCAGGAGTTGGAGCCTCCTGCAAACTCGGGACGGTTCAGAAACGACCCTTCAAGGATTCTCAGAGTAGTTTCGCTTGCCCGGCGTCAGTTGCGCTCCCTCTTCGAAAACGGCTGGCATGGGCGTTCCCATAAAAAACTTTCTGATTTGCGACCGGACCGTGTGTCTCGTTAGAACATCCATGATTGGACGCCCATTGAAATGCACCTGGAGAAGCGAAGCGGCAGCAGCGGTTATCTCTATGTGGGCGCCGCTGAGGACTTCTGTGCCTTTCGGCTCCAGCACAAAGTAGAGCTGACTAGGCTGCGGTCGTCCTGGAGCAAGCGGGCCGCCAAACTTCATATAGGATGCAGCCTCGTCCAGCTTTGCAAACTTATCGTTCTCTTGCCGGCGAAAGTCGATGTGGACTCCCCCCAGCTTATTGGCAGTGTATTTTATGATTTCCTCGCATGAGAAATTCGTCCCCATGAAATGCATTCGAGGTTGCGACTTGAATTGAGGCAAGCTGAGCATCGTATATTGGAGCTTGTCTACCGGCAGAAGCCAGCCGGTCTCCGGCATTGGACTAGAAAAACTGCAGAAACCCCGGCGGGGCTCGCCCGCGAAGCTAACTCCTCCAGTCAGAAAATATTCTGTAGTAGGTTGCCGGGCGATCTCGGCAAATACGGCCGAGGTGTCCAAGGCGGGAACAGTCGGCTTCGCCTTTACCGCATTAGCAAGAATGGCTAGTTTGTCTTCGATTATCCATCGACGGAGAATCACGGAAGCGCTTCGAATACTCGCTTCTTCTACCGGTTTGTTGTGAGTGATGACTAACGTAGCTAAGTGGCCTAAGTCGGCAATCAACAGCCTCTTCAGTTCGACGTATTCTTCTTGCGTGATCATGGCTATCCCCAACGTCCATCTACACATTCTCGGAGAGTGCTACAATGGGAGTAGCTTTTGCGCTCAAGGCTCGCTCTCAACTCGCAAAAGGAGTTACGGTGACGCTGCACCATTTTGCTTATCGTCACCGTAACTACCCTGTCATCGAAACTACTACGTGCGCCTCCATTGCATGACCCATGGCGGGACTTCTTCGGGGACGCGCCCTAAGAGCCTCTATCGATACAAGGATGGAATCGGGGAATACCAATGGCTACAACCGTGGACTATATTCTGAGCGAATACCGAAAGATTATCCGGGCGCGACACCGTCTTCGAGAAGGGGCATGGCCCATACTGAGCGGCTACAACGTGACAGTGGGTACGATGGGACAACTGCACGCACACATATTCAAGCACACTGGAAACGATGGCGTGGTTCATTCTAGCGGTATCGGGGAAATCGATCCTGCCATATCAGGGGTCACTTCGATAGACCGGTCGAATTTGGAAACTGTACGAAACAACCTAGCGCGCCACTTCCGGGTGGGTTTGCAGGATGCGGTCGTATTCGTCCATGCTGTGCCTGACGGAGAACATTATAAAGTGGGGTTACCCGATGGCGAGCTTGAAAGGTTGGTCAGTCAACACGAAGCCTGCATGGGGTTGTCTCCGATGAAGATCTTCTTGAGCCACAAGTCAGCCGACAAGACGCTACTTCGAGACTATGCGAAGACGCTCGAAGGTCTGGGATTTCAGCCTTGGCTAGACGAAGACGCAATGCACGCCGGCGTGAATCTTGAGCGCGGCCTTCTTGACGGATTTGAGCAGTCTTGCGCCGTAGTTTTTTTCATCACCGAAAACTTTCTAGACAAGGATTATCTAGCAACGGAAGTAGACTACGCAATCCGTCAAAAGCGCGCGAAGGGTGATCGGTTTTCGATCATTACGCTTTGCTTTAGCCGGGACGGAAAGAAGGGCACTGTCCCCGAGCTACTCAAAACCTACGTTTACAAGGAGCCTTGGACAGACCTCGAAGCTCTTAGAGAGATACTGCGCGCCCTTCCAATTAAGGTAGGCGATGTTCGATGGCGGTAAGACAATGGATGAAAAATTACGATTGACAGGGCACTAAACTTCCAGAGCAAAAGCTTTAATTGGTCAGTTGGCCCTCACTGAATAACGCGAGCTACAGTGACTTTGAACGAAATTCCGAATTACAGTGCATTAATTAGTCGAGAGTCGAGCATTAGGCGACACGATTTAGTGCACTGTCACCGTAATGCGTCAAGGCGCGGCTCGTCGATCCCGCGACCGCACGAAACCTCTGGGTGGGTTCGGGAGAGGTGAGCGCGGCCGGCACGCTGTTCGTCGTCAACAAGAGCAACGCCTCCAGCTCCGTCGCCGCGATCTTCGACGATCTGCGCGCCAAGAAGATCATCGGGGGGGGGACGTCGTAGGCGGAAGTTCGCCACGCAGCACCAGAGAACGTGGATGCCAGGGACAAGCCCGGGCATGACGACCTCGGCATGACGGTAACGTTGCTCGAGATTGTCGCGCACTGCCCGTGTAGAGAGATCACCCCACCCCGCTCGCGCTGCGCGCGATCGACCCTCCCCTCCAGGGGAGGGTCAGGGTGCGGCCGGCGCCGGGTCATCATCGGCTGGCTCCGGATCACGCGCTGAGATAAAGCATGTCTGCCTCGGGCCGTCCGGGATTGGCGCCGCGCCGCGAATTCCCTAAGTTTCGGACCCGATCCCCTCCTGCCGAATCGACTGCCAGATGCCGCCTGCGGAACCCCTTCACAACGCGCCCGAATTCACCGTCTCCGAGCTGTCGCAGTCCCTGAAACGGACGGTGGAGGACACCTATGGCCATGTCCGGGTGCGCGGCGAGATCTCGGGCTTTCGCGGGGCGCATTCCTCCGGCCATTGCTATTTCGCGCTGAAGGACGAGAGCGCCAAGATCGAGGCGGTGATCTGGAAGGGCGTGCATGGCCGCATGCGCTTCAAGCCCCAGGAGGGGCTGGAGGTGATCGCCACCGGCAAGCTGACGACCTATCCGGGCTCCTCGAAATACCAGATCGTGATCGAGGCGCTGGAGCCGGCCGGCATCGGCGCGCTGATGGCGCTGATGGAGGAGCGCAAGAAGAAGCTCGCCGCCGAAGGCCTGTTCGACGAGGCGCGCAAGCAGCTGCTGCCCTGGCTGCCGGAGGTGATCGGCGTCGTGACCTCGCCGACCGGCGCCGTGATCCGCGACATCCTGCACCGGCTCAATGACCGCTTTCCGCGCCACGTGCTGGTGTGGCCGGTCAGGGTGCAGGGCGAAGGCTCGGCCGAGCAGGTCGCGGCGGCGATCCGCGGCTTCAATGCGCTGCCCGAGGGTGGCAGGATTCCCAAGCCGGACGTCTTGATCGTGGCGCGCGGCGGCGGCTCGCTGGAGGATCTCTGGTCGTTCAACGAGGAGATCGTGGTGCGGGCCGCCAGCGAGAGCATGATCCCGCTGATCTCGGCAGTCGGCCACGAGACGGACATCACGCTGATCGACTTCGTCGCCGACAAGCGCGCGCCGACGCCGACCGCGGCGGCCGAGATGGCGGTGCCGGTGCGCAGCGACTTGTTCGTCGAGGTCGCCGATCTCGGACGCCGCACCCACGCCTATTGGATGCGCGCCCATGAGAGCCGGCGCAGCGAATTGCGCGCCGCCGCGCGCGCGCTGCCGTCGGCCGGCGATCTGCTGGCGATCCCCCGGCAGCGGCTGGATGCGGCGGGCGCGGCGCTGCCGCGCGGGCTCAAGGCCAGCACGCATGCGCATTTCCGGCGCTATAGCGCGGCGAGCTCGAAACTGACGCTGCGGGTGCTGCACGGGCAGATTTCGCAGGCCGACCACCGCCTCACGGTCTGCGGCGAGCGGCTCGGCCTGTCCGCGCGCGCCCTGCTGCGGCAGCGGCGCGACCGCTTCGCCGGCCTCGAGGTGCGGCTGCGGGCGTCAAAGCTCTCGAACGCGCAGGCGCAGCGCAACGCCATTGCCCGCCAGCGCGAGCGCACGCAGCGGCTGTCCGAGCGCGCCGGCCGCGCGCTTCTCACGCTGCTGCAGCGGCTGGATGCGCGCGTCGCGGGCAGCGGCAAGCTGCTCTCGGCGCTGTCCTACCGCAGCGTGCTCGCCCGCGGCTTCGCGCTGGTGCGCGATGAAGCGGGGCATCCGCTGCATGCGGCCGACAGCATCGGCCCCGGCGCACGCGTCGAGATCGAGTTCGCGGATGGGCGCGTGGGCGCGATCGCGGATGCGGATCGGCCGGTGCCGAAGCGCGCGACGGCGCAAGGCAAGGCGGCGGCGCAGGGCAAGGCGCTGGCAGCGGATGCCAAGCCCGCGGCAAAGCGCGTCGGCAAGCCGGTGGATCAGGGCACGTTGTTCTAGAGTCGCGACGGCATCGCCTCGCATTCCGCCGTCGTCCCGGCGCAGGCCGGGACCCATACTCCGCGGCGATTGTTGTTGCGCGGGATGGTCATGGGCTGTCGTCGCCAAACGTCTGCTGCGGCGTATGGGTCCCGGCCTTCGCCGGGACGACCCGGGGGGAGAGTGCACGACCTCGCATCCCGACATCGCGCGCAGCGACGACGTCACGACTGCCCCGCCCTACCGGCAGGACAGGCCGGCCTCGATGGTGGTCCAGAAGCCGCAATGGCCGGGTGCGCGTGGCGGGGCGCCGGCGTGGGCTTCGAACAGGAAGACGGCGACGGTGAAGACCACGAGGGCGGCGGAGAACAGGATGGCTCGGTTGCGCATGGGGATGCGTTTAATCGACATCGTGGTCGAATGATGGCATCGGGTTTCGACGCGCTTCCTTGACGCGAACCGGAATCCACGTCGCTCGAAAACGCTAGCGCGCCAGCCATTCCGCGACGTCCTTCTCCGCGGCGGCGCGGGCCGCGACATCGGTGCCGAGATGGCCGTGCGCGGGCAGCGTCACGTCGCTGCTGTCGGCCAGCGCATGCAGCGGCGTGTTGGCGCGGTCGAAGCCGTGAAAGGCGCCGGGATAGACGACGATGCGCGCCAGGGCGCTGCGGCCCTGGGCGCCCTCCACCATCTGGCGGCAGGCCGGCGGCGAGGAGACGTCGTCCCGCGCGCCGATCAGCAGCAGCGTCGGCACCCGCGCGCTCCAGCCGAGGCCGGCGGAGATCCGGCAGTCCGGATAGAAGGCGATCGCCGCGCGAAAATCCGGCGCGGCGTCGCGCGCCAGGTTCTGCGGGCGCACCGCCCAGAGCAGCGCGCTGGCGCCATTGGCCCAGCCGACCAGGCTGACGCGGTCGCGCTGCACCCAGCCCTGCTGCATCAGCCAGGCCCGCGACGCGGCGATGTCGACGACGCGCTCGCGCCGCGCCTTCACCTTGCTATCCCGGACGCGGCATTGCGGCCCGAGCTCGCGCGAGCCGTAGCTGTCCGGCAGCAGGACGGCGTGGCCGGCCTTCAGCCAGTGCAGCGCCCATTCGCGGTAGCGCGGAAACACTGGCTCGGCCGCATCGCCGAGACCGCCGCAGCCATGCAGCGCAATCACGGTGGGAAACGGCCCCTGCCCCTCGGGCCTGTAGAGCTGGGCATGCAGCACGCCCGCCGGCAGCGGAATGTCGACGGCCTGCGGCGCGGGCGCCGCATGGGCGGCCGCGCTCAGCAATGTCAGGAGAAGGACGATCAATCGCACCATCGGACCCGGCCGCGGGAGGTGCCGTGCCACGACCGCCGGGACCATCCTCGCGGCGAGCAGTATCACGCGGAAACGGCGGCAAAACATCACAAACCAGTGGGTTTGACGGGCGGACAAGTCCCCCCATCTATGCTAGATGCTGGTCAACACATTGTGCCCCAAGGGGCCTTCCACGGAGACTGATCGACCGTGCTGAACAAGTTCGGCTCTTCCGGCCATGGCGAAGCCCAGGTGCAATATCTCGACGGCGATTTCCGCGTGATCTCGCCGGGGACCTATGTGCGCTGCGCGATCACCGACGTCAGGATCCCGCTCGACGAGCTGAAATACTGGAGCGTCGACCTGCAGGAGGCCTATGCCACGCCGGATGCGGTGCTGCAGCGGCATTATCCCGGGGCGCTGAAGGCGTCGTAATCCGGCTTGCGCCGGCTGGATCGCGGCTGCGCCTCACCCACCCCCAGCCATTGTCATCCTCGCCGGCCGAAGCGGCGCTCGCGGGCCTTGTAGAGCTGGTCGCCGATCAGTCGCCGCAAGGCGGCCGGATCGTCGAAGGCGAGCTCGACGGCGAACGGCACGATCCCCTCGGGCACGCCGTCACGGCCGCGCAGACGCGCCAGATCCTTTTCCGTCGTCACCAGAATGAGCTGCTCGCACGCGGCATCGGCCGCCAGCGCGGCGATCTCCTCCGGCGCGAACATGTGGTGATCGGCGAAGGGACGCGTGCCCGCGACCGCGATGCCGCTGGCGCGCAAGGTGCGGAAGAAGCGCTCGGGATCGCCGATGCCGGCGAAGGCGAGAACGCGCTTTCCGGCGAGCTGCGCGACGGCGTCAGCATCCGGCTGCAGATGGGCGCGCAAGACCGGCTTGCCGCGCGCCGAGATAGCCGCCGCGACATCGTCCGCGGCCTGACCGTCGCCGATCACGACCAGCGCGTCGGTGCGCGCGAGCTGCGGCTGGAGCGGCGCGCGCAGGGGGCCGGCCGGAAACACGCGGCCGTTGCCGAGACCGCGTGCGCCGTCGATCACGATCAGCGCGGTGTCCTTGAGGAGCTGCGGATTCTGGAAGCCGTCATCCATCAGGATCACGGTCGCGCCTTGCGACTTCGCCAGCGCGACGCCGTCGATGCGGTCGCGGGCGACGGCGACCGGCACGTCGCGCGCCATCATCAGCGGCTCGTCGCCGACATCGGAAGCGGCGTGACGCTCGCGGTCGACCATCACCGGCCCCTTGAGGCGGCCGCCATAGCCACGGCTGAGCACCACCGGCGTCTCGCCGAGCTCGCGCAGCAGCCTCGTCAGCGCCAGCACGGTCGGGGTCTTGCCGGCGCCGCCGACATGGTAGTTGCCGACGCAGATCACGGGGATGCCGGCGTCGACACCCTCGCGGGCCATGCGGCGCGCGGTGATGGCGCCATAGAGCGCGCCGAGCGGGCTGAGGACCAGGGATTGCGGGGAACGTGGCCGGTACCAGAAGGCCGGCTCACGCATTGGCGGCTCCCATCTCGATCCGCAATTGCAATAGATAGGGCTCGAGCGCGGTCATGGTGCGGTCGAGCGCCCCGCCGAGTTCGGTGACCACGCCGCTGCCGGCGCGCTGCATCCGGTCGCGAATGCTCGGCTCGGCCAGCAGCAGGCGGAGCTGCTTGACCAGCGTCTCCTGCGTCTCGGCCTGGCGCGCGGCGCCGCCGGCATCGAGCGCCTCATAGACGTCGGCGAAGTTGAAGACGTGCGGACCGTGCAGGATGGCGGCGCCGAGCTTGATCGCCTCGATCGGATTCTGGCCGCCATGGGGGATCAGCGATCCCCCCATGAAGACGACCGGCGAGAGCCGGTAGAACAGGCCGAGTTCGCCCATGGTGTCGGCGACGTAGACGTCGGTGGCCGCAGCCGGCGGCTCGTCGCGCGAGCGCAGGGCCGGCTTCAGGCCGGAGGCCGTGACGAGGCCGGCGATGGAGGCGCCGCGATCGGGATGGCGCGGCACGATCACGGTCAGAAGATGCGGCACCAGGCCGGCGAGACTGCGATGCGCCGCGATCAGCATCTCCTCCTCGCCCGGATGGGTCGAGGCGGCCACGACGACCGGGCGGCCGCGCGTCATCGCCATCAGCCGCTCCAGCCTGGCCGGATCGGCCGGCGGCGCCGGCACGTCGAGCTTGAGATTGCCCGTGGTGACGACGTCGCGGCCGCCCAGCGCGGCGAATCGCTCGGCATCGGTCTTCGATTGCGCGAGGCAGATATCGAACCGCGACAGCAGCGCCGAGATGGTGCCGTGCATGCGCTGCCAGCGCGGGTAGGAGCGCGGCGACATCCGTCCGTTGATCAGCACCATCGGCACCCGGCGCGCGGCGCCCGCCAGGATCAGGTTCGGCCACAGATCGGACTCGATGAACAGCGCCAGCGAGGGCTGCCAGTGATCGAGGAAGCGCGCGACGTAGCGCGGCGAATCATACGGCACGTATTGATGGATGACGTCGGGCGGGAAACGCTTGGCCACGATCGCAGCCGAGGTGACCGTGCCCGAGGTGAGCAGGATGCGCAGATTGAGATCGCGCAGGCGCTCGATCAGCGCCGCCGCCGCCAGCACCTCGCCGACGCTGGCGCCGTGGATCCAGACCAGGGGGCCATGCGGCCGCACGTCGCGCGACAGGCCGCGCCGCTCGCCGACCCGCGCGGGATCCTCCTTGCCCTGCTTCAGCCGCCGCTTGATCAGCGCAGGCGCGAGCGGCACGAGGCCAGTGGCGAGGTGCTGATACATGCGCAGCGTCATCGGAAGCGGGCCGGGCAATGGATTAGGCATCTTCGGGCCCCGGACGGCCGAGTTGCGCATAGGCACGACGGGTCGCCTCGTTCAAGGTCTCTTCCAGTTCGAGCCGCAAGGCTTCCATCGCGGCCGCGTCGGCGTCGGGCGGAACATGGATCTCCTTGATCCCGACGAGCGCGCCACGTCCGAACGGCAGATTGATGGTGGTGCGGTCCCAGTTCTTCAGCCGGATGAACCGGCTGGTCGCCATCGCGAAAGGCATGATCGGCCGCCCCGATTCCCGCGCCAACATGATGATGCCGAGCCCGGCCACGCGCGAGCGCTTGGGAACATCGGCGGTCAGCGCGACATTATAGCCGTCCTGCAGCGCCCGCACCATTTCCTTGAAGGCGCCCACACCGCCCTTGCGGTGGAACGCGCCGCCATGGTCCCCGGACCCACGGATGGTTCCGATGCCGAGCCGCTCCGCCGCGATCGCGTTGAACTCGCCGTCGCGATGGCGGGAGATCAGGACCTTGGCGCGGTAGGAGTCCTTGTCGGTGTTCTTGATGAAGGGCGTGAGGAAGTGCTGGCCGTGCCAGAACGCGAAGATCGCGGGCAGCTGCGCCTCGACCCGCGGATAGACGTCGGGCGGATCCAGGGTGAACCGGTTGGTGAGCCATACCAGCCGCAGATATTCGGCCGCCAGAAACCCGACGGCACGCTGAAACCAGCTGCTTCGCAGCGTATTGCGAAGCAGTTTCTTCAACGCGCCGGCTTCGAATCTTGATTCGGGTCGAGCAGCCGATGGAGGTGGACGATGAAATAGCGCATCTGGGCGTTGTCGACGGTCATCTGCGCCTTGGCCTTCCAGGCGGTGTAGGCGGAGGCGTAGTTCGGGTAGAGACCGACGACCTCGACGTCGTCGAGATTCTTGAAGGTGTTGTGCTCGAGATCGACGAGTTCGCCGCCGATCACGAGATGGAGCAGTTGTTGCGGGGCGCTATCTGGCATGGTTCTCTTCCTGGCGGTCTGCCCGGCAAAGCAGTGTTCGACAAGTCCGACGGGAGCGCTCAGGGCAAGGGGCGATCTCGAAAATGCGCGACGATGCTCGCATGTCGGTCGCGTCCTGCTGCCACCAGCACTCCGTGCGTCACTTCCCGGCGGTTATAGAGGATGGTTTCTCCGGAGAGGTCGCTCATCCTACCATCCGCTTCCTGCACGATCAAATCGGCCGCCGCAAGGTCCCAATCATGGCTGTTGCCGCCGGCAAACGCCGCATCCAGCGCGCCATGGGCGACCCGGCAGAGCCGCAGCGCGAGCGAACCGATTCGCGGGTGCAGCTTGATCTCGCCGCCGGCGGCATTGAGCCGCTCGACCATCGGCTTCGGCCCAGCCACGCGGGAAAAGTCGAGCTGAGCGCCGGCGGCCGCCTGCACGGCCTTACCGTTGAGTGTGGTGCCCCGGCCGCGGACGGCGAAGAAGAACTCCTCGCTGACGGGCGCGAACACCGCGGCCAGCACCGGCGCGGTCCCCTCGACCAGCGCGACGCTGACGCACCATTCGTCATGGCCATTGAGATAATTGCGGGTGCCGTCGATCGGATCGACAACCCAGGTGAGCCGTCGCGACAGCCGCGTCGCATCGTCGGCGCTCTCCTCCGACAGCCAGCCGTAATCGGGCGTCGCCGCGCGCAGCCGCGTTTCGAGCAGATCGTTGACGGCGATATCGGCTTCCGACACCGGCGAGGACGCACCCTTGGTCCACTTCTTGAGCTCGGTGCGGAACATCGACCGCGCCAGCGCACCCGCCTCCCGCACCGTCTCCCGCAGCAGCGCGGCATCGCGCGTCAGGATGGTGTCGTCGAGATCAGGTGCCATCAGGGTCAATCGAGCAGCGTGCTGGAACCACCTCTCCCCATCGGGGAGAGATCGATCTGGGCAGCAGACCGGGTGAGGGGTGGGAGGCCCCAGGAGACAGCGCAAGCCCTCCCCCGAATCGCATCTTGCGATGCGATCCGACCTCTCCCTGCGGGACAAGTCGAGGAAGCCGCAGCTGTTCGATCAGCGTCCGCCAAGCGTCAAGCCCTCGATGCGCACCGTCGGCGCATTGATGCCGTAGCGGAAATTGAGATCGTTCGCAGGCTGCATCGACTTGAAGATTTCGAACAGATGGCCCGCGATGGTGACCTCGCTGACGGGATAGGTGATCTCGCCATTCTCGATCCAGAAGCCCGAGGCGCCGCGGCTGTAGTCGCCGGTGACGCCGTTGACGCCGGAGCCGATCAGATCGGTGACGTAGAAACCCTGCTTGATGTCGGCGATCAGTTCGGCCGGGCTCGGCGTGCCGGCTTCCAGATGCAGATTATAGGGCCCCGGCGAGGGCGAGGACGAGACGCCGCGATGGGCATGGCCGGTCGTGGTGAGGCCGAGCTCGCGCGCGGTGGCGCAGTCGAGCAGCCAGGTGGTCAGCACGCCCTCGTCGACCAGCGCGGTCTTCTTCACTGCGACGCCTTCGGCATCGAAGGTCTGCGAGCGCAGGCCGCGCTTGCGCAGGGGATCATCGATGATGCGGATGTTCCTGGCGAACAGCTGCTGGCCGAGCCTGTCCTTCAGGAAGCTGGTCTTGCGCGCGATCGAGGCGCCGTTGATGGCGCCGACGAGATGGCCGACCAGCGAGCCGGCGACGCGCGGATCGAACACCACGGGCACCTTGCAGGTCTCGACCTTGCGCGGATTGAAGCGCGCCACGGTGCGTTCGCCGGCGGAGCGGCCGACGACCTCGGGCGACAGCAGATCGGCACCGTGGGGCGCCGAGGTGAAATCGTAGTCGCGTTCCATGCCGGTGCCCTCGCCGACGATGGCGGTGGCCGAGATGCCCTGGCTGGAGCGCAGATAGGAACCATGGAAGCCGGTCGAGGTGACCAAGACCATGCCGCCCATCCCGGCGGAGGCCGAGGCGCCGCCGGACTTGGTGACGCCCTTCACGGCGAGCGCGGCGGCCTCGGCCGCGAGCGCGCGGCGCTCGAGCTCGGAGGTCGGGGGAACGTCGGAATCGAGCAGATCGAGATCGGGGAAGTCGCGCGCCAGCAGCGAAGGGTCGGCGAGGCCGACATATTTGTCGTCGGGCGCGACACGCGCCATCGCCACCGCGCGTTCGGCGAGCTTGGTGACCGCATCGCCGCTGACATCGTTGGTCGAGACCACGGCCTGGCGCTGGCCGACGATGACGCGCAAGCCGACATCGTCGCCCTCGGACCGCTCGGATTCCTCGACCCGGCCGTCGCGCACCTCGACGCCCTGCGAGACGCCGCGCACCGCGACCGCATCGGCCGCGTCGGCCCCCGCGCGTCTGGCCGCATCGACCAGTCGCTGCGCGAGATCCGACAGCGCGGACTGGTCGAACAGGTTGCGATTGGCCTTGGTCGAAAGCGTCGAGCTTGGTGAAGGGTTCACAAACGAAATCCTGTTGGGGCGGGGATCGGGCGGCGTGGGGCCCGACACTCCAGATGTGCCCTGATGGCGCGGACTTCAAGCATTTTCAGCCCGCAAAAGCTCAGATTCGCAACTCCTGCGCAACGTCTCGTCAATCATGCGCGCCAAGGTCTTGTCAATCATGCGCAGCGGTGACGCTGGATTAACCAGCCTTTTTAAGCGGTTTCGGCAAGCCCCGCGCTAAGGTCCTCGCATCGACCGGGAACATAATCCTGGCGGGGAGACTAAAGCCGTGAGGCGTCAAACAGCAACATGCGGGGTCGCTCCCGCCGGGTCGGGCCGCAGTCTGCGGCTCGACCCTCTTTCCCTTCCGGTCCGCTTCGATGCGCACGATCCGCGCGCCGACGGCTACACCAGGCAGATCGAGCTTCATCGCGAACGCGTCGTGTTGCGCCGTGCCGTCCGCGGCATGCAAATGGCGATCAACGTCCGCGTCAGCGACTTCGTCGGCGTCGCGCTGCGCGGCCATGACGAAGCACGCACCGTCGTCCTGGTTCACCGCGATCCCTCGCTATCCGTGCCGCTGCTGGTCAGCGCCGACGCCGAGGAACTCGCCGAGGCCTGGTCGCTCTGGAGCGAATTGTTCGCGCTCCCGCAGCTCGACGAAGGCGCCCGCAAGCCCGCGCCGCGCCGCCGCCGCTGCAACGCGATCCGCGCCCGCCGCCCGAAATTCCTGATGCGCCGCCGCGTTGCCATGGCGCGCGAGCTGCCGGTCCATCACGGCGAACGCGAGATCATCGCAAGGAATTAGGCAAACTGCCGTAGGGTGGGCAAAGCGAAGCGTGCCCACGTCTTCTATCAATCACTGGGAGATCGTGGGCACGGCGCAAGTGCGCCTTTGCCCACCCTACGAGACCGCCTATGCGGCTCGCATCACGGCGTCGACGAGCAATCCCGCAAACAGCAGCAACCCCGCATCCCGGTTAGACTTGAACAGCCTCAGGCACAGCGCGCCATCATCGATCCTGAGCCGCACGATCTGCCACGCCAGATGCGCGGCGAAGGCGGCGAGCCCGAGCCAGGCCGGCCAGCGCGCATCACCTGACGCCAGCGCCACGCCGATCAGCATCACCGCAACACCGTAGAACAGCACCAGCGCCTGGTGCGTGTGCGCGCCGAACAGCCGTGCGGTCGACCTGATGCCGATCAGCGCGTCGTCCTCGGCGTCCTGATGGGCATAGATCGTGTCGTAGCCGATCACCCAGGAAATCGCGCCGGCGTACAGCACAAGCGCGGTGAGATCGATGCGGCCGAAGGTGACGGCAAAGCCCATCAGGGCGCCCCACGAAAACGCCAGCCCGAGCACGACCTGCGGCCACCAGGTGATGCGCTTCATGAACGGATAGATCGCGACGATCAGCAGCGAGGCGATGCCGGTCATGATCGCGAAGCGGTTGAACTGCACGAGCACCACGAGCCCGATCAGCGCCTGCGCCGCCATGAAGGCCAGCGCCTGCTTCGCGCTCACCTGCCCCGAGGGCAGCGGCCGCGAGCGGGTGCGCTCCACCTTGTCGTCGAGGTCGCGGTCGGTGAAGTCGTTCCACGTGCAGCCCGCGCCGCGCATCACGAAGGCGCCGATGAAGAACAGGACGATGGTGATCGGCAGGCGGCTGACATCGTGGGCCATGCCGGCGGCGAGCGCCGCCGACCACCAGCACGGCATCAAGAGCAGCCAGGAGCCGATCGGACGATCGAAGCGGGAGAGTCGCAGATAGGGCCGCGCCCAGTGCGGCGCGCGCGTATCGACCCAGTTGCCGGTGGAATCGGCAACGCGGGCAGACGCGTCACTCATCGGGTCAGGACGTTGCCGTTGAGCGTATCGAAGGTGCTGCCGCCCTTCTTGCCGGCATTGGCCTCCGGCGCCGAGCCGGAGCCGAGCACCTCGCTCAGCGACGGGCCGGCCGGACCGCGCGGCTGGTTCTGCATCTGCTGGGCGACGTTGCAGACCTTGGTCGTCATGGCCTCGGTGTTCTTGTGGCCGTCCTTCATCTGCGCGCCGACCTGCGGCGGAATTCCGCACTTGGCCGCATTGGCCTCGATGTACTTGATCATCTTGACCTCGGCCTGGCTGAAATTGCGGATCAGCTTGCAGGCCTCGTCCGGCGGCGCGTGACGGTCACTCGCCGCCTTGATCAGCTTGCCGCGCTTCTCGGCTTCCTCGCGCAGCGGCAGAAACGCCTTCATGCAGTCCTCGCCGGGAGCGGCGGTCGGGGGCGCCGCGCTGAACGCGCCGGGGCCGCCGATCGGAGCCGCGCCGTTGACGGGGAATGAGGATTGCGGAGCCGTGCCGACGGAGGCGACCGGCGCCGAACCGTTGACGGGCGGAAAAGCCGAGCTGCTCGCGGCCTGGTTCGGCAGCGGCGCCGGAAAGGCGCTCTGGGCCGCAGCACCGGCGGCACCCAGGACGACCATGGCGGCAGTGAGCGGAACCATCACATGACGGATCATCGGGACAGTCTCTCCGGCAGGAGCTTTACGGGTTTCGGCGTCTTCCCAATTGAAGCGCAACCGGCGTGTTCGCGTTTTTACGATTCCCGCCAGCGCTTAACAACCCGTCGAATAGGGCAGGAGCGCGGCGCTGGGACGCACCGGTCCGGCGATTTTTACCCCGAAATGGCTGCTTTCGGTTAAGAACGGCGGCAAATCGGACCCCGAAAGATGCCCGCCCACGATTTTCGCGCGCCCCGCCTGTTCGTCGACGCCCCGCTGGCCCAGGACGCCAGGGTCGCGCTCGATCGCGACCAGAGCAACTATCTCGGCAATGTGTTGAGGCTGGACGCCGGTGCCCCGGTATTGGCGTTCAACGGCCGGGACGGCGAATGGCAGGCCGCCATCGAAGGCCGCAAACGCCCCGACGCGCTGGTGATCCTGCAACGGAGCCGGCCCCAGGACCGGTTGCCCGACGTCACCTATGCGTTCGCCCCGCTCAAGCATGCGAGGCTGGACTACGTGGTGCAGAAGGCGGTCGAGATGGGCGCCTCGGTGCTGCAGCCGGTCACGACCCGCTTCACCCAGGCGAGCCGCGTCAACACCGAGCGGATGCGCGCCAATGTCGTCGAGGCGGCGCAGCAATGCGGCATTCTCAGCCTCGCCGCGGTCGCCGAGCCGGTGGCGCTGGAGCGCTTCCTCGGCCAGCGTCCGGCGGCGCGCCTGCTGGTGTTCTGCGACGAGGCGGCCGAGGTCGCAGACCCCGTCGCGGCACTCCGGAGCGCACGCGCAGACAACAGCGGCATCGACGTGCTGATCGGCCCCGAGGGGGGCTTCGCCGAGGAGGAGCGGGCGCTGCTGCTGCGACAGCCTCGGATCCTGCGGCTCGCACTGGGGCCGCGCATCCTTCGGGCCGATACCGCAGCCGTGGCGGCTCTGGCGCTGGTACAGGCCGTGCTCGGCGACTGGGGCCTTGCCGCCGGGCAGCCGGACGGATAGGCTTGTCTGCGGGTTCAGCGGAAAGCGTAGGCGCCCGTCGCAGCCGCCATGCCGATCAGCGGCAGCGGATTCATCCGCGTGATCATCAGAGTCGCGAATACCGCCGCCGCCAATGCGGCCTTGTCCCAATCGGTGACGACGCCCTTGCCGATGGCGATCACCCCGGCCAGCAGGAGACCGATGGACACCGGCCCGAGTCCGCGCTGGATCGAGGCCCGCCAGGGCCAGTCCGCAAGGCGCACCCACAGCCGACCCACCATCAGCGTCAGCAATCCGGTGGGCAGGAAGAAGGCCGCGGTCGCGACGATCGCCCCGAGCGGTCCGGCGACCGACTGGCCGACCGCGGCGATCATCATCATGTTCGGCCCCGGAGCCAGCTGGCCGATGCTGTAGAGATGGATCAGCTGCGGCAGGGAGAGCCAGTGATGGACGTCGACCGTGAGATCGCGCAACTCCGGAAAGGCGGCCATGCCGCCGCCGACCGTGAGCAAGGAGAGATAGGAGAAGACGGCGATCAGCGGCAGGAGCTGGCCCATCATGCCTCCCCGCGATGCTGAGAGTCGGGAGCTGGCTGCGCCTTCGGGGCCGTGACGCGGCCGAACAGATCGCCCTCATGCGGTGCGCCGCCGGGCCGATACCAGAGAATGGCCAGCACCCCCGTGGCGAACAGCACGACCAGCACCGGCAGATGCAGGACCTCGACGCCGAACACGGTGAGCGCCACGAAGACGAGATCGGCCGGCCGCTTCACCGTCTTCAGGCCGAGTTGCAGCGACACCGCCAAAACCATGGCGACTGCGGCGATCGAAATACCGAGCAGCACGGCATTGGCCAGACCGTCGGTGGACGACGTGCTGGCGTAGACGATGGCGGCCACCACCATCAAGACGCCGCCCGGCAGACAGATGCCGATCAGCGCCGCGGCGGCGCCCATGGTGCCGCGCAGGCGGTCGCCGACCAGGATGGCCATGTTGGACGCATTGAGACCCGGCAGGGTCTGGCAGATCGAGAGCAGTTCCAGAAACGCGGGGTCATCGACCCAGCGATGCCGGCTGACAAGGGCTTCCCTGAGATAGCCGACGACGCCGCCGCCGAAGCTCGTCGCCCCGACCGAGAGAAAGGCAAGGAAGATGGCAAGGACGCTCGGCGGTTGAGCCTGTCCGGCAGGCTCGCCCAGCGCCGCGGCGTCACTCGTGGGCATGGGGTGGAACGCCCTTCAGCCGGTAGACCGCTCCGGTCTTCGTGGTGCCCAGCGAGATCCAGTCCTGCGCCGCATGCTGGAGCGCGCAGAAGAAGGCGTTGGCACGCTCGAGAGCCTTGGGATGAATCGCCTCGCGCTGCTCCATGCGGGACTGGTAGGAGAACTCGCCCACCAGCTGATGCTGATCGCCGCGGTTGCGCCAGACCGAGACGTTGCAGGGTGCCACCAACCCCTTGCCGAAATCCAGCGTGCCGAGCTGCTGCAGCACTTCCTCGACGGCCGTGCGGTTGACCAGCGAGACGCGTTCGGCCGAGCCGGCGAGCACCGGCCTCAACGCCGGAAACACCCGTGTCAGGTAATCGCAGGAGCCCGGATCATCCGCCATGTCCACGCTGGGGCATTTGAACTCCACATTGTGGGAGTAGAGCGTCCTGATGCCGCCGATGCGATCCTTCCGCGGCAGCAATTCCTCCTTGAACTTGATCCTGTAGTCACCGGCGATGTTCGGGCGCACGTCGCAGAGCGTCGCGGCCTGGAAATCGGGATGACGAAACTTGAATACCATTTCGGGATCGCCGACCGGAAAGCCGTCTTCGTAGCTGATGCGGCGACGCAGGATGAAGGCGTTGTTGTAGAGCTTGAAATCGCCGGTATCGAGGAAGAGGACCTCGCGAATCTGCGGCCACATGCCCTCCGCCTCGGAGCGATCGAAATCGACATCGTGCTCCTTCGCGACTTTGCGCACGAATTTGGCGAATTCGAAGAAGCTCCTGACGCTGGTGAAACGGTTGCCGTTCAGGATGATCTTGCTCTGGACGTAGTGGATCTGGTCCAGCGGATGCCCGTCCGAATAGACCGGAGACAGCGGTGCGAACGTCTCGGCGGCGTCGAGCTTTGCCATGCCTTTTCCCTGATAACTGGCTTCTGTTTCCTCCGACAATACCGGTGGTCTCGTTACCCAAGCCTAGCGCGCGGTTCGCCCGGCCCCGCCAAACGCGGGATATGGTTGCCCGGGTCTTACCCGGGCCGCATTCGGCAGCTGCCGGCCGCCTCAGGGAAGAATGAGATCGAGAGAAACATCCGCCGCCGACATCGACCGGCAGACAGGCGGCGCAACGGCCGTTCGCGGCGCCGTCGTCAGCCGCCGCGGAGGGACCGATGGAGCGTCTCCGACGGCAGTTCTCCGAACGCCGCGCGGTAGCTCGCCGCGAACTCGCTCAGATGCCAGAAGCCGTGGCCCATGGCGCAGGACTTCACGCTGCGGCCGGCCGGACCGAGCCGCAATTGCCGGCGGACCGACCAGAGCCGCAGCACCCGGCTGTAGCGATGCGGGCTCATGCCGCAGATCGCCTGCGTCGCGCTCTGCAGCGTCCGCACGGACACCCCGACATGCGCCGCCAGTTCGGTGGTCTTGTGCCAGGTCGTGAGGTCGCGCCAGATCAGTTTTTCCATGTCCGCAACGATCCGCCGGTACCCTTCGGTGACCGCCGGCGCAGGCGGACCAGGCACGCTGGTCCAGATCGCCGCATCCATCGTGCTGAGCAGGGATTGCTCGACCAGCGTCTGCGAGGCCGGCTCCTTCAGGAAGCCCGGGTCGTTAGCCGCAGCTTCGAGCGTGACGGAGACGAGGCGCTGCAGCGAGGCAAGCACGTCCAATGCGGGATTCAGCAGCCGGTAGCCGTCGTTCAGTTGCGCCCATGGCTCGCGCCGGGGCGGACTCAAATAGATCACCGCCATCAGACGGCCTTCAGGCTCGTACACCAGGCAATCGGACTGCCCCGTCAGCATGACGATGGAGCTGCCGATCGACTGCCCGTTGATGCGGGACGAGGTCACCTCGTCCATCGGCACCACGACGACCGCCGCATTCGTCAGCTGATAGCCGCGCACGATCCGCGGAAACGTCTTCACCAGCGACAGTGACAGGTCCGGCAGGCAGAGTCTGGCCCGCATGATCGCGGTGCTGCCGACGGACAGCGGCACGCTGTATGCGCCGGCATAGCGCTCGCTATCGCAGAAATGATCGATGTCGTACGATTGCAGTTCGAGCGCCGGCGACGGCTTGAGGCCATGAAACGACATCAATCCGTCAGTCACGGGTCCCTGCGGTGCATCGCGGGCGATATCGAGATGGCTTTGCTCCATGTCTTTCCGCTTACTTCGATCGCCGCGCGGATGCGACGAACTTGGAGCCGCGCAGATCGTCCGGGCCGTTGATACCGGCGCGCTTGAGGTCGCGCAGCAATTTGGTCAGCAACAGCATGTTGGTCTTCTGCAGCTCGTGGTTATTTCCGAACCTGAAAGCGTTCTGCTCGGTCACGATCAGGCCCGCCTTGGTCTCGGCGAGAATTTTCCGCCGCTTCAATCCGGTCACACGGCGTCGTACCGTTTCGAGCGGCAGGCTCAGGAAGCGGGAGAGCGCGGCCCGCGACACGCCCTGCTTGATCAGGTCCGGCTCGACCGAATGAATGCTGGAGAATCTTTCGTCGAGAGAGGGATCGTTCATCACATTGATGACGTTCGCATTGAGGATTGCGTGAACGATCAGAAGGTCCAGCGGATCGAATTCGTCGTAGTGCCGAAACAGCTCGCTGATCGAGAACAGCATATAGGCCAGTGTGTGTCGCGAGACCGTCCGGATAATATCTGAGGCATTGCGCATGAATCGGAACCAGTATTTGTGTTGTAGACGAAGGCGACAGCGAAGGGATCATCCGCCATACCCAAAATGAGTATGCGACGAGTTGTCATTCATTCTCAATTTCTGAATCTATGGTCGGCCCTGCGTTGCAGGTGCATCGCGATGCATGCGTGAGACATCATCCGATCGGCAACCCGTCGGATCGTCAGCATTGTTGTCCGATCGGTGACCGTCGCGATGTCGGAGCGCGGGACACCGCTTCAGACGGTTCGACGGAGCTGACGTCCTTCGATGGCGTCGTGCGGGACGACATGACCATGGACGACGATGCGATATCCGGGATTCGACATCGCGAGGAATTGCAACTCGTAAGAGCATTCCTCGGTATCGCCGACCCCGCCAAGAGGCAGAGGATTATCCATCTCGCGGAACGGCTCGCCGACGAAGTGGCGATGGACGAGTCGCAGCGGGCCGCCGCGTCCGAAGATGGTGCCGCCGTCGAGCGATCGAGCGACGCCTGAGCCACGGTCCGGCTGCCTTTTCGTGGCCGGATCAGCTTCGCGATTTCAATGGGCCAAAGGACTACCCAGATACCTCTTTTTCCTCATGCGACCCCGTCGGGCCGGTCCCTGAAACCTGTTAAGCGATTGATCCTTTGGAGGTCGAAACCGCTTTCGCGCCATGCTAAGGGCTGCGCCAATTCCCGTCCCAGCCCTGCCCCGGCCCGCCCGGGATGATGGACCCAGACATGACCGCGACTGCCACCTCACATGCTGCCGGCTCCGCCGCCTGGGCGGATACGCTGCTGCTGTCGTTCGCGCAGGCCGGTTACGTCAGGGCCGAGCCCGCCATCCTGCAGCCGGCCGAGCCGTTCCTCGACCTGTCCGGCGAGGACATCCGCAAGAGCCTTTATCTCACGACCGATCAGACCGGCGAGGAGCTCTGCCTGCGCCCGGACCTGACCATCCCCGTCGCGCGGGACTACCTCGCCTCGGGGCGCGCCGGCCAGCCGGCCGGATTCAGCTATCTCGGCCCGGTGTTTCGTTATCGCAGCGGCCGGGCCAGCGAATTCCTTCAGGCGGGCATCGAATCATTCGGCCGCCAGGACCGCGCCGCGGCCGATGCCGAAATGCTGGCCCTGGCGCTGGAAGCGACCGCAGCCTTCGGGGTCGGCGACATCGAAATCCGCACCGGTGACGTCGCGCTGTTCAACGCCCTGCTCGACGCGCTCGACCTCTATCCGGTCTGGCGCCGCCGCCTGACCAAGGATTTCAACCGCAAGATCAGCCTGGAGCAGGATCTGGAGCGGCTGGCGGCGACCACAACGGCCGCCCGCAGCGAATATGAAGGCGTGCTGGCCGCGCTCGCCGGCTCCGACCGCAAGGCGGCGCTGGCCTTCGTCAGCGATCTGATGTCGATCGCCGGCACCACCCATGTCGGCGGCCGCACCACGGCCGAGATCGCCGACCGCCTTCTCCGACAAACGGCGGTGAAGGGGGGCGCGCTGCCGCCGCAGGCGATCGCCGTGGTCCAGCGGCTCCTTGCGGTCTCCGGCCACCCCCCCCACCCGATTGCCGAGCTCCGCGCGCTCACGGCCGAGACGAAGCTCGACCTGAACGCCGCCATCGACCAGTTCGAGAGCCGGGTCGGCTTCATGGCGGCCCGCGGCATCGACGTGAAGCAGACCCGCTTCTCGACCGCCTTCGGACGCGGGCTCGACTACTACACCGGCTTCGAGTTCGAACTGCATCACCGGGGCAACGGGGCCGAGCCGCTGGTCGCCGGCGGCCGCTACGACGGGCTGATGACCCAGCTCGGGTCGGCCGAGCCTATCCCGGCCGTCGGTTTCTCGGTCTGGGTGGACGCGCTCAGCCGGATCGGCCGCAAGGGAGGAGCGTAAATATGAGCGCCCCGTTCGTTCTGGCCGTTCCCTCCAAGGGCCGCCTGCAGGAAAACACCGAGGCCTTCTTCGCCCGCGCCGGACTCAAACTGTCCAAGGCCGGCGGTGCCCGCGACTATCGCGGCACCATCGCCGGCCTCGACAATGTCGAGGTCGCCTATCTTTCGGCGAGCGAGATCGCCTCGCAGCTGTCGCGCGGCTTCGCCCATCTCGGGGTCACCGGCGAGGACCTGGTGCGCGAGAGCATTCCCGATGCGGACAAGCGCGTGTCGCTGATCGAGGGCCTCGGCTTCGGCTATGCCGACGTCGTGGTCGCGGTGCCGCAGGCCTGGATCGATGTGCGCACCATGGCCGATCTCGACGACGTCACCACCGGCTTCCGCGAACAGCATCACATGCGGATGCGGGTCGCGACCAAGTTCATCAACCTCACCCGCGCCTTCTTCCAGAGCCACGGCATCGTCGACTACCGCATCGTCGAAAGCGCAGGCGCGACCGAAGGCGCTCCGGCGGCCGGCAGCGCCGAGCTGATCGTCGACATCACCACGACCGGCGCCACGCTCGCGGCCAACGGGCTGCGGGTGCTCGACGACGGCGTCATCCTGCGCAGCCAGGCCAATCTGGTCGCCTCCCGGCACGCCGACTGGTCGCCGCAGGCACGGGAGACCGCGCGCGTCATCCTCGACCACATCGCCGCCAGGGCCCGGGCCAACAAATATCGCGAGGTGCGGACCCGCTTCCGGGAGTGCGACGGCGCCCTGCTCGGCGAGGCCCACAGCCGGTTCGGCGTCGAGGCCCCGTTCGGCGGGCCGACCTCATCGGGCATGCTGACGCTGCACTGCCCGCCGGGCCAGCTCTATGCGCTGGCCAGCTTCCTGCGCGAGCACGGCGCCGAGACGGTATCCGTGGTCTCGCTGGACTACGTGTTCGACCGCGAGAACCCGCTGTTCGCCAGGCTCGCGGCGTTTCTGCGGCCGTGAGGCTGATATCCGTTCAGCGTAGCGACAGCAAGCGGCAGCTACCATATGCTGGCGAGAAGACCTTCACGCTCTGGAACCTCGATCGATGACGACGCTGGGCTCTGACGTATCCGGCCTGACGACCACCGCCACCGGCGCCGCGGCAAAGGGACTGTCGATCGTCGTCCCCGTCTACAACGAGGCCGCGGGCCTTGCCGGTCTGCACCAGCGGATCTGCGACCTCGCCAGGACCCTGCGGCAGCGCTACGGGCTGCCCTGCGAGGTCGTCTATGTCGACGACGGCAGCGCCGACAACACGCTGTCGATCGCCCGCGCGCTGCCGGCCGATGCCATCGACGTCCAGGTCGTGTCGCTGTCGCGCAATTTCGGCAAGGAGGCGGCGCTGATGGCCGGCCTCGATCATGCCAGGCTCGGCGCCGTGCTGTTCATGGACGGCGACGGCCAGCATCCCCCCGCCCTGGTGGAGCAGCTGGTGCGGCACTGGATCGATGACGGCTACGACGTCGTCTATACCGCCAAGGCGCATCGCGACAACGAACCGTTCCTGCGCCGGCTCGCCGTGCACGGCTTCTACGCGCTGATCAACTGGGGCGCCCGCCAGAAAATCCCTGAAGATGCCGGCGACTTCCGGCTGCTGTCGCCGCGCGCGGTCGCGGCGCTGCGCCAGCTGCCGGAGCGCAACCGCTTCTTCAAGGGGCTGGCGAGCTGGATCGGCTTCCGCCAGATCCGCGTCGACTACGAACCCGCGCCGCGCGTCCATGGCGTGACCACGTTCAACGCGCGGAGCCTGCTCGGCCTGTCGATCGAAGGCCTGACCTCGTTCTCGGTGGCGCCGCTGCGCTTCGCCAGCATGTTCGGCGTGCTGCTCGCCGCCGGTGCCTTCCTGTTCGGCCTCTCGATCGTCTGGGAGGTCCTGACCACGGGCAAGCAGGTCCCCGGTTATCCCTCGCTCGTCGTCGGCCTGATGACGATCGGCGGCGTGCAGCTGATCATGATCGGCATCGTCGGCGAATATATCGGCAAGATCCTCTCGGAGCTGAAGGCCCGGCCGATCTATTTCGTGGCCGAGCACAGCGAGAAGCGCTTCGAAGGCGACGAGGCCAACCGCACGGCGAACCGGACGGCGGCCGAATGAGCGAGGCGGCCGGCCTGCGCCGGATCTGGCTCTGCGCCGACGATTACGGCATCAGCCCGGGCGTCAACCGCGCCATCCGCGACCTGATCGAACGCGGCCGCCTCAATGCCACTTCGGTGATGATGGTGGGGCCAGCGATCGCGCGCGGCGAGATCGAGGCGCTGGAGGCCGCAGCCAAGGCAAGCCCGCGCTGCGCGATCGGCCTGCACGTGACGCTGTCGGCGCCGTTCCGGCCGCTCACCATGCATTTCCGGCCGCTCGACGGCGACATGTTCATGCCGTTCCCGAAGCTCCTGCGCGCCGGCCTCCTGCGCCGGCTCGACCGCGAGTTCTTTCGCAACGAGGTCAGGGCGCAGCTTGCCGCCTTTGCACAGGCGTTCGGACGCGCACCGGACTTCGTCGACGGCCATCAACATGTGCAGCTGTTTCCGCAGGTGCGCGACGGCTTCGTCGACGCCGTCGCCGAGGCCACACCCCATGCCTGGGTGCGACAGGGCGGCCGCGCCTTGCCGCTCAGGCAGCGGCTGGCCTCGCCGAAGGCGCTGGTGCTCGATCGCCTCAGCACGCAATTCCGCCGCCGCGCCGGCAGCGCAGGGCTCAGCTACAATCCCGGCTTCGCCGGCGCCTATGACTTCACCCGGACGGCGGATTTCGGCGCGTTGATGCGGCAATTCCTCCAAGGCCTCCCCGACGGCGGTCTCGTGATGTGCCATCCCGGCTTCGTCGATGACATCCTCGCCGGCCTCGACCCGATGACAGATGTCCGCGAACGCGAGCACGCTTTTCTCTCGGGCGATGCGTTCGCGCAGCTGCTGGCCGACAGCCATGTGACACTCGGCTGAACTGGCGGCAGCCCTTGCGAGGCGGCTTGTCGCATACGGAAATTTAATCCGGCCGGCACTGTTGGGGCCACAATGGAACCCTACATCTGCCTCGCGCTTGTTTTGCGCGAGGGAGACAGACCATGACGCCGCAGGAACGCCAGCTCGTCGACGACCTTTTCGACCGGCTTTCGAAACTGGAAAACGCACCGCGCGATCCCGACGCGATCGCCGCGATCTCGGACGGGCTGCGCAAGGCGCCCGGCGCGGTCTATGCGCTGACGCAGACCGTGCTGCTGCAGGACGAGGCGCTGAAGCGCGCCCATGCCCGCATCCAGGAACTGGAGGCGGGTCATGCGCCCGAGCCAGCGCAGTCCGGCGGCTTCCTGGATAGCATGCGCGACACGCTGTTCGGATCGGGCCCGTCGCGCAGCTCGGTGCCGAACGTCCCGCCACGCGAGCAGCGGCCGGTCTGGAACACCGGCCAGGCAATGCCGCAGCCGCAGCCGGGTTACGGCCAGCCGCCTTACGGGCAACCCTATGGCCAGGCTCCGGCCGCTCCGGCCTTCGGCGGTGGCGGTGGCGGCGGCTCGTTCCTCGGCACGGCGGCGGCGGCCGCAGCCGGCGTGGTCGGCGGTTCGCTGCTGCTGTCGAGCATCCGCGGCATGATGGGCGGCGGATCGCACCAGCAGGCGTTCGGCGACAGCAACGCCTTCGGTGACCGCGGCTCTGGTGGAAGTCCCTGGGGCGGCAGCGACCAGTCCGGCGGTTCGCTCGCGCGCGATGCCGGCCTCGACGACATCGGCTCGAACCGCGACTCACGCCAGGGGTTGTTCGACCAGGCCTCGAACGATCAGACCGACCAGGGCTACGATGATCGTGACGGGGGCGGCGTGGACCTCGCGGACGGCGGCGATTTCGGCGACGACGACGGCGGCAGCGACTACGCGTAACGCCGCAACGGCCCCTTATCGAACGGGAACGGCCGCCTATGAGGCGGCCGTAGCCATTTCAGATGCAATGCAGTCTCACATCACCACGACTTTGGTGCCGACATTGACGCGGCCATAGAGGTCGATGACGTCCTCGTTGCGCATGCGGATACAGCCGGACGAGACATTGGTGCCGATGGTCCAGGGCTCGTTGGAACCGTGGATGCGGTAGAGCGTCGAGCCCAGATACATCGCCCGTGCGCCGAGCGGATTGTCGGGTCCGCCTTCCATGTGTCTCGGAAGGTCGGGACGGCGCGCGAGCATTTCGGCCGGCGGCGTCCAGTCCGGCCACTCGCGCTTGGCGGTGATCGATTTCACGCCGGACCAGGTAAAGCCGGGACGGCCGACGCCGATGCCGTAGCGCATCGCGCGGCCGTTGCCCTCGACCAGGTAGAGGAACTTGTTCGGCGTATCGACGACGATCGTGCCGGCACTTTCCTTGCCGTTATAGTCAACAAGTTGTTTCTCGAATTTCGGATCGAACGCACGCTGGCGCGGATCGGCCGGCTCCTGCTGCATGCCGGCCTGCGGCTCGCCGAGCGGCGGCAGGCGGCGATCTCCGTAGTATGACGGTTGCTGCTGGTACACCGGCTGCTCCGGCGCGTAGGCCGGGCCGCGGCCGGGACCTTCGCCGAACAGGAACTCGATGAAGCCGCCGCCCATGTTGCCGTTGGAGGCGACGCGCACCGGCGGCGCCTGACGCTGATAGAGCACCGCGGGCGGATCGTTCGGCACCGTATTGTCGAAGGCTTTGGCGCCATAGGTGCCGGCAAAGAAGGTGCAAGCGCTGCCGAGCAGCGCGACAGACATTTTCCTGAACATCGACGTACTCTGTACTGTTTCGTCTGGATCGTTCTCGTCGTGGAGGCGCCGTGCTGATCCGCGCCCGACGTGGTCAATAAAGAGCAAAAGCCGTTTCGTTTGGTAAACGAAAACGGCGTTTGGATTCACCACGTCACGAATGGCGGGGCAAATCGGAGATCAGCGTTTATTTTCGATGAACGCAGCACGCGCATGGTTAATCGCGTCTTTGCACGCCGTCGCGCGGCTCCGAACGGCAGTTCCGCTGTGAACTTCGTGTTAAATCGCTTCTGCCTACAAAGACGCGTGAGTGAGGTGGGGGGAGTATCCTGATGGCTGTTCACCGCAAACGTTTTCGTGTCGAGGATATCCTCGGTGGCGAGATGCCAGCTCTTGATGTGACCGAAGAGACAATGCCGATGCACAGCGAGATCATGGCGGAGCTGCGGGCGATCCGCGCCCAGATGGCGAAGGGAATTGCACCGATGTCCGGCAGCGCAGCCATGGCGGCGATCGACGCGTCGACGGCCCAGGAGCTCGCGGATGCGCGGGCCATGCTCGACACCTATCGCGCCCAGATCGAACAGTGCGAAAAGCTGAAGATCGAGCTCGACCTCATCCACGATGCCATCGATCGCACCAAGCGCGAGATCGCGGTGCTGCATGGCAAGAGCTTCAACGGCGAGGAGATGGCCAAGGTCAACGGCGAACTCGGCGCCGTGGTCGGTGGCACCGAGCAGGCGACCCAGCAGATCCTCGAAGCCGCCGAGTCGATCGACCAGTCGGCAAGCGCGCTCTCCAAGGTGGACTCCGTGGACCAGCAGAAGCAGCTGGCCGACGATATCCAGGAACGCGTCATCTCGATCTTCGAGGCCTGCAACTTCCAGGACCTGACCGGCCAGCGCATCAGCAAGGTCATGACCACGATGAAGTTCATCGAGCAGCACATCAATGCGATGATGGACATCTGGGGCGGCGTCGATGCCATCAAGGCGCACGTGCCTGCGCCGGTCGACAACCGCAGCGATGACGAAAAGCTGCTCAACGGCCCCAAGCTGACCGGCGACGTCGGCCACGCCTCCCAGGACGACATCGACGCCCTGTTCGACTGAGCGCCGAAAGAAAAGTTCACGACAGCAAAACGCCGGCCGCGGGGCCGGCGTTTTTGTTCGTCATGGCAGGCTGTCGGAGCTGTTACGCCCGCGGGGCGCAGCGGACATAGACCATGTTGCCGTAGCGGGTGGCGGCGTCCTTGTCGATGAAGCGGGTGATCAGCACCCGGCCGTCGAACGACACGATCTCGCGGTCCTGCTCGCCAGGGGTCGGGCCTGCCGGCCCGATGTAGTTCTTGCCGCTGGGCGAGCCTTTCAGTCGCAGTTCCTGCGGCGTCGCCTGGTCGGCGAGATGCATGATCACCCCGCCGGAGGAACCGGCTGTGATGACATAGGGGTTCTTGCACTGGGCCCGAGCGGCGGCCTCGGTGCGGGCACGGTCGGCCGGGTTCTGGAACGAGGCCAGACCCCAGCGGCCGACGATCTCGTCGGCCCGGATGGTGGCCGGCATCTCCGGCGCGACGCCGGGTTCGGCCTCCGGCGGAGGCGAGGACGACGAAAAAGACGGCAGGCTGAAGCCGCCGCCGCAGGCGCCCAGCAGCAGCGCCAGGCCGGAGGCGGCAGCCAGATTGGCAAGCCTGCGCGCGTGAGCTGAATCGATCATGGCATTCCCCCGAACAAGACCCTGGCCGCACCCCTCATGCAGCCAAGCGCAAAACCGCTGGCAGAGCAACGGCGTCCATTATACGCCGAAACCCCGAGCCGAGTTTCCAATGCCACCATCCTATCTCCGCCTCACCAACAATCGCTTAACCACCTTTGCTTGACAGGATCGCGGCCAAGCCATATTTCCGACCGCACTATTAGCACTCGGGACAACCGATTGCTAAGCGCGGCGTTCGATCCCTTCACCGGGAGGACGGGAGCGCCGCCCTCACCCACTTCCGCTGCTTTTGCAAAAGCGAGCCTCCAAAGGGAAACGTCATGGCTAAGTCCAAATTTCGTCCGCTGCATGACCGTGTCGTGGTCAAACGTATCGACGCCGAGGAAAAGACCAAGGGCGGCATCATCATTCCCGACACCGCCAAGGAAAAGCCCTCCCAGGGCGAAGTCGTCGCCGTCGGGCCCGGCGGCCGCGACGAGGCCGGCAAGCTGATCCCCATCGACCTCAAGGTCGGCGACCGCGTGCTGTTCGGCAAATGGTCGGGCACCGAGGTCAAGATCGACAATGAAGAGCTCCTGATCATGAAGGAGTCGGACATCATGGGCGTGATGGCCTAAGGCCACCTGCCTGAACGGCTGCTGAATGCGCCGCTGTCATGCCCGGGCTCGCCCCGGGCATCCATCATTCGTCGCAAGATGATGGATTGCCGGGCCAGGCCCGGCAATGACGGAGAGAGCGCAACCCAGCAAGACACATCAAACAACACGAGGGATTGCCAACATGGCTGCCAAAGACGTCAAGTTTTCCGGAGACGCGCGCGATCGCATGCTGCGCGGCGTCGATATTCTCGCCAATGCCGTCAAGGTGACGCTGGGCCCGAAGGGCCGCAACGTCGTCATCGAGAAATCGTTCGGCGCACCGCGCATCACCAAGGACGGCGTCACCGTCGCCAAGGAGATCGAACTCGAGGACAAGTTCGAGAACATGGGCGCCCAGATGGTGCGTGAGGTCGCCTCCAAGACCAACGACCTCGCCGGCGACGGCACCACCACCGCCACCGTGCTGGCCCAGGCCATCGTGCGCGAGGGCGCCAAGGCGGTTGCCGCCGGCATGAACCCGATGGACCTGAAGCGCGGCATCGACACCGCGGTCGCCGCCGTCATCAAGGACATCGAGAAGCGCGCCAAGCCGGTCGCCTCCTCCTCCGAGGTCGCTCAGGTCGGCACCATCTCCGCCAACGGCGATGTCGCCATCGGCAAGATGATCGCCCAGGCGATGCAGAAGGTCGGCAACGAGGGCGTCATCACCGTCGAGGAGAACAAGTCGCTCGACACCGAGGTCGACATCGTCGAGGGCATGAAGTTCGATCGCGGCTACCTCAGCCCCTACTTCGTCACCAACCCCGAGAAGATGACCGCCGAGCTCGACGACGCCTATATTCTCCTGCACGAGAAGAAGCTGTCGGGCCTGCAGGCCATGCTGCCGGTGCTGGAAGCGGTCGTGCAGTCGGGCAAGCCGCTCGTCATCATCGCCGAGGACGTCGAGGGCGAGGCGCTCGCCACGCTCGTGGTCAACCGCCTGCGCGGCGGCCTCAAGGTTGCCGCCGTGAAGGCGCCCGGCTTCGGCGATCGCCGCAAGGCGATGCTGGAGGACATCGCGATCCTCACCGGCGGCCAGCTGATCTCGGAAGACCTCGGCATCAAGCTCGAGAACGTCACCGTGAAGATGCTGGGACGCGCGGGCAAGGTGGTGATCGACAAGGAGAACACCACGATCGTCAAGGGCGCCGGCAAGAAGGCCGAGATCGAGGCCCGCGTCGGCCAGATCAAGTCGCAGATCGAGGAGACCAGCTCGGACTACGACCGTGAGAAGCTCCAGGAGCGTCTGGCCAAGCTCGCCGGCGGC
>CAYREH010000060.1:0-32862 GCA_964423245.1 uncultured Bradyrhizobium sp. | reverse complement strand
TGCTTCTTCATCGCGGCGATGTTGTCGTAGGTCCAGGCCTTGGGCGCCACCTTGCGCTCGATGGCGGCGTTCTCGGCCGGCAGGCCGAAGGCGTCCCAGCCCATCGGGTGCAACACGTTGTAGCCCTTGGCGCGCATGAAGCGGGCCAGCACGTCGCCCAGCGTGTAGTTGCGGACATGGCCGATATGGATGCGCCCGGACGGGTACGGGAACATCTCCAGCACGTAGTATTTCGGCCGGGGGTCGTCGTTCCGGGAGACGAAGATCGCCTGTTTGTCCCAGGCGGCTTGCCAGCGCGGTTCGGCGTCGCGGGCGTTGTAGCGTTCGGAGGTCATGGAATCGTTGTTTTTCGTGGTTCAGGCCGCCTTAAAGAGGCCGGACTAGGCCATAGAAGCCCTTATGGGGTCAATGGGTTGCCAACGGGCGCGGACCGCCGGGATTGACCCCCGCAGAAATACCGGGACCGCCGTTGGGGCGCGATTAAGGGGCAGGTGCGAGTTTATCCCGAAAGAGAGCCGCGCCGGACTGACATGGATACCAGCATCGACGATTTCGACCCGGATTATGCTGGCTCCATCGCGCAGCGGGCCATGCGCGCCATGGCAGAGCAGCGGATTCCGCCCACCCCGAACAATTTCGCCGTCTGGTTCCGCTACTTCGCCGGCACCCACGACGATCTGCGCAACGCAATCGACCTGCTGATCGACCATAATCGCCCCTTCGACGGCAGGATCAACCAGGACCTGTTCGAGACCTATCTCGACTCCAATACCAGTGCCGCCGCGTCGGAGACCTCGGATCGCCTGCATGGGTTGATGAACGCGGCCAGGGAGTTCCTGGCGACCGCCATCGCCGACAATCACTCCCAGATGAAGGCGATCAGCGAGGTCACCGAACAGGGCAGGGCCGGCGTGGACCCCAAGACGCTGGTGGCCCAGCTCATGACCGAGCTCGAACAGGCTGCCACGCGGGCGACGCAGCTGGAGGCGGGCTTCGCCGAGAAGACCCGCGAGCTCGATGTCATCCGCGACTCGCTTTCCAAATCGGAGGAGCGCGCCCGGACCGACATGCTGACCGGGCTCGCCAACCGCCGGGCGCTCGATGAATTCCTGCGCAAGGCCCAGGTGACCGCGGATTGGGGCGAGCCGCTCAGCGTGCTGATGCTGGACATCGATCACTTCAAGTCCTTCAACGACAATTTTGGTCATGGTGTCGGCGACCAGGTGCTGCGCCTGATCGCACGGGTGCTGCGGGAGAAGGTTCGCGTGCAGGATCTTCCAGCGCGCTACGGCGGCGAGGAACTGATCGCGGTCCTGCCCGATGCGGATGTTGCAGCCTGCAACGAGATCGCCGAGCGGATCAGGCGGGCGATCGCGGAGTGCACCATCAAGCGCCGTTCGACCGGCGAGATCCTCCCGAATATCAGCGTGTCGATCGGAGTCGCACAGTACCGCGCCGGGGAAGCCATCGTCGATCTGATCGAGCGCTGCGACCGCGCGCTCTATATGGCCAAAGGCAGCGGCCGCAATCGCGTCGTGACCGAGCACGAACTCGATCGCACCTTCGCGGCCGGTTAGCGCCTCGCTGGGCAGAAGCCCCGGGTAACTTGTCGATCGCGCCGCGGAACGCGGCGTCAGCCGGCCATCATGATCGCCGCCGGCCCGTTGTCGATAATCCGGATTCCGTGCTCGACGACATTGTTGCGGCCACGATGCTTGGCGGCGTAGAGCGCGGCGTCGGCCGCTTCGATGAGATCGCCAGCACGCAAGTTCTCGTTGGGCCGCGTCGCAGCGACGCCGATCGAGACGGTCACGATCATGTGGGCTGACGTGATGTGCGGCAGGCACAGCTGGAGCACGGCCGAGCGCACCTGTTCGCCGATCTCGACGGCGCGCGTCACGTCGGTGTTCGGAAGCAACAGGCAGAATTCCTCGCCGCCATAGCGCGCCGCAAAGCCCGCGGTGTCTTCGGCGATGCCAGCCAGCGACTCGCCGAGCCTGGTCAGGCAGGCATCGCCTTCGAGATGGCCATAGGTGTCGTTGAAGAGCTTGAAGTGATCGACGTCGATCATCAGCAGCGCGAGTTCGCTGCCGTGCTGCTGCGCGCGCATCCATTCGAAGTCGAGCCGGCTCTGGAAGCCGCGGCGGTTGGCAAGGCCCGAGAGCATGTCGATCGACGCCATCACCGTCAGCCGGTCGTTGCTCGCCACCAGCTGGCGCTCGCGCTGGCTGAGCTGCGCGGCCATCGCGTTGAAAGCGCGGGCGAGCGGCACGAATTCGGCGGGGAGACGGTTGCGAGCCGCCCGCGCCGAGAGGTCGCCCTGGCCGAGGCGATTCGCCATATCCGCCAGCATCTCGATCGGCTTGATGACGAGCTTCTCGGCAGCGATCAGCGCGCCGAGCAGCACGAAGACGACGACGAAGCCGAGCTGGAGATAGGCGGTGCGGATGTCACGGCTGACCGCCGCCGACACCTTCTCCTCGTCGATGCTGGAGATCAGTCGGGCATTGGTGCCCGCAATGCGGATATAGCTCACGGCACGACGGGAGCCGTCGGCGGCCAGGAACGACAGCGAACCCTCGTCCTGGTTCGAGCGTAGCGCCTTGTCGGCGATCGCCGACATCAGCGGCATGTTGTCGAGCGGACGGCCGACCGCGCTGTGCTGATCGGCGGGTGCGGCGAGCACGGTACCGGCGCTGTCGACCAGCACCGCGGTGATGCCGGGCCGGCCGCCGAGATTGTTCATGACCTTCGACATCCAGTCGAGATTGACGGTGGCAAGCACCACCGCATCCGCGACGCCGCTGAAGGCGGAGACCGGATAGACCGCCATCACGGTCGGCGTCTGCGCCGGGCGGGACAGGATGAAGTCGCTCAGCACGAAACGGCCCGTCTCCTGCGCCTGCTGGAAATAGGGCCGGTCGCTGAGGTCGAGGCCGACATACATGTTGTTGGTGGCGCACTGGATGCGACCGTCCTGGCCGGCGATCAGCAATGTGCGGATCCAAGGCAGGTTCGACGGCAGGCTCGCGCGCAGCACGTCGCAGCTCTTGCCGACGCCGCCGGCGGACGCGCGAATGAAGGCTTCCGATTTCAGGATGGTTTCGACCGACGAAATCAGCTCGCGCTGCGCATCGGCGCTGTGTCGTGCAATGGTGGTGAACTCGTTGGTGGCCTGCGCGATCTGGCGCGAACGCGTGTCCTCGAGCGAACGGATTCGCTCGAGCATCAAGGGAGCCACCAGAATCACCGCGAGCAGCGCGAGTCGTGCCCGGATTCCGAGAAGCTGCTTGAGTTTCGCACGTTTGCGGTTGAAACTGACGTTCGCCATCTTCGCTGACCCCACCCCGCGGGCCAAGGTAAAGCGAAGGGTTCAAAAACCCTTTCCCGAACTCGGTAAAATTGGAATGACCTCCACCAACGTCAGCGCCGGTCCGTCATCATGACCGAAGCCAGGGCCGAACCGCTAACCGGACATTCACCAAACGGACTCGCCCAGGTCGAGGCCGAGATCGCACGCGCCTGCAGCGATTCGCGCCGTGATCGCAGCGCGGTGACGCTGATCGCGGTGTCGAAGACGTTCGCGGCAGATGCCATCAGACCGGTCATCGAGGCCGGACAGCGCGTCTTCGGAGAGAATCGCGTGCAGGAGGCCAAGGGCAAGTGGCCAGAGTTAATGGCGGCTTACCCGGATATCAAACTCCATCTGATCGGTCCGCTGCAATCCAACAAGGCCAAAGAGGCGGTGGCGCTGTTCGATGCAATCCATTCCGTCGACCGCCCGAGCATTTGCCAGGCGTTAGCCAAGGAGATCGAATCCCAGAACAGGCATCCGCAGCTGTTCGTCCAGATCAATACCGGCGAGGAGCCGCAGAAGGCAGGCGTTGCGCCGGGCGAGGCCGATGCCTTCATCGCGAACTGTCGCGAGACCTACGGGCTGACGATCTCGGGCCTGATGTGCATCCCGCCGGTCGATGAACCGCCGGCCGCGCATTTCGCGCTGACCGCCAAGATCGCGGCGCGCAACGGATTGAAGAATCTTTCGATGGGCATGAGCGCCGACTTCGCCACTTCCATCATGCTCGGCGCCACCCATGTCCGGGTGGGGAGTGCGATCTTCGGGCACCGTTAGTAGCTTCATGTCGCCCCGGCGAAAGCCAGGACGATATGAAGAGGCGCGCCTTACGCAAACCGCACCGACACATTTCCCAGCACCCCGAAATCCACGGCCAGATCATCGCCGGCCTGGATCGGCAGCGGCGGATGGCACGTGCCCGTCGTCACCACCTGCCCTGCCCGCAAGGTGATGCCGAGGCCGCGCAGCTCGTTGGCCAGCCAGGTCAGCGCCACGCGGGGATCCCCGAGCACGTTCTGTCCGTGGCCGACATGGTGCGCGCCGCGCAACGCGATCTGCGGCCGCTCTTCGACGAGATTCATTTCCCGCCAGTTGGCTGCCGTCGACGCGCCCAGCACGAACAGATGGGCGCAGGCATTGTCGGCGATGAGCTGTGCCTCGCCGGCCCCGACGAAATCGGCGAAGCGCGAGTCCGGTATCTCGATGGCGGGGTGGAGCGTGTCGACGGCGGCAAGAACTTCGGCGAGGTCGAAGGGCGTTGCGCGTGGGGCCAGATCACGCCCGATGCGGAAGGCGAATTCCGGCTCGCCGACGCGCATCTCGTTGCCCTTCATCGATGCCGTGCCGGCGTCGGCGATGACGGTGTCGCTGAAGATTCGCCCGGCCAGGGGGCCCGAGACATTGATGTGCCTCTGTCCGGCTTCGCTGGTGGCCGCGATCTTCCAGCCGAACACGCTTGCGGATGTTTGGGTCTCGAGCGCGGCCTGGACGGCGTAGCCTTCAGCGCGGCTGTGCGGCCGCAGCCGCGTGTCCAGCGCACCGAGCTTCGTCCCCTCCCGCCAATGCCGGGCGAGTGTCCCGGCCGCCGCAGCGATCTGGTTCGTGTCGAGCATCTCTCCTCACCCAATGATGATTCTTGTTCTTGGCCCGAGCCGGCGCAGCAGCCGCAGCATCGCAGATTTCGTCATGGAGATGCAGCCGGCGGTCGGTCCAAAATTGTCGCGGGCCAGGTGCAAAAATACCGCACTGCCGCGGCCGGCGACGCGCGGCCGGGTGTTGTGGTCGATTTCGATGATGAAGTCATAGAGATGGTCGGTGCGGGTCAGTCGGTCGCCGCCCTGCCCCGGCCCGCGGCGGATCGGCCGGTTGTAGAGGCGATCTCCGGGGTCCTCGCACCAGGCGTCCTCGCTGCGGATGTGCCGCGCCGGCAGGAAGGTCTTCGGGCGGCCGTGACGGTCGGCCCGCCACCACAATTGCCGGGGGCGGAAGCTGCCTCTGGGGGTGCCGCCGTCGCCCTCGCGCTTGTTGGCGCGAATGCCGCCCCGTCCGAGCGCGACCGGAATGGTCAGCGCCCCCGCGGTCAACCAGCCGCGGCGCGGATTCCCTGCGGCAGGCTTAACGCGGATCGCCGGGAGCGGAGCCGAGCCGCGATACCTGCCGTAACCGTCTGAAGAAACGTTGTTTTTCATGTGATAGCGCGATGTCGATTTCATTACAGGACATTCATCAAAACGCCCCGTTATTCTGGGTTAGAGTGGTTCTGGCTTGTGAATCGGCAACAGCCCACTACTTCAACACGAACAACAATCATAACGGCGACCTCTAAACTTCCCTCCCGGCTGGGTGCGGCATGCATGCGCGCCGAGCCGGACTCCAAAAGGATGATCCCCCATGGCCAATGCCCGCAAGATCCTCATCGTGGATGACGATACCGATCTGCGCGATACGTTGGTGGAGCAATTATCGCTGCACGAAGAATTCGAGGCCTCTGCGGTCGACACCGGCGCCAAGGGTGCAAGTGCCGCCAAGGCCAACTCGCCCGATCTGGTTCTGATGGATGTGGGCCTGCCCGACACCGATGGCCGCGAGGTGGTCCGCTCCCTGCGCAAGGGCGGATTCAAGGCCCCGATCATCATGCTGACCGGTCATGACACCGATTCCGACACGATCCTGGGCCTCGAATCCGGCGCCAATGATTACGTCGCCAAGCCGTTCCGTTTCGCGGTGCTGCTGGCGCGTATCCGCGCCCAGCTGCGCCAGCACGAGGCCAGCGAGGATGCGGTGTTCTCGGTCGGTCCCTACTCGTTCCGGCCCGGCTCGAAAATGCTGACCGCGGCCAACGCGCGCAAGGTGCGGCTCACCGAGAAGGAGACCGCGATCCTCCGCTTCCTGTATCGGGCCGGACAGATGCCGGTGTCGCGCGAGACCCTGCTCCAGGAAGTCTGGGGCTATAATTCCGGCGTCACCACCCACACGCTGGAAACCCACATCTACCGCCTGCGCCAGAAGATCGAGAAGGACGCGGCCAATCCGGAAATCCTGGTGACGGAAGCCGGTGGCTACAAGCTGGTGCCGTGATACGTTCGATGCACGCGCGATTCGTGGCAAATTCGTGCGCTGATCGAGCTGTGGGCCGGATTGCTGTAGACCGGAATGTCAATCGACGACGACGTAGCGCTGCTGGAGCGTGTCCCGACACTGCGACTGTTGGGAGACGCCTCGTTGCGCATGCTCGCGATCGGCTCCGAGCAGCGTGATTTCGTGCGCGGCGACGTCCTGTTCAATCTCGGCGACGATGCCGATGCCGGCTATGTGGTCCAGCGCGGCGCCTTCCGCGTCGAGGATGGGGCCGGTGCCGAGATGATCGCAGGACCCGGCGCGCTGATCGGCGAACTCGCGCTGGTCGTGCCGATGAAGCGGCCGTCGAGCGCGATCGCGCTGGAGCATTCCTCCGTCATCCGCGTCGCGCGCAGCCTGTTTCAGCGCGTGCTCGAAAGCGATCCGGCCGCGGCGGTCCGCCTCCGTGACGAGTTCGCGGTGCGCTCCACCCAGATCGCCAGCGATATCCTGATGGCGGGCGCCAAGCTGAGCAACTGACGTCGTGCTGGCGAAAGCCAGGACCGATGGCCTCAAATGCCTGGGGCTTGGTGCGCCTCTCGTCGTGCTCTCGCAACAAGGAAGACCGGTGGTCATTGGCCCCGGCTTCGGCCAGGGCGACGATCACACCTCCAGCGTCACCGTCACCGGAACATGGTCCGACGGACGCTCCCAGCTTCGCGCGTCACGAAGAATCCTGAAATCCTGCACAGCGTCTTTCAGGGCCCGCGACACCCAGATGTGGTCGAGCCGGCGGCCGCGGTCGCCGACCGTCCAGTCTGCGGAGCGGTAGCTCCACCACGTATAGACCTTTTCCGACATCGGGATGCGGTCGCGCGCGACATCGACCCATTCGCCGGCCTCGAGCGCGGCCTTGAGCTTTTCTGTCTCGATCGGTGTGTGCGAAACCACTTTCAGAAGCTGCCTGTGCGACCAAACGTCGTTCTCGTGCGGCGCGACGTTGAGATCGCCGACCAGGATGTGGCGATCCTCCCCGCGCGGATGCAGCGGCTCGCAGGCCTTCATCTCGTCGAGGAAGCGGAGCTTGTGGTCAAATTTCTCGTTCACCGCCGGATCGGGAATGTCCCCGCCGGCCGGCACGTAGAAATTATGCAGCACGATCGGCTTTGCGATTGCAGCCTTCTCGCCGAAGGAGACCGAGATGTGACGCGAATCCATCTTGTCGCAGAAGGTGCGGATGTCCTTCGAGTCGAACGGAATCTTCGAGACGATGGCGACGCCGTGATAGCCCTTCTGCCCGTTCAGCGCGACATGCTCATAGCCGAGCCGCTTGAACCGCTTCAGCGGAAAGGCGTCGTCGATGCATTTGGTCTCCTGCAGGCACAACACGTCCGGCCGCGCGCTCTTGAGGAACTTCGCGACCAGGTCGATGCGCAGCCGCACCGAATTGATGTTCCAGGTTGTCAGGGACAGACGCATGAGGGATGCGTCTTAGCAAGCTCTCGTAGGGTGGGCAAAGGCGCAAAGCGCCGTGCCCACCGTCTTTTCGGGATTTGGATATGACTGGTGGGCACGCTTCGCTTTGTCCACCCTGCGCAACGTCACCCCGGCGACTGGCCGTAATTGGTAAAGTCGATCTTGAACATGCTGGGATCGAGCTTCTTGCTCGAGTCCAGATTGTAAACCGCGATGGTGGTGTCGTAGCCCTGCGGATCGGTGACGGTCCACTGCTTCAGCTGCCCGTCCTTGGCGCCGAACATCAGCAGCAGCCGGCTGGTGCCCACCAGCGCCTGCTTCTCCTCGATGGTGACGCTGACGAAGACGTCGTCCGCGCTGACGCTGACGACGTTGGTGTCCTTCATTAGGTCGATGCGGTCGGAGAGCAGGAAGCGCAACGGTGTCTGCGACAGCGGATAGACGTCCTGCGTCGCGAGCTTGCGGTCGCGCACCACCAGCGACGATCCGTCCGCGACGATGTCGATCGGGCTCGGCGCGTCATATTCGAACCGCACCTTGCCTGGCTTCTGGATGTAGAAATCGCCCTGCGTCTTGCTGCCGTCGGGGCCGACCTGGACGAAATTCCCGACCAGCGTCTGGAGCGACGACAGGTAGGCGCTGACCTTGGCCGCCTGGGCCTTCTGGTTGGCATCGAAGGTCTGGAAGATACTGCTCGGCACGTTGCGGCGCGGATCCGGGATCACCGGTGTCGGCGGTGTCTGCATCGCTCCGGTCACCGCAGGGCCGCTCGTCGCCGGAGCGCCATCGCGGCCCTTGGGCGCGGGTTTGGGCACCGGAACGTTCTGCGCGAAGGAGGGCGGGCTCACCATGGCGGCCGTGACGAGCAGCACGCCGGCCACGCGAGCGCTTCGCGCAGCGAGGGAGGCAGCGAATCGAATGTCCGGATCTCTGATCAACGCGTCGTCCTGTCTGGCTGGGCGTCTTTTTAGCGTGAATTCGGGCAAAAGCAGATATCGATTTTACGTGAAACAGGAGTGTCGAGGCGGTGCGCCTCACATATGACTGTCTTCTTCCTCGACAAGGATCTCGCGCTTGCCGGCGTGGTTGGCGGGGCCGACGATACCTTCCAGTTCCATGCGCTCCATCAGCGAGGCGGCGCGATTGTAGCCGATCTGCAGGCGGCGCTGGATATAGCTGGTCGAGGCCTTTCGGTCGCGCTTGACGATGGCCACGGCCTGCTGGAACAGGTCGCCGCCGCCGTCCCCGCCCATGCCGGTGGCGTCGAACACCGCGCCGTCCTCGTCCTCGGTGGGCTCCTCGGCGGTAACAGCCTCGAGATATTCCGGCTGGCCCTGGGTCTTGAGGTGGCGCACCACCTTCTCGACTTCCTCGTCGGAGGCGAAGGGTCCGTGCACACGGCTGATGCGGCCGCCGCCCGCCATGTAGAGCATGTCGCCCTGGCCGAGCAGCTGTTCGGCGCCCATCTCGCCCAGAATGGTGCGGCTGTCGATCTTGGATGTGACCTGGAAAGCGATGCGGGTCGGGAAGTTCGCCTTGATCGTGCCGGTGATGACGTCAACCGACGGACGCTGCGTCGCGAGGATCACATGCAGGCCGGCGGCGCGCGCCATCTGCGCGAGGCGCTGCACGGCGCCCTCGATGTCCTTGCCGGCGACCATCATCAGATCGGCCATTTCGTCGACGATGATGACGATGTAGGGCAGCGGATCGAGCGAGAGCTTCTCTTCCTCGTAGATTGCCTTGCCGGTCTCCTTGTCGAAACCGGTGTGCACAGTCCGCGTCGGCTCTTCGCCCTTGGCCTTCAGTTCGAGCAGGCGCGTGTTGTAGCCATCGATGTTGCGCACACCGAGCTTGGCCATGTTCTTGTAGCGCTCCTCCATCTCGCGCACCGCCCATTTCAGCGCGACCACCGCCTTCTTCGGATCGGTGACGACCGGCGTCAGCAGATGGGGAATGCCGTCATAGACGGAGAGTTCGAGCATCTTCGGGTCGACCATGATCAGGCGGCACTGATCCGGGCGCAGCCGGTAGACCAGGCTGAGGATCATGGTGTTGATGGCGACCGACTTGCCAGAGCCGGTGGTGCCGGCGATCAGCATGTGCGGCGTGCGCGCGAGGTCGATGATGACGGGGTCGCCGCCGATGGTCTTGCCGAGACAGAGCGGCAGCTTGGCGACCGTGTCGGTCGCCTCCTTCGCGACCAGCAGCTCGCGCAGGTAAACCTTTTCGCGATGCGCGTTCGGCAGCTCGATGCCGATGGCGTTGCGGCCGGGGACGACGGCGACGCGCGCCGACAGCGCGCTCATCGATCGGGCGATATCGTCGGCAAGTCCGATCACCCGGGACGATTTGATGCCGGGCGCGGGCTCCAACTCGTAAAGCGTGACCACAGGACCCGGATTGGCTTTCACGATCTCGCCGCGCACGCCGAAATCCTGCAGCACGCCTTCGAGCGCGCGTGAATTGGTCTCGAGTTCCGCCTTGCTGAGCGGCTGGCGATCGCCGGCCTTCGGCGCGGCGAGCATCGAGACGGAGGGAAGATCGAACTTGTCGGAGCCCTTCTTGGCGGCTGCCTTGGGCGCGGCCTTCTTGCGCGGCGCGCGCGCGGCGGGCTCTTCCTCTTCTTCCTCCTCCTCGTCCTCCTCGAAATGCTCCTGCTCGTCGTCTTCGCCTTCGGACTGCGGCGAGATCGAAGGCGCTGCACGGCCGGCGCCGAGATTCGGCTCCTGGCGGCTGAACGCGGCAGCCTTGGTCTTCGGTCCGCTCGACACCAGCGAGCGATAGGCGGCCCCACACAGCCACACCAGACGAGCCTTGGTGCTCATCACGGCGTGGAACAGCCAGCCCAGCGACACCGACCCGCGGTCGCTCTCCTCGTCCTCATCGAGCGGCTTGTCGTCGTCCTCGATCTCTGCAAGCTCGTCATCATGCTCACGCGCGCCGAGGCCGCAGGCGATCAGGAAGGTTGCGGCCATCGCGACGAACAGAAACACACCCAGGACGATGCGGTAGATCGTGCCCGGCGGGCCGAATACGATCGCCGGCGCACGCACCAGGGCATCGCCGACCACGCCGCCGATTCCGGTCGGCAGCGGCCAGGCGCCACCATGTGGCCAGCAACTGGCGAAACCGGCGGCGATCACGGTGCAGAGGATCCACGCGCCGAGCCGCAACGCCTCGCGGTCGAACGCGCGATGGGTCATCATGCGCCAGCCCCAGACCGCGACGGTCAGGACCATCATGATCGCGCCGAGGCCGAGGATCTGCATCGCCAGATCTGCGCCGATCGCGCCGGCATAGCCGAGAATGTTGCGAATCGGCCGCGAGGTGGCGTGGCTGAGGCTCGGATCCTGCACCGACCAGGTCATCAGTGCCGTCGTGGCGACGCCGGACACGGCAATGAGCCCGAGACCGGCCAGCTCGCGCAATCGCCGTGCGAGACCCTCGCGGATCGACGGCGGCAAATGGCCGACCAGGGGAATGACACGTTCGATCGCCGACATGCTCATGGGCTCCGCCTAACCCAGAGTTTCGACCAGGCGGTGCAGCGCCTGCGCCGTGGTCTCGCCGTCCTGTACCAGTGCCAGTCGAATATAGCCGGCGCCGGGATTGAAGCCGTCGGGTTGTTGCCGCGCCAGATAGCTGCCGGGCACCACGCGGACGCCCGCTTCCTTGAACAGCCTGAGCGTGACGGACACGTCATCGCCGATCGCCGACGTATTGAGCCAGACGCAGAAGCCGGCATCGGGTCGGCGATAGCCATAGCGGTTGCCGATGATCTGGTCGGCGAGATCGAACTTGATCCGGTAGAGCCGGCGATTCTCTTCGACATGCGCCTCGTCGCCATAGGCAACGGTCGCGACCTGCTGCAGCGGCACCGGCACCTGGGGCGCCGCGATGTTGCGCAGCTCGAGGAACATGCCGATGAACTTCCTGTCGCCGGCGGCGAAGCCGACGCGCAGGCCCGGCAGGTTGGAGCGCTTCGACAACGACTGGAACGCGACCACGCGGGTGAAGTCGGGGCCGGCGCATTCAAGCGCGCTGCCCGGCGCTTCGCGGGTGTAGATCTCGGAATAGCATTCGTCGCTGAGAATGACGAAGCCATGACGGTCGGCGAGCTGCTTCAGACGTCTGAAATAGTCGGGCTTGGCCACCGATCCCTGCGGGTTGGCAGGCGAAGCCAGATAGATCGCGACGGTGCGCGCCAGCGTGGCCTCGTCGATGGCATCGAGGTCGGGCAGGAAGCCGTTCTCCGCGGTGGTCGGCAGATAGACGGGCTCGCAGCCGGCTGCGAGGGCACCGGCGCCATAGACCGGATAGAACGGGTTCGGCATCAGGATGGCGGGCTTGCCCGGGCGCGGGCCGACATAGCGCGCGGCCGCGATCGCGGCGAGGAACAAACCCTCGCGGCTGCCATTCAGGACCAGAATCTCGTTCTTGGGATCGAGCGGTCGCGGCAGCTTGAAGCGCGACGACAGCCAGGCACTCGCGGCCTGACGGAACGGGTCGGTGCCCTGGTTCATCGGGTAGCGGCCGAAATCGGCGATGTGCCGCGCCAGCACCGGCCCGACGAAATCCGGCACGGGATGCTGGGGCTCCCCGACCGCGAGCGAAATCAATGGCTTGCCGGGCTGATACGGCGCCAATAGCTCGTTCAGCCGGACGAAGGGCGAGCGTGCGGAAACGGAGCTTCCACTGTCCTGCGGCGCACGGGATGAAGCGGTCATAGCCATTCTGGACGCCAGCACTCTTGGAACAGCCGGTCGCACCAGGGCGCCGGCGGGAAGCGGTTCGGTTCACCATAGATAGGGCGAGGTTAAGACGCGATTAACCATCGGTCCGCCGGCCCGTCCAGAGCGGAATAATCGGTGGTGCTCCAGGGCGATGCGCGGTGGGACTTCCGCCACTCAAAAAGAAAGGGGCTCCAACTTACGCTGGAGCCCCTCAACGGTCTGGGCATTGCCGGGTATGTGCCCGAACCGTAGTTGTGGTCGCGGCCTTCGTTCAGGCCGCGACCGGGAGAACACTCACATGTTGTAGGCGCGCTCGGTGTGCTCGGTGATGTCGAGGCCTTCACGCTCGCTCTCGACATTGGCGCGGAGGCCAACGATCACGTCGACGACCTTGTAGAGGATCGCCGAACCAATGCCCGACCACACCAGCGTGGTGCAGACGGCCTTGATCTGGGCGAGCATCTGGACGGCGAAGTCGTAGTCGGCCACCTTCGGCGGGATCGCCGTGTAGTCGATGATGCCGGCGCCGCCGAGGGCGGGGTTGACCAGGATGCCGGTGCCGAGGGCGCCGACGATGCCGCCGACGCAGTGCACGCCGAAGACGTCGAGGGAGTCATCGTAGCCGAGCGCGTTCTTCACTACGGTGCAGAAGAACAGGCAGACCACGCCGACGACGAGGCCGAGGACGATCGCACCCATCACGCCGGCGAAGCCGGCCGCCGGCGTCACCGCCACGAGGCCCGCCACAGCGCCGGAGATGACGCCGAGCACCGAGGGATGACCCTTCACGATCCACTCCGCGAACATCCACGACAGCGCGGCGGCTGCGGTGGCGACGAAGGAGTTGGTCATGGCGAGGGCTGCGCCGCCGTTTGCTTCCAGGTTGGAGCCGGCATTGAAGCCGAACCAGCCGACCCAGAGCAGCGAGGCGCCGATCATCGACATGGTCAGCGAGTGCGGAGCCATCAGCTCCTTGCCGTAACCGGTGCGCTTGCCGATCAGGAGAGCGCCGACCAGACCTGCGATGCCGGCGTTGATGTGCACCACGGTGCCGCCTGCGAAGTCGATCGCGCCCATCTTGAAGATCCAGCCCGCGTCGGCGTTGATCTCGTCGAGCTTGGTCTGAGCCGCGGTCTTCGCAGCCGCATCACCCGCGGCAGCCAGAGCCTTGGCCGCATCCTGGATCGCGTCCGGGCCGGGCCAGTACCAGACCATGTGCGCGATCGGGAAGTAGATCAGCGTGACCCAGAGCGGGATGAACAGGGCGATCGCCGAGAACTTCATGCGCTCGGCGAAGGCGCCGACGATGAGGGCGGGCGTGATCGCCGCGAAGGTCATCTGGAAGCACATATAGATGAGCTCCGAGATGTTGGCGTCGACCGAGAAGGTCGCGGCCTTCGAGTCGGTGGTGACGCCCATCATGAAGGCCTTGGAGAAGCCGCCGATGAAGTCCGAACCGCCGGTGAAGGACAGGCTGTAGCCGTACACGGCCCAGATCACGGTGACGACGCAGACGGTGTAGAACACCTGCATCAGAACGGAGAGCATGTTCTTGGAACGGACGAGACCGCCGTAGAACAGCGCGAGGCCCGGGATGGTCATCAACAGCACCAGCACTGTCGATGTCAGCATCCAGGCGTTGTCTCCCTTGTTGACCGTTGGCTCGGCGTAGGCTGCGGTCGCAGCGAACAGGCCGACTGCGAGAGCCGCCAATCCCGCGCCAGTGGGACGCTTGAACGTCATATTGTTTACTCCTGATTGGATAAGGTTGAGCGCGAAATCAAAGGGCCGCGGCATCGGCCTCGCCGGTGCGGATCCGCACCGCATGGTCGAGGTTGATGACGAAGATCTTGCCGTCGCCGATCTGTCCGGTTTTCGCAGCGGACGTGATGGCGTCGATGGTCTTGTCGACCTGGTCGGAGGCGACAGCGACCTCGATCTTGATCTTGGGCAGGAAACTCACGGCGTATTCAGCGCCGCGGTAGATTTCCGTATGGCCCTTCTGGCGGCCATATCCCTTGACTTCCGTCACCGTAAGACCGTGAACGCCGATGGCGGTCAGGGCGTCACGGACTTCTTCCAGCTTGAATGGCTTGATGATCGCCATAACAATTTTCATGGGTCCTATCCCCGCTTGGGCCCGGTCCGGACGTGGCCGGGCGTTTCTCGACTGGTTCGCCACGAGGTTTCACTACGCGGGCACAGCCAGGACCCTTAGAATCAAATGCCGTGCCAGAACGGCCGGCTTGCCTAACGGACTATGAAGACGGGGGTTTTCGCGTTTGGCGCGTATCGCAGCGCAGTGCGCTATTACGTCGCGCTTAAAAGGTGACCATGCCTGCTTAAAAGTCGAGCAGGACAGGCTGCCGACACAATGTTGCACATGTGTCGGGCAGTAAAAGGGTAATTAGGTAAGCGTTCCGCCTATTGGAGAGCTTCTCCGTGCTGCGAAATATCGAGCCCTTCCATCTCGTGCTCACGGGATACGCGCAGCGGGACGAACAGCGCGACCAGCTTGAGCAGGATGAAGCTGACGCCCGCCGACCAGACGAAGGTGACGGCAACGCCGTAAAGCTGGATCAGGACCTGCTGCGGATGGCCCTCGATCAGCCCGGCGGTGCCACCGATGGCGCTGGTCGCGAACACGCCGGCGAGCAGCGTGCCGGTCAGGCCGCCGATGCCATGGACGCCGAACACGTCGAGCGAATCGTCGTAGTCGAAGCGGTGCTTGAGCCAGGTGCAGGCCCAGTAGCAGATCAGGCCGGCGGCGACGCCGATGACGATGCCGTGCCACGGCGCCACGAAGCCCGAGGCCGGGGTGATGGTGCCGAGCCCGGCGACCGCGCCCGAGATCATGCCGAGCACCGAGGGCTTGCGGCGCGTCGACCATTCGATCGCGCCCCAGGTCAGCGCTCCGGCGCAGGCGGCGAGATGGGTGGCGATGATCGCCATGACCGCGCGCGAATTGGCGGCGAACGCCGAGCCGCCGTTGAATCCGAACCAGCCGACCCACAACAGGCCCGTGCCCATCACGGCGAGCGAGAGATCGAACGGCGACAGATTTTCGGTGCCGTAGCCGTGACGGCGCCCCATCACCTTTGCGGCGACGAGGCCGGCGGTGCCGGCTGACAGATGCACCACGAGGCCGCCGGCGAAATCCAGCACGCCCATGCTGGCGAGGAAACCGCCGCCCCAAACCCAATGCGCCAGCGGGATATAGACGAAGATGAACCAGGCCACGGAGAAGATGAGGTAGGCCGAAAAGCGCATGCGGTCGGCGACTGAGCCGGCCACCAGCGCAACGGTGATGACCGCAAACGTCATCTGGTACAGCATGAACAGCGATTCCGGGATCGTCTTCGCCGCCGGGTTGACGCTGTCCATCGTCATGCCGGTCAGGAACCATCGGTCGAGCGTGCCGAGCCACGGCCCGTCGCCGACGAAGCATAGCGAATAGCCGAACGCGACCCAGAGGATCGAGATCAGCATCACCGCGGCAAGGCTCTGTGCCATGGTGGCGAGCACGTTCTTCTTCCGAACCATGCCGGAGTAGAACAGTGCCAGCCCCGGGATCGTCATCATCAGCACGAGCGCCGTGGCGACGATCATCCAGGCGGTGTCGGCGGTGTTGATGTCGGCGGCACCTGTCGCCCGCGCCGGCAAAGGCGTGGCCAAGGCAAATCCGATCGGCGCAGCCATGACGGCTGCGCGGCGCAAAAATCCCGCCATCTCATTTCCCCCCGGCATTGATTGGCGTCGCACCTGATGGCGTCGTTGCCCCGGTGCGATCGTAGAAGGCTTTTGAACCGTTAGAGCGCGTCGCTGTCGGTCTCGCCGGTGCGGATGCGCAGGGCTTGATCGATCGGCGTGACGAAGATCTTGCCGTCGCCGATCTGCCCGGTCCGCGCCGTCGCCGAAATCACGCCGACGGCCTTGTCGGCGATGTCGGACGCGACAGCGATCTCGATGCGCAGCTTCGGCAGGAAGTTCACGACATATTCCGCGCCGCGATAGATCTCGGTGTGGCCCTTCTGGCGGCCATAACCCTTCACCTCGGTCACGGTCATGCCGTGGACGCCGATCGCGGTCAGCGCCTGGCGGACCTCATCGAGCTTGAAGGGTTTGATGATCGCGACGACGAGTTTCATGGTCAGGCCTATCCCCGGGAAGCGCCGCACCGCATGTCCCCGGCGCTGCGTCAATCTGGCATCTTTCCGGGCAAATGGCATAAAAAAGTTGCAGGTTGAAGCGGAAAAACGTTTGCCTGTGTGAATGGCCGCCTCTGTACAGGGCAGCTCTCCATCCTCCACAATGCATTTTTGGCATGGGTGCGGTGAACCTGCGTCAATCGGCCGTGACAAAAGGACTTTGAGGGGGCGCATCCATATGGCGAGTTGGTTCTACGCATCCGAGGGCAAGCAGCAGGGGCCCTTTCCGGAAGGGCAGTTTCGCGACCTGATCGCGCAGGGCATCGTGCGGCCCGAGACGCTGGTGTGGTCCGAGGGTATGGCCGGCTGGCAGAAGGCTGCCGAGATTCCCGGCCTGATCGGTGGCGGTGGCGCGCCGCCGATGATCCCCGCCGGTGGCCCGCCGATGACCGGTGGCGCGGCTTATGCCGGTTCGGGCGGATCTCTGTCGGTCGACTTCGGCATCCTCGATTTCACCTGGCGCACGATCGTGATGGTGATCGGCATGATGTTCATCATCCCGGCGCCCTGGGTGTTCGTCTGGTACACGAGGTGGATCGTGTCCTGCGTCAACGTGCCGGGCCGTCCGAATCTCAGCTTCACCGGACATGCGATGACGCTGGTGCCGTGGTATTTCGGCTTCATTGTCCTTGCGATTGCGATCGCGTTCAGCGGCATCCAGACGCTCAGCAACCTGCTCTTCATCGTCCAGGTCGTGCTCTACTGGCTCCTGATCAAATGGATGATCGCCAATCTCGCTTCCAACGGGCAGCCGCTGGGTCTCAGCTTCTCCGGCTCGGTCTGGGCCTATATCGGCTGGAACCTGCTGTTTGCGATCTCCATCATCACGATCATCGGCTGGGCCTGGGTCGCTGCCGCGCAGCTGCGCTGGTTCTACCGCAACATCCAGGGCACCCGCCGCGAGATCATCTTCACCGGCAGTGGACTCGGCATTCTCTGGCGCGGGATCGTGGCCGCTATCCTCTCCAGCTTCATCATTCCAATCCCGTGGGTCTATCGCTGGATCATGAACTGGTTCGCGTCGCAGACCGTGCTCGACGCCAGGGGCGCCCAGGGCTGATCAGCTCTTCCGCTCGCGCACGGAACCTTCCTGCGCGACGGAAGCGACCAGTGTGCCGTCGGGCTTGAAGATCGAGCCCCGCGTCAGGCCACGGCCGCTTTGCGCGCTGGGCGAATCCTGCGCGTAGAGCAGCCATTCGTCGGCGCGGAACGGGCGGTGAAACCACATCGCGTGGTCGAGGCTCGCCGGCATCATGCGCTTGTCGAACAGCGTGCGGCCATAACGCGCCATGACGGCGTCGAGCAGCGAGAAGTCGGAGGCGTAGGCGAGCGCGCACATGTGCAGCGCCGGATCGTCCGGCAGCGTCGCTGCGGTCTTGATCCACACATTGATGCGGCCGTCATCGATTTTCTGGCCGAAGTAACGCCCGAGCTCGACGGGGCGCAACTCGATGGGACGATCAGACTCATAATAGCGGCGGATGAAGTCCGGCATTTCCCGGAACATCGGTTGCTTTGCCACCTCCTCCGCCGTGAGCTTCTCCGGCGGGGGAACATCGGGCATCCTGTCCTGATGGTCGAACGCGCTTTCCTCATCGGCGTGGAACGACACCATGATCGAGAAGATCGCGTTGCCGTGCTGGATCGCGGTGACACGGCGGGTCGAATAGCTCTTGCCGTCGCGCAGACGTTCGACCTCGTAGATGATCGGGATCTGCGGATCGCCCGGCAGAATGAAATAGCAATGCAGCGAATGCGGCAGCCGGCCCTCGACGGTGCGGCAGGCCGCGACCATGGCCTGGCCGATGACCTGCCCGCCGAAGACCCGCTGCCAGCTCGTCTTCGGGCTGTTGCCACGGAACAGATTCACCTCGAGCTGTTCGAGGTCGAGGATCGCGATGAGGTCGATCAGGCTTTTGGACATGAGGTGAACTTTCCTGCCGTCCTGCCGGGTTGACGGTTCCGGCATGACACGTTCGGGCCGCACCGCCCTTGTTTCACCGCACTGTTTCGCCCACCTCAAGTCTGCTAGCAAGGCCAGGATGAAGCCGGGAAATTCGGGTATGTCGGTACAGGGTCACATTGTCATTGGCGGCGGCGCGTTCGCGGGCCTGGCGCTGGCGCTGGCGCTGCGCCAGGGGCTGGGACCCGACATTTCGGTCGTCGTCGCCGATCCCGCGCTGGAGACGCGTCCGAGCCGGGATCCCAGGGCCACCGCGATCGTCGCGGCGTGCCGCCGCCTGTTCGAGGCGCTCGGCACCTGGGACGACGTCAAGGGTGACGCGCAACCCATCCTCGATATGGTCGTCACCGATTCCAAGGTGGACGACGCCACGCGGCCGGTCTTCCTCAATTTTGCCGGCGATGTCGCGCCCGGCGAGCCCTTCGCGCACATGGTCGAGAACCGCCGCCTGATCGATGCGCTGGTGGCGCGCGCCGAGGCCGCGGGCATCGATCTGCGCGCCACGACGGTCGCATCCTATGACGCGCGGCCCGACGGCATCGACGTCACGCTTGGCGACGGCAGCGTGATCCCCGCCAGCCTTCTGGTCGCCGCCGACGGCGCGCGATCGAAACTACGGGAACGTGCCGGCATCGCGACGCATGGTTGGGACTACGACCAGTCCGGCATCGTCGTCACCGTCGGCCATGAGCGCGACCATCAGGGCCGTGCCGAGGAGCACTTTCTGCCAGCGGGCCCGTTCGCGATCCTGCCGCTGTCGGGGCGGCGCTCTTCGCTGGTCTGGACCGAGCGCCGCAGCGAAGCCGCGCGCATCGTGGCCTTGAGCGAAGACGACTTTCACAGCGCGCTGGAGCAGCGCTTCGGCCTGCATCTCGGCGAGGTGAAGGCGCTCGACAAGCCGCGCGCGTTTCCACTGTCCTATTTCGTCGCGCGCTCCTTCATCGCCGAGCGCATGGCGCTGGTCGGCGATGCCGCGCATGTCATCCACCCGATCGCGGGGCAGGGTCTCAATCTCGGGCTCAAGGACGTCGCCGCGCTGGCCGAGGTCGTCGTCGATGCCGCGCGGCTCGGCATGGATCTCGGGCAGGCCGACGTGCTGGAGCGCTACCAGCGCTGGCGCCGCTTCGACACGATGGCGATGGGCGTCGCGACCAACGCGCTGAATTTCCTGTTCTCAAACGAATCCACGCTGCTGCGCACGGTGCGCGACATCGGCCTCGGCATCGTCGATCGCGCCCCGCCGTTGAAGAATCTCTTCATCCGGCAAGCCGCCGGGCTGACCGGCGAGGTGCCCCGCCTGCTGAAGGGCGAGGCGCTGTAAGTCGACCTCCGACACGGCGCGGAGGTCGAGTTGAGACTCCGGGACAGGTGCTTGCGGATGAATTGCCCCGGATCTCCCTTCGCGGCTCCGGCTTGAGGGCGGCTAATCCCTGTTCGCCGGGGTCTGGATGAAGCCACGATTGTGCGTCGGGCTTATCAGGAGCTCGTTGATGCAGACACGCGGCGGCATGCTGGCGATGAAGGCGATGGTGCGGCCGAGATCTTCGGGCTGCAGCATCCGGGCCTGCTCCTCCGCGCTCGGCACCACCGGCCGCAGATTCAGGATCGGCGTCGCCACCTCCCCTGGCATCAGACAGCAGGCGCGCAGGCCGTTGACGCATTCGTCCATGTTGAAGGAATGGGTCAGTGCCAGCACCGCATGCTTGGTCGTGGTGTAGGCCGGGCCCGGCATCTTCGAGACATGGCGGCCGGCCCAGGACGAGACGTTGATGATCGAGCCGTCCTGCTGCTTGCGCATCGTCGGCAGCACCGCGCGCATGCAATAGAGCACGCCGTTGAGATTGACCTGGACGAGCTTGTCCCAGCCCTCCAGTTCCATGTCCTTCCAGCTGCGCCTGGGCACATTGATGCCGGCATTGTTGACCAGGAGGTCGATACGGCCGTGTTTGGCAACGATCCGATCGGCCGCGGTTTGCGCTTGCGCCGCATCGGAGACGTCGAGCGCGATGGCCTCGGCGGCCCCGCCCGCGGCAGTAATCTTCGCCACCACGGCATCGAGGGCGTCCTTGCGACGGCCTGAGACCACCACGGTCCAGCCATCCGCCGCGAGCGCCTCGGCGCCCGCCTCCCCGATCCCGCTGCCGCCGCCCGTGACCCACGCCACGCGTTTCCCGTTCTTTGTCATGCAAACTGTCTCCGTTGCTTGGTCGGGGCGGTTTTTGCTAATCCAGCCCGCGGTTTTGACCGGCCTTGTCAGACGAGCCCTGTTTGACAAGCCCAGCGGTCGAGGAAATCTTGCATGAACCCAGCAGCCAACGCCAATCTGTTCTCCCGCCTGTTCGACGGCCTCGCCGATCCCGGGCGCCTCGCCATCGAGACCCATGACGGTGCAAAGATCAGCTATGGCGACCTGATTGCGCGGGCCGGGCAGATGGCCAATGTGCTGGTCGCGCGCGGGGTCAAGCCGGGCGATCGCGTTGCGGTGCAGGTGGAAAAATCCGTCGCCAACATCGTGCTTTATCTTGGCACGGTGCGGGCCGGCGCGGTCTATCTGCCGCTCAATACCGCCTATACGCTCAACGAACTCGATTATTTCATCGGCGATGCCGAGCCCTCGCTGGTGGTGTGCGATCCCTCCAAGGCAGAAGGGCTTGCGCCGATCGCCGCCAAGGTGAAGGCGAAAATCGAGACCCTCGGACCGGACGGCAAGGGCTCGCTGACCGAGGCAGCCGACCAGGCGAGCCGCGAGTTCATCACGGTGCCGCGCGCGAGCGACGACCTCGCGGCCATTCTCTATACGTCGGGCACCACCGGCCGCTCCAAGGGCGCGATGCTGACGCACGACAATCTGGCCTCGAACTCGCTCAGCCTCGTCGATTACTGGCGCTTCACCGACAAGGACGTGCTGATCCACGCACTGCCGATCTACCACACCCATGGCCTGTTCGTGGCGACCAACGTGACGCTGTTTGCGCGCGCCGCGATGATCTTCCTGCCGAAGCTCGATCCGGACCTGATCATCAAGCTGATGGCGCGGGCCACGGTGCTGATGGGCGTGCCGACCTTCTATACGCGGTTGCTTCAGAACCCATCCCTGTCGCGCGACACCACCAAGCACATGCGCCTGTTCATTTCGGGCTCCGCGCCGCTGCTCGCCGAGACCCATCGCGAATGGGCGGCGCGCACCGGTCATGCCGTGCTCGAGCGCTACGGCATGACCGAAACCAACATGAACACTTCGAATCCCTATGACGGCGAGCGCGTGCCCGGCGCGGTCGGCTTCCCCCTGCCCGGCGTCTCCGTACGTGTGACCGAGCCCGAGACTGGCAAGGAGCTGCCGCGCGAGGAAATCGGCATGATCGAGGTGAAGGGCCCGAACGTATTCAAGGGCTATTGGCGCATGCCGGAGAAGACCAAGGCCGAATTCCGGCCTGACGGTTTCTTCATCACAGGCGATCTCGGCAAGATCGACAGCAAGGGCTACGTCCACATCCTCGGCCGCGGCAAGGATCTCGTGATCTCCGGCGGCTTCAACGTGTACCCGAAGGAGATCGAGAGCGAGATCGACGCCATGCCGGGCGTGGTCGAATCCGCCGTGATCGGCGTGCCGCATGCCGATTTCGGCGAGGGCGTCACCGCCGTGCTGGTCCGCCAGCCCGGGGCCAGCATCGATGAGGCCACCGTGCTGAAGGGACTCGAGGGACGTCTCGCGAAGTTCAAAATGCCCAAGCGCGTCTTCGTCGTCGACGAGCTGCCGCGCAACACCATGGGCAAGGTGCAGAAGAACGTGCTGCGGGATACATACAAGGATATCTACGCGAAGAAATAGGGGCGCGATCGCTCGCGGCTGGGGGACATATGAAGCTCGAGCAGGCCGTCCGGATCAACCACCACCTCCTTGAGGCCTATGCGTCACTGGATCGAGCCCGAATGGCGATCGCCGGGCTTGGCAAGGCCGAACGGATCGAGCTGGAGGACTGGCTAGACGCAGTCGTCGCCGCCTTGGAGGACGAGTTGCTCCAGCCGGCTTACGATCAGTATCCGGATCTAGCGCCTCCAAAGTCCGATCGTGAACCGCTTACGTATGTCTGCGAGCTGACGTGGGATGAAGTGCAGCTTCCGCCGTCGGTGACCGAGCAACAGTTCGATGAGATCATTCTCTCGGTCATGAAACCGAACTGGCGGAAGACCGTCATGATGATCTCTCTTGTGTTGGATCGTTGCAAAGAGCTTGGCTTGCCGATCGAAGACAAAATGATTGCGGCGCGATTGAAAGTGCTTTCCGATTCCGATCGGATCGAAGGCATTGGCAATCTCCAATCGTGGTTCCACAGCGAAGTGCGGTTGAAGGACTAGACCGTCTTGTCAGACCGGCGTCGCACTCACTCGGTATGCCGCGTGCTCTCTTGCGAGAAATCCTTGCGACGAAGCGATCCAGACCACCGCCCCGGGCGAGATCGTGGATTGCAACACAGCGCTCGCAATTGCGGAGGTTTTGGCGGCTATTGTCCGCCCATCAGACTCATCACGAACCTGCTGCCCACGACAAACAGATAACACCCGAACGACACCTCCAGCATGCGCTTCGACATCGCATGCGCGGCTCTCACGCCGAGTGGCGCGGTGACGAGGCTCATCGGCATCACCAGCACGGCGCCGATCAGTGAGACATAGCCGAGCGCGAACGGGACCTGCAGCGCCGCGACACCCGGATAGGTCGCAGCAGCCGGCCACCCGGCATAGACGTAGCCGAGCGCGCCGGGGATCGAGATCAGCACCGCCAGCGCCGATGACGTGGCCACCGCCTGATGGATCGGCCGGCCGTAGAATGTCATCAGCAGGTTGGAAAAGAGCCCGCCGCCGATGCCCATCAGCGTCGAGAGGATGCCGACGCAGAAGCCGTAGAGGCGCATCAATGCGCCTTTTGGCAGATCGTCGCCGAACTTCCAGTTCTCGCGTGCGAAGACGAGGCGGGCGGCGGCCGACCAGGCGACGCAGACGAACACGATCTTGAACAGCCGCTCCGGTGCGTAGCGCGCGACCACGCTGCCGGCGGCGACGCCGATCACGATCGGCAGCCACCAGACGCGCAGGATCGTCGTGTCGACGGCGCCGCGCCTGTAATGTGCCTGGAACGAGCGGATCGAGGTCGGGATGATCACCGCGAGCGAGGTGCCGACGCAGAGCGGCATTCGCACCTCGAGCGGTACGCCGGCGATGCGGAAGCATTCGTAGAACACGGGAACGAGGATTGCCCCGCCGCCGATCCCGAACACGCCCGCCAGGAATCCCGAGAGTGCGCCGGTTGCGATCAGCAACAGCGCAAGTTCGACGATCTCCCGGATATCGAGACCTGCCATCACACCTGATCCGCCGGCAACTCCTGGCAACGTCCTCGGACGTTCGTGTTTCGCTTGTTGCACGTCGACCTGTAGGCGATCCGGGCGGCCCGGTCGACATGTGACCAGCCCTGATTCGGTCGGAATGCGGTTGGCGCATATCGGGTAACCGGCGTGAAACCGGGGAGCTGCGATCAGGTGATCCCAGACGCGAGCGCGCCGGCGGCCCGAACGCGGCGATGAACTGACTGGTTCGAACCGTATTGATCAAAATCGCGCTTAGAGGCGTTCCAATAATGATTTCAAGGTGTCGGCATTCATTGTCTATAGAAATGAATTTTGGTTCTGAGTTTTATCGGTGCGCCACCGCTCTGGTATACCAGGTCGCGGATTGGCCCTGTTTCATCAACGAGGTAGCGCTGAATGGCCGTTCGATTTATGGCGATTTGGCGATTGCGTAGGCGAAATCGACTCCGTAAGTAGAGCCCACTCTTGACGATCCCCGCGCGCCCGACTTGGGCCGCCGCAATGAAACATAAAGCCCATGACCGCACGGATCGAACGACCGCTTTCACCCCATCTGCAAACCTACCGCTGGACACTCACGATGGCACTGTCCATCGTGCACCGCGCCACAGGTGTTGCCCTGTACGTCGGAACTCTGCTGCTCGCCTGGTGGCTGATCGCGGCCGCCTCCGGCCCTGCCGCCTATGCCCATGTCCAGGCCTTCACGGGCAGCATCATCGGACGCCTCATCGTGTTCGGCTACACTTGGGCGCTGATGCATCACATGCTCAGCGGCATCCGCCATTTCGTCTGGGACCTCGGCTTCGGTTTCAAGCCGAATGAGCGCGAAGCGCTGACCTGGGGCGCACTGATCGGCGGCATCGTGCTGACCGTTCTGGTCTGGATCGTTGCGATCGGAGTCGGACGATGAGCACCAGCGAATCCCACGGTTCCCCGAAGAGCCCCTCGATGCGCACCCCGCTCGGTCGCGTCCGCAACCTCGGCGCCGCCCATTCGGGCACCGGCGATTTCTGGCGCCAGCGCGTCACGGCGGTCGCGATGGCGCTGCTGATGATCCCCGTGCTGGTGATCGTGATGATGCTGCTCGGCCGCAACCAGGCCGGCGCGGCGCAAATTCTCGGCTCGCTGCCGATCGCCGTCATCCTGCTGCTCTTCATCTTCGCCAGTGCCTGGCACATGAAGATCGGCATGCAAGTCGTGATCGAGGACTACGTCCACAACGAGAAGCTCAAGCTCGTCTCGATCATGCTCAACAACTTCTTCTCGGTCGCCGTGGCACTGTCCTCGACCTACGCGATCCTGAAGCTCTCATCCGGAGTGTAACGCATGGCCACTGCAACGAATGGCAAGGGCAACGGCGCTCCCGCGACCAACGGGAAGGCCTATCCGATCGAAGACCACACCTATGACGTCGTCGTGGTCGGCGCCGGCGGCGCCGGCCTGCGCGCCGTCGTTGGCTGCAGCGAGGCAGGCCTGCGCACGGCTTGCATCACCAAGGTGTTCCCGACCCGATCGCACACCGTCGCCGCCCAAGGCGGCATTTCCGCCTCGCTCGGCAACATGCACAAGGACGATTGGCGCTGGCACATGTACGACACCGTGAAGGGGTCGGACTGGCTGGGTGACCAGGACGCGATCGAATACATGGTGCGCAACGCGCCCGACGCCGTGTACGAGCTCGAGCACTGGGGCGTGCCTTTCTCGCGTACCGAGGACGGCAAGATCTACCAGCGTCCGTTCGGCGGTATGACCATGGATTTCGGCAAGGGCCAGGCCCAGCGCACCTGCGCAGCGGCCGACCGCACCGGCCATGCCATGCTGCACACGATGTACGGCCAGTCGCTGCGCCACGCGGCCGAGTTCTTCATCGAATTCTTCGCCATCGATCTGATCATGGACGACGAGGGGACCTGCCGCGGCGTCATCGCGCTCAAGCTCGATGACGGGACGCTGCACCGCTTCCGCGCCCAGACCGTGATCCTGGCAACCGGCGGTTACGGTCGCGCCTACGCGTCCTGCACGTCCGCACACACCTGCACCGGCGACGGTGGCGGCATGGTGCTGCGCGCCGGCCTGCCGCTCCAGGACATGGAGTTCGTGCAGTTCCATCCGACGGGCATCTACGGGTCGGGCTGTCTCGTCACCGAGGGTGCCCGCGGCGAAGGCGGCTATCTCGTCAACTCCGAGGGCGAGCGCTTCATGGAGCGCTACGCTCCCTCGGCCAAGGATCTTGCCTCGCGCGACGTCGTCTCGCGCGCGATGACCATCGAGATCCGCGAAGGACGCGGCGTCGGCAAGAAGAAGGACCACATCTTCCTGCATCTCGACCATCTCGATCCGGCCGTCCTGGCCGAACGTCTGCCGGGCATCTCTGAATCCGCCAAGATCTTCGCCAATGTCGACGTGACGCGCGAACCGATCCCGATCGTGCCGACCGTGCACTACAACATGGGCGGCATCCCGACGAACTATCACGGCGAGGTCCTGACCAAGAGGGATGGCGACGACAACGCCGTCATTCCGGGCCTGATGGCGATCGGCGAAGCCGCCTGCGTGTCCGTGCACGGTGCCAACCGGCTCGGTTCCAACTCGCTGATCGACCTCGTCGTGTTCGGCCGCGCTGCGGCCCTCCGCCTCGCCGAGAAGCTCACGCCGAACGCCAAGCAGCCGGAGCTGCCGGCGAACTCGTCCGAACTCGCGCTCGGCCGTCTCGACCATTTCCGCTACGCTTCCGGCGGCACGCCGACCGCGAAGCTGCGCGAAGGCATGCAGCACGTGATGCAGAGCAATTGCGCCGTCTTCCGCACGGGCGAGGTGCTGAGCGAGGGCCAGCACCTGATCGAGAAGGTGCACAGCGGCATCACCGACATCGCCGTTTCCGACCGCTCGCTGGTGTGGAATTCCGACCTCGTCGAGACGCTTGAATTCGACAATCTGATCTCGCAGGCGGTGGTGACGATGAACTCGGCTGCCAACCGCACCGAGAGCCGCGGTGCGCATGCGCGCGAGGATTTCTCCGAGCGCGACGACAAGAACTGGATGAAGCACACGCTGGCCTGGCTGGATTCCTCCGGCAAGGTCAAGATCGAGTACCGCCCGGTTCACGACTACACGATGACCAACGACGTGCAGTACATCCCGCCCAAGGCGCGCGTGTATTGATTTGGATTCGTCATGCGCGGGCTTGACCCGCGCATCCATCTTCCAAGGGGTGGATGGCCGGTCAAGCCCGGCAATGACGCGGAAAACCAGAGGCAAGACTAATGGTCGAATTCGCACTTCCCAAGAACTCGAAGATCACCGGCGGCAAGACCTGGCCGAAGCCGGCGGGCGCGACCGAGACGCGCGAGTTTCGCGTCTATCGCTGGAATCCGGACGACGGCAAGAATCCAAGCGTCGACACCTATTACGTCGACACCCATGATTGCGGTCCGATGGTGCTGGACGGCCTGATCTGGATCAAGAACCACATCGACCCGTCGCTGACCTTCCGTCGCTCCTGCCGCGAAGGCGTCTGCGGCTCCTGCGCGATGAACATCGATGGCCAGAACACGCTAGCCTGTACCAAGTCGATGCATGACGTGAAGGACGGCGCGGTGAAGATCAACCCGTTGCCGCACCAGCCGGTCGTGAAGGACCTCGTCCCGGACCTCACCAATTTCTACGCGCAGTACGCGTCGGTCGAGCCGTGGCTGAAGACGACCTCGCCGACGCCGCAGAAGGAATGGCGCCAGAGCCACGAGGATCGCGAGAAGCTCGATGGTCTCTACGAGTGCATTCTCTGTGCCTGCTGCTCGACCTCGTGCCCGAGCTATTGGTGGAACAGCGAGCGTTATCTCGGCCCGGCTGCGCTGCTGCAGGCCAACCGCTGGGTCTCGGATTCCCGCGACGAGGCCACCGGCGAGCGGCTCGACAATCTCGAGGATCCGTTCCGGCTCTACCGTTGCCACACCATCATGAACTGCGCCAAGGCCTGCCCGAAGGGCCTGAACCCGGCCGAGGCAATCGCCGAGCTCAAGCTCAAGCTGGTCGAGCGGCAGATCTGATCCGGCACTTACCGCGTTGGAACCGTGAGGGAACCGGCTGAGTTCCCTCGCGTTGTCCGGCCATGCAAAATCTGGCCGGGACGCGCGAACGGGGCAAGAAGCCGCCCATCGTTGAAATCAGGGGTGAGAGCGGCAAGGAGGTTTCCCCGCCGCCACCGGAGTTGCTTGAACCCGATCCCGGGCTCTCGGCGGAGGAGGCCGAGCAGGCGCGCAAGGACTACCTCCTGACGCGCTTCTGGATCAGCGCCCGCGGCTTCTGGGGACGCCAGGGCGACCGTCTGGCCTGGCCGTTCTCGATCGGCCTCTGCCTGCTGATCATTCTCACCGTCGCTTTCCAATACGGCATCAATGTCTGGAATCGCGCGATCTTCGATGCGATCGAAAAGCGCGATGCCTCCACGGTCTTCCATCTCACGGCCGTGTTCTTCCCGCTGGCGATCGGCAGCATCGTGCTGGGCGTGACCCAGGTGTTCGCGCGGATGGGCATCCAGCGGCGCTGGCGCGCCTGGCTGACCAACAGCGTGCTGACGCGTTGGCTCAAGAACGGGCGCTACTACCAGCTCAATCTGGTCGGCGGCGACCACAAGAATCCCGAATACCGGATTGCCGAGGATTTGCGCGTCTCCACCGATTCGCCGGTCGACTTCCTCGCCGGCGTGACGTCAGCCATGCTGTCGGCCGCGACCTTCATCGTCGTTCTCTGGACCATCGGCGGTGCGCTGACCGTCACGTTCGGCGGCTCGACGATGACCATTCCCGGCTTCCTGGTGATCGCTGCGGTGCTCTATGCCGCGATCGCCTCGGGCTCGATCCTGGTGATCGGCCGCCGCTTCGTGCAGGTCTCCGAAGACAAGAACCAGGCCGAGGCCGACTTCCGCTACACCCTGACACGCGTGCGCGAAAACGGCGAAAGCATCGCGCTGCTCGGCGGCGAGGAGGAGGAGCGCGAGGGCATCGACCGCAACTTCTCCAATGTTCTGCGGCAATGGGCGCGGCTGGCCGGTCAGCACATGCGCACCACGCTGGTGTCGCAGGGATCGAGCCTCGTCGCGCCCGTGGTGCCGCTTCTGCTTTGCGCCCCGAAATTCCTCGATGGCAGCATGACGCTCGGACAGGTGATGCAGGCGGCCTCCGCCTTCACCATCGTGCAGAGCGCATTCGGCTGGCTGGTCGACAATTATCCGCGGCTGGCGGACTGGAATGCCTGCGCGCGCCGCATCGCTTCGCTGATGATGTCGCTCGACGGGCTCGAACGCGCAGAACAGGGGGATGGTCTCGGCCGCATCAAGCGCGGCGAGACGAGCGGCGAGGCGATGCTCGAGATGAACGACCTGTCGGTCACGCTCGACGACGGCACCGCTGTCGTCGGGGAGACCGAAGTGGTGATCGAACCCGGCGAGCGACTCCTGGTCGCCGGCGAATCCGGCACTGGCAAGAGCACGCTGGTGCGCGCCATCGCCGGCCTGTGGCCGTGGGGCGGCGGCAGCGTCAATTTTCATCCTGACCGCCGGCTGTTCATGCTGCCGCAGCGGCCCTATGTGCCGTCGGGCAGCTTGCGCCGCGCCGTGGCCTATCCGGGCGCCGAAGAGGATTGGAGCGTCGAGGAAATCGGCGGGGCACTGCACAAGGTCGGACTGGATCATCTCAAGGAGAAGATCGAGGAGGACGCGCCGTGGGACCAGACGCTCTCGGGCGGCGAGAAACAGCGCCTCGCCTTCGCGCGGCTGTTGCTGCACAACCCCGACATCATCGTCCTGGACGAGGCCACCTCCGCCCTCGACGAGAAGAGCCAGGACAAGATGATGAAGATGGTGACGGACGAACTGCCGCAGGCCACGATCGTCAGCGTCGCGCATCGCGTCGAGCTCGAGGCATTCCACAGCCGCAAGATCGTGCTGGAGCGCCGCAAGGGCGGGGCGAGGCTGGTCAGCGATGTCGACCTGATCCCGCGCAAAGGCAAGCGCAAGCTGCTCGGCCGCTTCCTGCGCCAGCGGAAGCCGGTCGCAAGCCAGGAGGCGTGATCCTCTTCAAGATTGGAGTCCGCGGGAAAACCGGCTATGCAGGCGCCGCCTGCAACGAGGACCTCTCTTCGTGACGCCCGACAAGACCCTTTCATCCGCGCCATTCGGCGCCTTTGCGCCGAACCCTGTGCAGGCGGCAGTCATCCGCCTCGTGCAACGGTCCGGACTGAAGCGCGGCGCCTTCCGGCCCTGGATGTCGCGGCTGGTGAACCTGCTGCGCGATGGTCCCGTCGACGTCCAATATCAGGGTGCCTCCTTCCGCCTGTATCATCAGGGCAGCGCGACCGAACGCGGCGCCTTGTTCAACCCCGACTACAATCTCGATGAACTCGATTTCCTGCGACAGCACACGCCGGTCGGCGGCGTGTTTGTCGATGTCGGCGCCAATGTGGGCACCTTTGCGCTCGTGATGGCGCGGCAGGTGGGCCCTGCAGGCAAGGTCGTGGCGATCGAGCCGCATCCGCTGACATTCGGGCGGCTCTCGTTCAATCATGCCGCATCGCGAGCGAATCAGGTTCGTCTCGTGCAAGCCGCTGCGGGCGACAGCGATGGCGAACTGATGATCGAGAGCGGTGGCGGCAATCTCGGCGCCACCCACGTCGTCACCGCCGCCGCCAGCGCCGAGGCGATCAGGGTTCCGTCCCTGCGCCTCAGCCGCATCCTCGACGAAGCCGGTGTCACGCAGGTCGATTCGCTCAAGATCGACGTCGAGGGCTTCGAGGACCGCGTGCTGGTCGGCTTCTTCCGCGACGCGCCGCAATCCACCTGGCCGCGCGCCGTTGTGATCGAGCACCTGTCGCAAAATGAGTGGCGGGATGATTGCATCGCCGACATGGTGTCGCGCGGTTATGCGATCGTGCGCAGGACGCGCAGCAACACATTCCTCGCGCGCTGACGCCGCGGCACGCTCCAAGCAGGCCGTCTTGTTCCAGTCTGCCGCGGAACATCGTTCCGCACAGGCCGTTATCGTTCCTTCGAAGCAGGAGAACGACATGGCCAATGATACTGCGGGCGACGTGGAACGTGCCTGGGAGCTGATGAAGAAAATCGGATTCGCGATGCTGGTGACGCATGACGGCGACAAGCTGCGTGCGCGCCCGATGAGTGCCTATCTCGATCGCGACGCCAACACGATTTTCTTCCTGACCGACGCAAGGCGCCACAAGGACGAGGAAATCGCGCGCAACCCCTCGATCAATTTGTCATTCGCGGATGCCAGCAGTCAGAAATACGTCTCGCTGACCGGCACCGCCGTCGTCTCCAACGATCGCGCCAAGATCAAGGAGCTGTTCACGACGACTGCAAAAGCCTGGTGGGATTCGGCGGAAGATCCCAACATTCGCGTCCTCAAGGTGACGCCCGACGATGCGGAGTTCTGGGATTCGCCGGGCACGGTGATCTCCTACGTCAAGATGGCGGCCGCTGCCGTGACGGGATCGCGGCCCGATCTCGGAGAGAATCGCAAGGTGTCGATGTGATGCCGATCGAGCCACCGGAAATTCCGCCGTCGACGCCGGGCACTCCGACCGAGCCGCCGCAGGGCATTCCGCCCGGCAATCCGCAGCCCGAGATCGCACCGCCGATGCGCGAGCCGGGCGAATCGCCGCGGCCCGAAGAACTGCCGGGCCACATGCCGGAGGAGATTCCGCAGCGCGGCCCGAACGGACCGCTGACCCCGAATCCGGCGACCTCGCACGGGCGCAGCTGATAAGAAAGGGCAGGCGCGCGATTGCAACGCGCGCCTGAATGCGCAATGAACGTTGTCGTACTGACGTGATTTGCGTGCAGAAATAAATCGGGCTGCGTCCGATGCTCCCGCCACAATGCGGCCTAACGCGTAGCCGTTGATCCCAGTCCTACCATCGACGAAGTACCTTCTTTCGACAAAGTACCTTCCGGGGAATCTCACGATCATGATCAATCTTCGCTTCGTGCTGCTCGCCACGACGGCTCTCACCGCGATGCAACTCGCAAGCTCAGCATCGCACGCGCAAGACGCACCCATCGTGGTGGCGCAGGCCCCGTCGCAAGAGACCGGTCCTGACGGAAAGCCGAAGCAGCCACCGAAGGGACCGCCTGCCGCGCAGCCGGCGCCGCCTGCCGCTCGCCCGGCCGCTCCACCTCCGCCGCCCCCCGCAGCGCCTCCGCGCCCCGCGGCGCCGCCGCCCGCGGCCGCTCCCCAACATTCCCCGCCGCCTCCGCCCGCCGCCGCACCGGCGCGTCCGACGCCGCCACCTCCGCCCGCGCCGCCGGTGACGCGTCAGCCGCCACCTCCCCCTCCTCCGCCGCCTCCGGCAGCGACGAGGCCGGCCGCGCCGCCTCCTGCCGCAGCTCCCCAGCAGCATTCGCCAACACCACCGCCGGCTCCGCCCGCTGCGCGTCCGGTGGCGCCCCCGCCGCCACCCGCCGCTGGTACGGCGCCGCGTCCTGTCGCTCCGGCCCCCGCAGCATCGCCTGCCCCGCCGCCTGCGGCTCCCGCCGCGCGCCCCGGCGCGCCGGCGCCCACTGCCGCGCCCACGCCGGTGCCAACCAGCACACCAACTCCGCCGCCTCCCGGGCGTCCCGGCGGGCGCCCGCCCGGCGCCGGCGGGCCCCCCCCCTCGCCGGCTCCCACCCCCCCCCCCCCCCCTGGGT
>CAYREH010000059.1:0-35260 GCA_964423245.1 uncultured Bradyrhizobium sp. | reverse complement strand
CGCAATGGCGCCGTGTGCCCGACACCGCCGATCCGCTGATCATGCTGCGGCAGTAGCGGCGTATCATACCGCCCGCGAATGTTCAGGTCCTAAACCGACTGCGGCGCTATGACTCGACCAACCACACGGGAGGGCGACCATGCTTCGAGGTCTTCGCATTGGCAGTTTTGGAGTTGCGGCGTGCCTGACGATTGCGATGGCCGCGCCGGTTCATGAAGCGTCCGCCCAGGACGCCATTGGCGGCGCCATCATCGGCGGCGTCGGTGGTGCGATCGTCGGCGGTGCAATTGGCGGTGGCCGCGGCGCTGCGATCGGCGCCGTCGTCGGTGCCGGCACGGGCGCCGCGATCGCTTCCGAGGGCGAACGCCGCCGCTCTGGCTACTACGCCTATCAGCGCGGCTGCTACATGCAGCGTCCTGACGGAGCTTACGTCCGGGTCGATCCGCGGTATTGCTACTGAGCTGGTGATGCCGCGAGGGCTCGTCGCTTTTCCTCGCCAAGCGCTATGGTGAGCGCTACGAGCCGTCGCCACAGAGCCAGCCTGGGCTGTTGATCGAACAATGCAAAGCTGTTGTAGAGAAGCGACGGCCTCGCTGTCTCAGTTGACGGCGCGTGCGTGCACGATCTCTCGAGCCTCGACCGGACGGACATCGGACGCATCGAGAGTCACGACTGCAACGGTATTGCCAGAGAAAGTCGTAAACTCGACCTCGAAAGCCGCGCCCCTCTTGTGCACGAGCACGACAGTCCCGACGTCACCGGCGGTTAGCCGCTCAGTGGGCACGTCACGCTTGAGCACAACAAGATCCAATTCATTGATCATCAGTACCAATCCTCCTCGGTACCAAGGTCACTAGGCGCGGGACATCTTCCTGCAGGTCCACGAACCATACACACGTACGATTGGGGTGCGACCCCCCGGGGTTAGCAGCGGGCCGTCGATCTCGCATCTGATTCCAACTGCAGACTGATACGATTGGGTGACCTCGTTCGCCCCCGCATGGGCCAGAATGGCGTCGCGCAGAGCGCGCCAGTCTTTGGCGCTAAAGCCGAAGGCCTTGAGGAAGCGAGCCTTGGCGCGGCCGCTGGAGTGGCTGTCATTTAACAGGTATTTTAGGATCTTGGCCTCTGAAACAACAGCGTAGTCCCGGTTCGGCAGGCGCGACATCTCAGATCAACCTCAGCCCGCGCAAACTCGCATGCCCGTTCTTGCCGACGATGATGTGATCGTGCACGGCAATTCCGAGCGGCTTGGCGATGTCGATGATCGCCTTGGTCATCTGGATGTCAGCCTGCGAGGGCGAGGGATCGCCCGAAGGGTGGTTGTGCACCACCCTAATGGCCGCTGTAACCAATTGATATTGCTCGTAAAAAGCGCCCCGTGGATGCAAGTGGAGCCGCTTATTGGGGGCGGTCCAAGGTGACCGATCGTGATCATCACGCCTGATCACCCACAGGCTCGTTGAGTCGCTCAGAGGCACTGCAAGGCACTCTATTCCTTTTGTCCAAATCCTCAAGCTCCTCCACCGGGTAGAGGACGGCCTTTCCGATCTTGATGAACGAGGGGCCAATACGCTTCGTTCGCCAGTTTCGTAGGGTGCCAAGCGACACACCGCCGCGATAGCGGTCCACCACTTCCTCCGGCGTCAGAAACCTGCTGTCTGTCATATTCGCCTCCTGCGGCTCGTTGTGCGCGAGGCGGTTCTGATCGAAACGTTCCGCACTCCGGAGCACTCTCGGGATCGTTCAAGCGCGATGTCTCACGCTACTGCCCGCAAGAGGTTGCATTGAGTTTGTAGCGAGAAAAGCCCCCACGCTCGGGCGTCGGGATGCCGGATACAGGCGGCGCCACATAGGCGGGCTTGACGATCGTCCATAACCTGCTGACCTGAGAGCGGGATTCTGCGCGAGGTAGGCTCTTTGGCCAGAATCCCACTTGGCCCATTCAGTCTCTTCTATGATTGAACAGGATTAAATTCCCGTCGCGACACTTCCAGTTCGGGTAGCGAAACCTCATTCCTCCTTGTCGTTAGAGTCGCGTCATCAATGAACCGTCTCCCGCGAACGGGAGACGGGTGGCGCCCGCCCCTTCGCCGCCGCCGCGGACGAGCCGGGGAGCAGGATCGGGAGGCGAAAGAGATGGCCGTCCGCCCTCCGCGGGCAGGAATGGTGCAAGTTCCTTTCGCGTGAACATGCCGGCCGCGATCTCATGCAGCGCGAGGTCGCTCGCACCGGCATGATCGCTATGGAGCCTGGGCTCGGCTCCGCTGCCGAGCGCGCGGCTTCGGGCGGCCGCGGCAAGCGTCAGCGCGAACCGGTTCGGCAAAACCTTCTGGCAATCAAAGACGACGTGCGGGTCCATCGCTGCACCTCACGCCGCCTTTCGTGCGCCGGAATCACGGCTGACATGCGCTGAAGCGGGTCGAGACGAGTCAGAAGCAAGAAAATCTCGCCGACGGCGAAGGGCGCGGCACCGGCCGTCTCGTCCTTGTTCTCAAGCCTATGCCCAAACGTGTCACCGCCGACTGGATGGCGCAGCAGTGGCGTGACGGCAAACGGACCAAGAAAAAGATCGGCGCCTATCCCTCCATGTCGCTCGCCGAGGCGCGCGAGATCTACAAGCGCGACTTCGCGGACGTGATCCAGAAGGGACGCAGCATCAAAATTGCGACGGATACCCGCCCTGGCACGGTCGCCGATTTGTTCGAGGGCTATGTCGCGGCGCTCAAGGACGCCGGGAAGCCTTCCTGGAAAGAAACCGAAAAAGGCCTCAACAAGATCGCTGACACGCTGGGGCGCAATCGCCTCGCTCGTGATATCGAGGCCGAGGAAATCATCGAGCTGATCCGTCCGATCTATGAGCGCGGCGCCAAGTCGATGGCGGACCATGTGCGCTCCTATCTCCATGCGGCCTTTAGCTGGGGCATGAAATCCGACAACGACTATCGGCAGCAGTCAGCGCGCCGCTTCCGCATTCCCTTCAATCCGGCAACAGGCATCCCCACCGAGCCCAAGGTGCAAGGCACGCGCTGGCTCGATGAGGACGAGTTCGTGCGACTCTATCGCTGGCTGGACTGCCCGGATACGCCCGTGACGCCTTCCTATCTCCGTGCCGTTCAGCTTCTGATGCTAACCGGTCAGCGGGTCGAGGAGATCGCGCGCTTCCATGTCGATCAATGGGACGCCAAAGAGCGGATCATCGACTGGTCAAAGACCAAGAATCTCCAGCCGCACGCTGTTCCGGTGCCGTCAATTGCAGCCGAGTTGATCGAATCGATCACTCCGAACAAATACGGCTGGTACTTCCCCTCCGCCAAAGATCCATCAAAGCCCGTCAGCCACGGCACGCTCTACAGTTTCGTGTGGCGCCAGCGAGACCGTGGCGTGATCCCTCACGCGACGAACCGAGATCTCCGTCGCACCTTCAAGACATTGGCCGGTAAGGCAGGCGTTCCGAAGGATATCCGCGACCGCTTGCAGAACCACGCGTTGCAGGACGTCAGTTCGAAACACTATGACCGCTGGAACTACATGGCCGAGAAGCGTGCCGGCATGGCGAAATGGGACAAGTTCGTCCGCGCCATGCTCGCCAAGAAGCGTATGAAGATGGCGGCATGAGCCCTTCTCCATCCAAGCCCACCCCTCGCAGGGGTAAAATCGACAAGACGGCCGCCGAAATCGACGCTCAGACCTACGCGACGTTCGTCAGCGATCTGAAACAGAAGATCGCCGACGCTCGGCACCGGGCAGGCCTGTCGGTTAACCGCGAACTGGTTCGTCTCTATTGGAATATCGGCCGCGACATTCTGGGCCGGCAGGAGCGCGAAGGCTGGGGTGCCAGGGTCATCGACCGGTTGGCCGGTGACCTGCGTCAGGCATTCCCGGAAATGACCGGGCTGTCGGCTCGAAACCTGAAATATATGCGTGCCTTCGCCGAGGCTTGGCCCGACGTCGAATTTGTGCAGCAGCTTGCTGCACAATTGCCCTGGGGCCACAACATGCTCATCCTCGACGCGATCAAGCGACCGCAGGAACGCGCTTGGTATGCCCGGCAAACCATCGAGCATGGCTGGAGCCGTAACGTCCTCGCCCATCAGATAGGCAGCAATCTGTTCGCCCGACAGGGCAGCGCGCTCACCAACTTCTCGCGCACCCTTCCGACCGAACAATCAGAACTCGCCCAGGAGATCCTGAAGGACCCCTGCACATTCGACTTTCTGGCACTCGGCCCGGATATGCTGGAGCGCGATCTCGAACGCGGCCTGATCGAGCACCTGCGGCTGCTCATCATGGAGCTTGGCAAGGGCTTTGCGTTCGTCGGCAGCCAGTATCATCTCGAAGTCGGTGGGCAGGACTATTACCTCGACCTCCTATTTTATCATCTACGCCTACGCTGCTTTGTGGTGATCGAGTTGAAGATCGAGGACTTCAAGCCCGAGTTTGCCGGCAAGATGAACTTCTACCTCTCGGCCGTGGACGATCAGCTCCGCCATCCAGATGACCAACCGACCATCGGAATTATCCTGTGCAAGGGCCGCAACGAGGTGATCGTGGAATATGCCCTTCGGGATTCCAGCAAACCGATGGGCGTGGCTCAATATCGGCTCTCGCAGGCCCTTCCGGCTCAGCTCGAACATGAGCTTCCGACGGTAGAAGAGTTCGCGCGCGAATTCCCGCTTATGTCGGTGGTCAGGCTTCGCATCGAAATCGAACGTGCGCTTCGCGACCTCGCGGACAAAAGAGGCATCGTCTTCGATCGGCCCGTTGGTATCATGAACATGCTGCGAGACCTGAGAAAGAATGGAGCGATGCCAGCAAGCACCGATGAAATGCTCCGCGCGCTGCGTATCATGAACGAAGCCTCGCACGGCGTGGACGTCGACCCTGACGCGGCCAAGCGAGCGGTGGAGGTTGGAACAGTCTTTCTCACCGAACTGAGAGCCATGGACACCCATAACTGAGGCATGAGGTTCGGCAGGCATTGAGTGACTTCAAAAGTTTCATGGAGAGCGACGCCGGCGCATCCGCACGATACCAATCACGGCTCGGGCGACGCATCCACATAAATCGAGCCGCAGTCAAAGAAGATGTCCCCCCGCGGATCGCACCGCCTTTCAAGCCGCTGTCGCCGAACAGCTTGGTTCCATTAAGCGTAGCACCTTTAGCGGTCAGGACCATGCGTGTGGCTATGGTGGGAATGATCGCCATGGGCGGCAGCACCCTCATGGTGATGTGCGGCATGCGCTGCCAGTGCCGCATAATGCACGGGGTCGGCGTCGAACTTCGCCTTGCAGCCGGCCGAGCAGAAGACGTAGCGCTCGCCTTCATACTCAGCCTTGTGAGCGGTCCTGGCGGGATCGACCACCATGCCGCAGACCGGATCATGGTCGACGTGACCGGACGGCGTTTCGCCGTCCGGCTCATGATGGTGATGATGGCCGTGCACCCCAGTCACCTCGGCGGCGCGTTCGCTCTTCTGATCGTCGTCGGCCATTCATCACCTTTCACACGCCGCGCGTGCCTTCCGGTCTCTGTTCACTCCTCGATCAGATGGAACTCTTCGAGCAGCTTGGCGATCTCGGTGCCTTCGAGCTTCTTCATCAGCAGCTTGCGCAGGAAGGCCGGTCCGGGAAGGTCGATGCCCTTGCCGTCCCGCAGCGGACCGATCGCTGCCAGCAGCGTACGGATATCGTAGGTCGAGTTGAAGACTTCCGGCACGCCGCGCTCGACATTCATCAGGGTGTAGACGGCCTCCATCGGGGTCCTCACCGAATATTCCGTGGTGAAGATGCAGTCCCGCTGTTTCGATTCCGCGAACTGTCCGATGAAGGCGAAATTGACCGCGCCCTCCGGCACCACGTCCGGCCGGTCACCCGCCTGGCGCGGCATGAAGAAGGCGGTGATATAGGGCATCATCGTGGGCACGGTGCTGGCGCCGGAGGCTGCGAGCTCCGGAATGTCCTCGACCGGTACACCGAGATGGTAGAGCCACTCCTGGGTGATTTCCTCGCCGGTGCATTCCTGCATTGGCTTCTTCACATAGTCGCCGGGCTTGTCGACAAAGAGCGCGTAGAACCAGGCGATCATCTGGTCCTTGGGCTGCTTCTTGAAATGCGGCTGGCGATGAACCGTCCAGCTCAGCAGCCACGCCGAGTCCTTCACCGTGACGATACCCGCCGAGACGATCTTGCCGGTGAAGGGGTTGCGCTTGGTGATCTTCTCGACATAGGCCGGAATACGGGCATCGAGGGCGGTAATCGATGCCGAGGCCCATTTCGTTTCCGGGATATGGGCCCCGAATACGTCCGGGCGGCCGAAGGCCGGATCCTTCGCCGCGATCCGCCGCCACAGGTCCCAGGCCGGCGCCGGTCCTTCGTTGAGCTTCGCCGGCGTCTTGTGATCGCCATTGTCGGAATTCTCGGTCAATGAGCCGATGGTTATGAAGACGAGATCGTCTGGCGCGAGATCGACGCCGCCTTCGACGCCGCGCTCTTTCCAGTGAATGCGGGTCGCTTGCTTGCGGCCGGGCTGGATGTCGAAATCGACGTCGGTGACCTCGACGCCGTAGCGGAACGTGACGCCGTGATCGGTCAGCCACTTCACCAGCGGCAGGACCATGGATTCATACTGATTGTAGCGATTGAACTTGAGCGAGGAGAAGTCGGCGAGACTGCCGATATGATGGATGAAGCGGTGCAGGTAGAGCTTCATTTCCAGCGCCGAATGCCATTCCTCGAAGGCGAACATGGTGCGCCAATAGAGCCAGAAATTGCTCTTCAGGAAATCTTCGCCGAAGACCTCGTTGATGCGCTTGTTCTCCATCTCCTCGCGTGTCGCCAGGAAAACGGAGAGCAGGTCCTTCTGGGCCTTGTCGTTCAACGTCAGCAGCGCCTTGTCGGGCACGTCCTGGCCCTGGTTCTGCGTCGTACGCTGGAGCGAAAAGTTGGGGTCGTCCTTGTTGAGCCGGTAGAATTCGTCGAGGACGCTGGCATCCTCGATCTCCAGCGAGGGGATCGAGCGATAGAGGTCCCACAGGCACTCGAAATGCTCCTCCATCTCGCGGCCGCCGCGAATGACGAAGCCCTTCTCCGGCACATCAAGACCATCGAGCGCGCCGCCGGGGATTCCAAGCTCTTCCAATATGGTGATGCGATCGCCCGAAACGCCGCCGTCGCGGATCAGGAAGGCGGCGCCGGCGAGCCCCGCCAGCCCCGAGCCGACGAACCAGGCCGTCTTCTTGTCGGCCCCCTCGGGCTTGCGGGGACGCACGAAGGCTTCATAGTTTCCACTGCTATAGTGCATGGCGAACTCCTGTTCTTCTTGTTGGGATCAGTCTGCGGATTGTTTGTAGCTGTAGAAGCCTTCGCCCGAGGCGATGCCGAGCCTGCCCTTGTCGATGTAGTTTTCCTTCAGCCATGCCGCGAGCGACTGGGCGTGCTCATCGCCATGCGACAGAATGTTGTAGGGGGTGTTCAAGCCGATGATGTCGTAGATCTGGAACGGCCCCATCGGCGCGCCGGTGGCGATCCGCCAGACCTTGTCGACATCTTCCGGCTCGGCATAGCCGCCGGCGGCGAGATCGGCCGCCGCGTTCAGGAACGGCACCAGCAGGGAATTGAGGACATAGCCTGCCTTTTCCTTGCGCACCGGGATCGGCACCATGCCGATGGCCGAGGCGAAGGCGATCAGGGCATCGAACACGGCCGGATCGGTGTCGTCGGTGCCCATCACCTCGGCGGTGTTGAACTTCCAGATGCTGTTGGCGAAGTGCAACGCCAGAAACCGGTCCGGGCGGCCGGTGAAGGCCTTGAGGTCGCTCGGCAACAGGGTCGAGCTATTGGTAGCGAAGATCGCCCTTTCCGGCGCAAGCCCCGCGAGCTTCTCGTAGAGCGCCTGCTTGATCGAGAGAAGCTCCGGAACCGCTTCGATCACGAGGTCCGCGTCCGCGACGGCCGAACCGAGATCGGCGGACAGGGTGATGCGCTGCAGGGACTCGGCGGCCTTGCCGTCGGCCGCACCGGCCACCTCCTTGCCATAGGTCTCGACGAGCATGGCAAAACGCTGCCTTGCCTGTTCAAGCGCCTCCTCGCTGGTGTCGTAGGCGGTAACGTCGAAGCCGCTATAGGCGGTCTGGAAGGCTATCTGGCTCCCGAGGACGCCCGTGCCGAGAACCGCCACTTTCCTGATATCGCTCATTCAATCTCCTTCTGCGCGGTATCGTCACCAAGAAACGGAGCCGCCACCTCCACCGGGACGCGGGCCAGCTTGCCGGTTTCCCGATCGACAAGGGCCCACTGGGTCAGCGAGGCGACGAGCGTCCGCCCGTCTTCATCATGGAATTCGACGCATCGTGCATAGCGCGCACCGCGCGGCACTCCGACGACCCAGGTGATCGCGCTGACCGCGTCTCCCGCCCGGACATTGCCGCGATAGTCGACCTCATGGCGCAGCACGACCGCGACGAACCGGTCGCGATCTTGCGGACGCGCGGCCGTCAGCCAGTGCGCCACCGACGCATCCTGGATCCAGGTCACCCAGACAGCATTGTTGACATGGCCGAGTTCGTCGATGTCGGCGTCCTGGGCGCGGAAGCGGATATGGAAGCGCCGATGCTCATCCACCTCGCCGACGAGCGGGTGTCCGTGCTCATCGCAGCCGATGCGTCGACGATCTGACACGATCCCGCTCACGAATACGCCTGCTCCTCATGCGACGAACCCAGTCCAGCCATGGCGCGGAAGAAGCCGACGAGCATCTCGTCGCGCGGCATGGCGCCTTCGACATCGCCCTGGACCGCCAGTCCCATCCAGAGCGCGTATAGACCGATGCCCGTCTGCATCGGCGGCAAGGCCGGACGCAGTGCGAAGCGTTGCGTTAGATCGGCAACGAGTTCACCGAACATCCGATAGCAGGCCGCCTTGCCCTCCCGGTGCCGCTCGGCGAAAGCCGGATCGCGCCGCGCGTGAAGCTGCAATTCGATCGAGAGGAGCGACCATTGCGCTTCACCGGCCAGCTTCGCGAGCCGGGCGGCCAGCACCTGGAGCGTTGCCTCGATATCATCGCCGGAGCAGTGCGCGACCAGGTCGCGAAGCAGTGTGACCTCATCCTGGATATGGCTCTGCAGGATCTCGACCAGCAGATCGTCCTTGCTGGCGAAGTTCGAGTAGAAGGCACCCTGCGAATGGCCGGCCGCGCTGCAGATGTTGCGGATCGACATGGCGGCGACCCCCTCCTCGATGATCGAGGTATGTGCGGCGGCGATCAGCCGGTCCCGCGTCTGGCGCTGCGTGTCCTTGCGCGTAAGCGGCATGGGTTCGTTCTCCAACCAACGGGCGAGACGTGCGAAACCTTTTCGGCGGTTCCGCGTTCTCAGTAAAACCAGGTATCAAGTGATATCCGAAATCAACGGCGATTTCGACCCGAAATCGTCCGCAGTATCGAAATTAAAACGCGAAGGAGTGCCCTTGGCTGAAACCTACATTGGCTATTCCCCGGACGTGGAGGTTCTCGGCGAAGACGAGGAGCGGCTGACCGCCGAAATCCTCGAGATCATGGCGAGCACTAACCGTAAGGCCTTCGAACGCCACCGCCATGCGGTGCGCGACGCCCATGCCAAGAGCCACGGGTTCCTGAAGGGTGAGTTGGTCATCCCGGAACTGCCGGAGCATCTGCGCCAGGGGCTTTTCGCTCGTCCCGCCACCTATTCCGTGGTGATCCGCCTCTCATCAGCGCCCGGAGATATTCACTCCGATACGATACCGGCTCCGCGCGGCATGGCGATCAAGGTCATTGGCGTGGCGGGGGAGCGGCTTCTCCCCGAAGACCAGGGCCGCAACCAGGATTTCCTGCTGGTCAATATCCCGACCCTGAGCTTCGGCACGATCGGTAAATATCGCCAGCTCATCGGCCTTCTGGAAAAGAATGCCCAGAACCCGGCCGTTCTCCAGCGCGCCATGGCCGGGGTGGCGCGGGGAGTGGAAGCCGCGGTCGAAGCGGTCGGCGTCGAGCCCGGCGCCACGCTGCGCGGTCTCGCGCGCGACAATGACCATCTGCTTGGCGAGACCTATCACTCGATGGCGGCGATCCGCTTCGGCGACTACATCGCCAAGATCAGCGCCGCACCGCTCTCCGACAATGTCCGGGCACTCGCCGGCAAGGATGTCGGCGCGGTGGAGGACGCCACCATGCGCGATCTGGTGGTCGAGCATTTCCGCGATCAGAGCGCGGAGTATCAACTGCGCGCCCAGCTCTGTACCGATCTCGAAAGGATGCCGGTCGAGGATGCGGCGGTGCTCTGGCCGGAAGATCTCTCGCCGCACCAGCCGATCGCCACGCTGCGCATTCCCCCTCAGGACGCCTATTCGCCAGCGCGGCGGGTCTATGGCGATGACGTGCTGTCCTTCAACCCCTGGCACGGCATCCGCGATCATCAGCCGCTCGGCTCGATCATGCGGGTGCGCATCGCCGCTTATGAACGTTCCGCCCGCTACCGCCACGAAATGAACGCGCAGCCGCGCGTCGAGCCGACGAACATCGACGCCATTCCGGACTGACGATCCGATCGTCAACCAAACTTACGAAAGGAGGCCAGCCATGGCCGAGACCGAAGAAACCCCTCAGATCGACGAAACCCGCCTTCAGGCCATCCGCCGCCGGATCGAGGAAGTGGCCGGCGACGCGCCGCAGCTCGCCAAGCTCGCCCTCGAGCAGATGGTGACGAAGCATAATCCAGACCTCAAGGGCACCGCCGGCTCCGCCGGCCGTGTCGGCGCTCAGTCCGGCAATGTCTCGGAGCTTACCGCCATCGCCAACCTCAAGCCAGGCGGCGCGGACCGGCTGAAACGCATCTTCGGGCTGGTGAACGGCAATTTCGACGGAGCACAGAAGGTCGGCACACTGCACAATATGCGCTTCGTCTTCTTCGACAACGACACGCGCATCCTGTTCGCCACCGCCTATGATGGCGACTGGGACACCTATATCAACGACTTCGCCACCAAGATCCCCGACCTGATGGACCTGCTCTTCGCCTCGGTCGAGGGCTGGCCGGGCATTGCGAGCCCCAAGGTCAAGGACTTCATCGCCGAGCATCAGATCACCGCCGCCGGCTGGTTCGTCGCCAACCCGCAGGTGACCGTCGTCGATGTGCGCCGGCTCCAGCGCATGGAGCATGCCGTCAACGAATTTCTCGACAAGGTGGGCTGAGCAATGGCGATCCTTCAGAAACTGAAAGAGCGCTTCCGGCGCGACAGCGTCACGCTCGACCTGCACGACATCCAGGCGCTGATTCTGCGAATCCGGCCGGAGCCCTATGTCGGCATCCACGCCATGCTCCATTTCGACGAGGCCGAGGGCGCGCGCGACCTCCTCGGCCGGCTCGCGCCGCATATCGCCTCGGCCGACAACTGGAGCGACGATCTCGATTTCTGGATCGGGGCCGCACTCAGCTTCGAGGGGCTGAAGGCGCTCGGCCTGCCGGAAGCACAACTCAAGACCTTCCCGCTCCCCTTCCAGCAGGGCATGCCCGCACGCGCGGAGCAGCTTCGCGACTTCGGGCCCAACGCGCCTGAAAAGTGGGAAGAGGTCTTCAAGCCGGGCAACTGCCATCTCGCGCTGACCATCTATGCCGTGAATGATGCGGCGCTCGACAAAGCGCTGGCGACAGCGCGCGCCGAACTCGACCGGAGCAGCGGCGTGACCCTGCTCGGCGAGCATCGCTTCGGTGCGCCGGATGGCGCGAAAAACCCGTTCGGCTTCCGGGATTCGATCTCCCAGCCCGCAGTGGAGGGCAGCGGCGTTGATCCGCTGCCAGGCGAGGAGCGGCCGATCAAGGCCGGCGAATTCATCCTCGGTTATGAGAGCGAGAACGGCCAGCCTCTCGGCATGCCGGAGCCCGCCGCGCTCGGCAAGAACGGCACCTTCGTCGTTATGCGCAAGTACAACAGCCGGGTCGGCTGCTTCAACGCCTTCCTCAAGGCGCATGGCGAGACGCCGGAGGAACGCGAGCTATTAGCCGCCAAGATGTTCGGGCGCTGGCGCTCCGGCGCGCCCTTGACGCTGTCGCCCGACCATGACGATCCCGACCTCGGCGCCGATCCGCAGCGCAACAATGACTTCACGTTCAAGGAAGACCCCAAAGGCCGCGTTGTGCCGCTCGGCTGCCATATGCGTCGACTCAATCCCCGCGATTCCGAGCTGACGCTGCTTACCGACGTCAACATCCACCGGATCATCCGCCGCTCCTCGACCTTCGGACCGGTCTATTCCGAGGATGTCGCGCCGGAAGACGATGCCGAAGGCGATCGCGGCCTGTTCTTCATCTTCATCAGCGCGCGTGCCTATGACACGATCGAGTTCATGCAGCAGGAGTGGATCAACCGAGGCAATTTCGTCGACCTTGGCGAAGAGCGCGATCCGATCGTTGGCCTGCATGAGGATGACGGCCGGTTCACGATCCCGCAGGCGTCGGCGCGCAAGCGCATCGACGGTGTGCAGACTTTCAATGTCATGAAGGGCGGCGAATATCTGTTCATGCCAAGCCTGTCCGCGCTCAAATGGCTGGCGGCCGGGAGCTGGGGTTAGGAACCCGCCGGTCAGTCGTTGGCCTTTGTGAAGATGAACGTGCAATTCATCAGGATCGCTGCGCTCGGCCTCACCATGATCTTTGCCAGTCGCGTCTGGCCCGATCGGTAATCCTGACGTCTGCAAAAACTGCCTCTAACGCATGATCGGCGAGGACGCTTCGGTCATCCGGACCGCTTGAGCGCAGGCCTTTCGGATCCCGGGTGGCTTTTGCTCTTCATAAGAGCTTGTCCTTCAGCAGCGTCTCAAGCCAATCGGCAAATACCTGCAGCCGGTGTGAAAGGTGCTGGCGGTGGGGATAGAGTAACGTCATAGGCATCAGCTCGGCTCGATGGCCGGGCATCACCTCGACCAATTCTCCCGCCTCAAGATGCTGTTTCACGTCATAGGCTGGGATCTGGATCATGCCGAGGCCTGCGAGGCAACAGGCGATGTAGGCCTCGGCGCTGTTGACAGTGACCCGCCCGCGCAACGGAACCCGATGCAGCTTCCCTTGCTCCAGCCACTCCCAATCCTCAACACGGCCGCTGGTCGGAGAAGCATAATTGACCGCCCAGTGATCTCCCAGATCTTCAGGAGAGCCTGGCGTGCCATGCCGCGTCACATAGGCTGGGCTGACGACATTGATCAGTAGCAACTTTCCAATAGGCCGCGCGATCAGGCCTGAGTCGTTGAGCGGCCCCACACGCAGCACACAGTCGATGCTGTCTTCGACCAGGTTCACCGCGCGGTCGGTGACGCCGAGGTCGATGTCGATCTCGGGAAATTTGTCGAGGAAGCCGGGCAAAGCCGGCGCGATGATCAGACGCCCGATCCGCCCCGGGACATCGACCCGCAGCTTGCCCGACGGTTTGGCGGCGGTCTGCCGGAAAAGATTTTCCGTATCCTCGACGTCGGCGATGACCCGCTGGCAGCGCTCATAGAAGGCGATGCCGTCCTGTGTCGGGGAGACCTTGCGGGTCGTGCGGTGTAACAGCCGCGCCCCAACCCGTCCCTCCAATTCCTGAATGCCGGCCGATACGGAGGACCGCGGAACGCCCAGCGTGTCGGCCGCGCGGGTGAAACTCGCACATTCAACGACACGCACAAACATGCGGAACAGATCGACGCGGTCCAAACAGTCAGAACTCCAATTGTGCTGATTTTCTGATAAGTGATGTCAGAATGATCAGCTTTATTGGCCAATCCTAGAGGATATGGTTGCTCAACAAAAGCGGTCGCCGGTGCGATTGCAGCCCGGCAAAGGAGGCCGTCCATGACCGATCACAGCATCAAAGGCAAAACCGTCATCATCGCCGGAGGGGCGAAGAACCTCGGCGGACTGATCGCCCGCGATCTCGCCGCCCATGGCGCGAAAGCCATTGCGATCCACTACAACAGCGCCGCCAGCAAGGCGGATGCCGATGCGACCGTTGCCGCCGTCAAGGCTGCGGGCGCGGAAGCGGTGGCCTTCCAGGCCGACCTGACCAGCGCCGGGGCCGTCGAGAAACTGTTCGCCGATGCTGTCGCCGCCATCGGCCGTCCGGACATCGCCATCAACACCGTCGGCAAGGTGCTGAAGAAGCCCATCGTCGAGATCAGCGAGGCCGAATATGACGGGATGAGCGCCGTCAACTCCAAGACGGCCTTCTTCTTCATCAAGGAAGCCGGCAAGCACCTGAACGACAACGGCAAGCTGGTGACGGTCGTCACCTCTTTGCTCGGCGCCTTCACGCCCTTCTATTCTAGCTATGCCGGCACCAAGGCTCCGGTCGAACACTTTACCCGCGCAGCCTCCAAGGAGTTCGGCGAGCGTGGCATCTCAGTGACGGCAATTGGTCCAGGTCCGATGGATACGCCGTTCTTCTATCCGGCCGAAGGCGCCGATGCCGTCGCCTACCATAAGACCGCCGCAGCTCTGTCGGGATACTCGAAGACCGGCCTCACCGACATTGAGGACATCGTCCCGTATATTCGCTTCATGGTCTCTGACGGCTGGTGGATGACGGGCCAGACGATTCTCGTCAATGGCGGCTACACCACGAAATAGAGTCCTATGTTGTTCTCGATTACCTCCCTGAAGCGCCGTATGGGCAGAGCCATGTCTTGGCGGGGCACCGGACATTCGGCGCGGCGATCTCTTTCAGGCCGACGGGAGGTCAGGAGGCAGCAACGTTGGCTTGGCGGGAGGAGACGAAGCCGCTGAACCCTGCCGTGGCGCCGGCTTTTCGGTGCGGGAGGCCGCCATCACCTCCGTTGTCTGACCGCGCCGAGACCGCTCCAAACGGCCTCTTCAATGGCCTGATCTGGCCGAAGGCCGGCTTCGCCTCGATCGCCTATGACGCAACAGTCGCGTCAAACTTTCTTCCCCTGCCGGCTGCGCCGTCATTCCGCGCGGAACAAGAAAGCCCTCCTTGGCTGTCCAGCCCCATCCCCACCCCAGCGCGCAAGCGCGCCGGGGACCCCGAGCAAGGGGTGCGCCGTCGATCGCCTCCGGCCTGCCGATCGCCATCGAGACCGCATGGTGCGGGCTCGGGAACGGAAAACGGAGATTTACAATGGCGACCATCGGCACCTTCAAGAAGACCGGCTCGAACGAGTTCACCGGCGAAATCGTCACCCTCAGCGTCCAGGCCAAGAACGTGCGCATCGTCCCCGACCAGCGCGCCACCGGCGAGAACGCCCCCAGCCACCGGGTCCTGGTCGGCCGCGCCGAGATCGGCGCCGCCTGGTCCAAGCGCTCCAACGAGGGTCGCGACTATCTGGGCCTCAAGCTCGACGATCCGAGCTTCAACGCCCCGATCTACGCCAACCTCTTCGACGACGAGGGCGAAGACACCTTCTCGCTGATCTGGTCCCGCCCCAACGGCAGGCGCGCCGACTGAGGCTCCCCCGCAAGGCCCCGACCCAAAGGTCGGGGCCTTCATTCAGAACGACCGAATCAGTTTCACTGGATCGCTCCCTAGCGACGGAACCAGCAGCGCCTTTTGGCTCGCAAAATAAGCCAAGAACGACGATTATAGTCGTAGTTCTGGCGTGCGCGTAGGTCCCAGTGGGCGGTGATCATGCATGATCACCGCCCGACAATCTCGGGCCGCGCGCGCGTTGCTGGGTTGGACACAGGAGACGCTCGCTGACCGGGCCCGGGTATCTTTGACCGCGCTGAAGCGCCTCGAATCCACAAGTGGCCTCGAGGTCTACGAGAGCACGCGCGATGAGATACGGCGCGCCTTCGAACGTGGCGGGATCGTTTTCCTTAACTCCGACCAGGGTGTGGGAGTCATGCTTGTTGATGGAAAAAAGGAAGGCTGACCGATCAACAGGCGACCGTCTCGCCGGTGCGCGACGTTCCCATGGCGCCAGGAGGTCATATCCTCACTGTCCGTCGTCAGAACATTCGGCACAACTCGCGGCGTAGATTAGCGGAGTGCGGACCTCGTCAGATTGATGTTAGGCGGCGAACTTGCGGTGCTGCAAGCGCCGATGTTCGATGGTCTGTCGCTTGATCCTTTCGCGCAGTTTGATGATTGCCGGAGCCCTGCCGAAGTAGGCGTCGGCAGGCGTCACGTTGGCCAGGCTCTCGTGGTATCGCTGGTGATTGTAGTGCTCGACGAAGGCCTCGATGTGGGCTTCGAGGTCGCCGGGCAGGAAGTAGTTTTCCAGCAAGATGCGGTTTTTCAGGGTCTGGTGCCAGCGCTCGATCTTGCCCTGGGTTTGGGGATGACACGGGGCGCCGCGGACATGGCTCATCTTCCGGGCCTCGATGTATTCCGCCAGCTCACCCGCGATGTAGCTGGGGCCATTATCGCTGAGTAGCCGGGGTTTGTGCAGCACCGTGGCGCTGTCGCAACCAGAAGCCGCCAGGGCGAGGTTCAGCGTGTCGGTGACGTCCTCGGCTCGCATGTTGGTGCACAGCTTCCAGGCGATGATGTAGCGCGAGAAGTCGTCGAGCACGGTCGAGAGATACATCCAGCCCCACCCGATGATCTTGAAGTAGGTGAAGTCGGTCTGCCACATCTCGTTCGGCCGCGTGGTTTTCGTGTGGAACTGATCGGCAGCCTTGATCACGACATAGGCCGGGCTGGTGATCAGGTCGTGGGCCTTCAACAGGCGGTAAACCGTGGATTCCGACACGAAGTAGCGCTGCCCATCGGTGAAGCGCACGGCCAGTTCCCGGGGGCTCAGCTCAGACTGTTCCAGCGCCAGCTCGATGATCTGGTCGTGGATGCCCGCCGGGATGCGGTTCCACACCCGGCTCGGCGCCGATGGCCGATCTTCCAATGAACCGCGCCGGGTTTGTCGGAGGCCCCAACTCCTGAGAGGAAGGGGCTATGACGAGCAAGACGACGAACAAGTTCTCACCTGAGGTACGCGCCCGGGCGGTGCGGATGGTGGTGGACCAGACCAAGCGAAGTCATAACATATTGGTATTGCTACAATAAGTCTCCCGTTGGCTGCGGATGGTGCCGGTCATTGGGATCTGTTGACCTTGCCCGTTCGGGATCATCACGCCCGATCACCCAGCCGCTCAACGAGTCGTTTGGAGGCACGGCAATGCACTCTATTCTTTTCGTCCCATGCATCAAGATCATCGGCGGGATATAGGACGGTCTTGCCGACCTTGACGAAGGAAGGGCCGAGACGCATTGCGCGCCAGTTTCGGAGGGTTCCGACCGAAATGCCTCCACGATAGCGCTCAGCTACCTCTTCCGGGGTAAGGAATTTGCTACCCGCCACTACCGCCTCCTTGGGCAGCACGACTGCGGTCGTGCCCGTCGTCGTTGAGTTCGTTTTTGCGGTATACTGTTGAGACTCGCTTCGGATCACTGGCTCACTCGCCAAAGCCCTGCGCCCCACGCTTCCGCATGGACATACATGATGCGCACTTCGCGGCCGCGAAAGGCGTAAAACGCAGGCGTCGTCGAAACGGCTACCATCGGCGGCACATAGGCGGGGTCGTCACCCATGCTAAGCATTTCCTGCCAAACGGCTGAGAGCGTGCGCTCGCCCTTCGATCCCATGTTGCGAACTTCGGTCTTGGCGCCCAGCGACAAGGCGCACAGGCCAGACAGCGCCAGGGAGCCGTCGTCCGACCATAGCCATCCCCCGTCGGTCGCAGCATAGAAGGCGTTGAGCGTGATCGCGACGACGAACAGCCAAGGTGTCGCCTTCCCGAGCCGATAGCGGGCTTGGCCGCCCGATGTGAAAAAGTCGGCCTTTGCAGCGGCGAGACCCGCAACGAACGCGGCGAAGGCGAGCGGACCCTGGAAAAACAGCAGGAAACCGAGTGTGGAAGGCCAATCCGCCAGCCGCGCCCGTGATGAATCGAGAAAACTTCCCCCCAGCCCCGATCCGGCCGACCGGGGCAACACTTCAGGCCATGCCAAGGCAACGCCACGCCACGCGCGGTCAACGGCTGATGAGATGGCTGGCCCACTGAAAGTCGGAGTCGCGGAAAACCCCATTTCCCCGGATCCGCAGGCTCGCGCCGTCGTACCGCCGATTCGAAGAGATAGGGTTCGGCTTGGCGACAAGCATCACACCCTCCGCTCGAGAAGCGAGCGGTCCGCCGCTTCGCGGTCCGCCCCGGTCACCGAAGTCGCGCGGCCGAGCTTGCGTCCGGCCCAACCGCGCAGATCGTCCATGTAGGTGAAGACCACCGGCACGAAGATCAGGCTCAGAAGCGTCGAGGTGACCAGCCCGCCGATGACGGCGACCGCCATGGGCGCCCGGAACCCGGCGTCCGCGCCTGTGCTGAGCACGGCTGGGATCATGCCGGCGATCATGGCGATGGTGGTCATGATGATCGGCCGGGCGCGGTCGGAGCCCGACTGCATCAAGGCGTCGTGGCGGGACAGGCCCTCGCGGCGTTTCTCGATCGCGAACTCGACCAGCAGGATCGAGTTCTTCGTCACGATCCCCATCAGCATCAGGATGCCGATGACGGCGGGTAGGTCGAGCGCCGCGCCGAACAGCAACAGCCCGCCGATGGCGCCGCCGATCGACAGCGGCAGTGCGGTCAAAATCGTGATCGGTTGGAAGAAGTCCTTGAACAGGAGGACGAGGACCCCGAACACCATCAGGATGCCAAAGGCCATCGCAAGCCCGAATTTCTCGAACATCTCGGTCATATATTCGGCGTCGCCATACTCAACCTGACGCAAGCCTTCGGGAAGGTTTTGCATCGCTGGCAGGGCGGCGATGTCGGCCAGGGCCGTGCCCAGGGCCGCGCCCGCGAGGTCGGCGTCGACCGAGACCCGGCGCAAACGGTCGAAGCGCTCGATCCGGGCGGATCCATCGCCGAACCGCACGTCCGCGACCGCGCTCAGCGGCACGGTCTCGCCGGCATCGGTCGGGACCCGAAGCGATCGTAGCGTCTCTAGATCGCCGCGCTCGTCGATTGGAAGCGAGACCCGGATCGGCACCTGGCGGTCGCCGAGGTTGAACTTGGCGGAGTTGGCGTCGATGTCGCCGACGGTGGCGATGCGCGCGACCGTGCCGATGGTGACCGGCGACACGCCGGACCGCGCCGCCTCGTCCAGGCGCGGCCGGATCAGCAGTTCGGGACGGGGCAACGGTTCGTTGACCTGGACGTTGGCGATGCCGCCGACGCCGCGCATTTCTGCTTCCAGATCGCGCGCGCCCTCGGCCAAGCCAGCGGGGTCGCTCCCGACCAGGATGATCGAGATGTCGCGCGCGGCGCTCTCGCCCTGGAAGGAGAAGCGGATGTCGTCGATCCGGCTGAGCGCCGGGCGGACCGCCTGCTCGAATTCCTTCTGGCTGAGGTCGCGCTCCTTGGGCGGTTTCAGGCGGATGACGAGGCTGCCGTTGCCGACGTCGCCGGCCCCTGCCGCATCGTCGGACCCCGCGGAGGCGAACACCGACAGCACCTCGGGGTGTCGGCGGAGATCGGTGGCGATGCGCTGCACCACGGCGTCGGTTTCGGCGAGCGGCGTACCGGGAGGCATTGAGACGTTGAGCTGCGACAGGCTGCGGTCGCCGGTCGGCAGGAAGCCCGATGGCAAAAGCGGGATCAGCATCACCGATCCGACCAGGAAGGCCGCGCCGATCGCCATGGTGACGCCCCGGTGGGCCAGCGCCCAAGTTAGCCCGCCAAGATAGCGGGCCTTCAGACCGGAATGTTTCGGCGCAACGTGCGGCGCGGTCTTGGGCTTCATGATGTAGGCCGCCATCAAGGGCGTGACGAGCCGCGCGACCAGCAGCGAGGCGAGGACGGCGACGGCGACGGTGATTCCGAACTGCTCAAAATACTGGCCGACGAACCCGCCGATGAAGCTGACTGGCAGGAAGACGGCGACGATGGTTGCCGTGATGGCGACGACGGCGAAGCCGATCGCGTCGGCCGCGTCGATCGCGGCCTGGAAGGGACGCTTGCCCATGTGCAGGTGGCGATCGATGTTCTCGATCTCGACGATCGCGTCATCGACCAGGATGCCGATCACCAGCGTCAGCGCGAGCAGTGTGATGCTGTTGAGTGTGAAGTCGAACACCGCCATCGCCGCGAAGGTCGGAAGGATCGAGAGCGGCAGAGCAACGGCCGCGATCAGGGTCGCGCGCCAGTCGCGCAGAAAGAAGAACACCACAATGACGGTGAGCAGCGCGCCCTCGAGGAGGGTGTGCATCGCCGCCTCATAGCTCGACAGGGTGTAGTCGACCGTCGAGACGATCTCGTGGATTTGCATGTCGCGGTATTGAGCCTGTAGGTCCGCGATCGCGGCCTCGACGCCCTCGGCGACGACGGTGTCGCTCGATCCCTTGGCGCGAAACACGGCGAAGCCGACGACCGGCTCTCCATTGAGCCGCGCGATCGACCGGACCTCGCTGGAACCGTCAGTCACATGGGCTAGGTCGGACAGCGTCGCCCAGCGTCCGCCCGGCAGCGCGAGCGGTGTCGAGGCGAGGTCGGCCACGGTCGCAGCGCTGCCGAGCGTCCGGATCGCATGTTCGCGGCCGGCGAAGCCGCCGCGCCCGCCCGGCACGTCGACATTGACCTGCGCCAGTTGCGCATTGACCTGATCGGCGGTGATGCCGAGCGCGGTGAGCCGATCGGGCCTGAGCTCGACGCGGACCTCGTGATCGACGCCGCCCAGTCGCTGGACGCGTTGCACGCCCGCGACGGACAGAATCTCCCGGCTGACGGTGTCGTCGACAAACCAGGACAGGTCGACCGGGCCGCGCGCGGAGGACTTGACGGCATAGTAGAGGATGGCGCCGCCCTCGACGTCGAGGCGTGAGACGATCGGCTCCTCGATCGTCTGCGGAAGGTCCGAGCGGATCTGCGAGACGGCGTCACGGACGTCGTTCGTCGCCCGGTCCGGATTGACTTCAAGCTGGAACTCGACCGTCGTGACCGAGGCCCCGTCCGCGACCGTCGAAGTGATGTGGCGGATGCCGGACATGCCCGAGATCGCGCCCTCCACCCGTCTTGTGACCAGGGTTTCCAGCTCCGCCGGGGCGGCCCCGGCCTGGACGACCGTCACCGACACGATGGGGAAGTCGACGCGGGGGTTGGCGTTGATCGGCAGGTTGAGGAAGCTGACCACGCCTGCCAGGGTCAGACACAGGAACAGGACGATAGTCGGGATCGGGCGGCGGATCGCCCAAGAGGAAAGCTGGAAGTTCATCGACCCGCCTCCGTCGGCGCAGACGCTCGCGTCTCGGCGAGTGGGACTCGATCGCCGTCGCGCACGAACGCGGTCGCGCGGGCGACCACCCGTTCCCCAGCGCGCAGACCTTGGGCGATCTCGATTCGGTAGTCGTCGCTTCGGCCGGTAGAGACGAGGCGGCGTGAGGCGCGCCCGTCTGCGGCGACCACCATGACCGAGGCGCCACCTTGAGCGTTGGTCGTCACCGCCGATCGCGGTACCGTGACGGGTGCGACGGCGTCGCCAGTCAAGATCGAGCCCCTGGCGAAGGCGCCCGCCCGGATGTCGGGATCGGTGGGCAGGCTGACCCGGACGCGGCCGAGCCGCGACTGAGGATCGACCTTTGGCGCGATGAGGCGGACGCGACCCTCGATCGCGTCGGCTACGCTGGCGACCTCGACCCGGACCGGGCGTCCGACATCGATCGTCGCGAGGTCGAGTTCGGACACTTCGCCATCGAGCTCCAGCTGCCCGGCCCGGATCAGACGAAACAGCGGGTCGGGCCCTGACGCGAGCGCACCAATGCGGGCGGTGCGCTCGGAGATGATGCCGGCGGCCGGTGCACGGATCTCGGCGCGGGAAAGCTGGGACCGGGCGTCGGCCAGTTGCGCCTCGGCCTGCGCCAGTTCGGCGCGCGCCACGTCGAGCCCGGCCGCTGACGACCCCGCCTGGGCGCGCCGCTCATCGACCTGCTGTTCGCTGACCGCCCCGGACCGGCCGAGCGGCAGGATGCGTTGCAGGTTGGCCTGGGCCTCGACGTTGACGGCCTGCTGTTGGGCGATGGCGGCGCGGGCGCGCGTCACCGCCGCCTCGGCCTGGCGGGCTTGGGCCCGCAGAGTCTCGGTTTCCAGACGGGCGAGAACTTGGCCGGCGACAACCCGGTCGCCCTCATCGACCAGGACCGCGGCGACGCGCTGGTCCTGCAAGGCCGTCCCAATCGAGATCTCGTCGCGCGCGACCACGGTGCCCGTGACGCGGAGCCATTGCGTCAGGGTGGCGGGGGCGGCGGCGACGGTGCTGACACGCACGCCCTGGGCCGACGCTGCCGGAACAGGCTTGGCGGGTACCTCCTCCCGGGCGAAGACGCTCCAGAGCCCCCAACCTCCGCAGACCACGATCAGGATGACGGCCGCGATGATGAGGGCGCGACGGCGCGGTGGCGCTTTCGGGCGCGGCGTCACGCCGGGCGCGGACGGGTGCGATCCGGTCATCAAGGACTCCGGGGGTGTTTCGAGGTCGGGGGGACGGTTGCGGGCAGGACGGCAGACGGATCGGCCTGGCGACGATCGGCACGATCGGGGGCCAGTTCACGATCAAGTTGCCGCAACGACGGGAGCGCGACCGCGAGGCAGGCCAACCCCGCGAACAGGCCGGCGCCGCCGAGCAGCAGCGTCCGGGTGCCGAGCATCTCGATGACGCCGCCGGCGAGCAGCACCGCGAGCGGCGTCGCGGTGAGCGCGACCGCGGTGGACGCTCCGAGGACGCGACCGCGGATCGCCATTGGGGTCCGGCGCAGCAGCACGGTGTTAACGAGCGGACCGAGCGGACCCGCGCCGAGACCCGCGAGCGCGCCGGCGATCAGGAGCGTCGTGCCCCCCACCTGGCCAACAAGCAGGAACATGGCGACCGCTTCGGCCGCGAGGCAACCAAGCAGCACGAACCGCTTGGCGATGCGGTGGCCGACGCTCGCATAACCGAGCGCGCCCGTCGCCGCGCCGCCTCCGGCGGCCGCGAGGAACCAGCCGAGCTCGGCGATGTCGCGGCCGCTCTCACGGATGAAGACCGGCATGACGACGGCGTCAAGCGCGCCGAAGATGGCGACGACCCCCATCCCGAGGAACAGCAGGGTGCGCAGCAGCGGGTCGCCGAACAGAAACCGCACGCCGGTCAGGACGTCGTTCGGACGCCCGCCCTCGGCCGCGCGCCGCGACGGTCGGTGACGCGGCAGGAAAATGAAGTTCATGATTGTCGCGATCAGGGCGCATCCGGCGGTGATCACGAGGGTGGGCGCGGGTCCGACGGTGGCGATCGCAAGGCCGGCCAGGATAGGTCCGGCGATCATCGCGCCGTTGTCGATCAGTTCGTCCAGCGCCGTGACGCGCTCGAGCCGCAGACCGGCCAAGCGCGCGAGCTCGGGATAGCGCGATTCCTGCGCCGTGACGGCGGGTCCGTCGAGCAGCGCGCCGACCGCGATCAGGATCAGCAGCGGCGCCAGGGTCAGCAGCCCGAGCGCCTGCAGCACGAGAATGGCCCCGACACAGGCGGCGTTCACGAGATCACCCGATACGGCCACGCGGCGCGAGCCCAGCCGATCTATTACGGCCCCGCCGAAGAAGGCGCCGAGGATCAACGGCGTCATGCCCACCGCGCCGGCGACGCCGGTCCAGGCCGCGCTCCCGGTCAGGTCGAGCACGAACCACGGCAAGGCAACTGCGGCGACCGCGTTGCCGAGCATCGAGACGCCGCCCGCCGCAATGACGCCGTAGACCGGGATGCGTCGGGACGCGGCGACGCTCATCTCAGCCGGCCTGGCAGGAGCGCGCGGGAGACGGGACGCGCCGCCATGTTTCGCTCCCGGCGAACAGGCCCCGGCCGACCGTAAGTGTGAGCGCGTCGCCGCGCGCGCCGAGGCTCACCCCGGCTATCGCTTCGCCCGCTTCGGGATCGTAGATCGAACCGCCCGACCAGCGTCCGCCTTCGTACCGGAATCGGCTGAACACGTTCAGCCCGCAAATCGGCGCGGACCGCCTTGACCGGTCGGGGTTGCGTTCGTCGCGGGCGTCGGCGCCCTCCCGAACCCAGACCAGCCGACCGCACAAGGTCTGGGCGCAAGGCTTGATCTCGACGATGGTGGCCCCGTCGGCGGTTCGCCAGTGGCCGGATGCCAGGGCCGGCGTCTGAGCCTTGGCGGGCATCGCGACGGCGGTCCAGGCCAGGCAGGCGATCACGCCGAGCGCGGAAAGGCGGGCAGGCAAGGGAGGTCGCGGCGGCGATTGCATCATCTCGATTCTCCGGTGTGGAAGCGGCTCAGCCCGCCGCCGGGCTGAGGAAGCGGGTGATCATAAGGCGCAGCGTCGGCGCGTGCGTTTTGGGGTCGAAGGTCGGATCCATGACGGCGCGACCGATGGCGCCGTCGAGCAGAGCGATGAGCCAGGTCGCGGCGAGTTCGGGGTCGAGGCTTCGGTCGATCTGTCCTCGATCGATGCCGCGAGCGAGCAAGGCGACCAACGCCGCCTTGGTCTCGCCTTCGTTGACCACGAACAGCGCGGTGATCTTTGGATTGCGGGTCGCCTCGGCGGCGATCTCGATGCTGATACGGGCGTAGACCTGATCGGTGGCCTGGGTCATCGCCGCCTCCGCCATCTCCAGCAGCGCCGCCAGGACATCCTCACTCTTCTCGAGCTGAGCGAACAAGGCCGCCGTCTCGCGCTGATCCTCCTCCGCAATGGCCTGGATGATCGAATTCTTGCTGTCGAAATAGTGGAACAGGTTGCCGGGACTCATGCCGGCCGCCTCGCAGATTTCAGCGGTCGTGGTGGCGTGGAACCCGCGCCGCGCGAAGCATTCAATCGCCGCCTGGACGATCTGCCGTCGCTTGGCCTGCTGCCGTTCCTGATCAACCTTGCGCACATCAGAACTCCTGTTGTCGGCGAGCCGCCAAAAGGGCGCTTGATATAGACCGAGTAATCGGTCTAATAAATCAGCAGCTTCAGGTCGTCAAGGTCCACCAGTGAGGAGAACCGCGTGACCCCTTCAAAAAGGAAAGGCGGGCCGGTCGCGCTCGTAGTGGCGGTGTTACTCGGATCAACGCTGTCCGCGTGCGCTTCGCTCGGCCCGTTGCCCGCGATGGAACAACCGCTGTCGACCGACTGGGCAAACCGCGGATCCGTCCCGCTGCGAGCAGGTCCGGACCTTTCGAGTTGGTGGCGCGCGTTCGATGATCCCGTCCTCGACTCGCTCGTCGCCGAGTCCATCGCGCAGAATCTTACGCTGGCTCAAGCGGCGTACCGCGTTCGCGGCGCCCGCGCGCTGGTGCGGCCCGCGATCAGTCAGGGGCTGCCGCAGTTTGGGGCGTCGTCCGGCGCACGCGTGCAACGGCGCCTCTCGGGATCGACCAGTCTGGTCGGCATCCCCGGCGGCTCGAACGCGTTCGGCCCAACCGTTGTGCAGGACGAGCCAACCACCGGCTTTTTTCAGGCCGGGTTCGACGCCTCCTGGGAGATTGATCTGTTCGGCGGCGCGTCCGCGCGCGTGCGGTCAGCACAAGCGTCCGCCGAAGTTTCTCAGGCCGATGCCGAGGCCGCGCGGGCCACGGTCGTGGCGGAAGTCGTGCGGACCTATGTCGAGCTGCGCGGCGCCCAGCGCCGGCGCGCGCTTTTGACTGCCATCGCGGGTGAACAGGACAAGCTGCTCTCGCTCACGCGGGAACGTCGAGCGGCGGGCGTCGCGAGCGACTTCGATATCGATCGCCTAGTCACGGCCTCGGCGGAGACCGGGGCCCAGATCCCGCTCACGGACCAGGCGATCCAGCAGGCCACCCAGCGGCTCGCCGTCCTGGCCGGCCGTTCGAGCGTCGACGCCCGGCTGGTGTTGCCCGCTGGGCAACCCCTTCCGGATCAGGTCTCGCTTCGCCTGTTGCCGGTCGACCTGGTGCGAACCCGACCGGAAATTCGAAGCGCCGAGCGCGCCGTGGCGCAGGCTGCGGCGGAGCTCGACGTCTCGGTGGGCGACCTCTACCCGCGCATGACGCTGACGGGCGACATCACCCTCGGCGACAATCTGATCGGGAATTCGCTTCCGGGGCGGGTGATCAACGCCTCGGCGGGTCCATTGCTGACGATCCCGTTGTTCGACTGGGGCACGCGACGTGCTGTCGTTACGGCACGAGATGCGGCGCTCGCTGAAGCCATTTTCGCCTATCGCCAAGCCGTGCTGGAGGGCGTCGAGGAGACCGAGAATGCGCTGAACGCGCTCGACGCCGAACGGCGGCGCGCGGAATGGCTCGCAACCGGCGCGACGGCCGCGCGCCGGGCGGCAGCAAACGCTGATTTACTGTACCGGCAGGGGCTGGCGAGCCTCACCGACGTCTTGGACGCGACGGTCGCCTTGCGTCAAGCGGAGCTGAACAGTGCCGATGTCCGCGAGCGTGAGGCCCTCGCCCTGGTGGCCTTGTACAAGTCGGTCGGCGGCGCGGCGATGCGATGACGATCGAAGTTGGTCACCTGCGTTATCTGTTTGCGGTCGACAAAGGCGGAAGCTTCCGTCGAGCGGCCAAAGTGCTGAAGGTTGAACAATCGGCGATCGGCCGACGCATTCGCAATCTGGAAGAACGAAGTCGGAGCCACGCTCTTCATCCATCACCCTTGTGAGATCAGCATACCGATGCTGCCCAGCGGTTCATGGATCGAGCCGGCACAGCACTCGGGCACCGCAATCGATGTGTGCTCGTTAGGGCGTGCCGAATCGGGCCTTATTCCCCTCGGCATTTGCACGTCGCTCGCGTCCGGCTCTCTGGCCGATTTGCTCAGCGCTTACGTTGTTGCGAACTCGACCATCCGTCCCGATTTCCTCGAAGGGGGTCGTTGGCACGTCGCCGCGGTTCAGCGACATGAGCCCGATGTGGCCTTTCTAGCTGCCTCTTTCTTGCGCTTCCTCTGGCCATGACGCCGCCCTTGATCAGGTTCCTGTTCCTCCGCCCTGGAGCCCCGACTTCAACCCCATCCAGAAGGCCTTCTGCAAGTTCAAGAAACGCCTGCCCTCCAAAGCGCGGAGGCTGTGAAAAAAGCGCTCCACGGCGACTGCGGTTAGGCCGCGACAATCAACGGGCCAACTGGACGGCGTCTAGCAAAAGGCCGTTGAAATCTGCACGCATCTGCCGCCACATCGTCACAAGAGTGGTAGGCGTGTTGGCGAGCAACAGCAAAGTGAACTCGTGCTCCTGACAAACGAAGAGCAACGCCGAACTTCCGTGCGTACCGCCATCGTGACCGTAGATAATAGCCTTCGTCTCGCGCTGGACCGTCGCCAGCCAGCCGAAACACTGTGAGGGCACGGCATCCCGGCCGCTCGGAAATTGAATTTGCAGCGAAAGCCTGATTGCCTCGGCCAGCGGACCAGGCTGTCGCGATGCTGCAGCAACGGCACGCCCGAATCCCAGCATGTCCTTTGGCGTCGACCGCAAGGCGCCACAGCCCGCGAGCGCGTCGAATTCCCAGGCCGGCACCGGGTGCCCCCAAAACGAATGAGGCTGCGCGAGGCGGTCGTCGGGCTCAAGGGTGATCTTTGTGTCCTGCAGACCGAGCGGCCGGAGAACCTCCCTCTCAAGTGCATTTTCAAATCCGCATCCATGCAATTTGCCCAACAAGTAACCGAGCAATCCGAAACCGAGATTCGAATAGGCAATCTGGCCGGGGCGGGGCGGCCGTCGTGGCCGATAGGTTCTGCTCCAGGCAATAAGGTCTGGGCCGCGGAATCCCACATAGGGGTTGGTCATCCCGCGTCGGGCGAGCCCCCGGGGCACACGCGGCAAGCCGGCAGTGTGGGTGGCAAGGGAGCGAGGGGTCACCCAAACGGGCAGGTTGGAAAACTCTGTCAGAATATCTCCAACAGGTCGGTCAAGTGCGACTCGTCCATCGATGCTGAATTTGGCAAGTAGCAGTGCTGTGAACACCTTGGTTATGGAACCGATTTCGAACAGCGTCGTCTCTTCGGGGTGACCCGATAACGAAGCCGGTTGTTCACCATAGCGATGGAAGGTGACCTCGTTAGCAAAGGCGAATGCGGACACGCCGCCGCCAAATGAATGGCGGTAGATCGCGGCCAGGCGTCGGCATATTTCAGCGGGAGTGGTCTTTGTCATTGGATGTTGCCGAGGCGGGTGCGAAGCCGGTCGCGCAAAACTTCCGCCTCCGCTTTGCTCGCGCAGTCCGGTGAGACCAGGCGTTTGCCGGACGCGAGTTGCAAGACGATGCCAAACGTACTGGGGCGGGACTCCCATTCGTTTTCGTGCAGCTCGACGCTCACAAGATCGTGGGGACGAACGATGCCCTGCCGCGTTCCCAAAATATTGCGGCGCCGGATCGCGATCCCGGTATCGTTGATGGTCCAGACGACTTGTTCTCCGAAAATCGCCGCGGCGAGCAGCAGACCTCCGATCGCCACGCCGCCGACGAGAATTGGTCCAACGAACAGCGAATGCCATCCAAGGGGCCACGCACCAGGCCAGAGCTCGATCACCGCAATTGCAACAATTGCTGTGCCCGCCGCTCCCGCGAGGATGCGCGCGACCGTCGGAAACAACTGACTGAGATGGATATCAGCAGAGCTCGACATTTTCAGGAACCTAGCAGCATCAGGTGACAGAAGAATTGAACGGTACATGCGCGAAGGGTTGTTTTTGGAGCCTGTGTGTTTTGGGCGGGCGAGTTTTTTCTCGAAGAAGGGCCAAAACGCTCGACCTGCGCACAGCTAGCCGGAGCTGTTCTGCTGACGCCCGTGGGTGACCAGACGCAGGAGAGATTCAAGCGGGGCGCGGCCGAGGTATGACGCGGCGAGGCCGGTCATCAGCATGGCAACGAAGGCGACCAGAATGGAAAGGCCGAAAAGCGCCTGATGCCCGAACTGCCCGAACAGCCCCAGGCCATAGCCACCGAACAGGAATCCAGCGAGGACGCCCTGCAGGACATAGCTGGTTAGGGAGTTTCGACCCGCCAGCACTAGCAGCGGCGGCAATCGCATCCGCTCCGACAGAGAAAGAATGGCGCTGAGATAGACGGCTGCCATCATCGGCGCGCCCAGCGACAAGGCGCACAGGCCAGACAGCGCCAGGGAGCCGTCGTCCGACCATAGCCATCCCCCGTCGGTCGCAGCATAGAAGGCGTTGAGCGTGATCGCGACGACGAACAGCCAAGGTGTCGCCTTCCCGAGCCGATAGCGGGCTTGGCCGCCCGATGTGAAAAAGTCGGCCTTTGCAGCGGCGAGACCCGCAACGAACGCGGCGAAGGCGAGCGGACCCTGGAAAAACAGCAGGAAACCGAGTGTGGAAGGCCAATCCGCCAGCCGCGCCCGTGATGAATCGAGAAAACTTCCCCCCAGCCCCGATCCGGCCGACCGGGGCAACACTTCAGGCCATGCCAAGGCAAGCAGCATCATGCCTACCGTAGCGATCGGGACCAAGCATAGCGCGACTCGCCACAGCGTGCGCGACTCCAGTCTACGCAACGGCCAGAGCAGGAGGCCGAGGATTGCGTAGATCAGCAGGATGTCGCCGCTGAAGACAAGGATAGCATGCAGGCAGCCGAGGATAGCCAGACCTATGAGCCTGCGGCCATAGCGTCGCGGGAAATCGGCTCCTGCACGAGCGGCAGATCGCTCTTGGATCTCGAAGCCCCAGCCGAAAATAAAGGAGAACAGTAGAAAGAATTTCGCCTGACACAGGGCGTTCACGGCGAACATCACAATCTGGTCGAAGGCTCCGGCGGGGACCGCTGGAGCCGTCGCAAGGCCCATGAAGGGAATGTTGACGACGCAGATGCCTATAAGCGCAGCCAGCCGTACAACATCGACAGAGTGGTTGCGGCCTGAAGTCATCCCGCTATTCCTTGACGGTTGAGCGCCTGCTCAATATCGTATTGAGCAGGCGCTCAACCGTCAAGGAGGTCGTCGTGGCTAGTGGTAGGGCAAACGGGGAGGTGGGGCGGGATCTTATCCTGCGCGCGGCCGTGGACGTATTGATGACGAGCGGCTTGCGGGCCGCAACGACTCGTGCGGTGACCGAGCGCGCGGGCGTCGGAACGGGACTGTTGAACCATTATTTTCGCTGGCAGGAGCTCAGGGCTGCTGCTTGGAGGGCGATCTTCGACCAAGTGGCAGCTGCTCAGTTTGCGCCGGACGTTGAGCCGCGTGCCGCTCTCGAAAGCTATTTCGCGACCGCCTTTGAACCGGACGCGCGCCAGTTTTGGCAACTCTGGATTGAGGCGTCCGATCTTTCGACCATCGATCTAGCGATGGCAGAGGCCCTCCGCGACATCCAGGCACGTCTCCATGGAGGACTGGTCGCGACCCTTCGATCTGGCTCCGACGCTGGCCTTTGGCGGCTTGCCGACGTCGACGCGACGGCGCTTCGGCTCGGCGCTCTTTACGATGGCCTGGCGGCCCTGCTGATTTCGAAGGCGCAAAGCCTGAATGCCCATGAAGCAGAGCGGCACCTCCGTGCTGCCTTCGATCTGGAATGTGGTCGCATTGTTGCGGAATAACGCCAAGCAGCAGGCAAACTAATGTGCCAGTCGACGGGAGTAGGAAGGCCGTTCTTTTGATCAGGCCACCGCTGATACTCCCGACACCTCATGGATTCAGTATAGAATTTTCGAACATAGAAAGAGAAAGATGATAATCGATTGGTTCAAGATCAGATATGACATCGCAAGCGTCGATACATTGAGAATTTTCTACCGACGTGTCTGCGGTCGTCAAGGTCAAAATCTGTCGCCGCGCTATGCCAGATCTCGCGCTTGATCTTCGCCATCTAAAGTATGCAATACTTGTCGCCGAACAAGGCAGCTTTCGGCGTGCCGCGTCTATTCTCAATCTTTCACAATCCACCATAAGCCGCCGAATTCAACTACTCGAGCGGAGGCTCGGCGTGCCGTTGTTCGAACGCAACCACGCTGGAGCGCGCACGACACCGGCCGGCGAGCGCTTCATGCGCGATGCTGCGATAGGCGCAGAACACCTTCATCAAGCCGTTCTTGACATGGCAAGAACGCAACGGGGTGAAGTCGGCGATCTGCGAATTGGTCTAACGGCGTCTTTGGCGAGTGGCTTCCTATCCGATCTGCTCGGAACTTACCGTCATCGATTCCCTGGTGTGAATGTCCAGATCCAAGAGACATCATCACAAGCTAACGTCGCTGGGGTAATCAACTGCCGACTTGATGCAGCATTCATCACGGGGAGTGCACAATTACCTGGGTGCGAAGCCAAGTACCTCTGGCACGAACGGATATTTGTTGCCCTACCCCAAGAACATCGATGTGCGAGCGGGAGTGTGTGCGCTTGGGACGACGTGCGAGACGATGTATTCTTGGTCAGCGTAGACGCTGCTGGGCCGGAGATCAAAGACTATCTCGTGCGACAACTATCCGGACTCGGGTTTCAACCAAAAATCTCCGTCCAGCGGGTGGGTCGAGAGAACCTACTCAACATGGTTGCAAAGGGATTCGGCCTCACGTTGACCACTTGCTCCACCCTGGGAGCGACCTACCCAGGCGTGGTGTTTCTTCCTATCGGGCCTGCGGTTGAGACAGTCGGTTCCAGCGTCGTATGGTCGGCGACCAATCGAAATCCGGCGTTAAAGAGATTATTGGAGATTAGCACGGAGCTAGCGGAACGGCATCGGCGCGGCCGATCTCGATGAAACAGTAATAATCGCGACGGAGATAGATCTACTGGAGCCGGCCGAGCTAGGGTTGGTTGTCAACCGGAGCTGCCCGTCTGGTCCCGGAAAACCCGCGGTCGGTAGCGATAAAGCGCTCAAGCGAGGGCACTATTAGTTTCACCGGATCGGTGATCGCTTGGCCTTGCTCGCGGCCAAGAGCCTCGGCGTAGGCGGCAAGGTCTCGATGAAGAGCCGCTGGAAGCTCCACCGTCACCTTGATACGCTTTTCATCGACGATCGGACCGAGTTTCAGCTTTGCCACTATTATCCTCCATACGGCTCGAGGACGAGGTCACGGACTACAATCACCCTTACCGGTAAACCCGGCCGGATCGTCAGTGTCGGTGCAATATTGAGCTGGCGCCGGACGATCTGTTGGCCCGCATCATTGATCGTGTCCTGACCGCCGTTGCGGATTGCGCTGATCAGGCGGTCATCGTCATTGGTGGCGAGTTCTGCGGCGACGTTGAGCAGGGTCGAAAGACCGGCCGCTTTGGCGAGATCCCACCAGTGATAATCGACTCCATCCTGCAGGCCGGCATAGCCCTCTGCGTCGGTGCCCGGCTGGCGCTCGAGAACGATCGACCGGCCGTTCGGGAAGATCAGCCGGTTCCAGACGAGCAGCACGCGGCTCTGCCCGAACTGGACGTTATTGTCGTACTGACCGATGACGCGTGTGCCCTGGGGTACAAGGAGGATGCGACCCGTCGGGCTGTCGTAGATATTTTCCGTCACCTGGGCGGTGATCTGGCCAGGGAGATCGGAGCGAATTCCAGTTATCAGCGCAGCGGAAATCACGGCACCCGCTTGCAAGATGTTTGGTGACGCCGGCGCGGCGATGCGATCGGGCGCGACGGTGCGCCGATCGGCGGCGGCATTGATGAAGGCGTTCTGCCTGTCCTGCGCCGTGGGCGTCGCGGGCGGAGGCGCCAGCCCAAGGCTAGTGAGATCGGGCATCGGTTGCGCGCCAGGCGTTGCCTGGGACGGCATCGCGGCGGCCGTCCGGGTTTCGGTGCTCGCAAACAGCCGGGCCGTGCGTGACGCCTCCAGTTCCTGAATGCGGCGCTGCTCTTCTGGGCTGAGACCGGGATTCGGGGTGGCCATGCCGGGTGTCGGCACGGGCTGCCCGCGATTCTGAGCGCCAACGATCGGGCGGCCCAGGTCGCCGGGGAGCGGCGGGCCGAGTTGGGGCACGCCGCTATAATCGCGCGGCAGGCCGGCAATCCCGTCCGCGGTCGTGCGGTTCTCGGTCGAGTAGAAGTCCTCATTCGGCTTGCCCGCGTCGCGGGTCTGAAGCGCATAGATGAGCGCGCCGCCGAGGCCGACGCTGGCGACCAGGCCGAGACCCGCCAGCACCTTTCGCGACAGGCGGGTAACGCGCGGTGCCTCCGCGCGCAGCCGCATCGGCGCAGGCCCGAGGGGCTCGCCGGTCAGCGGCCGAGTCTCCTCGTCCGGCCCTTCCTCTTTCCGGGGCTCGGTCTCGCTCACGACGCGGGCCTTCCATCGGTACGGACGATCCGGACGCGCTTCTGGCGATCGCCGAAGCCGTACCGCAACTCGGCGGCGGCGAAGAGCCGATCGACGATCATGTGATGCCCGCGCACCCGGTAGTTGACCAGCTCCGATGTGGTGCCCTCGGGCCCGACGACAAACAGCGGCGGCATCTCGCCCTGACCGATCGCGCGCGGGAATTCGATGAAGACCTGGCGGCCATCGTCGAAGGCGCGCAGCGGCCGCCATGGTGTGCGATCGCCGTCGATCGCGTAGCGGAAGTTGACGTTGGCAAGATCGACGCCGGATGCGACCGGCTGCGCAGCTTCGGCCTGTTGGTTCTGGCGACGCAGCGCGATGAGCTGGTCTTGGGGATACTGCCAGGAGACCGAGGCCATATAGGTCCGCTCGGTCGAGCGTAGCTCCATATGGTAGGTGCGCAGGTTGGTGTTGATGACGAGATTGGTCATCAGGTCCGGCCGGGTGGGTTTGACGAGGATGTGGACCTGCAGGGTGGGCCCGGCACCGCTCTGTGTGTCACCAATGATCCAGCGTACCGTGTCGCCGGCCGCGACCGGCCCGGAGCCGACGAGCTGCTCACCCGGTTGCAACGCGATGTCGGTGATCTGCCCGACGGCGGTATAGACCTGATAGAGCGCGCCGCCGGTATAGGGATAGACCTGCATGGCGTTGATGAAGCCGTCGCGCACCGGTTGGATGCGCGCAGCGGCGTTGGCCTGGTTGACGCGCGCCGTCGGATCGGTCGGCTCCGGCGTCGCTCGGGACGGCTCGACGCGCTGCAACTGTCCAGGCAGCGGAAGCGGCCGCGGGATCTCGACCACGGTGACGGGCGCCGGCGGATCGACGGTCTGCACGGCCGGAGCGGCAGCGTCGTAGGAAATTTCCGGCGGCGGAGTGCTGGTGGCGCAGCCGGCGAGCGCGGTTGTCGCCAGCAGGACCATGGGGAATGCGGCTCTGCGGAAAGCCGAGACTACGGATGTGTGTGAAGCCGGGTTTCCGGCTTTACGGAAAGACGGCTTCATTGACCAAGCTCCCGTGACCAGTTGATGGCGTTGACGTAGATGCCGAGCGGGTTCGCCCTGAGCCGGTCGGCGTTGCGTGGAATCTGGACGACGATCGTCAGGATCGCGGTCCAGCGGGTGGTCTCGGCAAGCTGGCCGTTCTCATAGCGGCGCTCGACCCAGGCGACGCGGAAGCTGTCGGGCGATGCTCGAATGACGCTGGAGACATCCACGGCGACCTGCTGGCGGCCAACCTTGGTGAACGGGTCGTTGGAGCGGGCAAAATCGTTGAGCGCCATAGCGCCGCGATCGGTCGTGAAGTCGTAGGCGCGCAGCCAGTTCTGCCGCACGATGATGGCGTCGGCCGGGATCGAGCGGACCTGCTCGATGAAGCGCGCCAGGTGAAACGCGATCTGCGGATCGGTCGCACGATAGTCGGCGACGGCGGGCGCCACGGCTTGCGCCTGACCCAGACGGTCGACCTGCACCACCCAGGGTACGATCGTGCCACGCGCCGACTGCCAAACCAGCGCGGCGGCGAAGCCGGCCGAGAGGATCAGCGAGCCGAACGCCATCGTCCGCCAGTTCTTTGCCTGGACGCGCGACGCGCCGATCCGCTCGTCCCAGACCTGTGCGGCGCGCTGATAGGGCGTCTCGGGTTCGGGGGCTTTGCCATAATGGGTGGAAGGTCGTTTGAACATCAGCGGTCGCTTTCGGAAAGATTGACGGAGGAGCCACCGCCATGGGCGTCGCCGGAGCGCACGGCATGGGCGGTGGCCTGGACGGCATGGGTCATGCGTTGGGAGCGGCGCATGCGCTGTGCCCATGCGGGCGGTCCGCCCGCGGCTGCCGGCGCGGCCGCGCCGCCACCGTCGCCGGCTGCGTCGCCACCGACCGATCCCATTGTCGAGGAGCCACCAGTGGCTTCGAACGCGGCCTTGCCACCCGCGTTGAAGCTCGAGCGCATGCTATCGGAGGCGCGTGAGGCGGCACGCCGCAGCGGCGAGACCGCTGCGCTGCCGCCGCCCCGGGCGACGCCGCCAAGGGCGGACGCAACGCCCGCAGCGCCAGAATGCCCGGCGGGG
>CAYREH010000058.1:0-35846 GCA_964423245.1 uncultured Bradyrhizobium sp. | reverse complement strand
GCACCAAGATCACCGACATCAAGGTCGACCGTATCTTCATCGGCTCCTGCACCAATGGCCGGATCGAGGATTTGCGCGCCGCGGCGAAGATCGCCGAAGGCAAGCATGTCTCGGCCAACGTCAACGCCATGGTCGTGCCGGGCTCGGGCCTCGTGAAGGAGCAGGCCGAGGCCGAGGGTCTGGACAAGATCTTCATCAAGGCCGGCTTCGAATGGCGCGAGCCGGGCTGCTCGATGTGCCTGGCGATGAACCCGGACAAGCTGAAGCCGGAAGAGCGCTGCGCCTCGACCTCGAACCGCAATTTCGAGGGCCGCCAGGGCTTCAAGGGCCGCACCCATCTGGTGTCGCCGGCGATGGCAGCAGCGGCGGCGATCGCCGGCCACTTCGTCGACGTCCGCGACTGGCGCTGATCAGCACGGCGGCTTCGAACCAAACAAAAGGGCGCCGCAGCGGCGCCCTTTTTCATGTCGTGGCCGGATCCGCTCACCAATAGCGGTAGGGGCGCCAGTGGTGGCGGTGATGCCAGTGGTGCCAGCGGCAGACGCGGCGCGGGCCGTAATAGGTCCAGACGACCCGGCAGCGGCGCGGATGGTGATAGTAGGGGACCTGATAGGCGGGATAGGTGCCGCCGTAGTAGTAGCGGCGATGGAAGTGGCGGTGGTGGCCGTGATAGGCGGGACGATAGCCGCCATATTGGTGATAGCCGCCATAGTGACGCACCCCGCCGTAGCGATAGCCGCCGTGGAAGGCAGGCGCGGCCCGGAAGCCGCCGATATGCGCACCGCCGCCATGGAAGCCGCCGCCGCGGAAAGCTCCGCCTCCGCCATGAAATCCACCGCCATGAAACCCACCGCCACGGAAGCCGCCACCGTGGAAGCCGCCACCATGTCCGCCGCCGCCGTGGCGCACCTGGGTGATCATGTCGTCGGTGGCAAATTTCGCTGCGGGTATTGCGGACGGATTGACGGGCGTCATCGCCTCGGCACGACGCCCGGTCCCCGTCGACAGCATCAAGACCGCGACGGTCACAAGTCCGAGCAGCCGCATCGGGCGTGCCCTGAGAGTCAGGATCCTCGGCATTCGCGTCTCCCTGGTTCTGGACGGCACAGCCTGCGGCGCTCTTAGCGCTCGCCGTTTCATCGCTGCTTCAGATCGACGTTAGGGAGCGCGACGTGAACGCGCCATGAATGAACGACGCCTCGCCCGCGGCGTGCGTCGTCCGGCCGCGTCACCAGAACGGGCCGAAGCCGAACACGAAGGGCGCGGGCACGCGATAGGGATAGGGACGGTAATGAACCGGGCGCGCGTAGTAGCGCGGTTGTTCAGGCGCAGGGCGGAGCGCGTGGCGATGGAGATGGAGATGGCGCCGCGCGCCGATCTCTGCCGCAGGGGCTGCGGCATCGGCGCGCGCGGCATCGCAGCCGAGCTGGAGGAGGAGAAGCAGCGCAGCGGCATATGCGGTTCCGATGCCGCGTGTCACGGCAGTCCTAGCCCGGCCGCCAGGTGCAGCTCATGCGGGGCACGATCACCGTACCGCTCGGCCGGTACTCCTGGACATAGGTGGCGTTGCACACGCGCACCGCATTGGGACCGGGATTGTAGCGGGGATAGACGCCATCCGGATTGTAATAGGGCGTCACGCGCAGGCGCGCCCGCTTGCGCGGCGGCGGGACATCGGCCTGGGCCAGCCGGATTTCCGGACCCGCCGCCTGGGCCTGCGCCGGGGTGCCGACGCAGAGAGGCAAAAACAACCCCATGCAAAGTAGAACCGTCGTCGTCGTTCCCGCCCGCATCGCACCACCACTCGCCTGAGCTATCCCCTTGAGGCGTCGTACGCTCCCCGTTTTCGGGTGCGGCGTCAACTCTTCGTCGCCAGCGATAAAGCCGGATGCATCGTGCCGGAACCCACGCTATGAGAACGCCATGTGGACGGACCTGAAAGCACCCTCGCTGGCCGAGATGGAAGTGGCGGCGCACGACATTTTCGAGCGGCTGCCGGCCGAGTTTCGCGCCCTCTGCGAGGGCGTGATCATCCGCGTCGACGACTTCCCCAGCGAGGAGGTCATGGACGAGATGGACTGCGAGAGCGAATTCGACCTGCTCGGCCTGTTCCAGGGCGTCGGTCTGCCGCAGCAGAGCCTGGGCGACGTGGCGCGGCTGCCCAACATGGTCTGGCTCTACCGCCGGCCGATCCTGGACTATTGGGCCGAGCACGACGAGAGCCTCGGCCACATCGTCCGCCACGTCCTGATCCACGAGATCGGGCACCATTTCGGCCTCTCTGACGACGATATGGAAGCGATCGAGGCGCAGGCGGGCTAAGGTTCCGCCGAGACCGTGCCCCGCGCGCCGGCAGGGCGATCGCATATGGATTTAACCGGGATCGCGGGCTTGCTTCGCCTCTCCCGCTTGCGGGAGAGGCCGACGCGCCCCGGGCGATGCGAAGCATCGTCCCGTGCGCGGCGGGTGAGGGCTCTCACCACGAAGGGGTTTCCTCTGCAATTCTCAACAATCCCATTGCTGAGACAGCCCTCTCCCCAACCCTCTCCCGCAAGCGAGAGCTTTGCACAAAGGGGGGATTTGCGATTCTGTAGGGTCTGTCGAGGATTGGGATTCGGATGGCATATCGACAGGTGGGACAACCGAGCTTCGCGGATGCGCTGGTGTCGCGGCGGGGAAAGGGTAACCCAGTGCTGAGGCGGATTGGCGAACTGGTCGACTGGGCGGCTTTGGAGCGCGTGCTGCGCGCTGTTCCGGAACCGGAGCGTGGCCCGCCGCCCTATCCACGACTGGTGATGTTCAAGGCGCTGCTGCTGCAGCAATGGTATGGGCTGTCCGATCCGGAGCTGGAGGAAGCGCTTGATGACCGGACTTCGTTCCGCGATTTCTGCGGCTTCGTGCTGGGCGACGAGACACCTGACCACACGACGATCTGGCGCTTCCGCGAGACTTTGCAGCAGGCCGGTCTGGACGAGAAGCTGTTTGCCGAGATCTTGCATCAGATCGAGGTTCGCGGGCTGGTGCTGCGGCGGGGCACATTGATCGATGCGAGTCTGATTCCGGCGGCCGTGAAGCCGCCGAAGCCTCCAGAGGAACTGCAACCGCCCGGTCCGGACGGTCGTGAACCGAGCAAGCTGGTCAACAGCAAGCGCGATCCGGATGCGCGCTGGACCAAGAAGGGCGGCAAACGATACTTCGGCTACAAAGCCCATGTAGGTATCGACAAGGGCTCGGCGATCATCCGCCGCAGCAAGCTGACCGATGCAGCGGTCAACGACACGGTGACGGCCGAGGAGTTGGTCTGTGGCGATGAGAAGGCGGTCTATGCCGATCAAGCCTATGACAAGCACGAGCGCCGCAGGGGGCTCGCTGCGCGGGGGATCAAACCGCGGCTGATGTTCCGGCCCAACAAGCATCATGCACTGACGGAGCGGCAGAAGCGCTTCAACGATGCTGTGGGGAAGCGACGCGCACCGGTCGAGCAAGTCTTCGCGCGCCTCAAGGGCAGCTACCGCTGGGCGCGCGCCCGTTATCTGGGCTTGGCACGCAACCAGACGCATCTGCGCCTGATCTGCCTCGCCATGAACCTCAAACGATGGGCGGTGCTGTCTACTGCGGGAGCTACGGCATGACCGCCGCCCAATACCATCGGTTGGCCGCGAAAACGCGACCGCCCGACGCCATCCAAAAAAAGCCCGCCAGCGGCAATCACTTCCCCTCATCCAATTACGCAAAGCTCTCGCAAGCGGGAGAGGTGCACCGCGTCCCTGGCAGGCATCGTTCGACCCAAAATCCAGGCGGAGCCAGCCGATGAGCCAGCTTCCGCTCTCCACCACCGCCGACGCCGCGCTGCAGGCCGCCCCCGCCACCAAGGCGCGCGGCTATTGGGCGACGGTCGGGCGTCGCATCCTGCGCGACAAGGTCAGCATGGCCTGCGCGCTGGTACTGCTGCTGATCTTCCTCTCCGCGATTCTCGCGCCATGGCTCGGCCTCGAAGATCCCTACAAGGGCTCGATGATTCGCCGCCTGCGCCACATCGGCACGCCGGGCTATCCGCTCGGCACCGACGAACTCGGCCGCGACATGCTGGCGCGGCTGATCTATGGCGGGCGGCTGTCGCTGGTCATCGGCATCCTGCCCGTGATCCTCGCCTTCTGCTTCGGCACCTCGCTCGGCATCATCGCCGGCTATGTCGGCGGCAAGCTCAACACCGCGATCATGCGCACGGTCGACGTGTTCTACGCCTTCCCCTCCGTGCTGCTGGCGATCGCGATCTCCGGCGCGCTCGGGGCCGGCATCCTCAACTCCATCGTGTCGCTGACGGTCGTCTTCGTGCCGCAGATCACCCGCGTCGCCGAGAGCGTCACCACCGGCGTGCGCAACATGGACTTCGTCGAGGCCGCACGCGCCTCGGGCGCCGGCCCGTTCACCATCATGCGCGTGCACATCCTCGGCAACGTGCTCGGCGCGATCTTCGTCTATGCCACCAGCCTGATCTCGGTCTCGATGATCCTCGCCGCCGGCCTCTCGTTCCTCGGCCTCGGCACCAAGCCGCCGGAGCCGGAATGGGGCCTGATGCTGAACACGCTGCGCACCGCGATCTATATCAATCCCTGGGTCGCCGCGCTCCCGGGCGCGATGATCTTCGCCGTGTCGATCTGCTTCAACCTGCTCTCGGACGGCCTGCGCAGCGCCATGGACATCAGGAATTGAGATGATGATGCAAAGGCACACTGCCGCGGCAACAAAGGTCGTCATGCCCGGGCTTGTCCCGGGCATCCACGTTCTTCGATCCGCGCGTCAAGGCGTGGATGGCCGGGACAAGCCCGGCCATGACGATGACGGCGCATACCTCTCCCCGATGGGGAGAGGTGAAGGACGGTGCCCATGAGCGAGACCAGCACCTCCGTCGCCATGCTCGAGCCGATCGAGGACCTTGGCGGTGCCGCGCAGCCGTTGCTGCAGGTCAACGGCCTGACCAAGCACTTCCCGGTGCGGGGCGGCCTGTTCGCCGCCAAACGCACCGTGCGCGCCGTCGACAACGTCTCGTTCTCCGTGGCCAAGGGCGAGACGGTCGGCATCGTCGGCGAGTCCGGCTGCGGCAAGTCGACCACCGCGCGCCTCCTGATGCACCTGATGCCGCGCGATTCCGGCGACATCATCTATGACGGCATGGCCGTCGGCCGCTCGCTCTCCTTGCGCGAACTGCGGCGCGGCATGCAGATGGTGTTCCAGGATTCCTACGCCTCGCTCAATCCGCGTCTCACCATCGAGGAATCCATCGCCTTCGGCCCCAAGGTCCACGGCATGGCCGACGACGCCGCGCGCACTCTGGCGCGCGAGCTGCTGGGCAAGGTCGGCCTGCGTCCCGAAAACTTCGCCAATCGCTATCCGCACGAGATCTCCGGCGGCCAGCGCCAGCGCGTCAACATCGCCCGCGCGCTGGCGCTGTCGCCGCGGCTCGTGATCCTGGACGAAGCCGTTTCCGCGCTCGACAAGTCCGTCGAGGCGCAGGTGCTGAACCTGCTCGCCGACCTCAAGCGCGAATTCGGCCTGACCTATCTCTTCATCAGCCACGATCTCAACGTCGTCCGCTACATCTCGGACCGCGTTCTGGTGATGTATCTCGGCGAGGTCGTCGAACTCGGCCCGGTCGACCAGGTCTGGGACTCGCCGGCGCATCCCTATACGCGCGCGCTGCTGGCGGCGATGCCGTCCTCGGACCCCGACCGGCGCACCGAGACGCCGCCCATCACCGGCGATCCGCCCAATCCGATCGATCCGCCCTCGGGCTGCCGCTTCCACACCCGTTGTCCGTTTGCGGAGCCGCTCTGCGCAAATGCGACACCAAAGCTCACCGCGCTCGATACAATGGGCCACGAGGCCGCGTGCTACATGGCGATTCCGGGATCGGGCCATAGCCGCGCGCCGGCGGAGAAAAGCTGATGACCAGACCGACACCGAAAGAGATCAAGCCGATCGCGCAAATCGCCGGCGTGCCCGTCGATGACGAGATCGCGACCCGCATCTCCAATGCCATCGGCCCCGCCTTCGAGGGTTTCGCGGCCATCGCCGGCACGCTGCCGTTCGACCTCGAGCCGGCGCAATATCCGATCGTGCAGGCGCAGAAGGTGTCGGCATGAGCACCGAACCCGCCTTGATGACGCTCACCGCGGTCGCGCGCGCGATCGCGATGAAGCAGGTCTCCTCGCATGAGGTGACGCGCGCACTCCTCCACCGCATCGCGCAGTGGCAACCGCATCTCAATGCCTTCATGTCGATCGAGTCCGAGGCCGCGCTGAAGGCGGCGGAGGCGGCCGACGCCGAGCTCGCCAAGGGCCAGTTGCGCGGGCCGCTGCACGGCGTGCCGCTCGCGCACAAGGACATGTATTACGACGCCGGCCATGTCGCGACCTGCGGCTCGCTGATCCGTCGCGATTTCGTGCCCGGCGTGACATCGACCGCGCTGCAACGGCTGAAGGATGCGGGTCAGATCCGGCTCGGGACGCTGCATCTGGCCGAATTCGCCTACGGCCCGACCGGCCACAACGCGCATTATGGCCCGGTGTGCAATCCCTGGAACGTCGCGCATATCACCGGCGGTTCGTCCTCGGGCTCCGGCTCGGCGGTCGCCGCGCGCCTGACCTATGCCGCGCTCGGATCAGACACCGGCGGATCGATCCGCATGCCCGCGCATTTCTGCGGCGTCACCGGTCTCAAGACCACCTGGAGCCGGGTCAGCCGCGCCGGTGCGATGCCGCTGTCGCAATCGCTCGACACCGTCGGCCCGCTCGCCCGCACCGCAGAGGATTGCGCCTTGCTGCTCGCCTTGATGGCTGGCCCCGACCCGGAAGATCCGACCTGCAGTCACGAGCCGGTGTCGGACTATGTTGCCGCCACCAGGGGCTCGCTGAAGGGCCTGAAGATCGGCGTGCCGACCTCCTATTATGTCGATGATCTCGACGGCGATGTTGCGCGCGTGCTGGACGAGACCATCGCGGTGCTCAAGCGCGAAGGCGCCGACATCGTCAAGGTGGAGCTGCCCGACCAGCGGCAATTGTCCGCCGCGAGCCAGCTGGTGCTCGCCGCCGAATCCGCCGCCTTCCACAAGCGCTGGATGATCGAACGGCCGCAGGATTACGGTCCGCAGGTCATGATGCGGCTGCAGAACGGATTGGCCGTGCCTGCGGTCACCTATCTCGAGGCGATGCGCTGGCGCGGCCCCGCGCTCGCCGCGCACAACGCGGCCACGGCCGGCGTGCATGCGGTGATCGCGCCGGCTTCGCCGGTCGCCGCGCCGCGGATCGACGAGAGCGATGTCGGCGGCGGCCCGAACGCGCCGGCGCTGGTGCAGCGCCTGACGCTGTTCACGCGTCCGGTGAACTTTCTGGGCCTCCCCTCGCTGACGATTCCCTCGGGCTTCAGCAAGGACGGCCTGCCGATCGGCATGCAGCTGATCGGCCGCTCCTTCGACGAGGCGACCCTGCTCACCATCGGCGCCGCGTTCCAGCGCGTCACCGATTATCACGACCGCTTGCCGAAACTGCCGTCATGACAAACCTCGTCGAGATATCGAACCTCAACATCCGCTTCACCGGCGAGCGCACGGTCTATGCCGTGAACGACCTCAGCCTCTCGCTCGGCACCAGCGAGGTGCTCGGCCTGCTCGGCGAGTCCGGCTCGGGCAAGAGCGTCACGCTGCGCGCCCTGATGCGGCTGTTGCCGAAGAAGCGCACGCAGATATCCGGCAAGGTCGACGTGATGGGCCGCGACGTGCTCGCCATGAACGACGAGGAACTGTCCGCGTTTCGCGGCCAGACCGTCTCGATGATCTTCCAGGAGCCCGCGCTGGCGCTCGACCCGGTCTACACGATCGGCGCGCAGATCGCCGAGAGCGTGGTGCGCCACGAGGGCAAGAGCTTTGCCGAAGGCCGCGCGCGCGCGCTGGAGATGCTCGAGGTCGTGCGCATACCCTCGGCCAAACGCCGGCTCGATGCCTATCCGCACGAAATGTCCGGCGGCATGCGGCAGCGCGCGATGATCGCACTGGCGCTGGCCTGCCGGCCGAAGATCCTGCTGGCGGACGAGCCGACCACCGCGCTCGATGCCACCGTCCAGATCCAGATCCTGCTGCTGCTGCGGGAATTGCAGCGCGAATTCGGCATGTCCGTCATCTTCGTGACCCACGACATCGGCGTCGCCATCGAGATCTGCGATCGCGTCGCGGTGATGTATGCCGGCCAGATCGTGGAGCAGGGGACCCTGCGCGACATCGTCCGCAGCCCCGTGCATCCCTATGCCAAGGGCCTGCTGGCCTCGACCATCCATGGCGCCAAGCGCGGCCAGCACCTCGAGACCATTCCCGGCACGCCACCCTCGCTGGCGGAACGGCCGCATAATTGCTCCTTCGCCCCCCGCTGCGCCGCCGCCCAGCCGCGCTGCCTGGAACAATTACCTCCGAATGTGGAGATTGGCCCGAGCCGGACCGCAAGGTGCGTCCTGGCCGAACCGGCGGAAGTCGCGTCGTAACCGCCGATCCCGATGGCCAGACGCTGTCGATGCGCGCCCGATTGCATCGACGCCTGACCCCGCGCTCCCTTCCCTGTGACCGGGGACATCGTGGACGGGTGTTCGGAGACATGGTGGACACTTTCGGCAGCCAGGCAAAGGCGAGGGAACGAACGGGTCTGTGTCCCTCACGTCAATCCCGCTATTCCTGTAATTGTCATTTTAGAACAATAGCTTAGGCTGATTTCGGCCAGTTTTTCGCGGGCCCGGGCCGTTACTTTGCATGGGGTTGTTTTTCGAGGTTTTTGTTCCCGAGGGCGCAACCCGATGGCGGGGTGCGGCATTCAGACCTCATTCATCCCGGTTCCCGTTCCATCGGGTCCATTCGGTTCAGAGGACGTCCTGATGTACATTTCCAACGAAGGCCTGCTCGTCATCCTGTTCGTCGGTCTCGTGGCCGGCTGGCTGGCCGGCAAGGTCGTGCGCGGTACCGGGTTCGGTATCATCGGCGACATCGTGGTCGGTATCGCCGGTGCCTTGGTGGCGAGCTTCCTGTTTCCCAAGCTTGGCATTCGCCTCGGCACCGGGCTGGTGTCCGAGATCGTCTATTCCGCCATCGGCGCGGTGATCCTGCTCATCGTGGTCCGGCTGGTCAGGGGCGGCGGACGCATCTAGCCTTCCCGGACCCCGGGGAAGAGGCTCCGGCCCCTCGCCAAAAATCCCTCAAACACTGTGATCACCCGACTTGCGCGCGAGCGCCGCTCGGGGTGATCTGTCGCGCCAGGGCCCGGTCGATCGCCCGCGTTGGACGCCGGGGAGAAGAGCATGTTAATCCCGGTCGAGTACCCGTGATGCGCCGCGACATCAGGGGCTTGCCCCGACCTGAAAGAGACCAGACTGATGGCAGCCGGACCAGGCGTGCGCCGTTCAGAGCTCAGTGACGCGCTGCGCGCCTGTCGCACGGCGTTCATCGGCGTCGGCCTGATGAGCTGCATGATCAACCTGCTCTATCTCACAGGGTCGATCTTCATGCTCGAGGTCTATGACCGGGTGCTGCCGAGCCGCAGCGTGCCGACCCTGGTCGGCCTGATCATCCTGGCCAGCTTCCTCTACATGGCCCAGGGCGTGCTCGACATGATCCGCGGCCGCATCCTGGGGCGGATCGGCACCGCGCTGGACGAGTCGCTCAACAAGCGCGTGTTCGACACCATCGTGCGCCTGCCGCTGCTGGTCGGCAGCCGCAACGAGGGACTGCAGCCGCTGCGCGACCTCGACAATGTGCGCTCCTTCCTCGGCGGCATGGGCCCGAGCGCCTTCTTCGACCTGCCCTGGCTGCCGCTCTATCTCGCCATCTGCTTTGCCTTCCACGTCATGATCGGTGTCACCGCGCTGGTCGGCGCCATCATCCTGGTCGGCCTGACGCTGGTCACCGAGTTGATGTCCCGCCAGCCGGCGAAGGAGGCGATGGGCCTTGCCGCCCAGCGCAACGATCTCGCAGCCTCCAGCCGCCGCAATGCGGAGGTGCTGGTGTCGATGGGCATGGCCGGCCGGCTCAACCAGCGCTGGAGTGAGGCCAACGAACAATATCTCGCCGGCAATCAGCGGGCGAGCGACGTCGCCGGCGGTCTCGGCGCGGTCGCCAAGGTGCTGCGCATGATGCTGCAATCGGCCGTGCTCGCGGTCGGCGCCTATCTCGTGATCCATCAGGAGGCGACGGCCGGCATCATCATCGCCGGCTCGATCTTGTCGGCCCGTGCGCTCGCGCCGGTCGATCTCGCGATCGTGCACTGGAAATCCTTCGTGGCCGCACGCCAGAGCTGGCAGCGCCTGACGCGCCTGCTCGAGCAGATCCCCGCGCAGACGATGCCGACCCAGCTGCAGGCGCCGACCAGCCGGCTCTCGGTCGAGGGCATCGCCATGGTGCCTCCGGGCGACCAGCGCCTGATCGTGCAGGATGTCAGCTTCACGCTCGCCGCCGGCAACGGCCTCGGCGTGATCGGGCCGAGCGGTTCCGGCAAATCCTCGCTGATCCGCGCGCTGGTCGGCGTCTGGCAGCCGGTGCGCGGCAAGGTGCGGCTCGACGGCGCCGCGCTCGACCAATGGTCGAGCGACGTGCTCGGCCGCCACATCGGCTATCTGCCGCAGGATGTCGAATTGTTCGGCGGCACCATCGCGCAGAACATCAGCCGGTTCGATCCCGAAGCGACGTCCGACGCCATCATCGCCGCCGCCAAGGACGCCGGCGTGCACGAGATGATCATCAAGATGCGCGAGGGCTACAACACCCAGGTCGGCGAGCAGGGCAACGCGCTCTCTGCGGGCCAGGCGCAGCGCGTGGCGCTGGCGCGCGCGCTCTACGGCAATCCGTTCCTGATCGTGCTCGACGAGCCCAATTCCAATCTCGACACCGAAGGCGACGAAGCGCTGACCCGCGCCATCCGTTCGGCCCGCGAGCGCGGCGCCATCGTCGTCGTGGTGGCGCACCGTCCGATCGGCGTCGAGGCGGTCGACCAGATCCTGGTGCTGCGCGACGGCCGCATGCAGGCTTTCGGTCCCAAGGAGCAGGTGCTGGCCCAGGTGCTGCAGCCGCGCGTCACACCGCCGGCCCCGATCAAGATCGTCAGCGAAGCCGGGGTGGCCAAATCGTGAGCGTACAAGTCGTGGGCGTCGCAGGGAGCCCGTCATGAGCACGATGGTGATCGGCGGCGCGAAGCCCGCCGCGAAGCGAAACGTGCGGCAGTCGATCAGGTTTCACCTGATGCTGGGCCTCGGCATCATGCTGGTGCTCGCCGTTGGCCTCGGCGGCTGGGCCTCGACGGTGCTGATCTCCGGCGCGCTGATCGCGCCCGGCCAGATCGTGGTCGAATCCAACGTCAAGAAGGTGCAGCATCCGACCGGCGGCGTGGTCGGCGAATTGCGCGCCCGCGACGGCGATCTGGTCAAGGCCGGTGACATCGTGGTGCGGCTCGACGACACCGTGACCAAGGCCAATCTCGCCATCGTCACCAAGAACCTCGACGCGGCGCAGGCCCGCACGGCCCGCCTGCAGGCCGAGCAGCGCGGCCTCGACCGGATCGAATTCCCGCCATCGCTGCTCGACCGCGCCAACGATGCCGACGTCAAGGCGCTGCTCTCCGCGGAGACCAAGCTGTTCGAGGTGCGCGTCAACGGCCGGGCCGGCCAGAAGGCGCAGCTGCGCGAACGCGTCCAGCAGCTCAACGAGGAGATCGAGGGCCTGTCCGCGCAGGAAAGGGCCAAGGACAAGGAGATCTCGCTGGTACAGCAGGAGCTCACCGGCGTGCGCGATCTCTACGAGAAGCGCCTCGTGCAGATCTCACGCCTGACCACGCTCGAGCGTGACTCGGCTCGGCTCAACGGCGAGCGCGCCCAGTACATCGCCTCGCGCGCGCAGGCCAAGGGCAAGATCACCGAGACCGAACTCCAGATCATCCAGATCGACAAGGACATGGTGAGCGAGGTTTCCAAGGACCTGCGCGAAACCAACGACAAGATCGGCGAACTGATCGAGCGCAAGGTCACCGCCGAGGACCAGCTTCGCCGCATCGACATCCGCGCGCCGCAGGATGGCATGGTGCTGCAGTCGACCGTGCACACGGTCGGTGGCGTCGTCACTGCCGGCGACACCCTGATGCTGATCGTGCCGCAGACCGATGACCTCCAGGTCGAGGCCAAGGTCAATCCGGTCGACATCGACAAGCTCCAGATCGGCCAGAAGACGCTGCTGCGGCTGTCCGCCTTCAACCAGCGCACCACGCCCGAACTCAACGGCACCGTCAGCCGCGTCTCGCCCGACGTCACCACCGACCAGCGCACCGGCCAGAGCTATTACACCATCCGCGTCTCGATGCCGCCGGCGGAGATCGCCCGTCTCGGCGATGTCAAGATGATCCCCGGCATGCCGGTGGAGGCCTTCGTCCAGACCGGCGACCGCACCATGCTGTCCTATCTGATGAAGCCGCTGCACGATCAGCTGATGCGCGCCTTCCGCGAGAAGTGACGCGCGTAAGCACGTCATCCCGGAGCACGCCGAGCGCGCATCCGGGATCCCGGGACAACACCGGCGTTGGAGCTCCGCCTTCCGTCTGGGCTCTGACGACCGTCGCTCACCCCTCCAGCTTCCGCAGCAGCAGCTTCAGCGCCGTCGCCGCAAACACCTGCATGTTCGCAAGCCGGTCGCCGCTGCCGGTCTCCAGCGTCATCACCTCGGCCGTGGGTCCTGCAACGGCGAAGCAGCTGTGGCCGGCCGCATCGCCATAGCGGTTGCCGGTGGGACCGGCGGCGCCGGTTTCGGACAGGCCCCAGTCGCTCTTGAAGCGGGTTCGCATCTGCTCGGCGAGCAATCGGGCGTAGGGCTCCGAAGATGAGCGAAAGCCCTTCATGCCCTCGTCCGAAATCTCCATCAGCAGGCGCCGGGCATCGCGGGTGTAGACCACGGCGCCGCCGAGGAAGTAGGCGGAGGCGCCGGGCACCGCGAGCAGGCTGGCCGAGATCAGGCCGCCGGTGGAGGATTCCGCCACGGCAATCGTCTGTTTGCGCGCGATCAGTCGGGCCGCGACCTGTTCCGCGATGCCGGTCAGTTCTTTCATCTGTCACTCCCCATCTCGCAACCGAGCCGGGCCTTCTTAGCATGAGCGCAGGGCGCGAGCCGAGTTGCAGGCGGCAGGCAGGCCTGCTTCAATGGCGGGACACAGCGGCAGCCGCGAAGCTGCCCGACCAACGAGGAAACGAGAAGGAGACGTGATGGCGTCCCCGATCGCCGGCGGCGTGGATTGCGACGTGCACCCCGCCGTGCCGCATCTGACCAGCCTCTTGCCATACCTGAACGACTATTGGCGCGACCAGGTGACGACGCGCGGCATGGTGGATCTGGTCTCGCAATCCTATCCGCAGAATTCGCCGATGACCGCAAGGCCGGACTGGCGGCCCGAGAAGGGCAAGCCCGGCGAAAACCTTGCCGATATGCAACGCCACGTGCTCGAGCCGTTCCAGCTCCGCTACGCCATCTGCAATCCGCTCTACGGCGTGCAGATGGTGTTCTCCGAAGACATGCAGGCTGCCTTCTGCCGCGCGCTGAACGACTGGTTGGTGAAGGAATGGCTCGATCGCGATCCGCGGCTGCGCGGCTCGATCGTGATCCCGACGCAGAGCGTCGAGAAGGCCGTCGCCGAGATCGAACGCTGCGCGCAGGATAAGCGCTTCGTGCAGGTGCTGATGCTGGTGATGGGCGACACGCCGCTCGGCAAGCGCGCGCTCTGGCCGATCTTTGAAGCGGCGGAGCGGCTCGATCTCCCGGTCGGCATCCACGCCGGCTCCGCCTATCACAATCCGCCGACCGCAGTCGGCTGGGGCTCCTACCACATCGAGGATTATGTCGGTCAGGCGCAGGCGTTCCAGACCCAGCTCACCAGCCTGATCGTCGAGGGCGTGTTCGCCAGATATCCGCGGCTGAAGATGGTGATGCTGGAATCCGGCGTCTCCTGGATCTCGCCCTACCTCTGGCGTCTGCACAAGTTCTGGCGCGGGGTGCGGATGGAGACGCCCTGGGTCGATCGCGCGCCGCTCGAGATTGTGCGCAGCAACATCCGCTTCTCGCTGCAGCCCTTCGACGCGCCGCCGGACGCGGCGACATTAAATCGCCTGTTTGATCATATGCAGTCGGACGAATTGGTCCTATTCTCGACCGACTATCCGCACTGGCAGTTCGACGGCCAGGACGCGCTGCCCGAAGGTCTGTCCCCCGATCTCGTGCGCAAGATCATGATCGACAATCCGCATGCCACCTATCCCCGCCTGACGTGAGCCCATTGCCAAAGGAGGCAAGGCGATGAATATCCAGTTTCGCGAAGGTACCGAGGCAGCGTCCCCCGTCACGGCAAAGACCGCGATCGCGGACTGCGACATCCATCCGGCCCGCGCCACCCGCACCGAGCTTTATCCCTATCTCGCCAAGCGCTGGCAGCATCATCTCGAGGTCTATGGCGTCCATGCCTATCAGGGCATGATGGAGGGACCGCCTTATCCCAAGGCCCAGCCCAATGCCTCGCGCCGCGACGCCTATCCACCGGAGGGTGGACCGCAGGGCTCCTCGCTCTCCTTCATGCAGAAGCAGCTGCTCGATCCCAACAACGTGCAACTCGGCATTCTCAATCCGCTCAACACCGGGCAGGGCATTCGCAATCACGAGCTGAGCGCTGCGCTGTGCTCGGCGATCAACGATTGGCAGATCGACAAATGGACCAGCAAGGACAAGCGGCTGAAGGCCTCGATCGTCGTCGGTAACGAGGACGGATTGTCGGCCGCCGCCGAAATCCGCGAGCGCGCCGGTGACAGGAATTTCGTCCAGGTGCTGCTGCTCAGCCGCAACGTCGAGCCGCTCGGCCAGCGCCGCTACTGGCCGATCTACCAGGCCGCGGAAGAGGCAGGGCTTCCGGTCGGCGTCCATGCTTTCGGCTTCGGCGGCAATCCGATCACGCCGTCGGGCTGGCCGTCCTATTACATCGAGGAGATGGTCGGCCATTCCCAGTGCCAGCAATCGGCGCTGGCGAGTCTCGTGCTGGAAGGCGTGTTCGAGCGCTTTCCGAAGCTGAAGATGGTGATGATCGAGGCCGGCTTCGGCTGGGCGCCGTCGCTGGCCTGGCGGCTCGACAAGGTCTGGCAGCGGCTGCGCAGCGAGGTGCCGCATGTGAAGCGGCCGCCGTCGGAATATATCCGCGAGCAGGTGTGGTGGACCACGCAGCCGATGGAGGATCCCGAGCGCCGCGAGGATCTGTTCGACATCATCAAATGGATCGGCTGGGATCGACTGCTGTTCGCGACCGACTATCCGCACTGGGACTATGACGAGCCCTCGCGCGTGCTGCCGGCCGGCGTCAGCGAGGCCAACCGCGAGGCGTTCTATTTCGGCAACGCCAAGAAGCTCTACGGCCTGTCCTGATGGCAAGACACGTCATTGCGCCGGTCGACGAACTGCCGCCCGGCTCGCGCAAATTCCTCGAGATCGACGGCAGGCCGATCGCGGTCTTCAATATCAAGGGCGAGTTTTTCGGCCTGATGAACCGCTGCCCGCATCAGGGCGCGGCGCTGTGCGAGGGTCCGCTGATCGGGCTCGCGCAGTCGACGACGCCGGGCGAGATCGAATACACCAGGCTGGGCGAGATCATCCGCTGCCCCTGGCATGGCTGGGAGTTCGATATCCGAACCGGCCAGTCCTATTGCGATCCGCGCCGCTTTCGCGTGAAGGCGTACGAGGCGCATGTCGAGCCGGGCGCCAGCGTGGTGAAGGGGCCGTATGTCGCCGAGACCGTGACGGTGAAGGTCGAGAGCGACTATGTGGTGGTGGAGTTGTAGACCGCACGGGTGATGGGCTCCCTCTCCCCGCAAGCGGGGAGAGGCGAAGAGCTATCAACGCCCCGCCACCGGCTCGGCCGCTGCATCATACGTCGTCACCGTCCGGCCGCCGCCGCGATACACCGTCGCCGCTGCGATGATGCCGAGCAGCGCGGCGAACATCAGCCAGAAGCCCGGCGAGGCCTTGTCGCCGGTCCGCTCGATCAGCCATGTCGAGGCGAACGGCGTGAAGGTGCCGAACAGGGCGGCTGCGAGCGCAAAGGCGAGCGAGAAGCAGGTGGTGCGGACATGCGCCGGCACGATCTCGACCAGGGCCCCCAGCATGGTGCCGCTGTAGACGCCGAAATAGAACGAGAACATCATCTCCACGGCGAGCAGCTTGCCGAAGCTCGGTGCCGCCACCAGCCAGTGCAGCGCCGGATAGGCGGTGACGAGCGCGAGGCAGGCGATGGTGATCAGCACCGGCTTGCGGCCGATCCGGTCGGAGAGCGCGCCTCCGACGGGATTCCAGAAGAAGTTGGTGACCGCGACGAGCAGCGTGACCAGCAGCGCATCCTGCGACGACAGTTTCAGCACGGTCTTGCCGAAGGTCGGCGTGTAGACGGTGACGAAGTAGAACGTCGTCGTCGTCAGGATCGCGATCATCATGCCGAGCAGCACGATGCGCCAGTTCGCCAGCGCCGAGGCGAACACTTCGCTGGCGGAGGGGTGTTTCTTCATGGCGAGGAAGGCCGGCGTCTCCTCCAGCGTCCGCCGCAGGAAGAAGATCAGCGGGATGATCAGGCAGCCGACGAAGAAGGGAATGCGCCAGCCCCAGGCGGCGACGGTGTCGGCCGGCATCACTTCCGAGAGCAGAAAGCCGAGGATCGAGGCCACGAAGATCGCGACCTGCTGGCTCGAGGACTGGAACGAGGTGTAGAAGCCGCGATTGCCGGGCGTGGAGATCTCGGCCAGGTAGACCGAGACGCCGCCGAGTTCGACGCCGGCGGAGAAGCCCTGCAGCAGCCGCCCGATCAGCACGATCACGGGCGCCGCGATGCCGATCGTCGCATAGCTCGGGCAGAAGGCGATGACGACGGTGCCGAAGGCCATGATGCCGAGCGTGACGATCAGGCCCTGGCGGCGGCCGATGCGATCGATATAGGCCCCGAGCACGATCGCACCGACGGGACGCATCAGGGCGCCGAGCCAGAACACGCCGAAAGTGTTGAGGAGTGAAGCGGTTTCGTCCGAGGAGGGGAAGAACGCCTTGCCGATCGCGGTGGCGTAGAAGCCGAACAGGAAGAAGTCGAACTGTTCGAGGAAATTGCCCGAGGTGGCGCGCAGGATCGCGCCGATGCGCGACTTGATCTCGGGCGGATTGGTGGGGCCAGCCATGACGAACTCTCCTGAAACACGTGGCCGGGCCGGAACTCATTTCGCGGCAGGCGACAGATTTGTGGTGCGACAATCTGTCATACCCCTCTCCCGAGGGGACTGGAGAGTCAACCGGTTTTACGGGGGAAGATGCTGATTTCTCAGGCTTTATTTCGCGCTGCAGCGATCAGCCATTGGCGGAAGGCGGTCAGCTTGGGCGGCTCGCGGCGGCCCTCCGGCGCCACCAGGTAGAAGCCGGCATCGGCCGGCAGGGCGATCTTGAAAGGCACCACCAGCCGCCCCTTGGCGATGTCGTCCTGCACGTAGGAGGTCCGCCCCATGGCTACGCCGATTCCGTCGATCGCGGCCTGGATGGTCATGAAGATCATGTCGAAGGTGATGCCGGGCTGCCGTGCGATATCGACCGGCAGGCCCGCCGCGGTCAGCCACAGCCGCCAGTCGTCCCTGTCGTAATTGGACGTGTGAAGCAGCGGATAGTTGCGCAGGTCTTCGGGCCGGCGCAGCGGCTTGTCGCCCCGCAGCAGAGAGGGGCTGCACACTGGAAACAGTTCGTCGGCCATCAGCCAGTCGGCGCGCACGCCCGGCCATTGGCCGCGCCCGTAGCGAATCGCGACATCGACATTGTCGCGCTGGAAATCGATCAGGCTGGTGGAGGTGGTGATGCGGACGTCGATGCCGGGATGCTGCTCCTGGAAATCGGTCAGCCGCGGCAGCAGCCATTTGGCGGCGAGCGAAGCCAGCGTCGAGACCGTCAGCACCTTGTCGTCATCCTTGCGAAGCAGCCGGTCGGTCGCCAGGCGCAGATCGTTGAAGGCGGCGCGGACGCCGGGCAAATAGTCGCGCGCCTCCGGTGTCAGCGACAGCGCGCGGTTCTGACGGACGAACAGGCGAATGCCGAGTTCTTCCTCCAGCCGGCGAATCTGATGGCTGATCGCGGTCTGGGTCACGTTCAGCTCGCTGGCGGCCAGCGTGAAGCTGAGATGGCGCGCGGCCGCCTCGAAGGCCCGCAAGCCGTTGAGCGAAGGCAATCTGGCAGTCATCTGGCAGCAGGATACATGATTTTATTTCATGCGAATGAGTACAATTTGTCGTTTGTCGCAGCGCAACAACAAGCAGATATTTCGGCTCAAGGTAGCTCAAGGAGCTGAAAATGTCCATTTTGACCCACAGTTCGATGACAAATCATCATGCGCCTGGGCTGATCCAGCGCCTCATCGAGACGTTCCATGTCTGGCATGAGCGCTATCGGACCCGGCGTGAACTCACCCATTGGACCGCCCGGGACCTCCACGATGTCGGGCTGTCCTGGAGCGACATCGCCTACGAGGCCGACAAGCCGTTCTGGCGCGCCTGATGGCCGCCACGCCGGCGCCGCCTCGTCAGGGGCGCCGGCGGTTCCTCTGTCCCGGGCAGATGTCATGAGCCTTCTCCTGATCAACGACTTCAAGCGATATTCGGATACGCTGCGCACGAGGCATGGCGAGGAACTCGACGTGCGCTTCGTCGAGCCGCGCGACACCGAAGAGCTGCAGCACTATGTCCGTTCGCTCTCGACCCGCTCGCGCTACAACCGTTTCTTCGGCGCCGTCAGCGAACTGCCGACCGGCCTGTTGCATGACTTTCTCCAGGTCGGCGAGCACGAGCGCTTCAGCATCGTCGCCACCCTGAACCTCGACGGCTTCGACACCATCGTGGCGGAAGCGCGCTATGCCTTGCACGTGCCGAGTGCCACGCTTGAATTCGGCCTCTCGGTCGACGACCGCTGGCATGGCCATGGCATCGCCACCGCGTTGCTGAAGAACCTGGAATGCCGCGCGGCTGCGCTCGGCGCGGAGAGCATGTTCGGCGACACGCTGCGCAGCAACGACACCATGATCGCTCTGGCGCGCAAATCGGGCTTCGCTTTCGTCAATCATCCCGATGACTGGAAGCTGGTGCGCTTCCGCAAGGACATCGTCACGGCGCCTGCGGGCATACCCTGCGCCAGCTGGCGCCTCGCCGCCCTTTCCCGTCAGGCCGCAAGCCCCTCAGCCTCGGCCTGACACCACTGCAAGCCCGGCCTGGTCATCCAGCGCCGGGCTCTTTTTGTGTTGCGTCGCTAATTTGGGCCTGAGGCCTGCCGAAGCGTTGCCTTCCGATGCCGGACGAGATCGACCAGTCTCGCGAGCGGATCGCGACGAAGCGTTTTCAGGTCAGCCTCGAATGACGGCCGGTATGGCTGCTCGCGCCAGCGGAAGAAGCGCTGGTAGGCCTCCGGGTTTCGATCGAGCTCATGCAGATAGGCGCAGAGCTGCTCCGGTCCCGAAAAGTCGTCGGCATTGATGAAGGCGTGCTCGCCCGGCGCGTAGTGGTCGACATTGGGAGCGCCGCGATAGACCGGCACGGTGCCGGCCAGCAGCGGATCGTAGAATTTCTCGGTGACGTAGTCGGTGTCGAGCGCGTTCTCGAGGCACAGGCAGAACTTGTAGCGGCTGATGGTGGCGAACTTGGTCGCGCGTCGCGGGCCGATCTCCACCGTCTTGCGGTTGTTGAGGATACGCCCGTACGAATCGACGCGGATCCGGCTCATCGTGCTGAGGGTATATTCGAATCGCCTGGAGTTGTTGGCGAGCGCCGACTGGAACATCACCATCGGCGCGCTCTCGGTCTTTTCCGGCAGCGGCTGGCCGCGCAGCCTGTGCCATTCGGCCTCCGGCGGGCAGTACGAGGCCCAGATGTCCGCATCGCGCCGGTAGCTCACGACGGCGTCGATGCGGCGGAGGAAGCCCGGGTCTTCCAGGGTCGGATAGTTGAGCGCGCTTTCCATCGACCATGCAATCCACAACTGGCCTTTCGGCTTGTAGAGAAACCGGAACTCGGCCAAGCGCAAACGGCGTGCGCAGAGATCCGGGACATGGAAGATCACCGCGTCGGCGCCGAAATAGTGCGAGCGTCCCGACGAGAACGTCACGTCGGGTTCTGCCTCGACATGCGTCAGATCTGGCTTCGAACCGAAAATACCATTGTAGAAAACGATCTTCAGGCGCCGTCCAAAAAACAGGCTCGCTTTCATCTCTCGCTCAAAATGGTCCGCCGGACCGGCTCGATGTCGGCGGCCAAACGGCAAATCAATCCGGCACGCTCGATTAAAGGCGGTATCGGGCGGGAAGTAAACGGCCGGCGCAGCGTCAGCTTCCGGTGAACACCGCCTTGCGTTTTTCGATGAAGGCCTGCACCGCCTCCTTGTGATCGGCGGTCGTCGTGAGCCGGATCAGGCGCTCCGCCTCATGGTCGCGTGCGGTCTCGAAATCGAACAGCAGGGCCTCGTCGAGATTGTCCTTCATGTAGCGCAGCGCGAGGCGCGGACCCTCGGCGAGCGACTTCGCCAGTGCAAAGGCTTCACCCTGCAGCTTGTCGTCAGCGACGACCCGATTGACGAGGCCGATGGTCTCCGCCCGCGTTGCATCGACCCGGTCGCCGGTGAACATCAATTCGCGCGCCCGCGCGGTGCCGACCAGCCGCGTCAGCAGCCAGGCGATGCCGTAATCGCCGCTCAGCGCAATGCGGGCATAGCCCGTGGCGAGGAAGGCCGATTGCGCAGCGATACGGATGTCACACGCCATGGCGATGGCGAGCCCGGCGCCAACGGCGGGACCCGGCAGCGCCGCGATGGTCGGCTTGCGCACCGACACCAGCGCGCCGGTCAGCAACCGTTGCCGCTCCTGGAGATCGGCCACCTTGTCGTCGAAGGACATGTCGAGCTTCTTCGGGTCGCGATGGGCGCCCATGCCCTTGACGTTGCCGCCGGCGCAGAACGCCTCGCCGGCACCGGTGAGCAGCAGCGCGCCGACATCGGGGTTCTCGCCGCAACTGCGGATCATGCCGCGCAGCGCCGGCGTCAGATTGTCTGACAGCGAATTGCGCGCCTCCGGCCGGTTCAGCGTGATCACAGCGACACGGTCGCGAATGACGCAGAGCAGCTCGCTGGTGCCGGTGTCGATGGTGGTTTCCGTGGTCATGTCGCTCCCTTTCTTTCGTCATCGCGAGGAGCGAAGCGACGAAGCAATCCAGACGCATTCGCGGAGATATCTCTGGATTGCTTCGCTTCGCTCGCAGTGACGGTTGTCGTGACGAACTCGGGTTCTAGAACTTCTCCACCCAGGGCCGCAGCTCCAGCTCCCAGCTCCAGGCGCTGCGCGGCTGCTGCAGCACGTTCCAATAGCTCTCCGCGATCGCATCGGGATCGAGCAGCGAGTCCGGTCGGTCTGAAGGCTCGGCCCGGGTCGCACTGCGGATGCCGCCGTCGATCACGAAATGCGCGACATGAATGCCCTGTGGCGACAATTCGCGCGCCATGCTCTGCGCGAGCCCGCGTAGCGCGAACTTGCCCATCGCGAAGGGGGCGGATTGGGCATAGCCCTTGACGCTGGCGGAGGCGCCGGTGAACAGGATGGCGCCGTGCTGGTTCGGCAGCATGCGCTTGGCTGCCTGCTGCGCCACGAGGAAGCCGCCATAGGCGCTGACCGCGATCGCCTGCGCGACATCGGCGGGGATCAGATCGACGAAAGGTCCTCGCGTGCGGCCCGAGGCGTTGTAGACCACGAGATCGGGCGTGCCGATCTCGCGCTCGACCAGACCGAACAGTCGCTCGACCTCGTCGGGATCGGTCGCGTTGCAGGCATAGGCTCGCGCGCCGGTCTCATTGCAGAGCGCACCGAGTTTCTCGATCTTGCGGGCCGCCAGGGCGACACGGATGCCCTGTTTTGACAGCAATCGCGCCAGCGAGGCGCTCAGCCCCTCGCCGGCGCCGACGATGAGCGCGATCTTGTAGGTCGGATGTTCCATGACGAGATCCCCGGTTTTGAGATCGCTGATCTATGCATCGCTGCTGCGAACGGCCAGCCGGCCGGTCACAATTCCGCAGGGCGGGCCTTCCGCACGGCGATCATGCCGCCCTGACGATTTGCGGCTTTATCCGTGATCGCAGCTGGAGCATGATCGACCTCATCCGAAGCGGCAAGCATCAAAAATTGCCCGTCGGACGGAAACGAAGAGGATAATCATGCAGCAGCCGCTCAAAGCGCAGCCGAAACTTGTCGCGGGGGAGCCCTCGGGGCTGCTGGCGCCTGACACATCGGGCATGAATTTCTACCGGGCCGATCCGGCGCTCGCCGACCTGCTGCGCATCCATTTGCCGGCACCGCTGTTCCGCCACATCGAGCCGCATCTCGATCGGCTCGGCGAGATGGCGGGCGGCGTGCTCGACGAGTGCGCGCGGCTCGCCGACCGTCATACGCCGGTGTTGCACCAGCGCGACAAGTTCGGCCGCGACGTGCAGTGGATCGAATACCATCCGGCCTATCGCGAACTGGAGAAGGCCGCGTTCGGCGCGTTCGGCATCCATGCGCTCTCGCTGCGCAAGGGCATCATGGGCTGGCCGGACAAATACCCCGTCGTCGCCAAGCACGCCTTCACCTTCCTGTTCAACCAGACCGAATTCGGCATGGGTTGCCCGATCAACGTGACCGACGGCTGCGCCAAGCTGCTGGCGAATTTCGGCAGCGAGGCGCTGAAGGCCAAATATCTCGATGGTCTGACCTCGACCGACATGGACCGGCTGACGCAGGGCGGCCAGTTCATGACCGAGAAGGAAGGCGGCTCCGACGTCGGCACGCTCACCACCCGCGCGGTGCAGGAGGGCGACCATTGGCGTCTCCATGGCGAGAAATGGTTCTGCTCGAATGCCGATGCCAAGGTGGTGATGCTGCTGGCGCGGCCGGAGGGCGCGGGCCCCGGCACGCGCGGCGTCGGCCTGTTCCTGATGCCCCGCTTCCTCGACGACGGCTCGCAGAACCACTACCGGATCGTTCGCCTGAAGGACAAGCTCGGCACCCGCTCGATGGCCTCGGGCGAGATCAAGCTTGAAGGCGCGATCGCCTATGCGGTGGGCAAGCTCGATCGTGGCTTCGTGCAGATGGCCGAGATGGTGAATTCGTCGCGGCTGTCCAACGGCGTGAAATCCGCCGCGCTGATGCGCCGCGCCTTTCACGATGCCATGACGGTGGCGACCAATCGCGTGGTGTTCGGCAGCCGCATCATCGATCTGCCGCTCGGCCGGCGGCAGATGCTGAAGATCATGCTGCCGGTCGAGCAGGCGCTGTCGATGAGCTTCCTCACCGCGGATGCGCTCGACCGCGCCGAGGCCGGAAGCCAGGACGCGGCGGCGCTGCTGCGCATCCTTACCCCGACGCTGAAGTTCCGGGCCACGCGTGATGCGCGCAAGGTCTGCGGCGATGCGCTCGAGATGCGCGGCGGCATCGGCTATATCGAGGAGTTCGCCACGGCCCGGCTGCTGCGCGATGCCCATCTCGGCTCGGTCTGGGAGGGCACCGGCAACATCGTCGCGATCGACGCGCTGCGGCGCGCCGTCGGCCGGCACGGTGCCGAAGCCGCGCTCGCCGCCGATCTGCACGCAAGGCTCGACGACAGCCTCTCGGTACCGCAGGCCTGGCGCGACCGCCTCGGCGATCTGGTCGATCGCGCCGTCGGCTTCGCGCGCGAGGTCGCCGGCAAGGCCGACAACGAGGCCGAGGCGCGCCGCGCGACCAGCCTGCTCTACCACATCGCCAGTGCCGTCGCGTTCGCCTGGGAGGCGCACCGGATTCACGAGATGCGCGGCGATGCCCGCCGGCTGCTGCTGTCGCGGCTGGTGATCGATCATCGCGTGCTGCCGGGCGATCCTTTCCGGCTGACGGAAAATGCCACGCAGGCGAAGATCGCGGCGCTGCTGCTCGGCGACCGCGCAGCGGGCATGGGCGAGGTTGGCGAACTGGTTCTGGCGGCGTAGGCTCGCGGTTCACCTCTCCCACAGGGAGAGGTGCAGAGCGCCAACCACCGATACAAACAACAAACGGGGAAACATCCATGAAGGCCGCTGTCCTCTACGAAGTCAACAAGCCGCTGGTCATCGAGGATGTCAGCCTCCCGAAGCCCGGCCCGCGCGAGGTGCTGATCCGCACCTCGGTCGCCGGCCTCTGCCATTCCGACCTGCACTTCATCGAGGGCCTCTATCCGCATCCGCTGCCGGCGGTGCTCGGCCATGAATCTGCGGGCGTGGTCGAGCAGGTCGGCTCCGACGTCACCTATGTGAAGCCCGGTGACCACGTCGTCACCTGCCTGTCGGTGTTCTGCGGCACCTGCGACAATTGCACCACCGGCCGCACCGTGCTCTGCACCGACACCACGGTGAAGCTGCTGCCGGGCGTCTCCAACCGCATGCAATGGTCGCGCTCGGAGAAGCTGCACCAGTTCCTCAACCTGTCGTCCTTTGCCGAGCAGATGCTGGTGCACGAGAACGCGATCGTCAAAATCCGCAAGGAGATGCCGCTCGATCTTGCCGCGCTGATCGGCTGCGGCGTCATCACCGGCTACGGCGCGGTGGTGAACACGGCGAAGGTGACGGCCGGCGAGACCGTGGCCGTGATCGGCTGCGGCGGCGTCGGCATGGCCGCGATCAACGGCGCGCAGATCGCCGGTGCCGGCCGCATCATCGCGATCGACACCAATCCGGCGAAGCTCCAGCTCGCCACCAAGCTGGGCGCCACCGACATCATCAACCCCGCCGACGGCGACGTCGTGAAGCAGGTGCGCGATCTCACCAATGGCGGCGTGCATCATTCCTTCGAGGTGCTCGGCCGCAAGGAGACCGCCGAGCAGGCCTTCGCCATGCTCGCTTCGGGCGGCACGGCCACCATCGTCGGCATGATCCCGTTCGGCCAGAAGATCGAGCTGCACGGCTTCGACTTCCTGCGCGAACGCCGCATCCAGGGCTCGTCGATGGGCTCGAATCATTTTCGCGTCGACATGCCGCGCCTGGTCGATTTCTACCTGCGCGGTCGCCTGCACCTGGAGGACTGGATCTCGGCCAAGCTGAAGCTCTCCGAGATCAATGAGGGCTTCGCGAACATGAAGGCCGGCAAGACGCTGCGCAGCGTGATCGTGTTCGACAGCTGACGCCGGTCTGAGTGGGCCGTCATTGCGAGGAGCCCTTGCGACGAAGCAATCCAGGCTGTTGCCGCGGAAAGATTCTGGATTGCTTAGCTTTCGCTCGCAATGACGGGCTCACAGTGACGGAGTGGCCCTAATCGTCAAACATCGTCGGCGGCTTGAACCCGCCGAATTCGCGCTCGATCAGTTCGGCGAGCTTGAGCGGCGTCCTGTCCTCCAGCCACGGTCCGACGATCTGCACGCCGACCGGCAGTCCATCCGGCGCGAAGCCGGTCGGGATCGCGGTGGAGGGCAGACCGGGAAGCGTGGCGATGCCCGGCCAGGCGAGCTGGTCGGTGTAGACATGTGGCTTGCCGTCGATGCTGATCCGGCGCTGCTCCTGATCCGGCGTATGGTCGTGCGGAAAGGCCGGCGTCGGCATCACCGGGCAGATCACCGCGTCGAAGCTCTTGAACAGTTCGCGCCATTGCGCGCGCAGCCGCACGCGGCCGGCATTGGCGGCCTGCCAGTCGCGATGGCTGAGCGCGATGCCGCGCAGCCGCTCCGCGCCGAGGCTGGTATCGCCCTCCGGCAGCGCTTCGGCCGCTTTCCTTGCGCCGGCATGGACGTCGGGCGCGAAGGTCGCGCCGAGGAACGCCAGCAGCATGCGCATGTAGAGCCGCGACGAGGCCGCGAAGTCGGGCAGCAGCGGGCTGCCGCGCGCGATCGTCACGCCGGCCTTGGCGAGATTGTCCGCCAGCGTGTGGATGGTGCCGCGCACGACGCTGTCGGTCGGCAGCACCGGGTCGGTGTCGATCACCAGCACGCGGAAATCCTTCAAGGCACCGTGTCGCGCCGCGGGCAGCTCGAGCCGGTAGGCGATGCCCGCATCGAGCGGGTCGGGTCCGGCCATCACGTCGAGCAGCAGCGACAGGTCGGCCGCGCTCCGCGCCATCGGGCCGATCACCGAGAGATCACGCTCGAACGGCAGAGGCGGCAGCGGCGGCGGCGTGTGGCCGCGCGTCGCCAGGAGGTTGAAGGTCGGCTTGTGCGCATAGACGCCACAATGGAACGCCGGAACGCGCAGCGAGCCGCCGATGTCCGAGCCGATCGAGAGCGGGCCGTAACCGGCCGCGAGCGCCGCCGACGAGCCGCCGGAGGAGCCTCCCGGCGTGCGGCCGAGATCGTAGGGATTGTTGGTGGTGCCGTAGATCTCATTGTAGCTCTGCCAGTCGCCGAGCGCGACCGGAACGTTGGTCTTGCCGAGCACGATGGTGCCGGCCTCCTTCACGCGCGTCACCGAGAGCGCGTCTTCGCCGGCGATGAAGTCCTTCTGCGCGGGAAATCCCCAGGTCGTCGGCAGGCCGGCGACATTGTAGGATTCCTTCACCGTCATCGGCAGGCCGAGCAGCGGCTTGCGCTCGCCGCGCGCCAGCACGGCGTCCGCCGCCCGGGCCGCATCGAGGGCGCGGTCGAAATCCCGCACGCAGATCGCGTTGACCTTGTCGTCGTGCCGTTCGATGCGGTCGATCGCATCCTGCGTGAGCTCGACCGCCGAGACCTTCTTCGCAGCCAGGGCGGCCGACAGTTCGACCGCGCTCTTGAAGCTCCATTCCGATTTCGCCACGACAGGCTCCTGCGTTTCAATTGCGGTGGGCATGATGCCGCAAGTCCGAGAGGCACGGCAACCGGGTTCTGCGCTTGGTTGCCCTGCTCCCGGAGCTACCCTGGCAGCATCCGTTGCATCACCCGGTCGCGATAGATGAAGACGTGTGCCAGCGCGGCCGCGACATGGAGACCGATCGTGATCAACAGCGCGAGCTCCATCGCCTGGTGCAGTCCCTCGATGGCCTTGCCGGCGGCGGCATTGTTGGAGCCGAGCATCGGCAGCGGCACCAGGTAAAAGAACGACACCGGCCAGCCGCGGAAGGAGGCGAACAGCCAGCCTGAAATCGTGCTCGCCAGCACCAGCGCATAGAGCAGCCAGTGGACGGCTTCGGACGAGAAGCGCTGCCAGGGCGGCAGCGAGCTTTCCGGTGCGATCGGATGCGAGAGGCGCCAGCCAAGCCGCAGCACCGTCAGGGCGAGGATTCCGATCCCGATCGAGATGTGAAAGGTCATGGCCGCGCCCGGCGTCATGCCGCGATGGACATCCGGCATCAGCCAGCCGATCAGGTATTGCATGGCAAGCAGCGCCACGATGGACCAGTGAAAGATCTTGGCGGGCGTACCGTAGTGAAGGCGAGGGGGCATGATGGATCCAGCCGTTGAGGCGTGCTCTCGAGAGGAGCCACGTTAGTCTTCTTGCTACGCCGCCCCTATCAATATCCCCACGGCAAGCACGATGGCGCCGCCGAGCACGATCTGGAACACGGCCTGAAGGAATGGCGTATCCATGTACCGGGCGCGGATATAGGCGATTGCCCACAATTCGAAGAACACCACGACACAGGCGATCGCCGTCGCAATCCAGAACGCATTCGCCCAGCTGTCGGGCACCAGATAGGGCGCGGTATGGCCGAGCCCACCCAGCGTCGTCATTGCGCCGCAGGTGACGCCGCGCAGCCAGGGCGAACCGCGCCCGGTCAGTGAGCCGTCGTCGGACAGCGCCTCCGCGAACCCCATGCTGATGCCGGCGCCGATGGAGGCGGCGAGGCCGACCAGGAAGGTCTGCCAGTTCTGGTGCGTGGCGAACGCCGCCGCGAACAGCGGCGCCAGCGTCGAGACCGATCCGTCCATCAGGCCGGCCAGACCGGGCTGGACATATTGCAGCACGAACAGGCGGTGATTGGTCCGATCCTCCTCCGCGCGAACGTCGGAACTGAGGATCGTGTCGGTCAGCTTGGCCGCGGTCTGCTCGTGATTTTTCTCCGCCTCGGCAAGATCGCCGAGCAGCCGGCGGACGCCGACGTCCTGTGCCTGCTCGGCGGCCTTCACGTAGAAGCGCTCGGCCTGCAACTCCATGGTCTCGACCTCCCGGCGGATGGTGTCGAGCGGCAGGTTCTTGGTGAGCCAGACCGGGCGGCGGCGCAGGAAGCCCTTGACGTCCTCGCGCCGGATCGGCGGCAGATGCGGGCCGAACCGCTGCTCGTAAAGTTCCAGCAGCATATGGCGGTGGCCGCGCTCCTCCTCGGCCATCTGCTCGAACAGCTTGGCCGAGTCCGGGTAGCGCTCCTTCAGGTCCTCGGCGAATGTCATGTAGATGCGGCTGTCCTCCTCCTCGGAGGAGATCGCGACCGCCAGCACCTCGCGCTCGGTCAAATCGGCAAAATTCTTCACAACGGCCCTGTCTTATCAGTTTAGAATGGTTCTAAACTATATAGGGGCCGCACCGTTCCGGGTCAAATCACGCCAGCGCGCGCTGTTCGAGAAATGCGAGCAGAAGCCGGCTCACCTCGTCAGGCTGTTCCTGCTGCACCCAATGGCCGGCGCCCTCGACCAGATGGCAGCCGAGGAGGCGGGTGCAGGCGCCGGCCTGCATCGCCTCGAAGACGCCCGGGCGCTGATACGTGCCCCAATCCTGTCTGCCGGAGATGAAGCAGGACGGCACGTCGATGGTGCGGCCCGCGAACAGCTGCAGCTCGGCGTTGAACGCGCCCGACGTGCCGCAGCGATACCATTGCAGCCCGCCCTGGAAACCGGTGCGGCCATACTCGGCGCTGTAGAACGAAAGCTCCTCGTCCGGCAGCCAGCGATTGGCGGCGACCGCGGCCGCCGAGGGCATCTCCTGCGCGACCGTTTCGGCCATGGTGGCACCGGCGTCCATCACGTAATAGGTGGGCAGCTTCGCCAGTTCGTCCGCCGACCAGGCCTTGAGCGGACAGGGCGTGTTACCGGCCCAGTCCGCGCTCTTGTGATGATAATAGGCGCGCAGGAAATCATGCACGCCCTGCCGCGCGGACTGCATGTCGGCATTGGCCTCGCGCGTCGCGTAGTACCATTGATAATGTTTGCGCGGGCGCGGCAGCGCGGCCAGATCGCGATGCACGGGATCTTCCGGCATCGGCTTGGCCGGCACATCGACCGTGCCGAACGGCAGCGGTGGCGGTCCGCCGAACGGAGCGCTCATCAGCGTCACCGAGCGGAAGACGTCAGGCCGGATCAGCGCGCACCAGGCCGCGACCGGACTGCCGAAATCATGTCCGACCACATCGACCTGCCTGTAGCCGAACGCCGCCACCAGCCCCAGCGCGTCGCGCACCAGGTTGAACAGGCAGAACGGCGCAAGATCGCCGTCATAGTCCGCGCGCCAGCCGGTGGTGCGGCCATAGCCGCGCTGGTCCGGCGCGATCACGTGATAGCCGGCGTCGGCCAGCACCGGCATCACCTTGCGCCAGGAGAAGGCGAGTTCGGGAAAGCCGTGCAGCAGCAGGATGCAGGGCCGGCCCTTGGTCTCGAATCCGGCTTCCAGCACATGCATGCAAAGGCCGTTGATGCCATCGACATGGCGCGAGCGAATACCGGCGGGAAGCGGAATGTCGGGAAGAGCGGCCATGATGTGTCCTCGTCATGGCCGGGCTTGTACCCGGCCATCCACGTACTTCGTCTCTGTCTGATTGTAAAAACGTGGATGCCCGGGACAAGCCCGGGCATGACGGCGTGCGTGAGCTATACCGCCGCGCAGACGAAGCCGCTGCCCTTGCGCCTGATCTTGCCGACCGACGGCGAGGGGAAATGCGCGGTGCAGCACAGCGTGTCGGTGTCGCAATAGCGTTCCAGGAACGCGCGGCGCGTCGTGGCGGCCGCCGCCGGGTCGACGTCGAACTTGATCGACAGCTCCGGATACAGCGTCTGCAGCGGCGAATGCATCAGATCGCCCGAGAACACGGCATCGTCCTTGCCGCGCCCCATGGTGATCGCGATATGGCCGGGCGTGTGGCCGGGCGTCGGCAGGATGCGCACGTGGTCGCCGATCTGGTGATCATTGCCGACCAGTTCGTGACGACCGGCCTCGACCACCGGCAGCACGCTGTCGGCGAAGGGCGGCACCTCCGCCTTGGCATTCTGCGCCGACCAGTGCTCGAATTCCTGCCGGCCGAAGACGTAGCGCGCCTTCGGGAAGGTCGGCACCCAGCGGCCGTTCTCGAGCCGCGTGTTCCAGCCGACATGATCGACATGCAGATGCGTGCACATCACGACGTCGATGTCGTCGACCGAAAACCCGGCGGCGCCCAGCGCGCGCAAATAGGTGTCGTCGGTCTTCATGTTCCATTTTGGCCGTGGCCGCGGCTTGTCGTTGCCGATGCAGCTGTCGACCAGGATCGTGTGATGCGGCGTCTTCACGACGTAGGACTGGAAGCACAGCAGCAGCACGTCCTGCTCGTCCAGCGCCTTCGACTGCCGCATCCAGTCGCGGTTCTCGGCCAGCACCTCGGCCGTCAAGCCCGGCATCATCTCCTGGGCCGGGACGAACGAGGTCTCCTGCTCGATGATGCGGTGGATGGTGAGATCGCCGACCGAGAATTTCAGGCTCATGGGAACTCCAGGTTCAGGCGGCGGGCGGCACCGAGATCTTCACCGAGGGCCGCTCCATGGCCTTTGCATAGAAGGCATCGAGCTTCGGATAAGCCTTGCGCCAGCCGCAATCGGCGAAGCGGAAGTCGGCATAGCCGAGCACGCAGACGAGGCCGATCTGCGAAATGTCGAACGGTCCGTTCAGCACTTCGGGCATGGTCTCGAAGCGCGCCATGCCGGTCCAGGCCCGGTTCCAATGGTCGTCCGACCAGGCCTGCCATTGCAGGCCCTGCGGCCGCACCATCTTCTCGTAGCGGCACAGCAGCATGGAATCGAGCATGCCGTTGAGCAGCGAATGATTGGTCTTGGCCTTCCAGCGCGCGCGGCCGTAGGCCGGGATCAGCGCGCCGCCGGCGGTCTCGTTGAGATATTCGACGATGACGTAGGAATCGAGGATGACGTCGCCGTCATTGGTGATCAGCACCGGCAGCTTCTTCAGCGGCGTGATGCGCGAATAGTCCTCGTTGGCCTGTCCGGGCGCGACGGTCGCCGACGTGAACTCGATCTTGTCGATCAGCCCGAGCTCGATGGCGGCAATGCGCACCTTGCGGGCAAAGGGCGAGGCGGGGGAGAAGGAGAGTTTCATGGCGACAAATCCCTGCGGTCGGTCGATCTCGTACGAACGATGTCTCCTCCGTCATGGCCGGGCTTGACCCGGCCATCCACGCGTTTCCGCGCGGCAAGACTGTGAGGCGTGGATGCCCGGGACAAGCCCGGGCATGACGACGGGTGTGCTGGTCGCGGCTTTACGCCGAGACGATCTCCTGGCGCTGCTCGCCGAGGCCTTCGATGCCGAGCGTCACGACGTCGCCGACATTGAGGAAGGTCGGCGGCTTCATGCCGAGGCCAACGCCGGGCGGGGTGCCGGTCGTGATGATGTCGCCGGGCTCGAGCGTCATGAACTGCGAGACGTAGGAGATGCACTGGGCCATCGAGAAGATCATGGTCTTGGTCGAGCCGGTCTGGCGGCGCTGGCCGTTGACGTCGAGCCACATCGACAGGTCCTGCACGTCCTTGATCTCGTCCTTGGTGACGAGCCAGGGCCCGACCGGGCCGAACGTGTCGTGCGACTTGCCCTTGGTCCACTGTCCGAGCCGCTCGGTCTGGAAGTTGCGCTCGGAGACGTCGTTGCAGACGCAATAGCCGGCGACATGGTTAAGCGCGTCGGCTTCCGAGACGTATTTGGCGCGGGTGCCGATGATGGCGGCGATCTCGACCTCCCAGTCGAGCTTGGTCGAGCCGCGCGGCTTCTCGACCGCATCGTTCGGGCCGGACAGCGAGGTATTGGCCTTCAGGAAGATGATCGGCTCGGTCGGGATCGCCGCGCCGGTCTCCTTGGCGTGGTCGGAATAATTGAGGCCGATCGCGACGAATTTCGAGATGCCGGTCACGGGCGCGCCGAAGCGGGGCTTGCCGGAAACGGCCGGCAGCGAAGCGGGGTCGAGCGCGGCGAGCTTCTTCAGGGACTCCGGCGAATAGGCCTCGCCGGTCAGGTCCTTCACATGCGCCGACAGGTCGCGCAGCTGGCCGGATGTGTCGATCAGGCCGGGCTTCTCCGCCCCCTTTGCGCCGTAACGAACAAGCTTCATTCTCGTTTCTCCCTGGGATGGACCGGTCGGTTAAATAGCTTCATGGAACAGGGCGGCGGGAAATTCAACCGCTCAAACCGGCTGCATTGCAGGCTCCTGGATTCGGTAGGATTGGCCGTGTCCCGGATGCGGTGCAGCGTGCAACGCTGCGCCGCTGAGCCAGGACCCGGATCACTTGTGCCTCGGTTTGGCGCAGGGTGGGCCCCGGCTCTGCGCCGCACCGCTTCGCGCCGCGTCGCGTCCGGGGCACGAGATTTATCCCAACGCGTCGAACCTGAACGCGTCTCCCTCCCGCCTGATGTGGCCGGCGGAAAAGTGCCCGCCGATCACCAGCGTCGGCGTATCGGCAAACCGGGCGAACAATTCGCGCCGCGTCACGGCCGATCGGCCCTGATCGGAATCCGCGGTCGAGGACCAGTCGAGATGCGCCATCTGGCAGGGATGGTGCGCGACGTCGCCGGTGAGCAGGCCCTGCTCGCCATCGGACCGGATCAGGATGCTCATGTGGCCGGGGCTGTGCCCGGGGGTGGGGACCATGCTGATCTCGTCGCCGAGCCGATCGTCGCTCGTGACGAGGTCGGCGCGGCCGGCATCGACGATTGGCTTCACGGAATCCTCGAACACGGCCTTCTTGTCCGGCTCGGTCGAATGATCGCGCCAGTGCTCGTATTCGGTCCGGCCGAACACATAGCGGGCGTTCGGGAACGTCGGCACCCAGCGGCCGTCGACCAGCTTCGTATTCCAGCCGACATGGTCGACATGCAGATGCGTGCACAGCACGGTGTCGATGCTCTCGGCGGGAAAGCCCGCCGCGCTCATCGTCTCCAGGAACGGCGTGGTGCGGTTATTCCAGGTCGGGACGTTGCGGCCCTGCTTGTCGTTGCCGAGCCCTGTGTCCACCACGATCCGCCGCGACGGCGTCTCCACCACCAGCGAATGGATCGACATTTTCAGCCGGCCTTCCGCTGTGGCGAAATGCGGGATCAGCCAGGGCAGTTTCTGGATCTCATCGGGACCGGCCAGCGGCAGAATGAAGCGGGTCGAGCCCACCGTCTCCATTTCCACGACCTTGGTGATCCTGACCTTGCCGACCTTCCACTGCATGCGGCGCATCCCCATGTTCTTGCTTGGCGGCGGAAGATGCGCATTTCCGCGGCCGAGTGCAATGGATCATCTGACGGGGTTCGGCGTTATCGCGGGAACCCGGCTCCCCCAGCGAGGACGACGATGCCAGAGCTTGCAATTTCAGCCGAGAAGATCGCCTTCATCATCGAGAAGGCCCGTGAATTCGACGTCAAGGAAGCCGCGTCCGATCCGGACTCGGGCTCGAACGCTGCCGATGACGACCAGATCGACGTGCTGGAGGACACCAGTTCGGATCCGGTTGCGGCAGAGCTCGCCGGCTTCATCGTGGCCATGAACGAGGACGAGCAGCTCGACCTCGTGACGCTGATGTGGCTCGGCCGCGGCGACGGCACGGCGGACGAGTGGGACGAACTGCGTGCGCGCGCCGCCGAGGCCCGCGCCGCGTACAAGACGCCCCGCCGCGAAGCGGTGCAATATCTGCTGGGCGAGCCGATGCTGGGCGATCTCCTCGCCGACGGGATGGACGAACTCGGCATCGACTGGACCGACGAGCGGACTACGCCGGTGTCGTAATCGCGTTTGGTCGATGCGGCAGCGGTCTTCACCTCTCCCGCTTGCGGGAGAGGTCGGCGCAACGCGCCGGGTGAGGGCTTTCTCCTCTTGGAGATTGTCCTGTTGTGGAGACAGCCCTCTCTCGCAAGCGGGAGAGGGAGCACACCTGTCTCGTTGTGGCGGACCAATTCAGCTCTCAGCGCGCGCAGTCGACGATCACGGTGCCGAGCTTGTCGCCCTTCTCGACGGCGAGATGGGCCTGCGCCGTATCCGACAGCGCGAACTGGCCCGCGATATTGTGCAGCCGCGGGCCGGCCGCGAGCCACTTCGAGATGTCGGCCTGCGCCGCCGCGAGCAGTGCGGGCGGCAGGGCGAACAGCACCAGCGCGCGCAGGTTGATGCATTTCTCCATCACCTCGCGCATCGGCACGTTGGGCGTGCGGTTGCCGTTGGTGGCGTAGACCGCGATGGTCGAATTGAGCGCCATCAGCTTCAAGGTGGTGGTGATGTTGCCGCCGAAATCGACGTCCACCACATGATCAACACCGCGTCCGCCGGTGAACGCCATGGCCTTCGCGACGACGTCCTCGGTTCTGTAATTGACCACGAGATCGGCGCCGGCCTGCCGCGCCTGGTCGCCCTTCATCGCCGAACTGACCGTCGCGATCACCTGCGCGCCGCCCCATTTTGCCAGTTGCACCGCGTAGTGACCGACCGCGCCGGCGCCGCCGGTCACGAGCACGGTCTTGCCGACGATCGGGCCATCCGCAAACAGCGAGCACCACGCCGTCATGGCGGGGATTCCAAGCGTAGCGCCTTGCGCGAAGGACAATTGGTCCGGCAGCTTCGTGACGAGCTGTTCGGCAAGCGCGATGTATTCCGCCGCGGTGCCGAAGGCGCGGCCGTTGCGCTGGCCGTTGAACAGCCAGACCCGGTCGCCGATCGCAAAGCGGGTCACGCCCTCGCCGATCTGGTCGACGAAGCCTGCGCCATCGCTGTTCGGAATGACGCGCGGATAGTCCATCGCGCGATAGCTTCCGCCGCGCCGGCCGACATCGGCTGGATTGACGCCGGAGGCCTCGAGCCGGATACGCACCTCGCCTGGACCCGCCACCGGCGCCGGCATCTCACCATAGGTGAGGACGTCGACCGCCGGTCCCGTCTCGTCGTACCAGACAGCTCTCATCCGAGGTGCCTTCCGAGTTGGAGTGTTGGGCGAGTCGGTGCGGCATCGGGATTGACCTCTCCCGTCGGGAGAGGTCGGCGCGCAGCGCCGGGTGAGGGGTTACGCTCTCACCGGCGGCAGCCCCCCTCACCCGATTTGCTGCGCAAATCGACCTCTCCCCGGTGGGGAGAGGTGAAGGGCGCATCGTCTTTACAGCGTGCCGGGGAAGGCGCCGCCATCCAGCAGGATGTTCTGCCCGGTGATGAATCCGGCCTTGGCGCCGCACAGGAAGGCGCAGGCATAGCCGAACTCGTCGGGCTGGCCGAAACGGCCGGCCGGATTCTGCTTGGCGCGGTCGGCCAGGATTTGCTCGGGCGTGGTGCCGCGCTTCTCGGCTTCGGCCTTCGCCGTGCCGGTCAGGCGGTCGGTCTCGAACGGGCCGGGCAGCAGGCCGTTGATGGTGACGTTGTTGATCACGGTCTTGCGCGACAGACCGGCGATGAAGCCGGTGAGGCCGGCGCGGGCGCCGTTGGAGAGGCCGAGGATGTCGATCGGCGCCTTCACCGCGGCCGACGTGATGTTGACGATACGGCCGAACTTGCGCGCCATCATGCCGTCCACCGTCGCCTTGATCAGCTCGATCGGGGTCAGCATGTTGGCGTCGATCGCCTTGATCCAGTCGTCACGGGTCCAGTTGCGGAAATCGCCGGGCGGCGGGCCGC
>CAYREH010000057.1:0-36979 GCA_964423245.1 uncultured Bradyrhizobium sp. | reverse complement strand
GCTTGTGGCCCGAGCATCTTCAACCAACGCAATCTGCCATATGCGATGACCCTGCCCGCAGGCGGGTGAGGGGGCTCACTGCCGATGCCACCACGCCGTGCCACAGGAGCATCCCATGCTGACCATGATCGGCAAGCGCCTGATGTTCGCGATCCCCTCGCTGATCGGCGTCGTCATCGTCACCTTCCTGCTGACGCGCGCGCTGCCCGGCGATCCCGCCGCCTATTTCGCAGGTCCCGCGGCGACCAAGGAGGCCGTCGAGCAGATCCGCAAGAAGCTCGGCCTCGATCGTCCGCTGATCGAACAGTTCTTCCGCTACACCAACGACCTCGCCCATGGCGATTTCGGCAATTCGCTGACCACCGGGCAGCCGGTCGCGGCTGAAATCCGCAACCGCCTGCCGGCCTCGGCCGAACTGACCCTGCTCGGCCTCGTCGTGTCGATCGCGATCGCGATCCCGCTCGGCGTGCTCGCGGCGACGCGGCCGGGATCGTGGATCGATCATCTCTGTCGCGTCACGACGACGGCCGGCGTGTCGTTGCCGGTGTTCTTCACCGGCCTCGTGCTGGTGTATTTCTTCTACTTCAGGCTCGGCTGGTCGCCGGCGCCGCTCGGCCGCCTCGACGTGTTCTACAGCGCGCCGCCGACGGTGACCGGCTTCTACCTGATCGACACGCTGATCGCGCGCGACTTCGAGGCGTTCCGCTCGGCGCTGAGCCAGCTGATCCTGCCGGCGACGACGCTGGCGATCTTCTCGCTGGCGCCGATCGCGCGCATGACACGCGCCTCGATGCTGGCGGTGCTGTCGTCCGAATTCGTCCGCACGGCGCGCGCCAGCGGCCTGTCGCCGACCACCGTGATCGTCACCTATGCGTTTCGCAACGCGATGCTGCCTGTCATCACCACGCTCAGCATGGTGTTCTCGTTCCTGTTAGGGGCCAACGTGCTGGTGGAGAAGGTGTTCGCCTGGCCCGGCATCGGCTCCTACGCCGTTGAGGCACTGATCTCCTCGGACTTCGCGCCGGTACAGGGCTTCGTCCTGACCATGGCGGTGATGTACGTGCTGCTCAATCTCGTGATCGACATCCTCTACGGCGTGATCGATCCGCGCGTCAGGCTGGAAGGCTAGCGGATGATGATGGCCTATGCTGCCCGCCATGCGGGAGGTGCGCTCCCTCCCCCGCCTGCGGGGGAGGGTTGGGGAGAGGGTGCCTCCGCAGGCGAGAGCCCCCAAGAGGAGAGAACCCTCACCCGCGCCTCCGGCGCGACCTCTCCCGCAAGCGGGAGAGGTGAAGCAAGCCCCGCATTCGGTCCTCCTTGCCCGAGACATGAAGCTCCAGGAGTAAAACCATGAGCTCCGTTGCGCCTGCTGTCGAACCCGTCGGCCCCGCCCGCACCTCCGGTCTCGTCGCGGTCCTCGAACAGACCCGCTATGTGCTCGGCGAGAACAAGGTCACCGGCTTCGCGTTCGCGCTGCTGGTGTTGATTCTGATCGCCGCGATCTTCGGCCCCTATGTGGTACCATACGATCCGCTCGCCTCCGACACGGCCGCGGCGCTGAAGCCGCCTTCGGCGGCACACTGGTTCGGCACCGACCAGCTCGGCCGCGACATCTTCAGCCGCGTCATCGTCGCGACGCGGCTCGATACCTTCATCGCGGTCGCTTCCGTCGTGCTGGTGTTCCTGATGGGCGGCCTCGCCGGCATCGCGGCCGGCTATTTCGGTGGTTGGACCGACCGCATCGTCGGCCGCATCGCCGACACCATCATGGCCTTCCCGCTGTTCGTGCTGGCGATGGGCATCGTCGCCGCCCTGGGCAATACGGTGCAGAACATCATTCTCGCCACGGCCATCGTCAACTTCCCGCTCTACGCCCGCGTTGCACGCGCCGAAGCCAATGTCCGCCGCAATGCCGGCTTCGTGCAGGCGGCCCGGCTGTCCGGCAACGGCGAATTCCGCATCCTGCTGGTGCACATCCTGCCGAACATCATGCCGATCATGATCGTGCAGATGTCGCTGACCATGGGCTACGCCATCCTCAACGCCGCCGGCCTCTCCTTCATCGGCCTCGGCGTCCGCCCGCCGACCGCCGAATGGGGCATCATGGTCGCCGAAGGCGCGGGCTTCATGGTCTCTGGCGAATGGTGGATCGCGCTGTTCCCCGGCCTTGCGCTGATGATCGCCGTGTTCTGCTTCAACCTTTTGGGCGACGGCCTGCGCGACATCGTCGACCCCCAGCGGAGGACGTGATGATTGATCTCAGGTCGAGCGTCTTGCTTCGCCTCTCCCCGCGTGCGGGGAGAGGCCGGGCCGCGCCAGCGGACCGGGTGAGGGGGGCTCTCCGCGAACTCTTCTCCCAATCGTTTCCGCGGATGGAAACCCCTCACCCCAACCCTCTCCCCGTAAGAACGGGGAGAGGGAGCGAGAGAGCTTTGCCCGCCTCACGCCCGCGAAAATTCCTCAATGATTCCAGTCCCCGTTCTACTGTGCATGGGGTTGTTTTCGACCTTTTGAGTGACGGGAGGCCCGCATGACCGCCCAGCCCCTGCTCGACGTCCAGGATCTCACGGTCGAATTCTCCACCCGCCGCGGCATCGTGAAGGCGGTGCAGCACGTCAACATCTCCGTCGCCAAGGGCGAGACGCTGGCCATCGTCGGCGAGTCCGGCTCGGGCAAGTCGGTGACGTCCTATGCTGTGATGCGCATCCTCGACCGCGCCGGGCGGATCGCCGAAGGCTCGGTGATGTTCTCCGGCATCGACGTCAAGGCCGCGACCGAAGACCAGATGCGCGATCTGCGCGGCCGCGAAGTCTCGATGATCTTCCAGAACCCGCGCGCCGCGCTCAACCCGATCCGGAAAGTCGGTGACCAGATCGAGGACGTGCTGCGCACCCATGTCCAGCAGGCCACGGTCGCGGATCACGGCGAAAAGGCCATCGAGGCGCTGGAGCAGGTCAAGATCGCCCGGCCGCGCGAGCGCTACCACGCCTATCCGTTCGAACTCTCCGGCGGCATGTGCCAGCGCGTCGTCATCGCGCTGGCGCTCGCCTGCAACCCGCAGCTGCTGATCGCGGACGAGCCCACCACCGGCCTCGACGTCACCACGCAGAAAGCGGTGATGGACCTGATCGTGGAGTTGACCAAGCGCCGCGCGATGTCGACCATCCTGATCACCCACGATCTCGGGCTCGCCGCTGCCTATTGCGACCGCGTCGTGGTGATGGAGAAGGGCCGCGTGGTCGAGACGGCGAAAGCCGCCGATATCTTCGCCAATCCGCAGCACCCCTACACCAAGAAGCTGATGCGCGCGACGCCGCGGCTCGGCGTGTCCTTGCGCGATTTGCTGCCTGAGGAGGAGGGCGCTGCGCAGCCCCCAGCTGTCATGGCCGGGCTCGACCCGGCCACCCATGAAGCTTCGCAAGACTCGTCCCAGGCGATGGATCCCCGGGTCAAGCCCGGGGGTGACGAGAAGGCACCGCCTCTCCTCCTCATCGAAAAACTGGTCAAGGAATATCCCCGCCAGGGCGCCACGGCGGTGCTGGGCAAGCTGTTTGGCCGCAAGCCGCCGACCGAGCCCGATATCTTCCGCGCGGTGGACGGCATCAGCTTCTCGATCGGCCACGGCGAAAGCGTCGGGCTGGTCGGCGAATCCGGCTGCGGCAAGTCGACCACGTCGATGATGGTGATGCGCCTGCTCGACCAGACCTCCGGCCTGATCCGGTTCGACGGCGAGGACATCGGTGCCGTCGCGCCCAGCGCCTTCGCCCGGCTGCCGCAGCGCAGCCGGATCCAGATGGTGTTCCAGGATCCGACCGACAGCCTCAACCCGCGCTTCACCGCCGCGCGGGCCATTGCCGATCCGATCATGCAGTTGGGCGACATCAAGGGTCGCGACGCGCTGCGCGCCCGCTGCGAGGAACTGGCCACCATGGTCGGCCTGCCGCACAATCTGCTCGACCGTTTCCCGCACCAATTATCCGGCGGCCAGAAGGCCCGCGTCGGCATCGCAAGGGCGATCGCGCTGCATCCCAAGCTCGTCATCCTCGACGAGCCGACGGCGGCGCTCGACGTGTCGGTGCAGGCCGTCGTCCTGAACCTGCTCCAGGACCTCAAGGCCCGGCTAGGTATGAGCTATCTGTTCGTCTCGCATGATTTGAATGTGGTGCGCCTGTTGTGCGATCGTGTCATTGTGATGCGCACGGGGCGAATCGTCGAGGAAGGCTCGTCGGAGCAGGTCCTCAGCGATCCCCAGGACGATTACACCAAGGAGCTGTTGACGGCGATCCCGCATCCGCCGTTGCCGGTGCATTGAGCATGATCCGGAAGAGTGCGACGCGGTTTTCCGAACGATCATGCTCACCAACCTCAAGATGATCTGAGAGCGTGATGGCCGAACCACTCGACGACTATATCGACGCCGTATCCACGGCACTGGCGCTGCCGGTCGAGGAGGCCTGGAGGCCCGCGGTGCGCGCCAATCTCGAGGTCTCGCTGCGGCTCGGCCGCCTGGTCGACGAATTCGCGCTGCCGGACGAGACCGAGCCGGCGCCGATCTTCACGATCTGACGCCGCCATGACCACCAGTCCCGAGATGAGCGCCGCCGACATCGCCAAAGCGGTGTCCGGCGGCAAACTGTCCGCCGTCGCCGCCACCGAGGCGGCCCTGGCACGCATCAAGCAGCACGATGGCGTGCTCAATGCCTTCACCGACGTCACCGCCGAGCGTGCACTGGCAAAGGCGCGCGCGGTCGATGCCGATATCGCCGCCGGCAAGGAGGTCGGCCCGCTCGCCGGTGTGCCGTTCGCGGTGAAGAACCTGTTCGACGTCGCCGGCGTCTCAACCCGGGCCGGCTCGAAGATCAACCGCGACCTCGCGCCCGCCAGGCGCGACGCGACACTGATCGAGCGCATGGAGGCCGCCGGCGCAGTTCTCGTCGGCGCGCTCAACATGGGCGAATACGCCTACGACTTCACCGGCGAGAACGTCCATGACGGTCCTTCGCGCAACCCTCACGACCCGACGCGGATGAGCGGCGGCTCCTCCGGCGGCTCGGGCAGCGCCGTCGGCGGCGCCCTGGTGCCGATCGCGCTGGGCTCGGACACCAACGGCTCGATCCGTGTGCCGTCCTCGTTCTGCGGCATCTTCGGCCTGAAGCCGACCTATGGCCGGCTGTCGCGCGCCCGCTCGTTCCCGTTCGTGGCCAGCCTCGATCATCTCGGGCCGTTCGCGCGCACCGTCACGGATCTCGCGCTCGCCTATGACGTGATGCAGGGCCCGGATGCCGACGATGCCGCCTGCACCACGCGCGGCCTCGAGCCGACGCTGCCGCTGCTCGCGAACCCGGTCTCGGACCTGCGCATCGGCATCGCCGGCGGGCACTTCCAGACCAACGTGTTTCCGGAGGCGGTCGAAGCGGTGGGCCGTGTCGCGAAGGCGCTCGGCGCGACCAGGGTGGTCGAGGTGCCCGAAGCCGCGCGCGCCCGCGCGGCGGCCTATGTCATCACCACCACCGAGGGTGCCTCGCTGCACCTCGACCGGCTGCGCAAGCGCCCGAACGATTTCGATCCCGCCGTGCGGGACCGGCTGATCGCCGGCGCCATGGTGCCGGCGCCGCTGGTCGATCGCGCCCAGAAATTCCGCCGCTGGTACCGCGCGCAACTCGCCGAGATCTTCAAATCCGTCGACGTGCTGCTGGCGCCGGCGACGCCCTGCACCGCGCCGAAGCTGGGGCAGGTGACCTTCAAGCTCGATGGCGTCGAGCTGCCGGTGCGCGCCAATATCGGCATCCACACCCAGCCGATCTCCTTCATCGGCCTGCCCGTTGTCGCGGTGCCCGTGCCGCTGGAACCGCTGCCGATCGGCGTGCAGATCATCGCCGCGCCCTGGCGCGAGGACATAGCGTTGCGCGTCGCCTACGCGCTGGAGAAAATGGGCGTGGCGTCCGCGCCGGCGCCAAGAGGACTTTGAGATGGAGATCGATCTTCCCGAGGTGATCGCGGAGGTCAAGGCCGCCTTCGATCGTTACGAGCAGGCTTTGGTCACGAACGACGTCGCGGTGCTCGGCGAACTGTTCCGCAACGATCCCCGTACGCTGCGCTACGGGATCGGCGAGAATCTCTACGGCTATGAGGCGATCTCAGGCTTCCGCGCCGCGCGCTCCCCGGTCGGCCTCATGCGCCGCACCGCGAAGACCGTGATCACCAGCTATGGCAGGGATACGGCCGTGGCCTCGACTCTGTTCTATCGCGACAACGCGCCCGGCAAGGTCGGGCGCCAGATGCAGACCTGGATTCGCTTCCCGGAGGGCTGGCGCGTCGCCGCAGCCCATGTCAGCATCATCGACGAGCCGAAAGAGACCTGATCGTATGACTCTTGACGATTTTCCGCAGGGGGCACTGCCGGCCGAGGCGGTGTTGCCCCGCGTCGACCGTGCGCTGCCGTCGGTGCAGAAGGTCACGCGCGCCGAGGAACTGCGCCTGCAACTGGCCGACGAGATCGTGCGCGGGGCGCTGGCGCCCGGCGCGCCGCTCGACGAGACCGACATCGCCCGCCGCTTCAACGTCTCGCGCACGCCGGTCCGCGAGGCGTTGCGCCAGCTGGTCGCCAGCGGTCTGGTCGAGGCACGGCCGCATCGCGGCGCGGTGGTGGCGCAGCCCTCGATCGAGCGTCTCAAGAGCATGTTCGAGGCGATGGCCGAGCTCGAGGCGATGTGCGCCGGCCTTGCCGCCGAACGCATGTCGGCGGCCGAGCGCCACGGCCTCGAGGCCGTCCATGAGGAGCTGCGGATGCTCAGCTACACCGGCAACCCCGATCGCTTCCACGAGGTCAACGAGCGCTTCCACAACGCGATCTATGCGGGATCGCAGAACGGCTACATCGCCGAGATTACGCTGGCGACGCGCGTCCGCGTGCAGCCGTTCCGCCGCGCCCAGTTCCGCAATCTCGGCCGTCTCGCCAAGTCCCAGGCCGAGCACGACCGCGTCGTCGTCGCCATCATGCGCGGCGACAAGCAGGGCGCCGCCGCCGCGATGCGCGCGCATATCGAACTGGTGCGCGGGGAATACGAGATCTACGCGGTGTCGGTTTAAATCTCACGCGTTGCCGCGGTCCTCGCGAAACAGGTCGAGCTTCTGCTGGACCGGTCGGTCGGAGAAGCTGAACAGCACGGCGTCGCTGTCGGCCTCGTGCGAGACCCAGTGCCAGCTCGGCACCACGAAAAGATCGCGCGGGCCCCATTCGAAAGCGGCGTCGCCGATCCGGCTGCGGCCGTGGCCCTCGATCGGGCAGAACACGGTCGCGTCGGTCGACCGGTAGCGCGCGGTCTTGAAGGCCTTCGGCAGCAGCTGGATGAACGTGCCGATCGTCGGCATCGCGAAGTCGCCGGTCTCGGGGTTGCTGAACTTCAGCTTCAGGCCGTGACATGCATCCCATTCCTCGCGGAGCCTGGCCTTCTCCAGCGCCTCGCGGGTGTGGGCATAGGGATAGCTGAAGATCGGCGAGGTCTTCGAGCTGCGCTTGACGTCGACCGGCATCAGATTGTGGCCATAGCGCGCAAAGCTGTCGCCGGCCGGCTTGGTGATCCGCTGCTGGTCCTCCTTCGATCCCTCCGCGAAGGAGCAGTCGAAGAACTGCACCAGAGGGATGTCGAGACCGTCGAGCCAGAACATGGGATCGCGGGTTTCGTTGGAATGGTCGTGCCAGGTCATCGAGGGCGTGATGATGAAGTCGCCGGGCTCCATCGCGGTGCGTTCGCCGTCGACCGCGGTGTGGGCGCCCTTGCCCTCCAGCACGAAGCGCAACGCCGACTGGCTGTGCCGGTGCGCCGGCGCGACATCGCCGGGCACAACCATCTGCACGCCGGCATAGAGCGAGGTGGTGATCTTGGACTGCCCGCGCAGGCCGGGATTCTCCAGCACCAGCACGCGCCGCTCGGCTTCCTTGGCGGTGATCAGCCGGCCGGCCTCCGTCATGTAGTCGCGGATGACGTCGAACTTCCACAGATGCGGACGGCAGGCGCTTCGTGGCTCCGGCGTGATGAGGTCGCTCATCACGGTCCACAGCGCGGTGAGATTCTCGCCGTCGATCTTCCTGTAGAAGGCCTCGCGTTCCGGCGTCTTGACGGCTTCCATGGGCGCGCTCCCGTTTGTCTTGTTGATTGACAGTATACTGACGGTCTGGGTAGCGTCAACGACGCGGCCATGGTTGCCGTCATTCCGGTTTCGATGCTCGCTCATCGCCCCGGAAGGACAAATGAAAAGGGGAGGGCTTCATGAAGCTGCACGGCTATTTCCGCTCCAGCGCCGCCTATCGCGTGCGGATCGCGCTCAATCTCAAGGGCCTTGGGGCCGAGCATCTGCCGCATCACCTGCGCAAGGGCGAGCAATGCGCACCCGCCTATCTCGCCATCAATCCGCAGGGGCTGGTGCCGACGCTGGAGAGCGACGGCGGCGTGGTGCTGACGCAATCGGTCGCGATCATCGAATGGCTGGACGAAACCCATCCCAATCCGCCGCTACTCCCGAAGGATCCGCTGCAGCGCGCCAAGGTGCGGGCTTTCGCGCTGGCGATTGCCTGCGACACCCACCCGGTGCAGAACCTGAAGGTGCTGGCGCGGCTGCGCGCGCTCGGCCTCGCCGAGGAGAAGGTTCAGGAGTGGGCGGCCTGGGTCAATCGCGAGGGATTGTCGGCCTGCGAGACGTTGATCCGCGACGAGCCCGGCCCATTTTGCTTCGGGACGTCTCCGACGCTCGCCGATCTCTGCCTGGTGCCGCAGCTTGCGAATGCGCGCCGCTTTGGCGTCGACGTCTCCGCCTATCCGCGCCTGCTCGCGGCAGAGACTGCGGCCAGGGCGCTGCCCGCCTTCGCCGACGCGGCCCCGGAGAAGCAGCCCGATGCCGAGTAAGCCTGCCGCTCCGATCACGATCGAGGCGGTCTATGCCGCACCGGGCTATCTGTTTCGTCGCATGCAGCAGATCGCGGTCTCGATCTTCATGGAGGAATGCCGGGCGTTCGACCTGACGCCGGTGCAGTACGCCGCGCTGATCGCGATCCACACCCATCCCGGCATCGACGCAACGCGGTTGTCGGCGGTGATCGCCTTCGATCGCTCCACGCTCGGCAGCGTCATCGAACGGCTGGAAGCCAAGGCCTATGTCGAGCGCAAGCCCGCGGTCGAGGACAAGCGCATCAAGCTGCTCCATTTGACGAGGTCGGGCACAGCGCTCCTGCGTGAGATCATCCCTGCGGTCGAGCGCGCCCAGGCGCGTATGCTGGAGCCGCTGAAGCCCGCCGATCGCAAGACGCTGATGGGGCTCCTGACGCAACTGGTCGATCTCAACAATGAATCCTCGCGCGTGCCGCTGCGGGCCGAGGACGCGCTTGAGCATCTCGGGAAGGCGGGGTGAGGATGGCGACTGCGCGCCAAGCGCCGCATCCCGTAGGGTGGGCAAAGGCGCGCTTGCGCCGTGCCCACGACCCTGCTCCAGTTGGGCTCAAGGTGGTGGGCACGCTTCGCTTTGCCCACCCTACGATTGCTGCTGCGCATGGGTCCCGGCCTTTGCCGGGACGACACTGAACGTGTCGTGACCTCCGTCGCCTCATATCCGCAGCAGCGCCTGCCGGTCGATCTTTCCGGTGCCGGTCTTCGGCAGTTCGTCGATGAAGATCACCTCGCGCGGATATTTGTACGGCAGCAGCTTGCCCTTGACGTAATCCTGCAGCCGCCGTGTCGCTTCGCCCTGGTCGGCGGTTCGGTTGTTCATCACCACCACGGCCTTCAGCGTCATCCGCCGGTCCGGCAATTCGGCCGCGAACACCGCGCATTCGCGAATATCGGGATGATCGGCGAGGCACAGCTCGACTTCGAGCGGATAGACCCACTGGCCGGAGATCTTGATGAGATCGTCAGCGCGGCCGCGAAAGAAGTGGAAGCCGTCGGCATCGCGCACGAAGCGGTCGCCGGTGTAGATCCAGCCGCCATCCCGGATGGTTTCGGCGGATTTGTCCGGCCGGTTCCAGTACAGCGGCGTATTGGAATCGCCCCGCACCCACAGGATGCCTTCTTCGTCGTCTCCGACGTCGCGGCCGTCCTTGTCGCGCAGCGCGACCTCGTAGCCCGGGACGCGCAGGCCCGCGGCGCCGAGCTTCTTCCGCTCGGAGCGGTTGGAGAGATAGATGTGCAGCACCTCCGTCGAGCCGAGGCCTTCGATGATCTCGAGTCCGGTGAGCGTCTTCCAGGCGTTGAAGACCTCGGCCGACAGCACCTCGGCGGCGGAGAGCGACATGCGCAGCGACGAGAAATCCGTCTGCTGCGCGCCGTCGGCCTTGGTCAGCGACGTGTACAGCGTCGGAAGGCCGAAGAACACGGTCGGCCTGTACTGTTCGATGGCGGCAAAGATCGCTGCCGGCTTCGGCTGTCCCGGCAGCAGCAGCGTCGCCGCGCCCGCGGCGAATGGGAAGGTGACGGAATTGCCAAAGCCGTAGGCGAAGAAGATCTTCGGCACCGAGAAACAGATGTCGTCGGGGGCCAGTTTCAGCACGCTCTGCGCAAAGGCGAGCTCGCTATAGGCCATGTCGTGCTGGAGATGCACGATGCCCTTGGGCCGGCCGGTCGAGCCGGAAGAGTACATCCAGAACGCCATCTCGTCGCGATGCGTTGCGGCTTCGGCGAGGTCGGCTGCAAACTGCGGCAGCCAGCCTTGGGCGGAGAGCGCATGCGGGGCGGCGTGATCGCCGACCTCGCCGTTGACCACGATCAACGTGTGCAACCGCGTGTCCTTGCAAGCCCCCGCATCGAAGCGCGCCGCGAATTCGGCGTCGGTCACCGCGACGGTCGCGCCGGAATCGGCAAGGTAGAATTGCAGGAGGTCTGGCGGGGTCAGCGTGTTGATCAGCAGCGGCACGAAGCCGGCCCGCACCGCGCCGAAGAACGCGGCCGGATAGGCCGGCGTGTCGTCGAGGAACAAGAGCACGCGGTCGCCACGCTGCAGGCCCAGCGACAGGAAGCCATGGCCCCACCGGCAGGCCTCGGCACAGAGTTCGGCATAGGTCCGCGCGCCGGCGGGCCCGATCAGCGCGAGCCTGTCGCCGCGGCCGCGCGCGAGATTGTCGAACAGGATGCGGCTGGCGTTGTAGGTCTCCGGCAGCGCGAAGCCGATCTCGCGGGCGCCCGGGCTGTCGGCCGGGACCTGGTCGCGAATTTCGCCGCTCATGCCGCGTCTCCGCCGGCCTTTGTCGCCTCGTAGCGCGCCATGAAGGCAGGCGACATCGCGCGCAGGCGCGAATCGTCGATGCGGCCGGATCGGGTGATGTAGCTGTAGGCGAAATCCATCAGGGGCAACTGCATGTGCTGGGCGAAATGCTCGTACCAGAAGGCCGAGGTGCGGGCGGCATTGACGAGCTTCTGCACGATCGGCTTGCGCGCGGCCTGATAACGATGCAGCGCTGTCGTGAGATGCGCGTCCGATTCCAGCGCCTTGACCAGCGCAATCGCATCCTCGATCGCGAGCCGCGTTCCGGAGCCGATCGAGAAATGCGCCGAGTGCAGGGCGTCGCCGATCAACACCATGTTCTTGAACGACCAGTGCTCGTTCCAGACCCAGGGAAAATTGCGCCAGATCGACTTGTTGGAGACGAGGCAATGGCCGCCCAGCGTGTCGGCGAACACCTCCTCGCAAACGCCCTTGGATTGCTCGGCGTCCTTGTAGGCAAAGCCATAGGCCTGCCAGGTGGCATGGTCGCATTCGACCAGGAAGGTGCTCATGGTCGGCGAGTAGCGGTAGTGGTGCGCGTTGAAGGCGCCGCGGTCGGTCTTGACGAAGGTCTGCGAAAGCGTGTCGAACCGCTTCGAGGTGCCGTACCAGACGAACTTGTTGGAGGAGTAGGACAGCGAGGTGCCGAAATCGCCTTCGAAGGCGCGGCGCACCAGCGAGTTGAGCCCGTCGGCGGCAACGATCAGATCGTAGCCGTTGAGTTCGCTCAAGCCGTGGATCTGTGTCTCGAAGCGCTGGGTGACACCGGCGTCGCGGGCCCGCGCCTGCAGGAACCTGAGCAGTTCGAGCCGGCCGATCGACGAGAAGCCGACGCCGTCGATGGCGACGCTGTCGCCGCCGATGTTCAGCGTGATGTTTTCCCAGCTCTCCATGTGCGGCGCGATCGCATCGACCGTATCGGGGTCGTCGGCGCGCAGGAATTCGAGAGCCTGGTCGGAGAACACGACCCCAAAGCCCCAGGTCGCGTCGGCCGGGTTCTGTTCGAACAGGTCGACCTGGTCCCCGGGGTGGCGCGTCTTCCAGAGATGGGCGAAGTAGAGCCCGCCGGGCCCTCCGCCGATCACGGCGATCCGCAACGTCTGCCTCCCTAATTGACAGTATACTTACTATTTAGGGCTAGACTAATCGGCTCCGGCGTATCGCGCCAGCAAAAACTACGGGCGATGGGTGTGGCGCACTGCACCAGGGCGGCTGACCGGACAGGCGATTGACGCATGCCCGGCAGTCGCGGTCCATGACGCATGGCCGGGCCGCCTGCACGGCAGCGTGCGTCAGACGCAGCGCTTCACGTAGACGCCGTTGACCAGCACGCGGGTACAGCGAACCACCGGCGCCGGCTTGCGGACCACGACGGCGGCGTTCGGCCCGGCGCAGCCGGCCCTATAGACGCCGCGCGCACAGACCACGGCATTGGCGTCGCGGGATTCCAACGTCATCGTTGCACCGAAGGCGAGGAGGGCGGACGCGATGAGCAGCAATGAACGCATGGCAATTCTCCCTGTGTTGTCGTGGTTGGATGTCGCAGGACGTATGTCACTCCAGGCGCCCGAGAATTCATTCTCGTGCGTCTGGCCGTTGTCGATGGATGCCAAGCCTCAGCGGGCGGCGAAGGGAGCGAGGACCTCCTTGCAGGCCGGTGACAAAGATGCCGCATTGCTGGAAATGCATTGAATGATGCGGCCGCCGCCTGGCGCCACGCTGCCGCACAGTGACCGGACATCCTCGCGACATGCCGACTGGACGATGAACAGCTCTTCGCGCGGCCGTAGCGGACGCAGCACGATCACGGTCGGCGCAGCCGCGGGAGCTGCCGCCGGGGCCGCCGTCGCGGCGGTGGCGCCGGCAGGCGCTGCCACGGGGGCCGCGCCGCCGCCGGCCGCAGCGCTGATCGCCTTCTCGCAGCCTGCGGAGACCTTGGCCTTGTTCTTCTCCAGGCATTCGAGCGCGGGGGCACCGCCGGGCGGCACGCTGCTGCACACCTTGGGATAATCGGCGCGGCAGGCGCTCTTGATGGCGGCCACCTGAGCGCTGCTCGGCTGCTTGGCTGCGGCGGCCTTGGGAGGGGGCGCTGCAGCCGCGGGCTTCGCCGCAGGCGCCGGGGCTGGCGCAGATTCGGCTTTCGGCGCGGGAGCCGGCTCGGCCTTGGGGGCTGCCTCGGTCTTTGGCGCGGCTGGAGCGGCTTCGGCTTTCGGCGCCGGTTCGAGCGCGCGCACGGCCGTCTGGCAACCGGACGACAGGCTCGACATGTTCTTCGCCAGACATTGAAACGCTTCGGTACCGCCGGGCGTGACGCTCGAACAATGCGCCATGAAGTCCGAACGGCAGGCGGACCGGATGGCGCTTTTCTGAGCTTCGGTCGGCGCCTGCGCGAAGGCGGGAGCAGAAGCGAACAGCACGGCCGTCAGCAACGCATGGCGCACGGATGCATGTTTCGAGATCTCGAACATCTGGAAAAATCCCTGCCTTGGGGAACGTCGAAAATTTGAAAGTGATGCGAATGCAATTTCGGCGAGCATCGCCCACCGATGCCATCTTTGGCCGCTTTCACGTCGCCCGCAAGCAAAGAATCGTGGTGTGCCAGCGTGTCAGAGCTTGACCATGCGCTTGCCGCGGTTTTCCCCGGCCAACAGTCCGATCAGCGCCTTCGGCGTGTTGTCGAGGCCGTCGATGATGTCCTCCTGCACCTTCAACTGGCCTGATGCGACCCAGGCCTGGAGGTCGGCCAGCGCGCGTTGGCTCCGATCCATGTAGTCCATCACGATGAAACCCTGCATCACCAGCCGCTTCACCACGATCAGCCCGGGCACGCCGCGCGGCCCATGCGGCGCCGGCACGCCGTCATATTGCGAGATCGCGCCGCAGCAGGCGATGCGGCCGTAATTGTTCATCTGCGGAAGGCAGGCTTCGAGGATGTCGCCGCCGACATTGTCGAAATAGACGTCGATGCCCTTCGGGGCGGCGGCCCGCAGCGCCTTGAACACGGCGCCGTCCTTGTAGTCGACCGCGGCGTCGAACCCGAGTTCGGCCGTCAGCCAGTTGCACTTGTCCGCCCCGCCGGCGATGCCGACCACGCGGCATCCCTTGATCTTCGCGATTTGTCCGACGATCGAACCGACCGAGCCGGCGGCTGCCGACACGACGACGGTCTCGCCGTCCCTGGGCTTGCCGATCTCCAGCAGCCCGAAATAGGCGGTGAGGCCCGCTATGCCGAACACGCTGAGCAGATGAGTCAGCGGTTCGAGCTTCGGCATCTTGGTCAGATGTTTCGCCGGCACGGCGGCGAACTCCTGCCAGCCGGTGTCGCCGAACACGATGTCGCCGGGCGCGAGCTCCGGCGCCTTCGAGCTGACGACTTCGGCGATGGCGCCGCCGGCCATCACGCTGTTGGCCTCCACCGCCGACCGATAGGTCGCGCCGTGCATCCAGGCGCGGTTGGCGGCGTCGAGCGAAATGTAACGGACGCGCAACAGGGCCTCGCCGTCCTTCGGTTCCGGCAGCGTGCCCTCCACCAGCTTGAAGTGCTCCGGTCCAAGCTTGCCGCTCGGCTTCTCCACCAGCAAGATCTGACGGTTGATGCTGCCGCTCATGACGTCTCCCCTTCGCGTCTCTGACGATTGTTGGTGCGGCCGCTGCGACGAACGCTTGGGCCGCCTGTGTTGTGCGTCGCCAGGAGGCTAGAATGCGTCCCGGTGTTGCGCAACCGGAACATTCCCGCCCGGCGCTTCGCCGCTTCAGGGTTCAAGGCGATGCATCGATCCGCGAGCACGAACGCGGGTGGCGCGTTGGCGCTGCCAAGAGGTGCGACCTGCGGGCCGGTCAGGTCTCGGAGAAAACCCGATCCAGCGCCGCATCGTACGCCGCCTGCACGAGCGCCGGATGCAGCTTTGCCAGCGCCTCCATCATCACGCCGGAATTGATCTCGAGCACGTGCCAGGCACCGCCGACGCGGACCAGATCGATCGATGCGAACCGGATGCCGATGGCGCGCGCGGCGTCGGTCGCCAGCGTGACGCAGGCTGCGCGAATCTCGCCGGCCTCGATCAGCAACGGTCTCGCGCCGGCGTCGAGATTATGTCGCCAGTCCGCGCCGCGCTGCTTGCTGTAGACCACGAGCGCCACGCCATCGAGCAGAACCACGCGGACCTCCGTCTCGATCTCGACATAGGGCGAGATCACGAGCCCTGCGCTCATCGCGAAGACCTCGCCCATCGCCCGATCCAGTTCCGCCGCCGTCGTCACCCGCAAGACGGACCGGCCCGATGTGCCCTCGTTCGGTTTCACCACGAGGCCTCGCGGATGGTCCCTGAGCAGCCGGTGCATGCTCTCGCGCCATGCGCCGCCGACGATCTTCTCGCCGAACTTCGGATTGAGGAACAGTTGATGCGGAATGCAGGGCACGCCCGCGAGTGCCAGCACCTCCGATGTCGCCGACTTGTCGTTGGCGAGGCGGTGCGCGATGGCGCTGTTGAGGCCGATATCGTAGCCGAAAGCGAAGCGACGCGTCGGACCACGCCCCATTGCGATCAGCCAGCCGCCGGGCCGGACCTCCACCGCGATATCGCGGGCCGCGCAATAGCGCCGGATCGCCTGGACGAAAATCCGCTCCTCGCCTGCCATCTGGTCTGCCTGTCCTGTCGCCATGAGCCGCACGAACGCGGGAAAGGCCGCACATTCACGCCGAAACCAGAGCTATTCTTAATGAATTTCTCGCGAGCGAGCGGGAAATTAACTGCTCTCCAAGTGCCTATTGGTGAAAAGAAATTACCCGATATCGCCTGATCATAGCAGATCCGTTAACGACGCGCGCAGCTCTGCGGAATTGCCGGTTTGATCGGCATCAATTGCACCCGAAACGAGGTTGATTATTGGTCCGGGTGGCGTAGATCACTGACGCGACATCCACCGCCATGACAGATGGTGCTCGCCTCGTTTTCAGGGGCCGGGCGAAGCTTTGGTCCAGTTTCGGCAGACATTCGGGAATAGCGAAAATCATGAGCGCGTTTTACCGGGAGAAGGTTCTTTCCGTCCACCACTGGACCGACACGCTGTTCAGCTTCCGCGCCACGCGCGACACCGGCTTCCGGTTCCAGAACGGCCAGTTCGCGATGATCGGCCTCGAGGTCGACGGCCGCCCCCTGCTGCGCGCCTACAGCATGGCGAGCGCAAACCACGAGGAGGAGCTCGAGTTCTTCTCGATCAAGGTCCAGGACGGCCCGCTCACCTCGCGTCTGCAGAAGATCAAGGAAGGCGACACGATCCTGGTCGGCCGCAAGGCGACCGGCACGCTGATCACCGACAATCTGATTCCCGGCAAGCGCCTGATGCTGCTCTCGACCGGCACGGGGCTCGCACCGTTCGCCAGCCTGATCAAGGACCCCGACGTCTACGACCAGTTCGAGACCATCGTGCTGGTGCATGGCTGCCGCCAGGTCTCCGAGCTCGCCTATGGCGAGCAGCTGGTCGCCAATTTGCGCGAGGATGAATTGTTCGGGCCGCTGCTGTCGGAGAAGCTGGTCTATTACCCGACCGTGACGCGCGAGCCGTTCAAGAACCGCGGCCGCATCACCGACCTCATCAACTCCGGGCAGATCTTCAACGACATCGGACAGTCGGCCCTCGACATCGCCACCGACCGCATCATGATGTGCGGCAGTCCGGCCATGCTCGAGGAGCTGAAGACGATGTTCGAGAGCCGCGACTTCATCGAGGGCAGCGGCAACAAGCCCGGCCACTTCGTCATCGAAAAGGCCTTCGTCGAGCGCTGATCCCAGGCGTTCGACCGCCATTCCCTGCTCATCTTACCGCACTGCATCAATCCGCCCACACGGCGGATTGATTTTTGCCGGCCGAATTCACTAGCCTGAAACAAGCGCCCCGTCATAACCGTATGACAGGCGCAGGCGTATCTTGGCGCCGCTTGCTGGCGAGAGGATGTGATCGTGGCCGACGACGACAAGACGCAAGGATCAGCCAAACGCCTGCCGTTGATGCAGGACGGGCTGCTGGAAACGCTGCTGCTTCCGCTTTCGCCGCGCTTCATCGTGCTGACCATTTCAGCCGTCGTCACCGCGCTGCTGATCGGCATCGGAATCGCCGACCGCAAGATCTTCGACATCCTGCTGATCCCGATCCTGGTCTTCGGGGCCCTGACGCTGCTCGGCATCCGCGATCTCTTGCAGAAGAGCCATGCGGTGCTGCGCAACTATCCGATCTCGGCGCATCTGCGCTTCCTGCTGGAGGAAATCCGGCCCGAGATGCGGCAGTACTTCTTCGAGAGCGAGAAGGACGGCATGCCGTTCTCGCGCGACACCCGCGCGGTGGTCTATCAGCGCGCCAAGATGGAGCTCGACAAGCGCCCCTTCGGGACCCAGGAGGATGTCTACCGCGAAGGCTATGAGTGGATGCATCACTCGGTCGCGCCGAAGGCGCATGCCGAGGAGAAGTTTCGCATCACCATCGGCGGTCCCGATTGCGCAAAACCGTACTCGGCTTCGGTGTTCAACATCTCCGCGATGAGCTTCGGCGCGCTGAGCCCGAACGCGGTGCGGGCGCTCAATGCCGGCGCGAAGAAGGGCGGCTTCGCCCATGACACCGGCGAGGGCGGCTTCAGCCCCTATCACCGCGAGATGGGCGGCGACATCATCTGGGAGATCGGCTCCGGCTATTTCGGCTGCCGCCACCGCGACGGCACGTTCGATCCCGAGGCGTTCGCGCGCGTCGCCGCCGAGGACCAGATCAAGATGGTCGAGCTCAAGATCAGCCAGGGCGCCAAGCCGGGCCATGGCGGCGTGCTGCCCGCCGCGAAAGTGTCGGAGGAAATCGCGAAGATCCGCGGCGTCGCGATGGGCGAGGACTGCATCTCGCCGGCCTCGCACCGCGCCTTCTCCACGCCCGTTGGCATGATGCAGTTCATCGCCGAGATGCGCCGTCTCTCCGGCGGCAAGCCGGCGGGATTCAAGCTCTGCATCGGCCATCCCTGGGAATTTCTCGCGATCTGCAAGGCGATGCTGCAAACCGGAATCTATCCGGACTTCATCGTCGTCGACGGCAATGAAGGCGGCACCGGCGCGGCGCCGCTGGAGTTCATGGATCATCTGGGCATGCCGATGCGCGAAGGCGTCAATTTCGTCCACAACGCGCTGGTCGGCATCAACGCGCGTGATCGCATCAGGATTGGCGCCTCCGGCAAGATCGCCACCGCTTTCGACATGGCGCGCGCGATGGCGATCGGCGCCGACTGGTGCAATTCGGCGCGCGGCTTCATGTTCTCGCTCGGTTGCATCCAGTCATTGAGTTGTCACACCGATCGCTGCCCGACCGGCGTCGCGACGCAGGATCCGTCACGGGCACGGGCGCTCTACGTGCCGCTCAAGATCGACCGCGTGCACAATTATCATCATGCCACGCTGCATTCGCTGACCGAACTGATCGCCGCGGCCGGCCTCGAACATCCGCAGGAGCTGCGCCCGATCCATTTCAGCCAGCGCCGCTCGACCACCGAGGTCAGGTCTTTCGCGCAGCTCTATCCGGAGCTGCGTCCCGGCGAACTGCTGGAAGGCACCGAGGATCCGCGCTTCCGCGACGCGTGGCGGATGGCCCGGCCGGAGACGTTCCAGCCGGCCTTGTGACGGGTTCATCTGTTTTATGATACCTCCCGCCGCACAAAATTGGCGGCGCGAAGGCGCGGTTTAACGTGCCAGTCAGCTTCGGGTGTAAATTGACGCGATGGACGAGCGACGTCACATCGCCAGGAATCGGGTGCTGAAGGCCGGGACCATCGAGTTCGGCGGCGGCGCGATCGATTGCACGGTCCGCAACGTTTCGGACAAGGGCGCCGCGCTCGACGTCACCAGCCCGGTCGGCATTCCCGACCGGTTCACGCTCTTCATTGCGGTCGAGGGGACGCACCGCCCCTGCACCGTCGTCTGGCGCAAGGAAAGGCGGATCGGGGTGAGATTTGAGTGAGGGCCTCGCTTGGCGTCCTCGCGCTCACGCGCGCGCAACTCACCCCGTCTCCACTTCCTGCCGCCGGCTCGCCAGGATCTTGTCGATCCTCCGTCCGTCGAGATCGACCACCTCGATGTGCCAGTCGCCGAAATCGAAGGCATCACCGACATTGGGCAACACGTTGAAATGCTGCAGCACGAGGCCGGCCACCGTGTTGTAGCGGGTGTGCGGCGGCAATGCCGTGCCGAGCAGGTCGCCGAACTCGTCGACCGGCATCCAGCCCGAGATGAGGAGCGATCCGTCCGCGCGTGCGACATAGGCCGGCTCCGGCGGTCCGTCCTCCGAATGGAACGCGCCGACGATCGATTCCAGGATATCGGCGGCGGTGACCACGCCTTCGAACGCGCCGTATTCGTCATAGACCAGGCCGATATGCACCGGCGCGGCCCTGAGAATCGCGAGCACATCGCGGGCATCCGCCGATGCCGGAATGCTCGGGGCCTCGCGCACGAGGGTGCGCAGGTCCGGGGCGCGCTCCTGCATATAGGCCACCAGCAGATCCTTGGCCTGCAGCACGCCGATCGGCTTGTCGCGGTCGCCGTCTGAGACCGGAAAACGCGAATGCGGGCTCTTGGTGATCAGCGCCTGGATCACCGCCTGCTCGTCGTTCAGGTCGATCTCGTCGACTTCCGTGCGCGGCGTCATCACCGCGCCGACCGGCCGGTCGCCGAGCCGCATCACGCCGGCGATCATCTCCTTCTCGCCGGGTTCGAGCACGCCGGCGCTCTCGGCTTCGCTGACGAGGTGATGGATCTCGTCTTCCGAAACCTTCTCCTCGGCTTTGCCGCCGCGGCCGAGCAGCGTGAGAATCAGCTTGCCGGAGAGATCGAGCAGGAAGACGAGCGGCAGCGATATCCTGGCGAGCAGCTGCATCGCCGGCGCCACCCTGACCGCGATGCTTTCGGGATCGCGCAGCGCCACCTGCTTCGGTACCAGTTCGCCGACGATCAGGGTCGCATAGGTGATGAGCGAGACCACGATGCCGACGCCGACGATGTCGGCGGCGCCTGCGGACAGACCGAGTTCGGCCAGCCATTGGGCGAGCCGCTGTCCGAGCGTGGCACCGGAGAACGCGCCCGAGAGCACGCCCACCAGCGTGATGCCGATCTGCACCGTCGAGAGGAACTTGCCGGGATCGGCGGCCAGAATCAGCGCCCGCTCCGCGCCGCGCACGCCCTTGGCGGCCAGCATCGACAACCGGGCCGGGCGGGACGAGACCACCGCCAGTTCGGACATGGACAAGAGGCCGTTGATGACGATCAGGACGACGACAATGACGAGTTCGACGGACAGCATTGATATTCCGGAGGTAGGGGGATGCGGCAACGGGTGCCGGAGCCTCTTTATATAGGTATTCGGCCGCCGATTGCCGGCTACAACGGCGCCCCTGGCGGGGAGCGTCAGGGAGCTGCGACGAGGTGACACTACGGGGAATTACGGGTCTAACCGGGATTTAACGAGGCCTTAGCGGCTGCTCGCTAGGTTCCGTCGAAATCTCAGGATGGTTAGGAGAAGCGGAATGCGGATTGGAAAGCTTTTCGCACTCTCGATGCTGACGGTGACGGTGTTTGCGGTCATCCTCGGCGCTGAGGTGCTCATACCGCAGACTCGCATCTTCGCGAACCGCTCCGAGGCCATCAAGACGGTCGAAGCCTTCGGCGCGACGCTGAAGGTCAGCCAGCAGGTCGCAGGGCTTCGCGCGCCCTATATCTCGCCGATCTTCCAGGAAAATCCCGCGACGCCGGCCCAGATCGAGGCCGCCGGCAAGGCCTCGAAGGCCGCCGATGCCGCGTTCGAGGCTGCCCGCCAAACGTTCATGGCGCTGGATGATGCCGGAGCCATGGTCGAAAGCCTCGACCGCACCGCGCGCCGGTTCAAGGAGGTCTATACGGCGGCCGATCGCGCGATGACCGTGCCCCTGGCAGCACGCGACAGCGCGGTGACCAAGGGCTTCCTGCCGGCCGTCGCCGAAGTGATCAGCAATATCGAACCGATCCTGAACCGGCTCGAAGGGCAGGTCGTCAACGCCGATTCCTCGCTTGCGGCCCTGCTCGGCCTCGCGCGAACCGCGCAGGATCTGCGTGTGACCGCCGGAAGCCGCGCTGCGACGCTGTCGCCGGCGCTGAGTGCTACACGCCCGCTCAGCGCGGCCGAATTCGCACTGATGGATCGCATGCAGGGGCGTGTCGAAGCCGACCGCGAACGCATCGAAGCAGGCATCGATCAGCTCGGAAACCCGCCTCGCATCTCCGCCGCGATGAAGGCCGCAGTGGACGCCTATTTCGGCAAGGCCGCCGCGGTCGTGGAAAAGGAAATGCCGGCTGCGCGCAGCGATGGCAAATATGGTCTGAATGCGGACGAGCTCGCAAAGTCCATCGTGCCCGCGATCCAGATGTTCTTTGGTGTGCGCGATGCGGCGTTGGCGGAAGCTGCCGAGCGCGCCTCGGCCGCGCGCGACGGCGCGCTGGCGATGCTCGCCCTTGCTGTGGTCGCGGTGCTGGCTCTGCTCGGCACGCTCGGCGGTGTAACCATGATGCTGCGCCGGCGCGTGGTGACGCCGCTTGCCCGGCTCGCGGAGGTGATCGGAACGCTCGCCGCCGGAAACCACGAGGTCGAGGTCCCCGCAACGGGTCGCAACGACGAAATCGGTCAGGTTGCAGGGTCGCTGCAACATTTCAAGGAGTCGCTGGTTGCCCAGAAGGCGGCCGATGCCGCGGCGGCCCGCGAGGCCGAAGCCAAGCTCAAGCGCGGTCAGCGCATGGACCAGATCGCACGCGACTTCGAAGCGATGATCGGCGATGTGATCCGGACCGTGTCGTCTGCCTCGGCAGCGCTGGAAGCCTCCGCAGGTACGCTGACGAGCACGGCCGAGCAGTCGGAAAGGGTCACGGCCACCGTCGCCGCCGCCTCCGAGGAAGCTTCGACCAACGTGCAGACCGTGGCTGCGGCGGCCGAGGAAATGTCCTCGTCCGTCGACGAGATCAGCCGCCAGGTCCAGGACTCCGCCCGCATTGCCGGTGAAGCGGTGCAGCAGGCGGAGCGGACCAACGAGCATGTGGCCGAGCTTGCCAAGGCGGCCGGCCGGATCGGCGACGTCGTCGAACTCATCACCCAGATCGCGGGCCAGACGAACCTGTTGGCCCTCAACGCCACCATCGAGGCGGCGCGCGCCGGCGAGGCCGGCCGGGGCTTCGCGGTCGTCGCCTCCGAAGTGAAGGCGCTCGCCGAGCAGACGGCGAAGGCGACCGGCGAGATCAGTCAGCAGATCACGGGCATCCAGGGCGCGACCGAGCAGTCCGTCGGCGCCATCAAGTCGATCGGAGACACGATCGGCAAGATGTCCGAGATCGCCTCCACCATCGCCTCTGCGGTCGAGGAGCAGGGTGCGGCGACACGGGAGATCTCTCGCAACGTGCAGCAGGCGGCGCACGGTACACAGCAGGTCTCCGCCAGCATCGTCGACGTGCAGCGCGGTGCCAGCGAGACCGGATCGGCTTCGTCCAACGTGCTCACGGCGGCGAGGTCGTTGTCCGGAGAAAGCAGCCGCCTCGAGGCCGAAGTCGCCAAATTCCTGGAAGCGATCCGCGCCGCCTAGGGGCGCTTCGGTTCTGATTGAATCAGGACCTCTGCTCCTGAGTCTCGTCTCGACGCGTTTTCGTCACGCGAACCGGTGTCCCCTTCGCTCGAAAACGCTCTGACGCGGATCAACTGCCTTCGCCGGGATTCTCCAGGCTGAACGTCTCCGATTGCTCGTCATAGGCGAACAACTCGGCATAGCGCCCCCAGGACACCACCGTCTTGAGCGTCTCGTCGGCATAGTCCTCGGACATGTAGTCCTCGAGCTCGTTGCGGAAACGCGCTGCGGGCGCGGTGTGGGATGGGCGTTCGTCGAGCACGCGGCGGATCAGGCCCATGACCGGCACATAGGCCACGAGATGCTCGGCGAACAATCGCTTGCGCGCATCGGTCTCCAGATGGGCGAAGCGGCGGCCGGCGTCGGTCAGCATCAGATCGCCTTCGCTGAGCTGGGCGAAACGCAGCAATTGCAGGGACTCGCCGAGATGCAGGATCTCGTCGGCCTCGAACTGGAGCTGGCTCGCCAGCACCGGCAGGTCGGCGTGCCCGTGATAGGGCGGGCCCGCCAGTGCCTCGATCAGTCCGGACAGCACGTTCGAGGAGGCGTGGTGCAGCGCCATGCCGACGCCGCTGCCGGCAATCCCCTCCTGGGCCGGGATCTTCGGCTCGGCGCGCTGGGTCATGCGCGCATAGATGCTGTCGACCAGCTGTCGGAAATACGGATCCAGCCGGTTGCGCGGATGCGGGATGTCGACCTTGATCTCGGCGGCCACGCGGCCCGGATTGGATGAAAACACCAGGATCCGATCGCACATCAGGACCGCTTCCTCGATATTGTGCGTCACCATCAGCACCGACTGGATCGGCAGGCGGCCCTCGATCCAGAGGTCGATCAGGTCGGTGCGCAGCGTCTCCGCCGTGAGCACGTCGAGCGCCGAGAACGGCTCGTCCATCAAGAGCAGGTCGGGATGCACGACCAGCGCGCGGGCGAAGCCGACGCGCTGACGCATGCCGCCCGACAACTCCTTCGGATAGGCGGATTCGAAGCCGTCCAGACCGATCAGGTCGATCGCGGCCAGAGCACGCTTGCGGCGCTCGGCGGCCTCGATGCCCAGCGCCTCGAGCCCGAGCTCGACGTTCTGGAGCACGGTCAGCCAGGGAAACAGCGCGAAGGACTGGAACACCATGGCGACGCCATCGGGCGGTCCGGTGATGCTCTCGCCCCGACAAGTGGCCCGCCCCGCGGACGGAGTGACCAGACCGGCGATGATCCGCAGCAGGGTCGACTTGCCCGAGCCGGAGCGGCCGAGCAGGCCGACGATCTCGCCCGAGCGGATCGTCAGGTCGACCTTGTCCAGGACCAGCAGCTGTTCGCCGCTGCCCTTGGGAAAGGATCGGCAGACGCCTTTGATGTCGATGAGTGCAGAGGGTTGATCGAGCATGATGGACTCCTCAGCCGAGTCGCAGGCGACGCTCGCCGAAGGCGTAGAGCGGTCGCCAGACCAGACGATTGAACAACGTCACCAGAATGCACATCGTGGCGATGCCGAGCACGACGCGGGGGAAGTCGCCGGCTTCCGTCGCGGTCGCAATATAGGCGCCGAGCCCGGTCGCCGTCAGATGCGTGTCGCCCCAGCTCGCGACTTCCGCGACGATCGAGGCGTTCCAGGAGCCGCCGGAGGCGGTGATCGCGCCGGTCACGTAATAGGGAAAGATGCCGGGCAGCATCACCTTGAACCACCAGCGCCAGCCGCCGAGGTGGAAGCTGCCGGCGGCTTCACGCAGATCGCTGGGAAAGGCGCTCGCGCCGGCGATGACGTTGAACAGGATGTACCATTGCGTGCCGAGGATCATCAGCGGGCTCAGCCAGACATCGGCGTTGAGCTTGAAACGGACGATGACGATCACGAACACGGGAAATGCGAGGTTGGCCGGGAAGGCTGCCAGGAACTGCGCCAGCGGCTGGATCCGCTCGGCCAGTTTCGGACGAAGCCCGATCCAGACGCCGACCGGCACCCAGATCAGCGTGGCGAGGCTGATCAGCACGACCACGCGGAGCAGCGTGATCGCGCCGTCGCGAACCACGATCGCAACGTCGGAGAGGCCGAGGCTCGCCGCGAGATAGCGATAGGTCAGCCAGGCAGCGGAGGCCGTGCCGGCCAGCAACAGCGCGATCCAGATCACGTCGACGACCCGCGACGGGCGGCGCTGGGCCCTTGTCGCCCTGCGCAGGTTGGGCAGTGGCACGCGCAGATTCGAGATCGCGCGGTTGAGCGCCGCGAAGGGGAGGGTGAGGGCGCGCAATGCGCGGGTGCGGCGGAACAGGTCGAGCATCCACGAACCCGGGGCTTCGCCGGATGCGGTCTGCTCGAAGCGGAACTTGTCGGCCCATGCGACGATCGGCCGGAACAGCAGCTGGTCGTAGGCGATGATGACGAACAGCATCGCCAGAATGGCGGCCAGGATCGCCGACAGGTTCTGCTGCTGGATGGCCAGTGCGACATAGGAGCCGATGCCGGGCAGCGTCACGGTGGTGTTGCCGACGGTGATCGCCTCCGAGGCCACAACGAAGAACCAGCCGCCCGACATCGACATCATCGCGTTCCAGATCAGCCCCGGCATCGCGAAGGGCACGTCGAGACGCCAGAAGCGCTGCCATCCCGACAGATGAAAGCTCTGCGTCGCCTCCTCCAGATCCTTCGGCACGTTGCGGATCGACTGGTACATGCTGAAGGTCATGTTCCAGGCCTGGCTTGTGAAGATCGCGAACACGGAGGCGAGTTCGGCGCCGAGCACGTGGCCCGGGAACAGGTTCATGAAGAACACGACGGTGAAGGTCAGGAATCCCAGAATCGGCACCGATTGCAGGATGTCGAGCAGCGGGATCATCACCATCTCGGCGCGCCGGCTCTTGGCGGCGACCGCCGCGTAGACGAAGGTGAACACCGTCGCGCAGGCGATGGCGAGCAGCATCCGCAGCGTGGTGCGCAGCGCATAGAGCGGCAGGTTCGAAGGATCGAGCGAGACCGGCGTACGTTCGAGCTCGGCCAGCGGCGCCGTGGTCTGCTCGCCGCCATAGACGATCAGCACCATGGCGCCGATCACGAGGATCAGCGCCACCACGTCCCAGATATTGGGACGCAGCGACCGTCCGATCGCGGCAGCGCGGATGTTTCCTGGCTTCATACGCCCCTCTTGTCCCCGCTAGAATTCCGCATGCAGCCGGCCGGAGACGATCGAGACAGGTCCCCGGTCGGCGTTATAGGACGGGTTCACGATCAACTGATAGTCGGCCGTGAGGGTAACGTTCCTGATGACCGAATAGGCGTAATAGGCCTCCAGGATTCGTTCGGTCCGGTAGTTCAGCCGACCGTCGCCGATCAAAAGGCCGGTGCCGCCGGCGGCCAGGTAATCGCTGTGGGCGGCCGACAGGCCGTTGACGGCTCCCCCGAGTCCGACCGTATCGTCCGGCCGTTGCCAATGGCTGCCCTTGATCGAGAGGCCGCCCGAAAGGCTGCGATCGATGTCGGTGAAGGACAGGATCTGGTTCTGGCCGTCGTTCCAGCTCGCTCGCGCGAACATCCCGACATCGTCCGCGATCTGCTGCTCGAGATTGACGTAGAAGCCGTATTTGAGGCGTTCGCGCTGGGTCGCCGCGGCGATGTCGTTGATGTCGAGCGCAGGATTGGCCGCGGCGAGATCCACGACATCGCGGTAGTTCGCGGTGTTGCCGCTGTTGGCAAAGATGCCGACCCGCAGCTTGCCCGGCCGCGCCAGGATCGCATGGCGTTCCTCGAATTCCGCCACCGTGCCGCCAGTCCTGAATGTGAGCACGTCGCTGTTGGGCGCCGATGGAACCTGGAACAGTCCGGCACGCAACGCCCAATCCTTGCGGTTGAGCTCGACCACGGCGCCGCGCGTGTAGCCTGGCAGGTCGGCGGGGAAGTCGTAGGCGCCCGACGACCACATGGCCCAGTTCATGAAATCGGCGCGCGGATCTTTCGCATAGGCATTGCCGTCGAAGAAATCTCCAACGGCGAAACGCCCGACGATGACCGAAAGACGGTCGATGTCGCGCTTGCCCGCAAGCTGGTTCGGGCCATCCGGAACGTCTTCCTGCTCGCCGCCGAGCCCGAAGGTCTGCTTGAAATAGTAGCGCTGCGGACGAATCCTCGGGAAGGCCGCGCCGGCCTTCTGCGCTTCGCCATTGGAGAAGCCGGCAAGACCCAGCGTGCCGTTCAGTCCGAAGCCCTGGGCGAGCTCGGGATTGAAATAGAACTCTCCGCCGTCCCAGAGCCGGGTTCCGAGGAATGCCGTTGTCGTCCAGGTGGCCTGCAACTGGCCGCCGCCGGGCAGGCTGAGCGGGCTCGCATAGGGCGAGTGGATCGGCCCGTAGCCCTGGGGCAGCAAGGTCGTCTGGGCGTGGACGGTCCAGTCCGTGGAGTCCGGCTGCGCCGTCCGGCCGTTCAGCGCCGTGGTCGCGGGCGTATCGCCGAAGCGGTAGTTGAGGCCGAGGCTGAAGAGATGAAGCCTCGGCTCGACATTGACGTCAGGCAGCCCGAAGCTGCCGAGGCGATAGGTCCGGCGCGACAGGTCGACATATCTGTAGTCCGCGCTCGCGCTCCAATTTCCGCTGATGGCGAGTTCGAGGCCGAGGCCCGCGGTCCAGCCTGTCTGGTCATGGCCTGGTGTCGAGATGACATTGCCGGCGGGATCGTTGATGGCGATGTGGGTGTGCCCGTAGGCGAATCCGCCCGTGACATAGGGCAAGGCCCGACCGGATGCATAGCCGACGCGGCCACGCACGGTGCTGACATGATCGATCGTCGTATTGTACGGGGCCGGCGCGAGGGCCGGCGCATCGACCGGACTTGGGAACGTGGCGTCAGCTTCGATCCCGAGCACCAGAAGGCCGGCGAAGGCCCGGTCGTAGCCGAGCTGGACGCCACCGATCAGGCCCGTGGGGCTATGCGGCAGCAACACGCCCTGTGACGGCAGGGGATCGGTGTTCGGTCCGAACGTCGCGTTGCCGTAGCCGAAATGGCTGCCGACATGAAATCCGGTCCAGCGGTCGAGCGTCGCCGCCATGGCTGCCTTCACCGGCAGCTCCGTCGCGACGGCCGGAGAGCAGATCAACAGGGTGCCGACGCTCCCGATGGCGAGAGCGCGGCTCATGACAAGCACTCCCCGGAAGCCGTCAGGCTCCACGCGCGCTGTGCGCGACGCGACCGGGTCGACCCCGTGCGTTGAGCGACGGGAGTCTCTGTGTGCAGCCAGCGCATCGCCAGCCCCCGTCCGTCGTCGCTCCGATGCCATTGGCAGCGAAGCGTGCCACTCTCGCGACCGGGTCGCCGAGCGTCCAGACGATTGTCGTTGGCCGGAATGGGGTTGATTGCGTCTGCGGGCCTCCGCGACCGGAGGAACCGGAAAAGCGCGCGGTATCGCGCGAGTGTCTTGAACATCGCTCACCTCCTGTCCGCCGTCAGCGGAGAGTCGGTGGCGAAACGCGGCCGCCTAGCTGCGCCCGCAGATCTCCACGCGGCTGCCGCCGGCGCGTTCAGCTTTCATCTGTTGCGGCAATGCGGGTCCGGTCAGTCGTGCCGAACCGGCAATGCCATAGCGGGTACTGCCCATGTGCTCTTTGATCAGGTTGAAATTCGCCCGCCCGAACGACACGTTCCGGAAGGCGAGGCGGCCATACGCTCGCGCCGCAAACGAGTCAAGCGCGATCGCACAACGGCTTCAGCTCGTCGAAGCTGCGATCGATTGACGTGAAGCAATCGCTGATCCGTGATCTCGGCCACGGCCTCGCGCAGTTGCCCGATGTCGCCTGCGGCACGCGCGATCCCGCGCTCTAGAATTCCCCGTGCAGACGTCCGGAGAACACCGACACCGGACCGCGATCGGCGTTGTAGGCGGGGTTCACGATCAGCTGATAGTCGGCGGTGAAGGTCAGAGCCTTGTTCAGCGCATAGGCGTAGTACGTCTCCAGCACACGCTCGCGGCTGTAGTTCAGACGGCCGTCGCCGATCAGCGGGCCGAGTCCACCCGCGGCGATGAAATCGCGGTGATCCCGTGACAGGGCGTTGACCGCGCCGGCGATGGCGACGACGTCGTCCGGCCGGCCCCATCGCGCTCCCTTGACCGAGACGCCGCCCGACAGGCTGCGGTCGATGTCGGTGAAGGCCATGATCTCGTTGCGGCCGTCGTTCCAGCTCCAGCGGCCGAACACGCCGATATCGTCGGCCACCGCCTGCTCGAGGTTGAGCGCATAGCCGTATTTCAGGCGGCCCCGGCGGGTCTGGCTGATGTCCACGCCGAACGCAGGATTGGCCAGCGTCTCGCGATAGCTGCCGGAATAGGCGCTGTTGACGAAGCCGAGCGTGCGCAGCTTGCCGGGCTGGCCGAACAGCGAATAGCGCGTCTCGAGCTCCATCACATATTCGCCGCGCCGGCCGATGTTCATGTCGAAATTGTTCGAGTTGGACTCGGCATCGATCAGGAAATAGCCGGCGCGCAGCGCCCATTGCTTCTGGTTCAGCTCGGCGGTTGCGCCATAGCCGAGGCCGAGCTTGTCGGCGGCATAGTCGAAGGCGCCGGAGGCCCAGATCGACCAGTTCATGAAATCCCTGCGCGGATCGTGCGCGTAGGAATTGCCGTCGAACACGTCGACGACGGAGAATTTTCCGGCTTGCAGGGTCAGGCGCGAGACGTCGACCTTGCTCGCGAGCTGAAGCTGGCCGCTGGCCAGCTCTTCCTGCTCGCCGCCGAAGCCGAACGTGTGGCGCACGAACAGACGTGAGGCGTTGAAATGCGGATAGGGGAAGCCGGACTTCTGCGCCTCGCCATTCGGAAAGCCGCCGGCGCCGGTGGTGTTGTTGAAGCCGAAGCCCTGCAACAGTTCGGGATTGAAATAGATCTCGCCGCCGTCCCAGAGCCGTGCATTGAGATAGAGCGAATTGCTCCAGGTCTGCTGGAAATCCGGCGAGGGGAGAAGGCTGTTCGGTCCGGTATAGGGTGCGCGGAACGCGGGGTAGCCCTGTCCCAGCACGGTCGACTGGCCGTGAATCTCCCAGCGGCTGGACTCGGTGTCGGTCACGTCGGATTTCGGATTGTAGGTCGGCACGCCCGGCCAGTCGATCTTGCGGTTGAGCCCGATGCGCAGGCTGTTGAAATCCATCGACGAGGCATATTGCGCGCCGGAGGGGAAGGTGACGCTGGCGTTGTCGAACTTGCTGTAGAGATATTCGAGCCGCGCGCTCCAATGCGGCGCGAATGCGTATTCCACGCCGCCGCCGGCGGTCCAGCCGAACCGCGTGTGCAGCACCTTCTCTTCATTGCCGCCGGTCGGGGTGGACAGGAAGCGTTCGCCGGCAAAGGCGGCGCCGCCGGTCGCGTAGAAGAGCCAGTTGCCGGTGGCATAGCCGAGCCGCGCGCGCAGGCTTGCGACATAATCCCAGCGCTCCTCCGCGCTGGAGAGTGCCGTCACCGCCGATGACACCACGTGATTCGAGGGCAGATAATTCGGAAACGAGATGTCGCCTTCGACGCCGAGCAGCAGGCCGGAATTGAGGCGCCAATTGTAGCCGGCCTGGACGCCGCCGGTCGCTCCAGTGAAGACGTTGTTGGCGGTCGCGACCGTGGGATCCGTCAACGTCGCCGAGGATGTGCCGCGTGTGAAGCCGGTATGCGCGCCAATATAGAGACCGGTCCAGTCATAGACCGCCTTCAGAGCTCGCGCCTTCAGCGGCAGATCCGCGGCGCGACCGGCCGCAGGAAAAATCAGCACGCCCGCGGCCACTGCCGCGGCCGTCGCCAGATGCCAGTGCCGGTGATCCTTCAACGCCAAGACACACGCCCCCAAACGCGAATGCAAGCATCCGCTCCGCCATCCCTGCCGATTCGCACCGACCTGTCATCAACGCCCTTCGTGCCCGCGATCGGATCGCGTGAACGAATTCGGCCTTCCTGCCCCGGACCGCCCGCCAGGAAAGCGACCGAGCGTTCTGGAAACCTTATTGCGATTAATTCGCAATAGCAACTGGTGGCAGTCCGTGCACGGGACGGTTGGCACTCTTGTGTGACAGGCCTGCAACAACATGCTGGAGCCCAAACGAAATGACCCGCCCGGGGGGACACCGGGCGGGTCGGGGGGCGCGACACGGGGTGGATGAGGCGCCCGTGCCGGACGCAGGATCCACTTGAGATCGGCCTCAGATACTCAAATCAGTAGCAGGTACGAACCCGACCGACGTACTGGCCGAAGGCGTTGTACTGGGCGACCCAGCCGCAACGGTGATAGCCATAGCCGTAGTAATAAGGGTCGTTGCTGGCGGCGACGGCGGAGCCGACGACGGCTGCGGTGGCGATTCCGGCGCCGACGCCCCAGACCCAGACGGGGGGCTTGGCTTCGGCCTGCGAGGTGGTCGACACCAGGGTGCCGGTCACGGCGAGGGTGGCGAGAGCGAGGGCGGCAATCTTGGTCTTGATCGACATGTGAAACTCCATCCGTGTTGAGGCGGTCCGTTGTGGCCCGCGTGCCCAATTGGACGGAGGCTTCTCGAAACCGGTTCGAAAGGCCCCTTTTCGGCCGTCTGGAGTGCCGTTTTCCTCAGCAATTCCAGTCGGTTGATGGCTGGCCGAGAGGACCCTTTTTGAGCCTGTTCACGTCGAAGTTATCGACCTCGGCGAGCAGTTCGCAGAACGCCCGGGCGCCCTGGTCGATCAGACGCTCGCCCTTCTCCTTCACCGCCAGCGTGGCGTTGCCGACCGCGCCGCTGGGGTGGAGATCCTGCGCCTGCCAGGCGAACGGCGCGGGTCGCTGCGTCGACAGCCAGCGATAGTCCCGCTCCATCGCGATGCTGCTCGCGGGAAAATCCGCGATCGCATCGACGCGGACCTGTTCGGGATAGCGCGCCAGCATGATCGAGGTCTCGACCGCGCCGCCATGAATGCCATGACGCACTTCATCCGCGGGGAACAAGCGGTCCGCGCCCGACAACCGCGACCAAGACGTCGTGACCACGAACATGCCGTGATGCGCGCGCAGATCCTGCGCGACCAGCATCATCGCCGCGCTGTTGCCGCCATGGCTGGTGATGATGACGAGCTTCTTCACTCCGCGCCGCGCGGCGTCCTCGCCGATCGCGGTCCATCGCCTGAGGGCGGCCTCGGTCGGCAGCGTCTGCGTGCCAGGAAAATCGATATGCTCGGTGGAAATCCCGATCGGTTCGACCGGCAGGAACGTTGCCGGGATATCCGATGGCAGCATGGCGCGAACACGCGCCAGGTAGGCGTCTGCGATCAGCACGTCGGTCTCGAGCGGCAGATGCGGTCCGTGCTGCTCGGTCGCGGCGAGCGGCAGCACCGCGATCCAGCGCGACACGTCTTCCGGCGCAGCGTCGGCCCAGCCGATCCCGGCCCAGTCGCGCGGCGGTGTGCGTGGGTTTTCTTTGGAGGTTTCTTTGCCCGGATTTGTCACGTAATTTGGGTCCCGCGGGGGACGCAGGGCCAGGCCGGCTCGCGTCCCCCGATGTCTTGCGCTTTTATCGCGTTGGTCTGGCATGGGCCAGACACGATCGACGGAGTCCCTGCATGACCCCCTCTCAGCTGCGGCGAGCGTTCATTCTGGGCCTGATGGCCGCGCTACTGACGGCCCTCCCGGCCCGTGCCCAGACGCTCGACAAGGTGACCTTCGGCACCAACTGGGTCGCCGAGGCCGAGCATGGCGGCTTCTTCCAGGCCGTCGCCGACGGCACCTACAAGAAATACGGCCTCGACGTCAGCATCGTCCCCGGCGGTCCCAACGAGAACAACCGCATGCTGCTGATCGCCGGCAAGATCGATTTCTTCATGGCCGCGAACACGCTGATGTCGTTCGATGCGGTGGCCAATGAAGTTCCGGTGGTGACCATCGCGGCGGTTTTCCAGAAGGATCCGCAGGTCATGCTGACGCATCCCGACGCCAAGGTCGGAAAGATCGAGGACCTCAAGCCGCTGACCCTGTTCGTCTCGAAGGAAGGCATGACCAGCTACTTCCAGTGGCTGAAGTCCGAATACGGTTTCAGCGAGAAGAACGTCCGGCCCTACAATTTCAATCCGCAGCCCTTCATCGCCAATCCCAAGAGCGCCATGCAGGGTTACGTCACCTCCGAGCCCTTCGCGGTGGAGAAGGCGGCGGGCTTCAAGCCCGGCGTGCTGCTGCTCGCCGATTACGGCTTCAACACCTACTCGACCCTCATCGAGGCCCGCCGCGACCTGATCGAGAAGAAGCCCGACATGGTCCAGCGCTTCGTCGATGCCTCCATGGTCGGCTGGTACACTTACATCTACGGCAACAATGCCGCCGGCAATGCCCTGATCAAGAAGCTCAATCCCGAGATGACCGACGAGCTGCTGACCTATTCCGTCGCCAGGATGAAGGAGTACGGCATCGTCGATTCCGGCGACTCCCTGAAGAACGGCATCGGCGCGATGAGCGACGAGCGCTACGCCTCCTTCTTCAACAAGATGGTGAAGGCCGGCGTCGTGAAGGCCGATCTCGATTTCCGCAAGTCCTACACGCTGCGCTTCGTCAACAAGGGCGTCGGCGTCGAGCTGCGTCCGAACAAGCCGTAGCGCATGCTGCGATCAAGAACGGTGCCGAGGGCTGGGTTCACCTCTCCCGCAGGGAGAGGCCGGATCGCATCGCAAGATGCGATCCGGGTGAGGGGGGTCGCTCTCTCGTGGGACCTGAGGCCCCTCACCCGCGCCTTCGGCGCGACCTCTCCCCGACGGGGAGAGGTGAACACCGCCCGAAACCCGGCAGCCGGCGACCAATGGTAGAGAGCAAACCCTCGTCCCAAGTCGAAGCCAGCCTCACGTCGCTGGCGGTCAGCCTGCGCGGCGTGACCAAGGCCTATGACAACGGCGTGATGGCGCTCGGGCCGATCGATCTCGCTGTCCGCAGGGGCGAGTTCATCTCGCTGCTGGGGCCGTCGGGCTGCGGCAAGTCGACGGCCTTGCGGCTGATCGCCGGTCTCGGCGCGGCCTCGTCCGGCACCGTGCGGGTGGCCCGGGTCGAAGGCGAGGTTCTGCCGGGGCACGGCATCGGCTTCGTGTTCCAGGAGCCGACCTTGATGCCCTGGACCAGCGTGCGCGAGAATGTGCGGCTGCCGCTCCGGCTCGCCGGCGTTCCGAAGGCCGAGGCGCGCGCCCGCGCCGATGCGGCGCTTCACAGCGTCGGGCTCGCCGATTTCGCAGAAAGCTATCCGCGCGAATTGTCCGGCGGCATGAAGATGCGGGTGTCGCTGGCGCGTGCGCTCGTCACCGATCCCGATATCCTGCTGATGGACGAGCCGTTCGCCGCGCTGGACGAGATCACGCGTTTCCGCCTCAACAACGACCTGCTGACGCTGTGGCGCCATCTTCGCATGACCGTCATCTTCGTCACCCATTCGGTGTTCGAATCGGTCTACCTGTCGCAGCGGGTCGTCGTCATGACCTCGCGGCCGGGCCGCATCCAAGCCGACATTCGCATCGAGACGGTCGAGCCGCGCGGCGAGGAGTTTCGCACCTCGGCCGCCTATTCCGACTATTGCCGGCGCGTGTCGGCGGCGCTGGCCCCGGCCTATGCGGAGCAGTCGACGCTATGAACGCGCAGCCCTCGATCGCGGCAAGGCCGCCCTTGGCGCAGCGCGCGTTGCGCTATCTGCTGCCGCTGGTCGTGTTCGCCGCCGGCATCGCAATCTGGGAACTGGCGGTGCGGTTCAAGGGAATCCCGCCCTATGTGTTGCCGGCGCCCTCGGTCATCGTCCTGACGCTGATCAAGGACTGGCCGGTGCTGTCGCAGTCGCTTCTCACCACGCTTGTGACGACGCTGGAAGGTTTCATCGCCGCGAGTGTCGGCGGCATTGCGCTGGCGCTGTTGTTCAACCAGTCGAAATGGGTCGAATATTCGCTGTTTCCCTACGCCATCGTGCTCCAGGTGACCCCCGTCATCGCCATCGCGCCGCTGCTCCTGATCTATCTGGAGCAGCAGACGGCGGTGGTCGTCTGCGCCTTCATCGTCGCGTTCTTTCCGGTGCTCTCCAACACCACGCTCGGCCTCAACTCGGTCGATCGCAATCTCGCCGGCCTGTTCCAGCTCTACGGCGCCTCGCCGCCGCAGACCCTGCGCTTTCTGAAGCTGCCAGCGGCGCTGCCCTACATTCTCGGCGGCTTGCGCATTGCCGGCGGCCTGTCCCTGATCGGCGCCGTGGTCGCCGAGATCGCGGCGGGAACGGCCGGTGCGGGCTCGGGCCTCGCCTACCGGATCGCCGAGTCGGGCTACCGTCTCAACATTCCCCGCATGTTCGCGGCGCTCTTGCTGTTGTCGCTGGCCGGGATTGTCATCTATGGGGTGCTGGCGCTAATTTCGCATCTGGTTTTGCGGCGCTGGCATGAAAGCGCGCTCGGAAAGGACAATTGATGGCTGCCGGTTCGATTTCGTCGGAAAAGATCGATCTTCTGATCTATGGGCCGGTGCGGCCGATCCTGGAGAACGGCTTCTCCGATCATTTCGTCGTGCACAAGGCGGAGACGCGCGGTGACCTCGAGCGGCTGACGCCGGAGATCCGCGAAAAGATCCGCGGCGTCGCGGTGACCTATCACACGGTGCGCGCCGACAAGGACTCGCTGTCGCAACTCCCGAAGATCGAGATGGTGGCGAGCTTCGGCGTCGGTTACGACCACATCGACGCCAAATACGCGGCCGAGCACAACATCGTCGTCACCAACACGCCCGACGTCCTCACCGAGGAAGTCGCCGACGTCGCCATGGGCCTTCTGATCGCGACCTTGCGCGAATTCATCAAGGCCGACCGCTATGTCCGCTCCGGGTTGTGGCAGACCCAGAACTATCCGCTCAGCGTCGGCTCGCTGCGCGACCGCAAGGTCGGCATCGTCGGCATGGGCCGGATCGGCCAGGCGATCGCCCGCCGGCTCGATGCCTCGCTGGTGCCGGTGGTCTATCATTCGCGCAACCCGTCCAAGGACGTCTCCTACAAGCACTATCCCGACCTGATCGAGATGGCGAAGGCGGTGGATACGCTGGTCGTGATCGTGCCGGGCGGCCCCTCGACCAACAAGATGATCAATGCCGAGGTCTTCAAGGCGCTCGGCCCGCGCGGCGTGCTGGTCAACGTCGCGCGCGGCTCGGTGGTGGACGAGCAAGCGCTGATCCAGGCACTCAAGTCCGGCAGCATCCTGGCCGCCGGCCTCGACGTGTTCGCAGCCGAGCCCAACGTGCCGGACGAACTCAAGACCATGCAGAACGTCGTGCTGCTGCCGCATATCGGCTCGGCCTCGGTGGTGACGCGCAACGCGATGGACCAGCTCGTGGTCGACAATCTCAAGGCCTGGTTCGCCGGCAAGCCGCCGCTCACGCCGGTGGCCGAAACGCCGGTGAAGACACGCTGATGGCGGCCCGTCGCATCCTCGCGCTCGCGCTCGCGGCGATGGCCGCGACCGGCACTGCGCGCGCGCAGGATGCCTCGAGCCTGAAGAAGGAGATGCCCGGACAGTGGGAGCTCTCGACCACCGAACGCAGCAAGACCTGCGTGGTGACGCTGAAGAGCGACGCTGCCGGGCAGGGCTACAAGCTGGAGCTCGAGCCCGCCTGCAAGACCGCGCTGCCGTTCACCAGGGATATCGTCGCCTGGAGCGTCAGGGGCCTCGACATCGTCCGCATGCAGGATGCCGCGGGCGAGTCCGTCATCGACTTCACCGAGGTCGAGGCCGGGATTTTCGAGGGCCTGCGCCAGGGCGAGGGCGTCTACATCCTGCAGGATCTCGCCGCCGCGCGCTCGATGGCCAAGTCGATGGACCAGATGATCGGCGACTGGTCGATGGTGCGCGGCAACGGCCAGTCGGTGTGCGGATTGACGCTGACCAACACCGAGGCCGGCCCGGACAATTTTCAGGTCTTCCTCAAGCCGAAATGCGACGCGGCGATCGCGCAGTTCAATCCGGTGCAATGGCGGCTCGAACGCGGCCAGATCATCCTGATGGCGAAGTCCGGCGAGGCCTGGCAGTTCGAGGCTGACGACAACGCGCAATGGCGCCGTGTGCCCGACACCGCCGATCCGCTGATCATGCTGCGGCAGTA
>CAYREH010000056.1:0-40294 GCA_964423245.1 uncultured Bradyrhizobium sp. | reverse complement strand
GGCCTCGACCTGATCACCAAGCGCTCCGAATCCGCGGCGCAATGGATCAAGGCCACGGAGGCCATCAATGCCGCGAGCAAGGATGTGGCCAACCGTCCCGAGGTCGAGCGGGTCCTGTTCGAGCTCGATTCCTATTTCAACGGAGTGCGTGCCGCGGTGTGGCGCTATGCCGGCACCGGCGACGAGGCCCAGAAGGAGGTCATCGTCAAGCGCAACGCATCGATCGCCACGGCCTTGGAGCGTCTGCGCCCGATGTCGTCCGACAAGGCGTTCGTCAGCGGCGTCGACACGCTCGGGAATGCCGCCAAGACCTTCAACGCGATCAACGACCAGACCCTGCAGACCGAAGCGGTCAAGAGCGAGTTCGTCAGCAAGAGGACCCTTCCGGTCGCCGAAGAGGCGCTCGCTTTGATGCATGCCGCCGAGGAGGCGGCCGTGAAGCGCGCGGAAGAGGCGAGGCTGGACGCGGATGCCGAACTCTCGCGCGCCAACCGCAACAGCATGATGCTGGCCATCGCCGTCGTCGCCGTTCTCGCCGGCTCCATCGTCTTCACCTTCCTGGGTGTTGCCCGGCCGCTGACCCGGCTGAACGGCGCGCTCGGCCGCATGGCCGATGGCGAACTCGGCGTGGAGATTCCCGGCGCCAATCGCGGCGACGAGGTCGGCGACATCGCCAAGACCGTGGTCGTGATCGCCAGCAATGCCGAGGAAAAGGCGCGGCAGGAAGCCATCGCCAAGGCGAAGGAAGACGAACTCGCGGCGGCCCGCCGCAAGCAGGAGATGATCAAGCTGGCCGACGATTTCGAAGGCGCGGTGGGCGAGATCATCGAGACCGTGTCGTCGGCGGCGACCGAGCTCGAGGCCTCCGCCTCGACGCTGAAGGTCACCGCGGAACGCTCGCAGGAACTCACCGGCAGCGTGGCGGCGGCGTCCGAGGAAGCCTCGACCAACGTGCAGTCGGTTGCCTCGGCCAGCGAGGAACTGTCGTCCTCGGTGAACGAGATCAGCCGCCAGGTGCAGGATTCCGCGCGCATCGCCGCCGAGGCGGTCCGCCAGGCCGAACAGACCAACGGCCGCATCTCGCAGCTGTCGCAATCCGCCAACCGGATCGGCGACGTCGTCGAGCTGATCAACACCATCGCCGGCCAGACCAACCTGCTGGCGCTCAACGCCACGATCGAGGCGGCGCGGGCCGGCGAGGCCGGCCGCGGCTTCGCGGTGGTCGCCTCCGAGGTCAAGGCGCTGGCCGAGCAGACCGCGAAGGCGACCGGCGAGATCAGCCAGCAGATCTCCGCGATGCAGGCCGAGACCGCGCAGTCGGTCACGGCGATCGCCGAGATCGGCAAGACCATCGACCAGATGTCCGAGATCGCTTCCGCCATCGCCTCCGCGGTGGAGGAGCAGGGCGCCGCGACCCAGGAGATCTCGCGCAACGTGCAGCAGGCGGCCCAGGGCACCGTGCAGGTCTCCAGCAACATCGCCGACGTGCAGCGCGGCGCCACCGAAACCGGCGCGGCCTCGTCCCAGCTGCTCGGGGCGGCGCAGTCGCTCTCGACCGACAGCAACCGGCTGAAGATGGCGGTGGATCGCTTCCTCGGCACGGTCCGCGCCGCCTGAGGCGGAAACCTCGCCGGGCCGGCGCGCATGTTGGCGCGTCCGGCCCTGCGTCCTGCGGCCGGATGAATCCGCCGGGTCATGGGTCCGCCGCGGCGGACCGCCGGGCCGGCAAATGTTGCGACAACCCGACGACGAGGAGGGCTTGGTGACGCATGACGACAACGTCGTCCCGCTCCTGCCGGCGCGGATCGGACGCGCCGCGGGCTCGATGGAGAACCTGCTCCTCAATCTTCGCCGTCAACGCCGCGAACTCGCCGTCATGCTCGACAAGCTCGCGGCGAGCCTCGCCGAGGTCGACGACCCCGCGATGCGCAGGCTGGCCGAAGAAGCCGAACGTCTGGCGCAGGCGCTCGATCTCGCCGAAGCCGAACTCGACCAGCTCGCCCGCCGCCTCCGCCGCGCGAAGGACGACGGGCCGGAGAGCGCCTGAGCCGCATCATTGCGCGGCGACCGCCTCCTCCGCGTCGTCCCGGACAAGCGAAGCGCCGATCCGGGACCCCTACGCCGCGGCCGTGGTGTGACGACGACTCGCAGTCATCCCTTCGCGCAACGATGACAGCTCGTGGGTCTAGCTGCCGCGCGCGCCTTGCCCGCGGCCGCCTTGCCCCCGGTCAGCTGCGGTAGGGGCAGACCATCGTCAGATGCAGCAGCGTCGGCTTGTTCGAGCCCTTCTTGTACTCCCATTCCAGCCTGATCTCGTGCCGGTGCGCATAGGCGTCGCCGGGGGCGTGGGTGATGATGTTGGTCTTCATCGGGATCGGCGGCTCGGAATTGAAGCACTTGCGCACGCAGGCATCGAGGAGGTCGCAGCGGGTCAGCGGGATCACGCCGGGCTCGTCCCTGGACAGCGGCACGGTGTTGGGCTGGGTCGCGAGATCGACGCGGGCCCGGCCCTTCTCCTTGTGCCAGTATTTGGCGCTGCCCTGCGGCCATTTCGACGGCGGAGTCAGGATAAGGTGGTACTGGCCGTATTCGAGCGTCGCCAGATCGATGTCATCCGAGGCCTTGAGCTTGGCCACGCTCTTCTTCATGTTGGCCAGAGGGTAGTAGTTGCTGTTCATCAAGTCCCGGAATGCCTTGCTTCCGTAAGTCCGTCCGCCCATCGTCCTCGTCCTCGATATGATCCAACCAGAAATGGTTTACGCGCCGTCCAGCAAAGCTCCGCGGCTCGATTCGATCGCCACAACGCTGCTGGAGTCCCCATGGTCGCGCGCGCGGACGCTATCACCGGGACTCCTGCTTCGTCCAGCAAGCCGGGTGTGCGATGCAGCCCTGCTTCGCTCGCAAGTTCGATTGCCACGAATCTTCGGATAGGTAATCTAGTGGAAGGCTTTCTCGTGGTCGCTGGTCAGCGAAACACGGCATCGGGAGCTCTGAAGGTTCGGAAATGCAGTGCGTCGCATGTCAGTCGACGGTCGACCCAAGCGATAGCTGGTGCTCCAGATGCGGCGCCGCCCTGCGGCGGTCAGAGCCGGACAGCGAGCGCCGTTTCGTGACGATCCTTCGCGCCGACGTGGTCGATTCCACGGGCCTGGTTGCCGAACTGGATCCGGAGGCGGCCGTCTTGCGCCTCGAGCCCGCACTGGTCGCGATGCGGGGCGCGGTGCGCCAGTTCGGGGGCATCGTCAGCAAGGAACTCGGCGATGGTCTTGCCGCGGTGTTCGGCGCGCCGATCGCTGACGACAATCATGCTCCGCTCGCCTGTCACGCGGCGATCGAACTGGTCCGCCGCGTCGCAGGCCTTGGCGATCCCGGGCTGCAGGTGCGGGTGGGCCTCCATTCCGGGCATGTCGTTGCCTACATGGTCGCCAGCGAGTTTTCCAAGGTCTACGAAATGGGCGGCGCCGCCCAGCATCTGGCGGCGCGGCTCGAAACCGCGGCCGAGGCGAATCAGATCTACGTCTCGGAAGCCTGTCAGGCCCTGGCGGAGGGCCACGTTCGTTTCGAATTCCTGGGCGGCAAGGCGCTGCGCGGCTTCAACCAGCCCGTGCCGGTCTACCGGATCGTCGGCGCGAGCGATCTGTCGAGCTGGCGGGTGCGCAGGGCGCGCAGCGTCTCGCGCTTCGTCGATCGCACGACGGAGCGGGCGTTGCTGGGCCGAGCGTCCGCGAATGTCGGGACCAGCCGGCAGACTGTTCTGCTGCTCGGCGACGCCGGCATCGGCAAGTCGCGGCTCGCCCATGAGTTTGCCCAGAGTCTCAGGGCAAACGGCTGGCGCCTGATCGATGCCGAGTGCAGCCCGAATCTGCAGGGGGCGCCCTTCAGTACGCTCAAGCGGCTGCTGCTGTCCGCGCAGGAGGCGGCATCGAAGGACTCCGCAGGTCCGGGCGACGTCCGAGCGGACCTTTCCGATATCCATCGATGCGCGCTCGATGCGGTGCTCGATCTGCCGATTTCGAATCCACAATGGAGCGAACTCGAGCCGCATGCGCGCGGACGCGCGATTGCCGAAGCCAGCTGTGCCCTCATCATCAGTATGGCGGCGCGGCAGCATACCGTGCTGCTGCTGGAGGACCTGCACTGGATCGATCGTGCCAGCGACGGCGTCGTCGCCGCGATCGCCGCGTCGCAGGCGCCCGGCCTTCTGGTGCTTCTCACCTCCCGCCCCAACGGCATGCCGGTGTGGATCGCGCGCTGTCAGGCCGAGATCGTGGCGATGCAGCCGCTCGACGACGATTCCGGGCTGGCCATGCTCGCCGACATGCTCGGTCCCTCCGACGACAACGCCGACCTGAAGAGCCGGATCATTTCCCACACCGCCAATGTTCCGCTCTTCATCGAGGAGGTCTGCCGCGGCTTGAAGGACAGCGGCACGCTGCGGGGCCAGTGGGGCGATCTCGCATTGGTGCGCCCGATCGAAGAACTCGGCATTCCCACCAGCATCCAGGGCGTGATCGCGGCGCGCCTCGACCGCATCTCGCGCCAGGAACGGTCGGTCCTGCAGATCGCGGCGGCGCTCGGTCCGCGATCCGGCATCGCGACACTCAGGATAATCTCGGACCTGTCCGAGGCGGCGTTCCAGGACTGCCTGGCGGCGCTCGATCGCGCCGAGCTCTTGGTCCGGATCGACAGCGAACTGGAGGACGCGCTCGAGTTCCGGCACGAGATGGTCCGTCAGGTGACGTACGACTCCATGGTGGAAAAGGTCCGCGACGGCATTCACGCCCGGATTTGCGCGGCGCTGGAGTCCGATCCGGCGTTCACCGACGAGCCCGAAGTGCTGTGTTACCACGCGACGCGCGCCAGGGACTGGCTCAAGGCGTTCAGGCACGGCAGGAGTGCGGGGCGAAAATGCCTGGGCCGCTCGGCCTTCGCGGATGCAGCGAGCTATTTCGGGATCGCGATGGATGCGCTCGACAGGACGCCGATGACGCGCGCACGGGAGACGGATGCGATCGATCTGCGCATGGAAGCCCGCGCGACCTTCATTGCGTCGGGCCATGTCGCCGAGTGGCTGGATCTGGGCAAGGAGGCGGAGCGTCGTGCGGGCGCGATCGACGATATCGGCCGCAAGGTTGCCGCCATGACGGTCAGGGCCGGCGCGCAGAATTTCTACGGCGCGCCCGTCGAGGCCGTTGCGCTCAGTGGAGAGGTCGTTCGTCTCGCCGAACAGTGGGGAGATGCCGGCTGGCTCAATCTCGCCCGATACGGTCTCGGGCAAGCCTATTTTCTTGCGGGGCGCTATCGGTCGGCGGTGGAGATGCTGGCGCTCGCGCATGCCCAGCTGGCCAGCCCCGATGCCAGGGCGCCGCTGGGTTCGACCCCGAACTATCTGCTCGTGCTGTGTTGCATGATGGAGAGCTTCACCCACACCGTCATGGGTGAACTCGACATGGCTGAACAGTTCCAGCTGCAGGCCGCCGCGATCGCGGAGGAGACCGGCCGGCCCTATGACCGGGTCGCCGCGGCCTATAGCGGCGGCTGGCTGCTGGTCGGGCGGGACGATCCGGCGGCCGCCGCGGCCGTGCTCGAGGACGGCTACCGGCTGGCGCAGAAGCACGGCATTCGCCTGTTCGTCCCTGTCGTCGCCTGCCATCTCGGCATCGCCTATCTCGACCAGGGCCTCTTCGAGCGGGCGCGCGGCATGCTGAGCGAGGCGCGCGAGGAGGCGAAGGCGGTCGGCTACACCTCGGCGGTGCTGCGCAGCGCGATCTATCTGGCGCTCGCCAGCTTCCGCCTCGGCGATGTCTCCTCCGCGCAGGCCATGCTGCGCGAGGCGCGCAACACCGCGCGCCAGCAGGGCTTCACCGGCCTCGAGGCCGAGGCGCTGCTCGCCGAAGCCATGGTGACGCCGCCATCGGATGCGCAAGGCGCGGCGGCCATCGGCGCCGCCCTGCGCGGCGCCATCGCGCTCGCGGCGGAGTGCGGCGCGCAGCCGCTGCTGCGCAAGGCCGAGGCGATGCTCAATGCCGCGCTCGCGCGCGGCGACGAGCGGGCCTGACTCGGCCGCCTGTCGAGCATGGTTTCATGATACCTTCGAGGGCGTGCGGCCGGTCCGGCGCGCCGATTTTTTTCATGCGAGATCTCAGTGCCTTGCCGCAGGGCTTCTCCTTTGCATGGGGTTGTTTTTTGCGCTTTGTGCGCGGCGTGCTCCGCCAGACCTTGCGCGAGGCGCAAGGTCGGCTACCGTTGTGTTCGGCCGTTGCGGCCGTCGATCGCTTGATTGACCTGATTCGAACATCCGATTGCATCGGCGCCGAGGAAGGCGCGAGACCCTTTGGGCAGAAGAGGCCGGGCCATGACCACACGGGACCAGGCAGCCTTGCTGGCGCCGGTCGAGCGCGACCTGCGGCTCGATCTCTTCCGCGGCGTCGGGCTGTGGATGATCTTCCTCGATCACATCCCGCACGACGTCGTGGCCTGGCTGACCTTGCGCAATTACGGCTTCAGCGATGCCGCCGAATTCTTCGTCTTCATCTCCGGCTATCTGGTCGGCTGGATCTACGGGCCGATCGTCGCCGGCGGCTGGTTCCTCGCCGCGCTGAAGCGGCTGTGGCGGCGGGCGGCCGAGATGTACGTCGCCCACATCATGCTGTTCCTGCTGTTCACCGCGCAGATCGCGCGCACGGTCAGGCGGTTCGACAACCCGATGTATGCGGACGAGTTCAACGTCCACAATTTCCTCGACCATCCCGACATCCTGATCGGGCAGGCGCTGTCGCTGCGCTACAAGCCGGTCAATCTCGACGTGCTGCCGCTCTACATCTCGCTGGTGGTGGCCGCGCCCTTCATCGTCTGGTGCCTGACGCGGCGGCCGAACCTGACGCTGGCCGGCTCGGCCCTGCTCTATGGGCTGGCGCGCTGGTTCGACTGGAACGTCGCCTCCTATCCGCCGGGCACCCACTGGTACTTCAATCCGTTCTGCTGGCAGCTGATGTTCGTGTTCGCCGCCTGGTGCGGCATCGGCCAGATCGACCGGATCGCCCGCGTCGTGTGGTCGAAGGGCGTGATGCTGCTGGCCGCGGCCTGGCTCGCCTTCGCGCTGCTGATCGTGATGACCTGGCACGTCCATGCGCTCGAGGCGATGATCCCGAAATGGATGATCAAGGCGATCTACCCGATCGACAAGACCGACCTCGACATGCTGCGCTTCACGCATTTCCTCGCGCTGGCGATCTGGGTGACCTATTTCCTGTCGCGCAAATGGCGGCCGCTGCATTCGGCCTGGCTGCGCCCGGTCATCCTATGCGGCCAGCATTCGCTGCCGATCTTCTGCCTCGGCGTCTTCCTGTCTTTCTCCGCGCACTGGATCCTGACGCAGTACAGCAACGGCTTCCTGGAGCAGCTCGCGGTCTCCCTGGCCGGCATCGTGATCCAGATCGGCGCTGCCTGGCTGCTCGACCGCGCCCGGCGTGTGCCCGAGCTGTTCGTGAAGGTGGAGGAGGTCGAGGAACCCGAGGTCAAGGTGGAGGTTCTGCCGTCCGCGACCCCAGCGGCGCGTTGAAGCATCGGAAAGCCAGCCATCCCGCGGAGAGGTCCATGTCCAGACGTTTGTTGACGATCGCCGGCCTTCTCCTGCTTCTTGTCGGCAGTGCATCGGCACAGGCGCCGTCGCCGGAGGCGCTGGCCGCCGCGCGCAAGCTCGTTGTCACCCTGAAGATCGCGGATCAGTATCGCACGACGCTGCCGCAGCTGATGCTCAAGCTCCGGCCCGTCGTCGCCCAGGACCGCCCGGAGATCGAGCGCGACTACGATACGGTGACGGCGCCGGGCTCCGCGATCTACGCGCCGTTCGTCGCGACGATGATCGATCAGCTCGCGGCGGTCTATGCATCGAGCTTCAGTCTCGACGAGCTGCGCCAGATCGAGGCGTTCTACGCCCAGCCCGCCGGCCGCAAGTTCCTGGAGAAATCGGATGCGCTGGCGCAGGCCAGCGCGCAGATCACTCAGGACGCCAGCCAGAAGGCCGCCGACGAACTGAAGCTGCGCCTGATGGAGACGCTGCGCCAGAAGGGTCACAAGCTGTGACCCGTGCTAGGAGAGGAAGGCGCGGAACCGCCGCAGCGCGATCAGGAAGAAGACGCATCCGATCACGGTGAGTGCGACGAATTGCGGCCATACGGCCTCGAGGCCCGCGCCGCGGAACAGGATGGCCTGGGCGAGCATCACGAAATGCGTGTTCGGCGCCGCCAGCATGATGTCCTGGACGAATTGCGGCATGCTCTCCCGCGGCGTCATGCTGCCGGACAGAGTCTGCAACGGCAGCAGGGTCATGATCAGCAGCAATCCGAACTGCGGCATCGATCCGGCGACGGTGGCCAGGAAGATGCCCATGCTGGTGGTGGCAAAGAGCTGCAGCGCCGCGCCGAGCAGGAACAGCGCCACCGAGCCGTCGATCGTGACCGCCAGCCAACCCTTCACGACGACGGCGATCGAGACGGCGGAGGCGACCAGCACCACGAGCCCCATCGACCAGATCTTGCTGACCATGATTTCCGATGCGGAGACCGGCATCACCAGGAGATGCTCGATCGTGCCGTGCTCGCGTTCGCGGATCAGGGCCGCGCCGGTCAGGATGATCGAGAGCATCGTGATCGACGAAATCACGTGGTCGATGGCGCCGAACCAGGACTTTCTGAGCTCCGGGTTGAACCGGGCCCGCAGCGCCAGCTCGATCGGCGCGGTCTGAGCGTTGCGGGTGTGCGCCAGGAATTCCGCGATCTCGGCGCTCACGATCTGCTCGACATAGCTGCCGCCGTTGAACGCCTGGGAGATGCGTGTCGCATCGATGTTGAGCTGGATCGTGGGCGATTTGCGCGCCAGCAGGTCGCGCTGGAAGTTGGGTGGAATGTCCAGCGCGAACGTGTCCGTCCCGGCATCCATCCTCCGGTCCATCTCGAATTGCGAGATCAGGCGCGGCTCGGAGAAATAGGGGGCGGTGAACGCCATTTCGATGCGGGTCGAAATCGGCGAATGATCTTCGTCGACGATGGCGATCGCCGCGCGGTTCAGGGTTTCCGGCACCGCTTTGGCACCGGCATAGATCGCCAGCGTGAATGAATAGACGATCAGTACGAGCAGCATCGGGTCGCGCGCCAGGCCGCGCAGTTCCTTGAGTCCGAGCTGGAAGACGTTGGCGAGGCGCATGGTCAGCGGGCCTGTTTTCGCAGAAGCATCGCGCCGGCCGCCACCAGGATCGGGACCGTGATGGCGAGCGCCAGCAGATCGTCGCCAAGGGTCTCGAAGCCAAGTCCCTTCGAGAAGGTACCGCGCGAGATCGTGACGAAATAGGTGGTGGGATAGAGCCGTCCGATCAGCGCGCCCAGCCCCTGCAGCGAGGATACCGGGTCGATCAGCCCGGAATACTGGATGGCCGGGATCAGGGTGATCAGAACCGTACCGAACAGGGCCGCGATCTGGCTCTGCATGAAGGCCGAGATCACCAGCCCCATGCCGGTCGTGGCCGTGACGTAGAGCAGGGCCGCGAGGGCGTAGGTCGCGAAGCTGCCGGTGAAGGGCACGCCGAAGACGACCAGCGCAAAGCCGACGAGGAGGAGGAAGTTGGCGAATGCCAGGATGACGTAGGGGAACTGAGTGCCGAGCAGGAATTCCAGGCGCGTCACCGGAGTCACGTAGAAATTGACGATGGAGCCGAGCTCCTTCTCGCGGACGACCGCAAGTGCTGCGAGCACCGCGGGAATCATGATGAGCAGCAGCGGAATGATGCCGGGCGCCATGGCGACGACGCTCCTGATGTCCGCATTGTAGCGGTAGCGGAGCTGCAGCTGGTAGGAGCCGGCGATCGCCGCATCGCCGTAGAGCTCGCGGCCCTTCTGCGCGAGCCACGTCGCGTGGATCGCCTGGGCGTAGGCGCGCAGCGTCTCGGCGCGGCTCGGATTGGCGCCGTCGACCCAGGCGCCGATCTCGACGCGCCGGCCGCGGCTGACGTCCCGGCCGAAACCGGGCGGCAACTCGATGGCCAGGCCGATCTCTCCGGCGCGCATGCGACGGTCGAGATCCGCGTAATCCGCGATCGGAGGTTTTTCCGTGAAATAGCGCGATCCCGAGATCTGGAGGCTGTAGTCGCGGCTGATCGCGCTGTCGTCGCGATCGAGCACGGCGAAGGTCAGGTTCTCGACATCCATGCTGATGCCGTAACCCAGCACGAACAGCAGCAGCACGCTGCCGAGGACCGCGAGCGTGGCGCGGATCGGGTCGCGGAACAGCTCCAGTGCCTCGCGTCTGGAATAGGCGAACATGCGCGTCGGGTTGAAGGCCGTGCCGCGACGTCGCTGTGGCGCGGCCGTTGGCGCAGCTGGCGCGGATGCCGTCCGGGCGGGCGCATCAGCGGTTTCGGCGATCGCCTCTTCGAGGCAGGCGATGAACGCCTGCTCGAGCGTTGTGGCGCCGCGTGCCTTCACGATCGCAGCCGGCGTGTCCGACGTCAGCACCCTGCCGGCGTGCATCAGCGATATCCGGTCGCAGCGCTCGGCTTCGTTCATGAAATGCGTCGAGACGAAGATCGTGACATTGTCCTTGCGGGACAGCTCGGCGAGAATCTGCCAGAAGCGGTCGCGGGCGACCGGATCGACCCCGGAGGTCGGCTCGTCGAGAATGAGGATGTCCGGCGCGTGGATCATGGCGACCGCGAGCGACAGCCGCTGCCGCAGACCGAGCGGCAGCGCATCGGGAAGCGCGTCCGCGACCTCGGCGAGATCGAAGCGGGTGATCATCTCAGCGATGCGCGGCGCGAGGGTGTCCGCCGGCAGCCCGAACAGCCTTGCATGAAGCTCGAGGTTCTGGACGACCGTCAGTTCCGAGTAGAGCGAGAAGCCCTGCGACATGTAGCCGATGCGCCGCCGCACCGACATGTCGCCGGCATCGATCGTCTTGCCGAACAGCCGCGCGGTGCCTTCGCTCACCGGCAGAAGACCCGTGAGCATCTTCATGGTCGTGGTCTTGCCGCACCCGTTCGAGCCGAGGAAGCCGAAGATCTCGCCCCTGTTGATGCGAAAGCTCACGTCGTCCACCGCGACGAAGCCGTTGAACCGCCGGGTCAGGTGGTCGGCCTCGATCGCGATCTCGTCATGGTCCTCGTTGCGCGGAGGGATGATGACGCCGGCATGCTCGCCGCGATCCGCTTCCGGCAACAGCCGGATGAAGGCGGCGTCCAGCGTGTTGACGCCGGTCTGCCGCTTGAGTTCGGCGGGCGTTCCCGTCGCCAGCACGCGGCCGGCATTCATGGCGATGAGAAAGTCGAACTGCGCGGCCTCTTCCATATAGGCGGTCGAGACGATCACGCTCATGCCGGGCCGGTCGCGGCGAATCGAGGCGATGAGTTCCCAGAACTGGCGTCGCGACAGCGGATCGACGCCGGTCGTCGGCTCGTCCAGGATCAACAGCTCCGGATCGTGAATCAGGGCGCAGCACAGGCCGACCTTCTGCTTCATGCCGCCGGACAGTTTCGCCGCGGGGCGGTCGGCGAACGGAGCGAGACCCGTGTCGCGCAAGAGGCCCGCGATCCGCCGGTTCCGCTCGGCCTTGTCGTGCCCGAACAGACGGCCGAAGAAGTCGATGTTCTCGAACACGGACAAGGTCGGGTAGAGGTTCTTGCCGAGCCCCTGCGGCATGTAGGCGATGTCTGGACAGACCGTGCGGCGGTGGTGCGCGCTCGCCATGTCGCCGCCGAGCACATGGATCTGCCCCTGCTGGATCACGCGCGCCCCGGCGATCAGCGCGAGCAGGCTCGATTTGCCGACGCCGTCGGGACCAATCAGCCCGACCATGCAGCCCGCCGGCAAATCGAGCGTCACGGCATCGAGGGCGCGGGTCTTGCCGTAGCTCAGACCCACGCCTTCGAGATGCACGACCCTATCGGGCCGGGCCGGGGCATCGGCTGCGCTCGTCGCGCTCATTTGGTCAGCGTGATCTTGAGAGTATCGGGCCATTGCGCGGCCGGGTCGAGTTGCACATAGGCCATGCCTGGCAGGCCGGTCTTCACGTGCTCGACATGCTGGCGCAGCAGCTCGGGCGCGATATGCGCCTTGATCCGGAACATCAGCTTCTGGCGCTCCTCCTCGGTCTCGACCGTCTTGGGCGTGAACTGCGCCACGTCGGCGACGAAAGTGGCCTTGGCGGGGATGACATATTGCGGGATGGCATCGAGCACGAGACGGACCTCGGCGCCCATCGCGACGCGGCCGGCATCCGCCGTCGGAAGAAAGAATGTCATGTAGACGTCGCCGAGATCGACCATGTTGAGGACGCGGCCGCCGGCCGCAAGCACCTCGCCGGGCTGCGAGACCCGATATTGCACGCGGCCTTCGCGCGGCGCCCTCAAGACGCTGTCATTGAGGTCGGCGTTGATGCTTTCGATTGCGGCCCTGGCCGCGTCGACCCCGGCGCCGGCATCGATCACCATGGCGCGGGCGGAACTGATCGCAGCCTCGGATGCTGCGACCTGGGCCTGCGCAGCCGCGTGCGCCGCTTTCGCCGTGGCGTTGGCGGAGCGGTCGTCGTCGAGAACCTGCTGCGACACCGCGTTCGTCCGGATCAATTGCTCGGAGCGATCGAGCTTGCGGCTTGTGATGTCGAGCTGCGCGACGCGTTGGTCCACCACGGCGTCAGCGGCCCTGCGTTCCGCTTCGCGCTGGTTCACCAGGCTTTTCGCAGTCTCCACATTCATGAGGGTGCGCTGCAGCTGCGCTTCGGCCTGGCGGCGCTGGGCCTGCAACTGCTCGGTGTCCATGCGCGCCAGCACCTGCCCGGCGCTGACGAAATCGCCCTCATTGACCAGGATCTCGCGAATCCGCCCCGGCGTCTTGGTTGCGATGTCGATCTCGACCGCCTCGATGCGGCCGTTGCCGCGGGCGAACCCGGGCGGCAGCGTATTCGGATTTCGATGCTGCCAGTAGTAGTAGCCACCGCCCGCGAGCAGGATGGCGATCGCCGCGATGACGCGACCCGATTTGAAGTTCATCAGTCCATAACGCCGCGGAACGGCGCCCACATGTTGAGACACCCCGGCGCGCGGTCACCTGAGGACGTGGCCGCGCGGCCGGGATCAACTCATCATGCAGCTATTTCTGCACCGCAACTTGATGCAGATCAGAAGGCGCCGCCGTTGTCTCGGCGACGCGCATGAAGATAGGGGAGGCGGCCAAGTGCTTGATGAAATTGTCATCAGGGCACGCCGACGGCGTGATCGCGATGTCGTGAACCGCGCTGTGACGAGCTGGTCCGGCGAGTCGTCCGCCGGACCGAGTCGCTCGCACGAGCCTTACTTCACGAGCGGACAGCCGCCGTCCTTCAGCGGACGAAACGCCTGGTCGGCCGGGACCTCGGCGAGCATCTTGTAATAGTCCCACGGGCCCTTCGACTCTTCGGGCTTCTTGACCTGGAACAGGAACATGCTGTGCACCATGCGGCCGTCCTCGCGCAGGACGCCGTTCTTGGTGAAAGCGTCCTTCACCGGCATCTCGCGCATCTTGGCCATCACCGTCTTGGTGTCCCTGGTGCCCGCGGCCTTCACGGCCTTGAGGTAGTGCAGCGTCGCGCTGTAGGTCGCGGCCTGGTTCATCGTCGGCATGCGCTTGACGCGCTCCAGGAAACGCTTGCCGAAGGCGCGGGTCTCGTCGTCGAGATCCCAGTAATAGGCCTCGGTGATGATCAGCCCCTGCGCCAGCTTCAGTCCGAGGCTATGGACGTCGGAGATGAACATCACGATGGCGGCGAGGTTCTGGCCGCCGGCGACGATGCCGAATTCGCCGGCCTGCTTGATCGCGTTGATGGTGTCGCCGCCGCCATTGGCGAGGCCGATGATCTTGGCCTTGGAGGCCTGTGCCTGCAGCAGGAAGGACGAGAAGTCGGCGGTGTTGAGCGGATGCTTGACGCTGCCGAGCACCTTGCCGCCGGCAGCCTTCACCACGTCGCCGGTGTCGCGCTCGACCGAATGTCCGAACACGTAGTCGGCGGTCAGGAAGAACCAGGTGTCGCCGCCGTTCTTGACGATGGCGCTGCCGACGGTGTGGGCATTGGCATAGGTGTCGTAGGTCCAGTGCGCGGTGTAGGGCGAGCACGACTTTCCGGTGATGTCGGAACTCGCCGCGTCCGTCACGATCATGATCTTCTCGTACTGCTTCGACAATTCCATCACCGCGAGCGCGGTGGCCGAAGTCGGCAGGTCGATGATCATGTCGACGCCTTCGGTCTCCCACCATTTCCGCGCGATGGTGGAGGCGACGTCCGGCTTGTTGAGCACGTCGGCCGAGACCATGTCGATCGGCTTGCCGAACATCTGTCCGCCGAAATCCTCGATCGCCATCTTGGTGGCTTCGACATTGCCCTGGCCGCCGATGTCGGAATAGACCGAGGAGAAGTCGGAGAGGACACCGATCTTGAGCGGTGTCTGCTGGGCTGACGACGGGCCGGCGAACGAAGCAAGAAACAATCCGGCCGCCACCGCGGCACGCGCATTCCGGTGCATGAACATTTCCCCCTGTGAAGTTTTTATAGTTGGTGCACAGCCTAGATTTGCTTCCGCCAAGCGTCAAATCTTGCGTGACGGCGTCGACCCGCCCCGCGATTTGACGCGGCAGGGGGCGCCGACTAACTTCCCCGCAAATTCAGAACGGCGCAGGTGCCGAGGTCCGACGGAGCGTCGGCCGGTATCGCGTCGATATCAGGTCCAGGGAGCAGACATGTCGAGCGATCTCGCAGCCACCATCTCGAAAGCCCGCGAGCACGCCATCGGCGATCTCTTACGCCGCTCCGCGGGCCGCGAACCGGACAAGCTCGCCGTGAGCTGCGGAGGTGTGAGCTGGACCTTCGCGGAGATGGATGCCATCTGCAATCGGCTCGGCCGCGGCCTGCTCGGGCTCGGTGTCCGCAAGGGCGACCGGCTTGCCGTCCTCTCGCGCAACTCGCATGCCTTTGCGGCCCTTCGTTTCGCTGCGGCCCGCATCGGCGCGGTGCTGGTGCCGATCAACTTCATGCTCAATCCGGACGAGATCAATTTCATCCTCAAGAGCTCGGGTGCGAAGCTGCTGGCGACAGGTCCTGATTTCGTCGAGCCCGCGCGTGCCGCCAGCGCCAGGGACTGTGCGGTCGAGAAGCTGATCTGGCTGCCGGGCGAAGATCCCGCAACCGCTCCTGCCGGCCTCACCACGTTCGACGATCTTCTGGATGCCGACGACTCGTTCCTCGAGGCCTCCGTCGACAGCCGCGATCTGGCGCAGATCGTCTATACCAGCGGCACCGAGTCCCTGCCGAAGGGCGCCATGCTCAGCCATGAAGCCGTGATGTGGCAGTATGTCAGCTGCATCATCGACGGCGGTATGAGCGTCGACGACAAGTTCCTGCACGCGCTGCCGCTCTATCATTGCGCCCAGCTCGACGTCTTTCTGGGGCCGCAGATCTATCTCGGTGCCTCCGGCGTGATCACCGGCAAGCCGACCGCCGACAATATTCTGTCGCTGATCCAGACCCACAGGATCACGTCCTTCTTCGCGCCACCGACGATCTGGATCGCGATGCTGCGTTCGCCAAACTTCGACAAGACCGACCTCTCGACCCTGCAGAAGGGCTATTACGGCGCCTCGATCATGCCGGTGGAGGTCCTGCTCGAGCTCCAGCGTCGTCTACCCAACGTGAAGTTCTGGAATTTCTACGGCCAGACCGAGATCGCGCCGCTTGCGACCGTCCTGCGGCCCGCCGACCAGCTGCGCAAGGCCGGTTCCGCCGGCAAGCCGGTGCTCAATGTCGAGACGCGTGTCGTCAACAGTGCGATGGAAGACGTGAAGGTCGGGGAAGTCGGCGAGATCGTGCATCGCTCGCCGCACTTGCTGTCGGGCTATTACAACGATCCGGTCAAGACGGCGGCCGCCTTCGCCGGCGGCTGGTTTCATTCCGGCGACCTCGCCACTGTGGACGAAGAGGGCCACATCACGGTGGTCGACCGCGTCAAAGACATGATCAAGACCGGCGGCGAGAACGTCGCCAGCCGCGAGGTCGAGGAAATGGTCTACCGAATCCCGGCGGTCTCGGAGGTTGCCGTCGTCGGTCTGCCCGACCCGCGCTGGATCGAGGCGGTGACCGCGATCGTCGTGGTCAAATCAGGTGAGACGCTGGACGAGGAGACCGTGATCAAGCACTGCGCCGGACAGATGGCGCATTTCAAGATTCCCAAGCGCGTGATCTTCGTGGATGCCTTGCCGAAGAACCCGAGCGGCAAGCTGCTCAAGCGTGAGCTGCGCCAGCGCTTCGTTGGCGGCGAGACGCTTGACAAGGCGATCCAGAAGAATTTTGGCACCTGAGGCGGAGCGATCACAATGAAGGTCTGGCAGGTTGTGCGCGACTGGTCGATCGAGGGCCTGGAGCTCGCGGAGTTGCCGGAGCCCACGCCGGGTCCGGGGCAGGTCACGGTGCGGATGCGCGCGGCCTCGCTGAACTATCGGGACCTCATGACCGTGCAGGGCAAGGGCGGCGTGACCCGGCTGCCGCTGATCCCGTTCTCGGACGGCGCGGGCGAGGTCATCGCGGTCGGCGCCGGTGTCAGCCGGGTCGCGGCCGGCGATCGTGTCTGTCCGATGTTCTTCCAATCCTGGATCGACGGCAAGGTCTCGGCCGACAGCCGCCGCTATGCGCTTGGCGGCACGCGCTCGGGCGTGTTGCAGGAGGTCATGCTGCTCGATGCGGAGGGCGTCAGCCGCGTCCCCGCGCATCTGTCGTTCCAGGAAGCGGCGACGCTGCCATGCGCCGGCCTCACCGCCTGGCGCGCGCTGTTCGAGGAAGCGGGCGTGCAGCCCGGCGACACCGTGCTGGTGCAGGGCACCGGGGGCGTGTCGATCTTCGCGCTGCAATTCGCCAAGCTCGCCGGCGCCAGCGTGATCGTGACTTCCTCGAGCGATGCCAAGCTCGAACGCGCCAGGGCGCTCGGTGCCGACCACATCATCAACTATCGGTCGGTTCCGGAGTGGGGCAAGGCCGCGGCGGAGTGGTCGGGCGGCGGCGTCGATCACGTCGTCGAAGTCGGCGGCAAGGATACATTCTCGCAATCGATCGAGGCCGCGAAGGTCGGCGGCAACATTCTGGTGATCGGTGTTCTCTCCGGCTTCTCGCAACAGATCGCGATCCCGAGCCTGTTCTCCAAGAACCTGCACGTGACGGGGCTGTCGGTCGGAAGCCGCCGCATGTTCGAGGCGATGGCCGCCGCCATCGGCCGCAACGGAATGCGTCCCGTGATCGACCGCAGCTTCGGCTTCGATGCCGTGCCGGAGGCGCTGCGGCTGATGCAGCAGGGCGGCCATTTCGGCAAGATCGTCGTGGAGTTTCCCTAAGACGTCTCCCAACCTCTTACGGCCACTTGATCCGCCACAATAACTGTACTATTTGTACATTTACTGGTGTGGCGCAATGAGGCGTTTGCCGCTCCGGCACGATCGATGCATCGTCGTGCCATGCGGTGAAGGTGCGACCGCGCCTACTGGAGTGGTCGATGACGACGCAGCGTGACGAGGGGATATTCGAGGCGGGCGACCTTCGGCTTCAGTCCGGCGATGTCCTCGCTGGAACGAAGCTCGCCTACAGCACGTACGGGACGCTGAATCCGGCCAAGGACAACGTCATCCTCTATCCGACCTCGTTCAGCGCCCAGCATCATGACACTGAATGGCTGATCCGGCCCGATGGCGTGCTCGATCCCGGCCGTTACTTCATCGTCATCCCCAATCTGTTCGGAAATGGTCTGTCGTCCTCGCCGTCGAATTCCACCGCGCCGTTTCCCCAGGTCACCTATCACGATGCCGTCGCTGTTCAGCACCAGCTGCTCACCGAACGTTTCGGCATCACGAAGATTGCCTTGGTCTATGGCTGGTCGATGGGCGGCATGCAGGCCTATCACTGGGCGGCGCTCCATCCGGACATGGTCGAGCGTGCCGCCATCGTGTGTGGCAGCGCGCGCTGCGCGCCCTATAATCACGTCTTTCTGGAAGGCGTGAAGGCCGCGCTGACGGGGGATCCCGCCTTCCGCGACGGCCGTTTCGTCGAGAAGCCGGTTGCAGGGCTGCGGGCGATGGGCCGCGTCTATGCCGGCTGGGCGATGTCTCACGCGTTCTATCGCGACGAGGTCTGGCGCGAGGCCGGCTTCACCTCGCTCGAGGACTATCTGGTCCGGGCCTGGGATTCGACCTTCGCGCGGCGCGACGCCAACGATCTCCTGGCGCAGATCGGGATCTGGCAGGCCGGTGACGTCAGCCGCTGTGCCGCGTTCGGCGGCGATCTCGACCGCGCGCTGGCGGCGATCAAGGCGCATGTGCTGCTGATGCCGGGGGCGACCGACCGCTATTTCGACGCGCGCGACAACGAAGACGAACTCGGCCGCCTGACCAGCGCCGCCTCGGCGCTGCTGCATCCGATCCCCTCCGTCCACGGCCATCGGGCCGGCAATCCCGTCAACAATCCGCGTGACCTCGCCTTTCTCAGGGCCGAGATCGCCGGACTTCTCGACAAGTAGTGCAGGCATTCGCCCATGACCGATGCGACCATTTCAGAGCCAGTCCACCGCCTCAAGCCGCTTACACCTGCGATGCTGCGCGAATTGTCGGTGCGCTCGAACCTGCGCGGCGCCGCGCAAAGCCTCGGCCATTACGCGGTGATTGCGGTGACCGGCGTTCTGATCTGGAGCGTGCAGTCACGCTACGGCGTGCTCTGGGCGTTGCCGCTCATGGCGGTGCAGGGCTATTTCGTCGCCTTCCTGTTCATGGCCGTGCATGAGACGGCGCACAAGACGGCGTTCCGCAGCCGCGGCCTCAACTTGCTGGTGGGCCATCTCTCGGCCTTCATCATCGGACTGCCGTACGAATATTACTGCCTGTTTCACTGGGATCATCACCGCTACACGCAGGATCCGGCGCGGGATCCCGAACTGATCGTCGGCGTGAAGCCGACATCGGATGCCCAGCTCGCGATCGCCTATAGTGGCCTGCTCCAGGTGGGCGGCCGGCTCTGGCTGATGCTGCGCCATGCCGTGACCGGCAACGTCATCGTGCCGTGGATCCCCGAGAACAGGCGCGCCACCATCGTCACCGAAGCCCGAATCTACGCTGCGCTCTATGGGGTGCTGATCCTGCTCTCGTGCTGGTTCTCGTCGGCGCTGCTGCTCTGGGTCTGGGTGGTGCCGCTGGTCATCGGGCAGTTCTTCCTGCGGCCCTATCTCTATGCCGAGCATACCGGCTGCGATCGCACCCGCAGCGCCTTCCAGAACACCCGTACCACCTATACCGGCGCGTTCGTGAAATGGTTCGCCTGGAACATGCCCTATCACGTCGAGCACCACGCCTATCCGTCGATCCCGTTTCACGCCTTGCCGAAGCTGAACGAGATCGTCGACGGCGAGATCGTCTATCGCGGCCGCGGCTATCTCAGGACGACGCGCGAGACCTGGGCCTGGTTTCGCCGGCATCGTTAGGCGCATGATGCGCAGTCCCGTGGAATTGCGGGAATCATCGCGGCGTCGTTGCGAATTTCCGACAGGCAGTTTTACGCCCCGCTAAGCGCAAATCCGCATCGCGCCGCGCTGCTCCAAACACCTGCGCCCCGGGCGATTTCGGTCCTTGAAATAAAGCAGCCGTGTCAAGGGCTTGGCCAGGTCGTCGCGCGGTGCCGACGATGGTTAGCGGTCTCTTGCAAAGCGAATCGACTTTTAGCGAAAGGCTTTCACGACAAGTCTAGTCATCTCGCCTAGCGTTTCGGCGAGGAGACGACATGACCCGCCCGAGGTCCAGAGTTCAGCGTTCGCGCATCAGGTGGCTCGACCGGTTTGGCCGGAACGTCGGGCGCTATGGCAGCGCGCTGTTCGGGATCGCAGCGATCGCGCTGGTCTGGGTCGCCATCTCCTACAATCTGGCGGAAGACCGCGCCCGTACCGAGCGGGCCGCCCGGCAGACCGGTTCAAACCTCGCGCGGACCTTCGAGGAGCAGATCGTCCGCTCGATCCGCGCCGCAGATCAAACCTTGCTCTATGTGCGCGATTCCTATGCGCGCGATCCGCAGAATTTCGATTTCTCGCTGTGGACGAGGAACAGCCAGTTCCTGTCGGATGTCTGGTTTCAGGTCGTCGTGATCGACAAGAACGGGATCATGGCGGTCAGCAACATCGATCCCAGCATCAAGGGGCTCGACCTCCACGACCGCGAGCACTTCCGCGTGCATGCCGATGGCAAGGACGACATCCTGTTCATCAGCAAGCCGATCTTCGGGCGCGTGTCGAACAAATGGTCGATCCAGCTGACCCGGCGCATCATCGCCCGGGACGGCAGCTTCGGTGGCGTGGTCGTCGTATCGCTCGATCCGGATTATCTGGCGCGCTTCTACGACTCGATCGAGATCGGAAAACTCGGTTCGGCGTCGCTGATCGGCCTCGACGGGATCGTTCGCGCCCGCGGTGCGAAAGGCCCTTCCGTGATCGGTCAGTCCGTCAGCGGCGGCGCGTTGTTCGCCGCGATCACCAGCCGTGTGAGCGGGTCCGAGATCTCCCGCAGCAGGCTCGACGGCGTCGAGCGGCTGTTGTCGTTCCGAAGGGTCCAGGACTATCCACTGGCGGTCGTGATCGGGCAGGCGACGCAGGAGGTGTTTGCCAATTATCGCCGCAACCGCGACCTGCATATCATGGCAGGCGCTCTGCTGAGCCTCGTCCTCGGCGTCGTCACGGTGCTGATCATCCGCTATCAGGCCGGACTCGCCAAGTCGCGCGACGCGGCGGAGGCCGGCGCGCGCGCGCGGTCCGAATTCCTGGCAATGATGAGCCACGAGATCCGCACGCCGATGAACGGTGTCATCGGCATGGCTGACGTCCTGCTCTCGACCGAACTCTCCGACGACCAGAAGAAGATCGCCGCGACCCTGCGCGATTCGGCGGACTACCTCCTGCAGGTCCTCAACGACGTGCTCGATTTCTCCAAGCTCGATGCGGAGCGGGTCGAACTCGAGCAGATCGAGTTCGATATTCGCAGGTCGGTATCCGCGGTCGTGGATCTGCTGGCCCTGCGTGCCAAGGAGAAAGGCCTGCGGCTGTCCTGTGCGATCGGCGACGACGTCCCGCGGACGATCGTGGGCGACTCCGCCCGCATCAGGCAGGTGCTGTTCAATCTGGTCGGAAACGCCATCAAGTTCACCGAGGCGGGCAGCGTCGAGGTGACGCTGACGGCCAATGCCGCGGGACCGGAACGATCCAAGCTGCACTTTTCCGTCCGTGATACCGGGGTCGGAATCCCCGCAGATGCCATCGGTCTATTGTTCAGGGAGTTCTCGCAGCTCGACAGTTCGATTTCCCGCCGGTTCGGGGGCACCGGGCTTGGCCTTGCGATCTGCAAGCGTCTGGTCAGCTGCATGGGCGGCGAAATCTCGGTCGAAAGCGTGCCCTCCAAGGGCAGCACGTTCGCGTTCTCCGTGGAGGTCGCGGTCCGCACCGGCGCGGCTGCCACGCCGACCAGGCGGCCCGGCGCCGAGGAAGCCGCGTCGCTGGAGACGAGTGCCGCACAGATCGGATCGCTGCGCGTGCTCGTCGCCGAGGACAACATCACCAACCAGTTCGTCATCCGCAAGCTGCTGGAGAAGCTGGGGTCGAAGCCCGATATCGTCGATACCGGCTTGAAGGCCGTCGCGGCGGTCAGGAGCGGCTCCTACGATCTGGTGCTGATGGACATGATGATGCCGGAGCTGGACGGGCTCGCCGCCACACGCGCGATCCGCCAGCTGCCGGCGCCGGCGCGAGACGTCTACGTCGTCGCGCTCACCGCCAACGCGACATCGCAGGACGAACTCGCCTGTCTGGCGGCCGGCATGAACGATTTCGTCACCAAGCCGGTGACGCGTGAACAACTTGGCGCGGCCCTGCACCGCAGGTCCGTCGTCGCAGAGAGGAAGCTGAGCGCATGACTGGGAATCTCGATTTCGACAGGGAAACGCTCCGGCTCCTGATTTCGGAGCTGGGAACCGAGGACACCGCCGAGGTTCTGCGCGCGTTCCTCGACGACACCAGGAACAAGATCCAGGTGCTCCGCGCGGTGCCGCCGGATCCGGTGCTGATCCGGCGCGAGGCACATTCGATCAAGAGTTCGGCCGGCACGTTCGGCTTCGCCGCGCTGTCCGGGCTTGCGTTTGGCGTCGAGCAGAACGCACTGCGGATGTCGCCGGCCGAGCTCGAGAGCGCGGCTGCCGAGCTCAGCGTTGTTTTCGAAGCGACCGCGGAATTCGCCCGGTCGTCCTTGCTCGCCTCGAACATGGAGATTGCGTGATGCGGGGATTTGCTCATCAGACAGTCGAGTCGCTCGGCCGTCTTCTGGTCGTCGACGATGATCTCGTGCAGCGGACGGTGATCGGCAAGGTCGGCTCCAAGGCCGGCTATGACTGCCTGACAGTCCCGTCGCTGGAACTCGCCGAATCCGTGCTGGTGCGGGAAGCGTTCGACGTGATGGCCGTCGATCTGTCGCTCGGCGAGCGCGACGGGATCGAGCTGTTGAGATTCGTCGCCGAACGCAGGCTGCGCGACATGTCGATCGTGATCATCAGCGGATGCGACGGCCGCGTCCTGAAATCGACGAGGCGCGTGGCGGAAAGCCTCGGCTTGCCGGTGATCGGTGCGCTCAGCAAGCCGCTCAATCTCGACGAATTGAAGGATATGCTGCTGTCGCCGCGGCGCAAGCCGGCATCCGAGTCGGCCCGCTCGGTCGCGGTCGACGTCACGCCCGAGCGTATCGCGGCGGGCATCAGGCAGGGCGAGTTCGTGGTCGAATTCCAGCCCAAGGTCGAGATCGCAACCGGCAGGGTCGTCGGCGCCGAAGCGCTGGCGCGCTGGCGCACCCCGGAATTCGGGATCGTCGCTCCTTCCGTGTTCATCCCGGTCGTCGAGCAATGCGGCCTGATGCCGGCGATGACGGACGCCATCCTCACCTCGGCCCTGTCGCAGGGCCGCAAGCTGATCGAGCGGTATCCCGACTTCACCATCGCGGTGAACGTCTCGGGTTCGCTGCTGTCGGATCTGACGCTGCCCGAGCAGATCGAGGAGGTGCTGCGCCGGGAGAAGGTTGCGGCGCATTCGCTGATTGTCGAGATCACGGAAACGACGGCGATGGCCGACGTCGACCGCGCCACCGACATCCTGGTCCGTCTGCGGCTCAAGAACATCGGCACCGCGATCGACGATTTCGGAACCGGCTATTCTTCGCTCGCGGCGCTGGCCAAGCTGCCGTTCACGGAGCTGAAGATCGACCGCTCCTTCATCCATGGCTGCGAAGCCGACGAGGACGTGATGAAGATCATCGAGGCCTCCATCGGGCTCGCGCGGGCCTTCAACATGAAGGTCGTCGCTGAAGGCGTCGAGACCGCCGACACGCTGGCCCGCATCCGGCGCGCCGGATGCGATATCGGCCAGGGCTATTTCTTCAGTCCTTCGCTGCGGCTCGCCCGCGCCGAGAGCTGGGTGTCGCAGCGCAATGAGTTCGTCACCAGACGAACCTCGTGGATGAACCAGCAGCCGCAGGTCGTTCCGGGCCTGGGAGCCTGGGGGCCGTGACGGCGTCGACCGCCGGGCCGTTGAACATTGCGGGCTGAGGCCTCAACCTTCAGCACGAGGCCGGGCGGCGCGATACGGCGCCGCGTCCCGGCCGGCCGGCTCTGATCGCGGATCGCGATCAGCATGCCCCGCAGCGTTGCGCCTGCGATGGTGCGCAGATGCGCCGCCATCAGCTTGCTCAAAACCTCGGTGCGCGCTTCTCGGCGAATGCCTTGATGCCTTCCTTGATCTCCTCGCCGCGCATGCTGTCGCGATGGCGCCGGTCGGCCGCCGCTTCGTCGAGTTCGCCGCGGGCGAATTCGTTGATGGCGCGTTTCATGCCGCGCATCGCATGCGGCGCATTGCCCGCGAGGGTCGTCGCAAGCCTGTCGACTTCCTCGTCGAGGCGTTCGACGGGCACCATGGCGGTGAGATAGCCGATGCGCAACATCTCCGGGGCGTCGATCTTCTGCGCGGTCAGGAACAGTTTCTTGGCATTGTCGACGCCGAGCCGCGTGACATAGCGTTTGATGCCGCTCCTGTAGTAATGCAGTCCGAGACGCGCCGCCGGCATGAACATTTCCGCGCTGTCGACCCCGATGCGGAAATCGCAGGCCAGCGCCAGGTCGGTGGAGCCGCCATAGACTCCGCCATTGAGCCGGCAGATGGTCGGCACGCCGAGATCCTCGAGCCGGTTGACCACGACCTCGAAGGCCGAGCCTGCGCTCTGCTGCTCGTGTGCGCTGACGGCGCGCTCGGCCACCGAATTGAGATCGTAACCGGCGGAGAAGGCGCGGCCCGTGCCGGTCAGCACCAGCACGCGGATCACGGGGTCGGCCTCGATCCGGTCGAACAAGGCCAGCAATTCGTCGAGATCCTCGGCCTGGAGCCGGTTGAGATGCCTGGGGCGGTTGAGGCGGATGGTGGCGCGGGCGCCGTCACGTTCGAGGACAGGCGGGGTGGCCGCGTCGGCGGGATCCGACATTCTTCTCTCCATTACTTGTTTTCGAGCGTACGGCGCTGGGCCTCGGCGTCGATGGTCGCCGCAAGGTCCGGGTGACGCGCCATCAGCACGCGGAAATCGACGAGATCGAGCACCAGCAGCCGCGAGACCTTCGTCGTCGAGACGCTGGCGCCGCGCTTGTTGTTGCCCAGCAGCGCCATCTCGCCGAAGAAGGCGCCTTCGCCGAGCCGCACCTTCTTGCCGGGAAGGTCGACCTCGACCTCGCCGGCTGCGATGAAATACATGCAGTCGCCCTGTGCGCCCTTGCGGATGATGGTGGTCCGCGCCGGCAGGTCCATGGTCCGCAGCATGTGGGTGACGTCGGCGATCGCGGCCGGCCCGAGCGCGGCGAAGAACGGGACCTTGCTGACGGTTTCCCACGTCCTGAGGAAATTGTCGCGGCGCGTCTCCGCCGCAAAGCCGGTCGCCAGGATACCGGTCCACAGACCGAACACCCCGAGGCCGGAGATCATCACCAGCGCCGCGACCATGCGGCCGGCCGGCGTGATCGGCACGACATCGCCATAGCCTGTGGTCGTCAGGGTCACCACCGCCCACCACAACGCCGCCGGCACGCTGCCGAAGGTTTGCGGCTGCACGTCACGTTCCAGGACATGCTCGGCCACCGAGGCGAGGAAGACCACCATCAGGAAGATGACGAGCACGCTGAACAGCGGCCCCGATTCCAGCACCAGGACCCGGCGGAGCTGACGCAGGCCGGGAATGCCGGGCACGACCTTCAACCCCCAGAGCACGCCGAGCAGCCAGGCCGTCCGGGGCTCGACTCCGCAAACGAGGGCCACCGGCACGGCCAGCGCACCGAGCGCGTCGACCACGCCTGCAGCCGAGAACAGATAGACCGGCAGGCGCCGCTGCCGCGCCATGTGGCGCAGCCGGACCAGCCATTCGAACACGAAATAGGCGAGGCAGGCCCAGAGCAGCGCATCCACCCAGCGATGCGCCGTCTGGTAGGCGGAATTGACCGTCAGCAGCGCCATGCTGAGCACGCCGACGCTGACCGCCACATAGGCTGCCTTGGTCATGTTGCGACCGGCCGTGGCGGCCACGAACTGGGCCAGAGCAGGGATCAGCGGCTTGTTCATGCGGGGCGGGGGCTCGGTTCAGGCTGGCGCGGTCCCGGCTGGAACCTGGCGCAAAGTGCCTCTCCGAACCGGGTCCGTCAACGACCGGCCGGCAGGCGTCAGGCGCTCTGCGCGGTCTTGACCACCACGACCTTGCTGTCGTCCTGCTGCGCAGGTGCGCCGTCGCGCGCCACCTTTTCGGCCTCGTTGCCGTGGCGCTTCAGATAGTCGCGACGCATGCCGATTTCGTCGCGGACGAATTCATAGCCGAGTTTGAACGTGTCGAGCCCGTCGGTACTGATGGTCCCGTCCCGCAAGCCGATCACGGCGCCGCGCAGGATGCCTTCTAGTTCGTCCTGGAGACATTCGAGCTGGTCCAGCGAATGCGCATGCTCGATACGCTCGCCGATGTCGAGAATGGCGGTGGAGAGTTCGCTGGCCTTCTCGGGTGCGACGCGTGTGATCTTGGCGTAGATCGCTGCGAAGATCGAACCGATGACGCTGAGCGCGGCGGCGCCCAGATACATCAGGTCGCTGTATTTATCCATGAAGGACTTGGTGTCGTCATTGATGTAATCGGCGGCACCCTGGTGGGCCATCACATAGGCGTCCTTCTCGACCGAGGCCGGTTCGATGTGGGTGGCAAAGCCGTTGTCGAGCCCGAGCGCGGCCTTGTTCTCGTAGATGATCCGCGCAAGATCGCCGGCCGAGCTCGCCGACATCCGGGATTGGGCGACCAGCAGCCATTCGAGCCCGATCGTGTCGAGATCGTCGTCGGGAATCTGGGGCGATGCGGACAGCGAGCCGGCGTTCAGCGTCTCGGTCGAAAGACCCGGGAATTTCCGGGCCAGCGCCTTGGCTTCGTCGATCGCATTGAGCGTGAATCCGCCGCGCCTGGCGACCTGTTCATAGGCCTTGTCGCGCAGCGCTTTCGACGCGTGGACGACGGCGACCACCGCGCCGAAGCCGCCGGCGGGCGAGAACAGCTTGTCCAGCGTTGCACCCTGCGGCGCCAGCTGGATCCGGGCGGCGTCCGGCCCGTCGGGAATGTCGAGGATGCTGCGGACGAAGGCCAGCGAGGCCTCGCCCTCGGCGACGACCGCGACCTTTTTCTTCTTCAGCTCGGCCAGCGATTTGATCTTCCTGTTGCCGGGGCCGAGCAGCAGCACGATGTCGTGCTCGAGGATCGCGATCGTCCGCGCCCGCAGCGGCACCTTGGCATCGGTACGAAGGATGGCGAGGTCCGCCTGCTTGCGGTCGAACTGGGCGACCGCCTTGGCATTGTCGGCATTGTTGACGATCTTGATGCGGAAACGCGAGGCATTGCTCTTCAGGAGCTCCGCGAGCCTGGCTGCGAACAGCGCCTCTTCGCTGTTGGGCGCGCCGACGGCGAAGGTCAGCGTCTCCGAATTGAGCAAGAGCGTGCGCCCGCCCCACACGGTAGCCAGCGACAGCAACAGGGTCAGAACGACATAGAGCAGGACCTGTTGCTGGTTTGTCTTGATCACCTTGGCGCGCCGTTGCGGCGGCTCGATCGATGGGGAGGTCGGGCCTTCGGTACTCATGGCTGCACTCCGGCCCTGATTCTCAAAGGGGGGCGACGCGCAGCCCAATCGCTGCGGCAACTCCGGCAATTCCTGAAATGAACGAGAAGAGAACGGTATTTCCGAACGGAAATGATAGCGTTCCGCCGCGGCAATGCAAATTTCGAGCCGCAGGTAACCTTACTGAACTCACCGCGGCCATTGGTCATCCTATCACCGTTTAGCCACACTTGGCGATTTTCGAGTTCCCCCCGGCTGCAATCCGTTGCGGGAGATGTCATAAACCTGATGTCCCGGCGTCTGACGGGTCCAGGAGGAAGTTGCGCTGGACGCTCCCTTTTTCCTGTCACGTCAATGAGGGCGTCAGCCTTGTCGTTTCCACCCATGTCGTCGGCGGTTCCGGTTGAAGCGCTCATTGGCTGGATGTTGCTGCTCACCTTCAAGCACGTCATCGCCGATTTCGTCCTGCAGACCGCCTGGATGGCGCATGGCAAGGACCAGAAGCACGGATGGGCTCTGCCGTTGCTCGTGCATTGCCTCGTCCATCTCGCAGTCGCACTGCCCCTGATTCTGATCGTCGCTCCGAAGTTCTGGTTCGTGGCGCTGATTGATTTCGTGATCCACATCACAATCGATCGCGCGAAGGGGCTGGTCTCCGCCAATCTGGGCGTCAACCAGGAGCACCCCTGGTTCTGGACCCTGATCGGGGTCGATCAGGCCCTGCACCATCTGACCGGCTTCGGCCTCTCGATCTTCATGGCGGCGAACTGAGCGGGGACGCGCCGGCCATCGCGGCCTTGGCGGAACCCGCTGATTCGCGCGGCCGGCGCAAGCACCCCGGGCGACTACCACTCGGGTTGGTTAACCCTTCATTATATAATTGCGCGGCATCTTCCGGACTCGAGGGAGAACTGCAATGTTTTCAAGCCGCGACACCTTTGAAAGCGATTTCTGCCCGGTCGGCGACGAACTCCTTGGCGAGATGTATCGCGCCAATGAAAGCGGCCTGCCCCGGCTGGTTGAGACTGTTTCGCCGGAGGTCCGTGCGAGGCTGGCGCTGTTCTGCTATCGCCGTAGCCATCTGCATTCGCTCGCGGTCGCGATCGCGAGCAGCTGCAGCGAGCGCGATCTGATCGAGAACGGCGGACGTGTCGGCTCGACGCTCTACGTGCTGTCGCGCGAGACCGCGACCAAAGCGGCACCGTCGCTTTCGGGCGGACGCAAGCCGATCACCCTGTCGACCAAGCCACTCTCGGTGCTTGCTCCGCTGGATGACGAGCTCGACGACGAGGTCGGCGAGACCGTTCCGGCTTAGGCGATCTCGATCGCCGGCAGCCCGAACTTCCGCCGCGCCATCGCGCATTCGGCGTCGCCCGGCATGCATGTGCGGCACACCTCCGGACGCAGCGCATAGATCCCGCACGACGTCGCCCGTCCGATCTCTCCCTGCAGCGCAGAACAGCGGTCGCCCTCGCAGCGCATGCCGGACTGGCGTTCGTTGACGAATCTCTCCGGGATCGCCGCGAGCTCTTCCTCGCTTTCGGTCGAGAAGCGCGGCCAGTTCTGCGAATAGCCGCAGCAGGCGCCGCAGCTCTGGCACAGGGTCGACGGATCGATCGTCTCCATGGCGGGTTCGTCTCCCATTGTCAGGTGTCCTTGGGCGGACCCCAGACCAGGCTCTGCCGCCATTTCGCGCGCAGCACGTCGCGCCGCTCCGGATATTTCTCGTCCAGATAGGTCGCATCCACCACGCGGTCTGTCCGGAAGCTGCGGAAGTCGCCGCGCAGCTCGCACCAGGCCGCGAGCAGGCGCGTGGCTTCGAGATAGCCGATCGAGATCGGCCAGATCATGCGTTCGCTGTGGCGGCCCTGCTCGTCGCGATAGCGGAGCATGATCTTCCTGCCTTCGTGAATCTGCGTGCGCGTGCGCACCATGTCGAGGCGGTCCGGCTCCCTGTTCCAGCTCGGGCGTGCCCGGCTCGCCGGCTCCAGCACGAAGGGCCGCAGCCGCTCCGGAACGGTGTCGGCGATCTTGGCCATCAGATCCTCGGCCGCGCGCGCCAGCGCGGAATCGGCATGGCCGGCGACCCATTGCGCGCCGAGCACCGCCGCCTCGATCTCGTCCGGTGTCAGCATCAGCGGCGGCAGGTCGAAACCCTTCTCCAGGATGTAGCCCATGCCGGCCTCGCCGCGGATCGGAACGCGCTGGCCGATCAGCGTTGCGATGTCGCGATAGATGGTGCGCTTCGATGTCTCGAGTTCGGCTGCGATCGCATCCGCCGTCAGCGGTTTGCGCGTGCGCCTCAGCACCTGGATGATCTGAAACAGCCGGTCGGCGCGTCTCATGACGATTCTCTCGGCGATGATCGATGATCTCAGCAGGCGGCGAGCGGCTGCTGACAGGATGTTGGCAGCAGGGGCGCTTTATACCCGCTCAACAGATCGATTGAAGAGGATTCCGTCATGATCATTCCAACCCATTTCGGCGCGGCCGTCCCGTTGTGGCGTCCGCAAGCCCTGCTGCAGATCGTCGACATCCGCCCTGCGCTGACGGCTGTCGCGAACCGCTCGCTCGTGCCGGCCTCCGATGCGCTGGTGCGTCACGTCATGGGCCGGGCCTGGCGAGGCGCCCGCTTCGCCGAGGATATCACGGCTGGTGCCACCCTGGGGGGAGCAGCCCGTCACTAGGTTCGGCCCAATCCTCCGCTCTTTGGAAAGGAGCGCCCCTGATCACGCTTTACGGCTTTGGCGCGGGCTTCGGCCTGCCGGAAATCAGCCCCTTCGTCACCAAGACGGAGGTCCAGCTCAAGATGGCCGGGCTGCCCTACCGCAAGGAGCGCGCCATGCCGCCGGCCTCACCCAAGGGTCAGCTGCCCTTCATCGACGACGGCGGCGAGGCGGTGGCCGATTCCACCTTCATCCGCGCCCATGTCGAGCGTCGCTATGGCTTCGATTTCGATGCCGGCCTGTCGCTGGCCGAACGCGCCCAGGCCTGGGCCTTCGAGCGCATGATCGAGCATCACGTCTATTGGGCGCTGATCGGTGCGCGCTGGGTCGATCCCGCCAATTTCGCCAAAGGGCCGGCGCATTTCTTCGACGGCACGCCGGAGCACAATCGCGAGAAGCTGCGGGAGGACGCGCAGTTCCGAGTCGCCGAGAACTATCTGCTGTCGGGCCTCGGTCGCCATGCGCCGGATGACGACGTCGATCTCGCGGTGCGCTCGCTGTTCGCCCTGTCGGTGCAGCTCGGCGACAAGGCCTATCTGATGGGACACAAGCCCAGCGGCGTCGATGCCACGGCCTTCGGCGCGCTCGCTGGGGTCCTGACCCCGTTCTTCGAGTCCGAGCTGCGGCGACGGGCCGAGGGGTTCGGCAATCTCACCGCCTATGTCGACCGCATGATGGATGCGTATTACCCCGACTTCGCCTGGACCCCGCTGCGGGAGGCGGCGTAGCGTCCAGAGCCAGGGCCGCGACCGCGGTCAGTACCGGCAAAACGAAAGAGCCGGCCCAACGGGCCGGCTCTCGTCGTTCAAACCTGGCGCGGTGCCTATTTCACCAGCGTGTACTTGCCGTCCTTCACGGTGAGCAGGATGCGGGCGCGCTCATCGACACCGTAGCGGTCCTTTTCGGTGAAGTTGTAGACGCCCTGGCTCGCGGCCATGTCCTTCTCCGTCAGCAGGGCCTGGCGGATCGCTTCGCGGAATTCCGGCGTGCCGGGCTTGGCGGTCTTCAATGCGGTCGGGATGACGCGCTTGAGGATCTCGAACGCGTCGTAGGAATGGCCGGCGAACTGGCTGCGGCTGTTCGGGCCGTATTTGGCCTCATAGGCCGCGTTGAGCGCGAGGCCCGGCTTCTTGGTCAAAGCGGTGTCAGGCTGGTCCTCGGGGTCCATCACCGGGCCCGATGCCATCAGCACGCCTTCGGCGGCTTTGCCGGCGATGCGGATGAAGTCCATGCTGGCCGCGCCGTGGGTCTGGTAGATCAAGCCCTTGTAGCCGCGTTCGCGCAGCTCGGTCTGAGGCAGCGCCGCGGCCGTGCCGGAGGCGCCGACCAGAATCGCGTCCGGATTGGCCGCCACCAGCTTCAGCACCTGGCCGGTCACCGAGGTGTCGGGACGGGCGAAGCGCTCCTCGTCGACGATGGTGATGCCCATCGGGGCCACCTGGGCCTTGAGGTCGTTGAACCAGAGGTCGCCATAGGAGTCCGAATAGCCGATATAGCCGACGGTCTTCACGCCCTTGGACTTCATGTGGTCGTACAGGACCTTGCCGACGATCGGGATCGGCTGCGGCATCGCCACCGACCACTTGATGCGCTCCGGCGTGATCGGGAAGGGGGCGAGGCCGAAATGCGGAATGCCGGCTTCGTTCGCCACGTTGGAGACCGCGATGGTGGGCGGCGTCAGCGCTGAGCCCATGATGATGTCGGCCTTGGATTCGGTGACGAAGCGACGGGCGTTGGTGGTCGCTGTGGTGGGATCACCGCCGTCGTCGAGCACGATGACCTTCAGCGGCACGCCGCCGATCTCCTTCGGCACGAATTCCAGCGCGTTGCGTTCGGGAATGCCGAGCGCGGCGCCCGGGCCCGTCGTCGTGGTGGTGATGCCGATGGTGATCTCGCTGGTCTGCGCCAGCGCCGGCAGGGCCGGCAGTGCAATCGTCGCCGCGGCGATGGCGGCGGTCAGGTAAAAGCGTTTCATCTATTCCTCCCTTGACGTGTTTCCTTGAAAGCAGAATTTTGCGGGTTATTCAGCCCCGTCTTTTGGCGATGCGTCGATTTGGCCCCTCGCGCTAGCTTCCCGTGAACTTCGCTACCATTTCCGCCGGAAACGGTGCCGATTTCAGCTTGTCGGGGTTAACGGGATCGCGGCCGACCAGCACGCGGGTCTCGAATGCCTCGATGGCGAGAGCTTCTCCCTTGAACACGTTGTGCTTCACCTCGAAGCTCGAGCGCTTGATGCTCTCGATCCTGGTTTCGATCGTGATCCAGTCGCCGTGCGTCGAGGGGATGTAGAACTTGGCGCGCGTGTCGACCATGGGAATGCCGACCAGCCCGTATTTGTGAACGAGGTCCTGTTTCGAGAAACCGGCCTTCTCGAACAGGACCGAAGTGGAATCGTCGAACATGCCGAAATAGCGCGGGTAGTAGACGATGTTGGCGGGGTCGCAATCTCCCCACTGGATCTGGACGTCGCGCCGGTTCACGAACATGCGGAGTGCGTCCTATTTCGGCGCCATGCGCAGCGAGCCGTCGAGGCGCACCACTTCGCCGTTCAGATAGGCGTTCTCGACCATGTGCAAAGCAAGCGCGGCGAATTCGTCGGCCTGGCCGAGCCGGCGCGGGAAGGGGATCGCGGCGGCCAGCGAATCCTGGGCCTCCTGCGGCAGGTTGGCGAGCAGCGGAGTGAGGAAGAGGCCCGGGGCGATCGTCAGCACGCGGACGCCGAACTGGGCGAGCTCGCGCGCGATCGGCAGCGTCATGCCGACGATGCCGCCCTTGGAGGCGGAATAGGCCGACTGGCCGATCTGGCCGTCATAGGCGGCGACCGAGGCCGTGTTGATGATGACGCCGCGCTCGCCGGTCGCCTGCGGCTCCAGCTTCGACATCTCGGTCGCGGCCAGCCGCAGCATGTTGAAGGTGCCGATCAGATTGACCTTGATCACCTTGTCGAAATCGGCCAGCGCCATCGGGCCGTCGCGACCGACGACGCGCTTGGCAACGCCGATGCCGGCGCAGTTGACCAGCACGCGCGCCGGGCCGTGCGCCTTGGCGGCCGCCGCGACCGCAGCTTCCGCGGAGGCGGCGTCGGAGACGTCGCAGGTCACCGCGATGCCCTTGATCTCGGCGGCCACGCTTTCGGCCAGCTTGGTGTTGAGGTCGCACACCGCGACCTTGGCGCCCTGCGCCGCCAGCCTGCGCGCGGTCGCGGCGCCCAGCCCCGATGCGCCGCCGGTGACGATGGCTGCCTGATCCTTCAACTGCATGGCGTTCTCCTGTGGCGATGATGTCTTAAGCGACCGCGATCACGCGGTCCGACGGATTGGCAGCGTAGAGCTCCTCGATCAATGCGACCCGATGCTCCAGCACGGCCCGCTGGTTGATCGAGCCCTTGTCGGTGACTTCGCCCTTGTCGATCGACAGCGGCGCATCCATCAGGATCGCGCGGGTGATCCGGGTCGAGGAGCCGGTGGCCGTGGCGAGGAAGCGCGTCAGGCGCTCGCGGAACGCCTCGCGCACCAGGCGGTCGCGGGCGGTCACGGTGAGGTCGTCGGCCGGCAGCGTCGGGTTGATCAGGCGGCAGCCGTCGAGGTCGAGCAGCACCAGCGCGGAGATTTCGTCGCGGTTGATGCCGGCAATGACGACGTCGCGCACCAGCGGCGCGCAGGCCGCGACGAAGCGGGCGCGGAGCGGGCCGACGCTGACCCAGGTGCCGCTCGCCAGCTTGAAATCCTCGCTGACGCGGCCGTCGAAGTCGAAGCCGGCGCTGAAATCGTCGGGATCGGCCGGCTTGAGCGCATCGCCGAGCTTGTAGAAGCCTTCCTCGTCGAACGACTTGGCGGTGATCTCGGGCTGGCGCCAATAGCCGGGCATCACGTTGGGGCCCTTCGCGCGGACCTCCATCTTGCCGTTGTTCGGCACCAGCTTGGCATCATTGCCGGACACCGGCAGCCCGACATGGCCGGAGCGGCTGGTGCGCGGATTGACCGACATGAAGAACGGCGCGGTCTCGGTCGCGCCGAGGCCCGTCAGCATCGGCACGCGATAACCCTTCTCCTTCACCGCGAGCTCGTCGAGACTGTCCCACACATGGGGTGCCAGCGCCGCGCCGGAGAAGAACATCGCGTGCAGGCGGTCGAAGAATTTCGCGCGCAGGCCCTGATCCTCGCGCAAGTACGGCAGCAGGGATTCGTAGCCCTTCGGCACGTTGAAATAGACCGTCGGCGAGATCTCCTGGAGATTGCGGACGGTCTCCTCGATGCCGCCGGGCATCGGCTTGCCGGCATCGAGATACATCGAGCCGCCATTGTAGAGCGTCAGGCCGATATTGTGGTTGCCGCCGAAGGTGTGATTCCAGGGCAGCCAGTCGACGATGACCGGCGGCTCGTCCTTGAGGAAGGCCAGCGTCTCGCGCAGCATCACCTGGTTGGCGCAGATCATGCGCTGGGTGTTGATGACCGCTTTGGGATTGCCGGTCGAGCCCGAGGTCAGCAGGAATTTGGCGATGGTGTCGGGGCCGATGCCCTCATGCACCGCGTCGAGATCGCTGCGGATCGGTGTTGCCATCAGGTCGGCGAGCAAGGTGACATCGCGGCCGGGCACGCCGCCCCAGCACGCCGCGATCTCGGTGCCCTCAGGCACGTTGGCGGCCAGCGCATCGGCGAACCTGTCGGCGTTGTCGGCGAAGACGAGGCCGGGTGTCAGCAGCTTCATCAGATAGGACAGCTTGCCGTAGTCCTTCGACACGAGCGAATAGGCCGGTGACACCGGACAGAACGGAATGCCGGCATAGAACGCGCCGAACGCGATCAGCGCATGGTCGATCGAATTTCCGGAGAGGATCACGACCGGTCGCTCGGCCGAGAGGCCGCGCCGGATCAGGGCGGAGGCGATGTGCCGGCTCGCGGTGAGGAGTTCGGCATAGCTGAGCTTGCGCCAGCCGCGCCCGCCCTCGCGCTCGGCCATGAAGACGCGGTCCGGGGTCGCGGTCGCCCAGTGATGCAGGCGGTCGGTGATGCGGACCGGATAATCGCCGAGCGGCTGCTTCGGGCGCAGATAGATCGTGCCGTCCGGGCGGCGCTCGACATCGATGGCGGGGTCGCCGAACGAGATGGGCCGCAGCGGAGAAGTGCTCGCGCCGCGCTCTGTGCTGGAAGAGGACGGCTGCGCGCTCATGATTTCGGCTTTACCTTGGCGGTCTTGTGCTCGAGGAACTCGCGGATCCTGCGCTTGGCCTCCTTGTCGCTCTGCGCGACGGTGGCCATCAGCGATTCCATCAGCAGGCCGGTCTGCGGATTGGCCTCCGCGATCATCGGCAGCGCCTGCAGCACGGCGAAGTTCGTCAGCGGCGCGTTGGCGGCGACCTTGGTCGCCAGTTCCAGCGCCTTGCCGAGCCCGTTGCCGGCCTCCGTGACATATTGCGCGAAGCCGTAGGAGGCGCCTTCGGTCGCGCTGTAGACGCGGCCCGTCAGCATCATGTCCATCATCCGGGCGACGCCGATCAGCCGCGGCAGCCGCACCGAGCCGCCGCCGCCGACGAAGATGCCCCGCTGGCCCTCGGGCAGCGCGAAATAGGTGGATGGTTCGGCGACGCGGATATGCGCAGCGCAAGCCAGTTCCAGACCGCCGCCGATCACGGCGCCCTTCAGCGCGGCGATCACGGGCACCCGGCTGTACTGGATGCGGTCGAACACCCGGTGCCACATCTGCGAATGCAAGAGGCCGCCGGTGGCGTCATGCTCGGTCAGTTCGGACAGGTCGAGGCCGGAGGAAAAATGGTCGCCGATGCCATGGATCACCACGGCGCCGATGTCGTCGGGCAGGGAGGAGAAGCAGGCGCCGATTTCAAGGATGATGCCGTCATTGAGCGCATTGCGCTTGGCCGGCCGGTTCAGACCTACGGTCAGAACCCGGTCCGCCCTCTCGATCCTGAGCAGCCCGGAGGCGCCCGCGGCTGCGGTCTCGGCGTTTCCCTGTGTCATTTGCGTCCTTATAAGAATAGTTATGTTGTATAACGAATTTCGGGAGAGTCAATAAGGCAGGCAAAAGGCCGTTCATTCCTGGGAAGTCGTGCTCCAGACCCGATGTCGTCACGGCGAAGGCCGGGACTCATGACCCCGAGCGAAGTTTGGCGACGATTCGTCGTTCGGTCCGTCGACCGTTCAAACGCGAGAGGTCACGCCGTATGGATCCCGGCCGTCGCCGGGATGATGGCTTGGATTGTGGAGCGGCTCGAACCCCAGTCTCCGGTCACACCACCTGGTGCACGTCGATCACCACGCGGTCGGCGTGCCGCGCCGCCGAGCCGACGAAGATGTGCTCCATCAGCCAGCGATATTTGGCGTGGCCGGTCTCGAATTTCGGCACGGTGCGGAAATAGATCTGCTTGGGGTCGACCGGTTCGCCGCGCTTGAGTTTCTGCAGGAGTTCGACCGGGCCGAACCGCATGCCCTTGTTCTCGACATAGACGGTGGCGCCGTCGTCGGTCTCGAAGGCGTATTTCGCCTCGAGGTCGATCAGTTCGTTGGGGCGAATCGTCTGGAAGTCGGCGCCGAACGGCAGCACCTTGCCGGAGATCGTCCCCTTCACCTCGCCGCCGAGGATCGGGATGATGCGGCGAACGCCGATCCCGGTCTCGCCGCAGGTGACGACGTCGCCGATCTTGGCGGTGATGGTGAAGACGTATCTGGTTTCGAGCGTCGGTGTGGTCATGGCTTTCCCTCTCAATGCGCCATCATACGCGTCGGGAGCCAGGTTGCCAGGATCGGGAAGGCGATCAGGATCACGAGCCGCACCAGGTCGGTCGCCACGAACGGGATCACGCCCCTGAAGATGGTGGAGAAGGACACGTCCTTCACCACGCTCTTGATGACGAAGACGTTCATGCCAACCGGCGGATGGATCAGGCCGAGTTCGACGGTCATCACGATGATGACGCCGAACCAGATCGGATCGAAGCCGAGATGCATGACCACCGGGAAGATGATCGGCACGGTGAGGATGATCATCGCCATCGCGTCCATCAGGCAGCCCAGCACCAGATACATCACCATAATCAGGGCCAGCACGCCGTAGGGACCGAGGCCGAGGCCGGTGAGGAACTCCGTCACCTTCTGCGGCGTCTGCGTCACCGTCAGGAAATAGCCGAAGATCAGGGCGCCGATCAGCACGGTGAAGACGGCGGCGGCGGTGCGCGTCGCCTGCAGCAGCGAGGCCAGCACCTTCTCGCGGTCGAGCCGTCCGGTGGCGACGCCGATGATGAAGGCGCCGGTGGCCCCGACGCCGCCGGCCTCCGTCGGCGTGAAGCGCGGCAGGAAGGGCAGGCCGTACAGGCCGCCGATGACGAACAGGAACAGCAGGACCGGGGCCCAGATCTCCTTCAGGCCGGCGAAGCGTTCGCGCCACGGCACGAGCTTGCCCTTCGGCAGGAAGTCGGGCCTCAGATAGCCGATCAGGCCGATCGTCAGCATGTACATCGTCATGGCGAGGATGCCGGGAATGATGCCGGCGATGAACAGCTTGCCGATGTCCTGCTCGGTGATGATGCCGTAGACCGCGAGCACCGTGGAAGGCGGCAGCATCGCGCCGAGCGTGCCGCCGGCCGCGATCACGCCGGTCGCGAAGGACTGCGGATAGCCGAAGCGGCGCATCTCCGGATAGGCGACCGCGGAGAAGGTCGCGGCGGTCGCCACCGACGAGCCGCAGATCGCCGCAAAGCCGCCGCAGGCGCCGACCGTGGCGATGCCGAGCCCGCCGCGCAGATGGCCGACGAAGCCGTTGGCGGCCCGGAAAAGCTCGCGGCTCATGCCGGAATTGCTGACGAAGGACCCCATCAGCAGGAACATCGGGATCACCCCGAACGTGTAGTCGGTGACCGTCCGCATCGTGACCTGGCCAACCATCTTCAGGGCCGGCGTCGAGCCGACGAGATAGCTGAAGCCGGACACGCCGACGAGGCCCATCGCCATGCCGACGGGCACGCGCAGCAGCATCAGGGCGAACAGGGAAACGAAGCCGATGACGGCGACGGCGTCGGTGCTCATGGTTATTCCGTCACCTTGATCTTGGGTTCATGCATGTCTTCGGGGTGGAAGATGAGCCGGTATGTGCGGATCGCGATCAGCAGCACGGCGCAGACGTCGCCGATCCAGGCGACGAGGAAGAACGGCCACGTCGGCATGTGCAGGTCGAACGTCTGCACATTGTCGTTGTAGGTCAGCCGGACCTTGTCGAACAGCGTCCAGGTCTGCACCGTCACGACGAACAGCAGGACCAGGGTCGCGAACACGTCGATCGCGCGCTGATAGCGCGGCCCGACATTGGCCCAGATCAGATCCACGGTGATGTGCGTGCCGCGGTAGGAGGTCGCGGCGATCCCCCAGAAGATCAGGATGCCGAGCAGCATGCGGCCGATGTCGAAGGAATCGGGGATCGAATAGTTCAGCGTGTTGCGCAGCAACACCGACACGAAGATGTCGAGCGCCACGATGCCGACGAATCCTGCGGCGATCCATTCGATCGTGTCGATGGTGCGATCCATCCAGGCGCGCTTCATGGGGCAGTCCTGTTCAAAAGCAAGATGAGTTCAAGGTGGACCCGCGATCGAGCTGCGTTCCCTCCCCCGCTTGCGGGGGAGGGGTGGGAGAGGGTGCTTCCACGGTCGAGAACCCCCGGGAGGTGAGAGCCCTCGCCCGGCGCTTCGTGCCGACCTCTCCCGCAAGCGGGCGAGGTGCAGCGCGTATGCAGCCGCAGCTTGGCGTCACTCCGCCAGCGCGTTGTACTTCTTCAACGAGGCCTTGAGGTCCGCGAGCGCGGCGTCGGGATCGGCACCGGTTTTCTTGGCCCCGTCGCCCCAGGTCTTGACCAGCGGTTCGGCGGCCTTCTTCCACGCGGCGGTCTGTTCGGGCGTGAGCTTGTAGACCTCCTGGCCCGCTTCGGCCTTGACCTTGTCGACGCCGGCGTCCTCGAACTTGCCCCAGTGCTCGCCGACCACGCCGGCCATCTCGGTCGAGCAGTTCTTGTCGATCGCCGCCTTCTGCTTGTCGGACATGGCGTTGTATTTGTCCTTGTTCATCACGAACACGAAGGTCGTGACATAGAGCGGCGCGTCCATGTGGAACTTGGTCACCTTGTCGACGCCGAACAGGACCAGCGAGCCCCACGGGAAGGTCACGCCGTCGGCGACGCCGCGCTCGATGATGTCGCGCACCTCGGGTGCCGAGGACTGCACGTTGGTGCCGCCCAGCGCGGTGACGAAGTTCGCCATCGTGGCGTGAGCCGGGCGGATCTTCATGCCCTTGACGTCCTCGGGCGTCACGATCTTCTTGGTGCGCACGTGGAAGGACGAGGGCGAGTGGACGAAGGCGAGGCAGTACTTGACGTCCTTCATCTCCTTCTCGGCATATTTGCGGTACCAGGCGTCCAGCCCCATCGAGCCGCCCTTGGCGTCCGAGATCAGGAAGGGCAATTCACCGGCGCCGATGACCGGGAAGCGGCCCGGCTGATAGCCGGGATTGACATAGGTGACGTCGGCGATGCCATCGCGCGCCATGTCGTAATGGTCGAACGCCTTGCCGAGCTGCTGGGCCGGAAACACCTTGCCCTTGATGGTGCCGCCGGAATCCTTCTCCACCGCGGCCGCCCAGTCCTCCAGCGATTTCTGCAGCGGATGCGACGCCGGCACCCAATGCGAGATCTTCAGGTCGAAGGTCTTGTCCTGCGCGAAGGCAGGGCTCACGCTCGCTGCCAGCAGCAGCGCCAGACAGGCTTTCTTCATCACGCGTTTCTCCCTCTTGATCGACGCGGGCTTCGTTGGCCCGGTCTGATTAATTAACATGTTATCTAATCGGCCGGCGCATTCAAGCCGGAACCGGCGCGGCGTGCTGTCCCGCCGCCGGCGTCAGCCGCATCGGTGGATTTGTCACGATGCCGCGAGGCGTACTCCCTTTTGTCCAACGGTTATATGGTATAATTATCTTGTGCGGATGACCGCGACAAGCGAGCGGCCGCGAAAACCTTAGAGGATCGGGAGGAGCAAGTATTGCGGACAAAAGTCGCAATCGTCGGAGCGGGTCCGGCCGGATTGTTGCTTGGGCAACTTCTGCACCAGTACGGCATCGACAACGTCATTCTCGAGCGGCAGACGCCCGACTACGTGCTCGGGCGCATCCGGGCCGGCCTCCTGGAAGAGGGGACCGTCGCGCTGCTCGACCAGGTCGGTGCCGGCAGCCGGGCCCATGCGGAGGGCCTCGTCCATGAAGGAATCGAACTCGCGTTCTCCGGCCGGCGTCACCGCATCGACATGAAGGCTGCGACCGGCAAGACGGTCATGATCTACGGCC
>CAYREH010000055.1:0-41248 GCA_964423245.1 uncultured Bradyrhizobium sp. | reverse complement strand
CCGCCCTGCCCGCGCCTGTCGCGCCCGACGCTGCCGCGTCCACCGCATCCCCGGCTCGCGATCGTGACGACTCACGCCGCCCCTCAGGAATGAACCGGGATGGACGACACATACGCCAATTCCGAATTTCGGTAAAGTGGAATATTTTCGCCAGCGCCTCTTGACTTGAGGGACGGAGGAAACAGGCAAGTGTTTCGCCTGCCACGGCGCCGCTGACGACAATGTCAGGAAGTCGCGAAACGGAAGCAAGGCGATCCAGACAACGCCGCCGCAGGACCTGGATCGCCTCAACCCTCCCGTTCTCAATCGGCACGAAACCGGCGCGGCTGGTCGCGCAGCCGCGGAGCGGCTGCATCAGTCGCAGTCGAGCAGTCGTCGTCGGTTTCGCCGTCGAGCAGCGGAGCACCACAGTGCCGGCACGTACGTGCCGACATCGACGGCGCCTTGCCGCTCGTCAGCGTCTGGCGATAGTCGGCCAGCGCGATGACGTTGCGGGGCGTCGTTATGTGTTTCTCAACCATGGCTGTTCCTCGCGGCTAACATGCTGCTTATCGCAGACAAGCTTCGCGCAAACGTTCAGCCCACTGCTCAAATTTTACCGGAGGAATTGGGGCGGCGCGCACGCATCACGGCAAGGCCGCAATCCCGATCCATTCCGCGACACGTTGCGCCCGGTCTCTGCGAACGACGTAAGATACCGGTAGTCATCTTGCAAACGCGGCCTCGCGCGACACGTCGCGCGACGTCGTCGCTACGGACATGCCGCGCACGGTTAAGCTTGACGCGAGGTATCCGGCCCTACAGCCACTTCTTCCACTTGAAGATCCAGTAGGGAACGATGGCGGCGGCGAGCATCATCAGGAGCGCCATCGGATAGCCGTGCGCCCATTCCAGTTCCGGCATCATCTTGAAGTTCATGCCGTAGATCGAGGCGATCAGCGTCGGCGGCATCAGGACCACCGCCATCACCGAGAACAGCTTGATGATGTTGTTCTGCTCGAGATTGACGACGCCCAGCATGGCATCGAGCACGAAGGTGATCTTGTTGGAGAGATAGGAGGCGTGGTCGGTCAGGGACGAGACGTCGCGCTGCATGGTCTTGAGCTGCTCACGCATGTCCTTCGACCATTTGACGCCTTCGACCACCGCCGACAGGAAGGCGACGAGGCGGCCGATCGAGACGAGGCTCTCGCGCACCTTGGAGGTGAGGTCGCCCTTGCGGCCGATCGAGATCAGGATCTGGGAGTATTGCTTGGCGTGACCGTGGCGCTCGCTCTCGGGTTCGAAAATGTCGTGGCTGACCTGGTCGATGTCGGCGCCGCAGCGCTCGAGAATGTCGGCGCAGCGGTCGATCACGGCATCCAGCAATTCCATCAGCACCATCTCGCCGGTGATGGAGGGGGTGCAGGCGCGGGCGAGCTTGGCCTCGACCAGGGCGAACGGCTTGGGCAGATCGTAGCGGACCGTGACCAGGCGATGGTCGCCGAGGATGAAGGTCACCGCCGTGGTCCGGGGCATGTCGGTGTCGGAATGGCACATCAAGGTCGCGGTCATGTAGCGCGCGCCGTTCTCGATATAGAGCCGGCTGGAGATCTCGATCTCCTGCATGTCCTCCCGGGTCGGGATGGCGATGCCCGCCAGCCGCTCCACCGCCTTGTCCTCGGCCGCGGTCGGATTGACCAGGTCGATCCAGACCGCGTTCTCCGGCAACGCGGACAGGTCGTCGACGACAGCCTTCTTGAGGGTGGAGTCGGAGGGAACGAACACAGAAAACATGCACAACTCCAGCGGGGGCCTACGACAGCAGCGAAAGCCCTTAGCGCGATTCTGACAAGTTCATGATGACAGGCCGATTAACGGTGCGTCGGCATTTGTGGCGCCGGCGTGGCCAGCCGTGGCAGGGAATCGACAGCTGAGGCCTTTCAGCCCCCAAAATCCCCCCGACGGAGGAAAATTTGCGGCAAAAAAGCCACAGCTGGGGTCTCGCAGCGCGGGAAAAGGCCCGTCGTGCTGGAATTGTGGCGGATTTCCACGATAATAGGGCTCATCGGAGTCGAGGTGGCGGGCGTGCTCAAGCCCCACGACAGCTTGCTGTAGTCGATTGGAACCAAATCATGTCGTCGCTGAAAGTTACGCTGGGTATTTTGGCCGCCGGCCTGATGCTGTCGGGCTGCATGCAGGCCACGCATTACGAGGCGACCGACACCAAGGCCTTCAAGCCGAAGGACAAGGAACTGCTCGCCAAGGTCCGTTACGAGAACACCCCGGTTGCAGAGCCGTTCCGTCGCGCCATCGTCGACTTCCACCGGAAGGAGACGCCGGGCTCGATCGTCGTCGATTCCGACAATCACTATCTCTACTACGTGCTGGATGGCGGCAAGGCGATCCGCTACGGCATCACCGTTGGCGAAGAAGCCATGGCCTGGTCGGGCATCGCCAAGGTGGGCAGCAAGACCGAGTGGCCGGCCTGGCACCCCACCCCCGGCGAGATTTCGCGCCTGGGCGTGCCGACCTATGTCGCCCCCGGCCCGGACAATCCGATGGGCTCCCGCGCGATCTATCTCTATTCCGGCGGCAAGGACACGCTGTTCCGCATCCATGGCACCAATCAGCCGGAATATATCGGCGCCTCGATTTCCTCGGGCTGCATCCGCCTGACCAATGAGGACGCGATTGATCTGTATGATCGCGTCAAGCTCGGCACGATCGTCGTCGTGCTCGAACCGAAGCATGGCGACTCGCCCTACAATTCGCGACTGGCGCTCGGCAACAGCAGCACCGGCCAGGCCGGCAGCTTCTGATCACCTGATCGTCCTGGACTTCGAAAAGCGCCGGTCTCACCGGCGCTTTTTTGTTGCCGATTTTTGCGAGGTCACCTTCTCGGCCGGCGGCGCTGGCTTTGCGGCGTCCTCCTCGTCGGTCCCGGCCCGGGACTCGGGTCCGGCCGCGACCTCGCGCGGCGGCGCCTCCTCGGGCCGTTCGGCCGGCAACAACGGGGCCACCTGCGGCAGCGGATCCCAGACGTTCCACTGACAGATCCGGTAGTCGTTGCGCCGCTGCGCCAGATCGAGATGGATGTGGTCCTCGTGGTACCAGTCCGAGCCTGGACCAAGCACGGTGGAAAAGCGCGCGCAGACCGAACGCAGCACCCGCTCGCGGACGTCGCGGGAGAGCGTGCGGTCGGTCAAGCCGAGCGACTGGCCATTGGCTAGCTTGATGCCGCGAACATCGAGCGCATTGGCCTTGCCGTGCTCGGACAGCAACGCGCCGGCCACACGGTTGCGGCCGCGGCACTCGAAGGAGTCGAAATTGTCGAGATCGCTGACGGTCGTACCGAGGCTGGTGGCCAGCGGCGCCATATCCTTGCGCACCCAGTCGGCGATCGCCGAGGCCATGGTGCAGCGGAGGATCGCCGCCGGCTTGACCGAGGCCTTGCGCCCGTCCGGCAGCACGATGGCCTCCAGCCGGACCAGATCCTCGCCGCCGCAGCCACCGGGCCCGCGGATATCGGGAATCGAGGGTGCCACCGCAATCTCCTCGGTCAGAGCCAGCCGGCAGGCGGAGGCCTGCTTCTCGGGCGGCGTCGCTTCGCGGGCTTTTTCGGCGGGGAGATTGGCGGATTTGCCGGCTGCTGCCGGAGCCTCCGGCGCGGCCTGGTCCGGGGGCTGGTCCGACGAGGCCCTGGGAGCCTCTTCGGGACGCGGCCTCGGCAACGGGATCCTGACGGGGTGAGCCGCCGCGCGCGGCTTCGGCGCACCGAGACCGAGGATATCCAGCGGGGACACCTCCTTTCGAGCCTCTGCCTTTCCGGCCAGCAGGACAGACAGCCCGAGCGCAGCGGTAACCATTGCCGCGCCGGCGGACATATAGCCGCGACAAGACCATTTGCGGCGAGAGTCCGTCAGGCTAAAACTCATGACAATTCTTTGGCCCAGCGCTGAGAGCGACAACGCGCCCAGCGAATTCTCGGAGGAACGTCGGAATGCTTGGTTTGATGCAAGATTGGCCCCTGCTCTGCCACAAGATCATCGAACACGCCGCGAAGATCCACGGCAAGCAGGAGGTGGTCACGCGGTCGGTCGAGGGACCGATCCACCGCACCACCTATGCCGACATCCACAAGCGTGCGCTCAAGGTCTCCCAGGTGCTGGACCGCGAAGGCATCAAGCTCGGCGACCGGGTGGCGACGATCGCCTGGAACACCTGGCGCCATCTGGAAGTCTGGTACGGCATCATGGGAATCGGAGCCATCTGCCATACCGTCAATCCCCGCCTTTTTCCCGAGCAGATCGCCTGGATCATCAACCATGCGCAGGACCGCATCGTGATGACCGATCTCACCTTCATTCCGATCCTCGAGAAGATCGCCGACAAGCTGCCGAGCGTGGAGCGCTACGTCGTGCTCACGGACAAGGCGCACATGCCCGAGACCACGCTGAAGAACGCCGTGGCCTACGAGGACTGGATCGCGCAGGCCGACGGCAAATTCAAATGGAAGGAGTTTGACGAGAACACGGCAGCCGCCATGTGCTACACGTCGGGCACGACCGGCGATCCCAAGGGTGTGCTGTATTCGCATCGCTCCAACGTGCTGCACGCGCTGATGGCCAACAATGTCGACGCGCTCGGAACCAGCGCGTCCGAAACAATGCTGCCGGTGGTTCCCCTGTTCCATGCCAACAGCTGGGGCATCGCCTTCTCGGCGCCTTCGCAGGGCACCAAGCTGGTCATGCCCGGCGCCAAGCTCGACGGCGCCTCGGTCTATGAACTGCTCTCGACCGAAAAGGTGACGCATACCGCGGGCGTGCCGACGGTGTGGCTGATGCTGCTCCAGCACATGTCGGCCAACAATCTGAAGCTGCCGCACCTGAAGATGGTGATCTGCGGCGGCTCGGCGATGCCGCGCTCGATGATCAAGGCCTTCCTCGACATGGGCTCCAACGTGCGCCACGCCTGGGGCATGACCGAGATGAGCCCGATCGGCAGCGTCGCCGCGCTGAAGCCGCCGTTCCAGGACGCGACCGGAGAGGCCCGGCTCGACGTGCTGCAGATGCAGGGCTATGCGCCCTTCGCAGTGCAGATGAAGATCACCGACGATGCCGGCAAGGACCTGCCCTGGGACGGCAAGACCTTCGGCCGTCTCAAGGTCTCGGGACCGGCGGTGGCCAAGGCCTATTACAGGGTCGACACCAACATCCTCGACGAGCAAGGCTTCTTCGACACCGGCGACGTCGCGACCATCGACGAGGACGGCTATATGCGGATCACCGACCGCTCCAAGGACGTGATCAAGTCCGGCGGCGAGTGGATCTCCTCGATCGACCTGGAAAACCTCGCGGTCGGCCATCCGGCCGTGGCCGAGGCGGCCGTGATCGGCGTCTTCCATCCGAAATGGGACGAACGCCCGCTGCTGATCGTGCAGCTGAAGCCGGGGCAGCAGGCCTCGCGGGAGGACATCCTGAAGTTCATGGACGGCAAGATCGCCAAATGGTGGATGCCCGATGACGTCGCCTTCGTCGACGGCATCCCGCACACCGCCACCGGCAAGATCCTGAAGACGGCGCTCCGCGACCAGTTCAAGGACTACCGCTTCCCCAACGCGGCGGCGTGAGGGACAATCACTCGTCATGCCCGGGCTAGTTGTTTGGCCCGTGCATCCACGGCCTTGCTGCAAAACAGATAGACGTGGATGGCCGGGTCAAGCCCGGCCATGACGGAGCGAGGGGTAGCAGGAACCCTTGAATTTGCCCGCGGGCCGTGGTCTCAACGGCTCCATCGTCGCGCCGCTTCGGCCGGCCCCGAGACCCCGGCAGAGCTCACCCGATGGCCCGCAGGTTTTCCGCTCCCTATCAGTCGGAGCCCGTGTCCAGCCTCGCGAACTGGGCGCGCAATCTCGCCGTGTTCGCCGTGGTGGCGGTGGCGGTGTCGACCGTCATCGTCCGCTTCGGATTCCTGGAGCCGAAGCCGGCGCTCGCCACCTTCCTCGGGGGTCTCGCGATTGCCGCGCTTTCGATCCTGTTCGGGCTCGCCGGCTTTGCCGCGATCTGGCAGAACGGCTCGCGCGGCATGGCGCGCATCCTGCTCGCCTTCCTGATCGACGGGCTGATCCTTGCCTATCCCGCCTATCTCGGTCTGCAATATCAGCGCCTGCCGGCGATCCACGACATCACCACCGACCCGATCGACCCGCCGCGCTTCGACGCCCTGGCGCGGCTGCGGACCGGCGACGGCGCCAACACCGCGGTCTATGCCGGCCTCTATTCGGCCGAGCAGCAGCGCCAGTTCTATCCCGACATCGAGCCGATCGAGCTCGAGATTCCGGTCGAGCGCGCCTATGCCATCGCGCTCCAGCTGGTCAACAAGCGCAAATGGCTGGTGATCGACGAGCGCGCGCCGCAGCCGCCGCGCAAGATCGGCCGCATCGAGGCGGTGGCGCGCACACCGATCATGGGATTCCGCGAAGACGTCTCGATCCGCGTCGTGCCGGACGGCGAGGATTCGCGCGTCGATATCCGCTCCGCCTCGCGCTATTTCGAGAGCGACCTCGGCAGCAACGCCGCGCGCGTGAAGAAATTCATCGATGATCTCAACGCCGCCGCGGATGCCGACGCGCTGAAGCCGGTGAAGAAGACCCCGGTGGCGCCGCCCAAGGCGCCCGCGAAGACGGTGAAGAAATAACCACTGTCATTCCGGGGCGTGCGAAGCACGAGCTATGGTGCGCAATTGCGCACCTGAGAATCCATCGCGCTGCAGGGCCGGTGGATCAATGGATTCCGGATTCTCGCTTCGTCGAGCCCCGGAATGACGGTGGAGGGCTTCGCTCCCGCCATCCGGTAGGTCCCGCCGATCACCGGATCGCCGTCGGTTGCGACGACGCCGCGGGCGACCAGATCCTCCAGATGCGCCAGCACGGAATAGCCGGCCGCCGTGGTCAGCCTGGGATCGATGCCGATATAGATGGCGCGGACCATGGTCGGGATATCGGCCTCGCCCTTGGCGAGGCGATGCAGGATCGAGGCTTCGCGCGCCTTGCGGTGGCGGATCAGGAAACGAACGAACCGCTGTCCCTCAGGAATCTCGGGACCGTGGCCGGAGAAATACAGATCCTCCTCCCGCGCGGCGAGGCGATCGAGCGAGTCCATGTAGTCGATCATCGAGCCATCGGGCGGCGCCACGATCGAGGTCGACCAGCCCATCACATGGTCGCCGACGAAGTTGAATTTCCGCTCCGGCCAGGCGAAGGCGAGATGATTGGCGGTGTGGCCGGGCGTGGCGACCGCCTCGACCCGCCAGCCGGCGCCCTCGATGACGTCGCCATCGGCGACCCGGACATCGGGGACGAAATCGCGATCGGAACCGGATTCCGGATTGTGCTTCTCGCTCTCGAAGCGCGGCCGCGAGGCGCGGTGCGGGCCCTCGGCATAGACGGTTGCGCCGGTCGCCTCTTTGATGCGCGCGGTGTTGGGCGAATGGTCGCGGTGGGTGTGGGTGACGAGGATGTGGGTTACGGTCTCGCCGCGCACGGCCTCGAGCAGCGCTTCCGCATGGGCGGCATCGTCAGGACCGGGATCTAGGATCGCGACGTTGCCCTGGCCGATGATGTAGCTCACCGTCCCCGTGAAGGTGAACGGGCTCGGATTGTTGCACAGCACCCGGCGGACGCCGGGGCGGACTTCCTCGACGACGCCCGGCTTCAGCGGGAAGTTGCGGTTGAACGGGACGTCGTCATTGTCGGACATGGCGCTTCCTATACGTAACGCCCCCTCTTCGTCATACCCCGCGAAGGCGGGGTATCCAGTACGCCGCAGCGCCTGAGGCGAAGGCGAGATCTCTTGGGTACTGGATCGCCCGCCCCAGTGCGCAACTGCGCACAAGGCGGGCGATGACAGCGGAGCAAGACAGCCGGCATCGAAGCCCGCTCAGAAGAACGCCTGGATCCCCGTGATGGCGCGGCCCAGGATCAGGGCGTGGACGTCGTGGGTGCCCTCGTAGGTGTTGACCGTCTCGAGGTTATGGACGTGGCGCATCACGTGGTACTCGATCGAGATGCCGTTGCCGCCATGCATGTCGCGGGACACGCGCGCGATGTCGAGGGCCTTGCCGCAATTGTTGCGCTTGACGATCGAGATCATCTCGGGCGCGAACTTGCCTTCGTCCATCAGCCGGCCGACGCGCAAGGATGCCTGCAGGCCGAGCGCGATCTCGGTCTCCATGTCGGCGAGCTTCTTCTGCACCAGCTGGGTGGCGGCGAGCGGCCGGCCGAACTGCTTGCGGTCCAGCGTGTATTGACGGGCGCGCTGCATGCAGTCCTCGGCGGCACCGAGCACGCCCCAGGAAATGCCGTAGCGGGCACGGTTGAGGCAGCCGAACGGCCCTTTCAGGCCGGACACGTTGGGCAGCAGCGCGTCTTCGCCGACGACGACGCCGTCCATCACGACCTCGCCGGTGATGGAGGCGCGCAGGGAGAGCTTGCCGCCGATCTTCGGCGCGGACAGGCCCTTCATGCCCTTCTCCAGCACGAAGCCGCGGATCTGGTTGTCATGTGCGGCCGACTTGGCCCAGACCACGAACACGTCGGCGATCGGCGCGTTGGAAATCCACATCTTGCTGCCGGTGAGACGATAGCCGTCGGAGACCTTCTCGGCCCGGGTCTTCATGCCGGCCGGATCGGAACCGGCGTCGGGCTCGGTCAGGCCGAAGCAGCCGACCCACTCGCCGCTGGCGAGCTTGGGCAGGTATTTCTTGCGCTGGTTCTCGTCGCCATAGGCGTAGATCGGATACATCACCAGCGAGGACTGAACCGAATTCATCGAGCGATAGCCGGAATCGACGCGCTCGATCTCGCGGGCGACGAGGCCGTAGGCGACGTAGCTGGCATTGGCGCAGCCATATTCCTCCGGCAGCGTGATGCCGATCAGACCGAGCTCGCCCATCTCGTTGAAGATCTCGCGGTCGGTCTTCTCCTCGAGATAGGCCTTGGAGACGCGCGGCAGCAGCTTGTCCTGCGCGTAGGCGCGGGCGGTGTCGCGCACCATGCGCTCGTCTTCGGTCAGCTGCTCGTCGAGCAGGAACGGATCGTCCCACTGGAAAGAAGCCGCAGCCGGCTTGTCCTTGGCCTGGGGGCGCACGCTCATGAAACGTCCTTTCGCGTCTGGTTCCGTCGAGAATTGCCGGACAAACTAAAGCGCCGCGGCAACAAGTTCAATTGCATCCTGGTTGCGCCATGCCGGGGTCTGCGCCCCAGCCGGAACGACGAGACCTCAGTTGTCCAGCTGTTCGTTGGCGACGATCTCGATGCCGAAGCCCGACAATCCCTTGTAGTCGTGCACCGACGAGGTGAGATGACGGATCGAGGTGACGCCGAGATCGCGCAGGATCTGCGCGCCGACACCGACCTCGCGCCACTGGCGGTTGCGGTCCGCCTCCGCCGAGCTCTCGTCGGACAGCGGCGCCACGGGCACGCCGGCAGCGCCGTCGCGCAAGTACACCAGCACGCCGCGGCCGGTCTTCTTGAAGTGCTCGAGCACGGTCGCCATCCGCTTATGGCCGGTGAAGAGCTCCTTGACGATGTTGGGCTTGTGAAACCGCGTCAGCACGTTCTTGCCGTCACCGACGCCGTTGTAGACGAAGGCGACGTGAGCGATGGAGTCGAACGGCGAGCGGTAGGCATAGCCCTGCAACGGGCCGATCGGGCTCTCGGTGACGAAGGTCGAGACCCGCTCGATCAGCTTCTCGCGCGCCTGGCGATAGGCGATCATGTCGGCGATGGTGACGTGCTTGAGCTTGTGCTGGGCGGCGAAACGCGCGACCTGCTCGCCCTTCATCACGCTGCCGTCGTCGTTCATCAGCTCGCTGATGACGCCGACCGGCGGCAGGCCCGACAGCTTGCAGAGGTCGACCGCCGCTTCGGTATGGCCGGAGCGCAGGAGCACGCCGCCGTCCTTGGCGATCAGCGGGAAGATGTGGCCAGGACGGGCGAAGTCGTTGGCGCCGGCATTGGGATTGGACAGCGCGCGGCAGCAGGAGGCGCGCTCCTCGGCCGAGATGCCGGTGCCGCCATCGGGCTTGTAGTCGATCGAGACGGTGAAGGCCGTGGTGTGGGCCGAGTCGTTATGGGCCACCATCGGATCGAGCCGGAGCCGGCGGGCGTCCTCGGTGGTGATCGGGGCACAGACGATGCCGGATGTATGGCGGATGATGAAGGCCATCTTCTCGGCGGTGCACAGCGATGCGGCGACGATCAGATCGCCCTCGCCCTCGCGGTCGTCGTCGTCGGTCACGACGACGAGTTCGCCCCGGGCAAAGGCCTGCAAGACTTCCTGAACGGTATCGGGCATTTCCCAATCTCTATCGGTTATGGGCCGGAGGCTTAGCCGGACTTGGTTCGGAGCGCTAGTGTCCTGGACGCAACCGCATATGCCCGGCAAGGGGGCAGGATTGCAAACTATACCAGGGATATAGGCGTGGAATGCCGGCCGGGAAAGCGGCCGGCGGTCAGGGAAGCACTTCGCGGCGCTCCGCCAGCCTCAGATCGAGTTCGGAACGCTTGTCGGCGAGCAGGCCGGCCTGGGCGGCCTCGATCACCGTGAACAGCTCGTGGGCATCGCTGAGCCGGGTCACCGTGACGTAGCTGGCGCCGGCCTCGTAGAGCTCGCCGACGTCGGCCAGAAGGTCGGCCGTGGCAACGATCATGGCGGTCGGGTTCAGCGCACGGACATGGCGGACCAGCTTCTCGTTGGTGGCACCCTTCAGCAGCGAATCCGGCACGCTGAGGATGATGATCTCCGACTTGCCGATGCCGGCATGCAGCAGGGTGTCAACGTTGCTGATGTCGCCGTAGATCACATGCAGGCCGCGCGACAGCAGGGTCTGGTACACATTGGGGTTGAAGTCGACCACCGTGATCTGTTCCAGCAGCACCGGCGCCTGCCGCTCGATCTCGGCCAGCAGCGCGCTCGCGGCGCGGAAAAAGCCCAGGATGACGATGCGGCGGGCCTCGCCATGGCCGTCGGCACCCCCCTCCTCGGCCGGGCCCTGGCTGTGGTCGAGATCGCGCAGACCGATCCGCTTGAGGGGGCCGATCGCCCAGCGCGTGATCTCGTCGCTGCGGGTCATGGCGAAGGTCGAGAGCACCGCGAGCACCACGAAGGCGAAAGAGGCGGCATTGGCGGTGTCGGACGAGATATGGTGATCGTTGACGCCGGTCTGGATGACCACCAGCGAGAACTCGGAGATCTGCGCGAGGTTGATCGCCGGCAAGAGGCTGGCGCGCAGGCCCTGCTTCATCAGGTAGAGCGGGGTGAAGGTGGTGACGAGGCGGCTCAGCACGGTGAAGGCCGCGATCATCAGCGCAAGGCCGATGACATTGAGCCCGGGCACCGGAATGGTCATGCCGAGCGCGACGAAGAACAGGGTAATGAAGAAGTCGCGCAGCGTGGTGACCTTGGCCGTGACATCGAGGGCATAGGGGAAGGTCGAGAGCGACACGCCGGCGATCAGGGCGCCCATTTCGCGGGACAGCGACAGCCGCTCGGCGGTCTCGGCGACGAGGAAGCACCAGGCCAGCGCGCCGAGCAGGATCAGCTCGGGCCGGCGGGCGATCTGGTGGAACAGGCGCGGCAGCACGTAGCGGCTGACCAGCAGCGCGGCGGCGACCAGCACCCCGACGCGGCCGATCGAGAGCACGATGACGCTGACCTGGAGGTTGGCGAGGCTCGGCTGCACCGCCAGGAACAGGATGGCGAAGATGTCCTGCAGCACGAGGACGCCGAGCGTGATGCGGCCGGGCAGCGTGTCGAGCTCGCGCTTCTCGTAGAGCACCTTGACGATGATGACAGTGCTCGACAGCGCACAGGCGACGCACAGATAGATCGCGTCGAAATGGCCGCCGCCGATCGACAGGCCGATTCCGACAAAGAACAGCACGCCGAGAACGCAGCCGCCGATCAGCTCGCCGCCGGCGGCGAACAGGATCACCCGGCCCGCCCGCACGATCTTCTTGAGGTCGATCTCCAGCCCGATCATGAACAGCATGAAGATCAGGCCGAGCTCGGAGATGACGCTGATGGATTCCTGCGACTGGACCCACCCGGCCCCGAATGGACCTATGCAGAAGCCGGCGATAAGGTATGCCAGGATCAGCGGCTGCCGGGAGAAATGGGCGAGCAGGCCCAGCATCCAGGCAAACAGGATACAAAGCGTGATGTCGTGGATGAGCTCGTGCATACCAGATTGGTCCGTTTTGTCGCACCGTAGAGGCCGAGTGCGCCGCGGCAAGCGAGCAATTCGTCACATGCGAACGGCCCTGGTCGCTGCCATGCTGCTCGGCCCCCTCGCCATCGCCGGGCCGGCCATCGCACAACCCAAGGCGAATATCGAGCAGAGCTTCGCCGATTCGCTCACAGCGCTGCCAAAGGAGGACCTCGTTGTCTCCGGCGGGTTCTACGTCCCCGCCTATTCCAGCGTCGCGATGAGCCAGGGCAAGCTGCGCGTCGACTTCTCGGTGACGCTCAGCGTGCACAACGCCTCCGAGACACAGCCGCTCGTGATCAGACGCATCGCCTATTTCGACACCGCGGGCAAGCAGGTCGAGAGCTATTTGAAGGCGCCTGTGGCGGTGAAGCCGCTCGCGACGGTCTCGGTCGTCATCCCGACCGACGATGTCCGGGGCGGCACCGGGGCCAATTTCATCGTCGAATGGGCTGCCACGGGCGAGATCGCCGAACCCGTGGTCGAGGCCCTGATGGTTGGCGGCATCGCCAATGCGCATTACGCTTTCATCAGCCAGGGCCGTCCGACCCGGATGGCCGGCAGGAAGTGAGATCCGAAAAACAACCCCATGCACAGTCAGCCGGACCTGCAGCATCAATGGCCCGCGGGCCCGCCTGACCTGGATGCGGATTTTTCGAATTCCGTTTGACGCGTCGGGCAAAACACTGGCATGATGCCATCATGGAAATTGCGGCGCCCGCCCGGCATCGGGCCGACCGCTCAATAAAAAACAACGAGGAACGCTCCCATGACGTCCAGGTTCGATTTCGCGCCCCTGTTCCCAGCGGGACTGCCGGCACCGGCCGCGCGCTGGACCGGCCTTGCCCGCTACAGCTTCGTCGGCGGCAACAATGATTCCGAGCAGCTGCCGCTCGACGGGCTGATCGAGGCGGCGACCTCGTCGCTGCAGCGCGAGGGGCGCTCGCTCGCCACCTACGGACTGGCGCACGGCCCGCAGGGCCATGTGCCGCTGCGCGAGTTCCTGGTCACCAAGCTGAAGCGCGACGCCGGCATCGCGTGCGGGGTCGACGATCTCATGATCGTCTCCGGCTCGCTCCAGGCGCTGGACCTCGTCAACGCCGCGCTGCTGACCCGGGGCGACACCGTGATCGTCGAGCAGGAAACCTATCAGGGCGCCCTGCAACGGCTGACGCGGCTCGGCGTCAACGCCGTCGGCGTCCCCCTCGACGGCGACGGCCTGCGCATGGACGCACTGGCCGCGACGCTGGCCGACCTCAAGAACCGCGGCATCCGGCCCAAATACATCTACACCATCCCGACGGTGCAGAACCCGACCGGCAGCATCATGCCGGAGAGCCGTCGCACCGAACTGCTGCGGCTATCCGCCGAATATGGCGTGCCGATCTTCGAGGACGACTGCTATGCCGATCTGGTCTGGTCCGGCCAGCGGCCGAAGGCGATCTACGCGATGAGCGAGGGCGGCGGCGTCATCCATATCGGCTCGTTCTCCAAGTCGATCGCCCCGGCGCTGCGCGTCGGCTTCATCGTCGCGCCCTGGGATGTGATGTCACGCATGCTGGCGCTGAAGACGGATGCCGGCTCCGGCGCGCTGGAGCAGATGATGCTGGCCGCCTATTGCAAGCCGCACTTCGCCAGCCACGTACCGGCGCTGACCCGCGCGCTACGCACCAAGCTCGACACGCTGATGGAAGCGCTCAACGAACAATTCGGCACCGCGGCCGAATTCGAGGAACCGAAGGGCGGCATCTTCCTCTGGATCAAGCTGCCTGATCAGGTCGATACGCTGAAACTGTACCAGGCCGCACTCGCCGCGGGGGTCTCGATCAATCCGGGGCCGGAATGGTCGACCGACAAGCGCCATTCGCATTCGCGGCTGCGGCTGTGTTTTGCCAGTCCGACGCATCAGCAGATCCGCGAAGGCGTCGCCGTGCTGGCCGACGTGTGCCGCAAGGAATTCGGTGTGCCGGCCCGCAGCGCCAATGTTGAGAAGCCGCGGGCGTGACGGCGACGGGTCAGCCGTCGATGTGGAACTCGACGTTGACCTGTCCTGAGCCGGACGATGGAAAATAGTCGCAAAGCTGTTCGGCACGACCGCGATAATCGGTCCAGCCGAGCGCGGCGAACAGCATGATCGTGTCGGCCATGCCGCCCTCGCCGTTGCATTTGGTGGCATAGTCCGGAAGCATGTCGAGGAATTCGCGGTAGCGGCCGCTCTGCCACAATTCCAGCACGCGCAGATCGACCTGGCGGTTGAACTCGCTGGCGACCGAGGTCCACGCCTCCGGCCCCAGCTTCCTGTTGGGCCAGAGCCGGTGCGAGAGCGAGCCGCTGGCGAGGATCGCGACCCGTTCATCGGAGGCATCGATGGCGCGGCGGGTCGCCTCGCCGAGACTCCTGCTCTCCTCGAACGACGTGAACAGCGGCGAAGCGATCGAGACCACCTTCGCGAATCCGTCCGCATTCATGTAGTGCATCGGAACGATGGTGCCGTATTCGAGCCCGAGGCTCGCCACCTGGTGCGCCGTGACGTTGAGGTCCGCATCGGCCGCACGGCGCGCGATCGCTTCGGCAAGCGCCGTGTCGCCTCGCAGATCGTAGCGCAGGTCCTGGATCATGTGCGGCGCTTCGTGGCTGGTGAAGGCGCCGCGATGCTGCGCATTGGCGTTGATGTGGTAGCCGAAATTGGACAGCCAATGGGTGTCGAACACGACGAAGCTGGTGACGCCGCGTTCGCGGGCCCGACGCCCGAGTTCGCGCAGGGACGTCACCGCCGGCTCGCGCGCGGCACGCAACGGACTGCCGGGCTGCTCCGACAGCATCAATGACGGGACGTGGGTGACCTTGGCCGCGAGAACGAGCTGGCCCATGGATCACCCCGGTTGTCAGGCCGCCCGGACCTGGCTGCCGTGGATCGCGGAGGCGAGCCGCAGCAACAGGACGATCGAGACATTGCCCTTGCCCGCCTCGATCTGGGCGATGTAGCGCTCGGAAATCCCCGAGCGGCGGGCCAGTTCGCGACGCGACAGCTCGCAGCGCGTCCGCGACGTCCGCAGGCGCTCGCCCAACTCGCTCAGGAAAGCCGCTTCGGAGTAAGGTGGCACGGCGCAGCTTCCCGGCAAAACCTCTCCGGCGAAATCCATCACTTGATTCAGCATCGCTCTATCCACGTGAGGCATGAGGAAACATCATTCTAGGCCGCGAAGGCCGAGTCTCATTGATGCGGATCAAATTCCCGCGTGATCGGCAGGTATGATGGACGATTGCGGCCGGGATGCTAGACTTGGTGTGTTTCGATGTGGGGGCCTGCCAGACCATGACCCGTTGTTTGAGGCGCTGGACCATGGCTGCGTTGCTGTGGACGGCTTTCACGCCCACGGCCAACGCCGAGACCCTGGCTGCGACGGTCGAGCAATGGGGCCTGCTCGGCTCATGGGCGGTCGACTGCGCGGCCCGCCCCGATCGCGACCGTGGCGCGCTTCTGACCTACGAGATCAGGAGGGATGGCCGCGTGATGTACCGGCGCAATTTCGGCGATGCCAGCGACGAGAACGAGGTCGTCTCCGCCACGGTCGGTGCCGAAGGTCTGCTCAACGTGATGGTGTATTTCCCATCCCTGCATCAGGCCCGTGAGTTCGGATTGAAGCTGGCACGCGATGGCAGCCTGCGCGCGATCTACAATCGCAGCGAACGCGGCGCCTACACGATCCGCGACGGCAGATATGTCGCCACCGGCGCGCCGACTCCGGCGCAACAACGCTGCGATTAACCACCTGAATACGCGTTCAGAATTCTCTTCCCGCCGATCCGGAACGTTCGCGCGCATGCGCGGTTTAGATTGGCATTCAATTGGAGGAGGACATCATGAAAAAGCTTGCTTATGTGTTTGCGGCCATCGGTGCGCTGGCTGTTGCAGCTCCGACGCTCGCGAGCGCGGAGACGGTGGTGATCAAGCGTGGCCATCACGGCTACGGCGCTCGCGCCGAAATGGGACACCATCGCGATCATGGCTGGCATCGCGGCTGGCACCATCGCGACCGCGTCGTCGTGATCAAGCGCCACCGTCACTGGCACTGATCGCCGAGACATCATGGAAATGGCCCCTCGCGGGGCCATTTCTCTTGCGTCCTTTCTTCCTTTTGCCTCTGCGAATTCCAACGTAAGAGATTCACGCGCGGAGAGAGACCCCTCACCCGGCTTTGCTTCGCAAAGCCGCTCTCTCCCACAAGGGGAGAGGGTGCAGCGGTGCGCATCGGATCGGCCTTTCAATCCCACGCCGGCGCGAAGCCGGGATTGACGCAGCGCCGGTCCTTGGGCAACGCGGCGATCTTCGTGCGGTCGGCATCATCGAGGGTGATCTTCAGCGCATCGAGATTGGCCTGCTGGCTCTCCCGGCGCGAGGCCTTCGGGATCGCGGCGACGCCGTCCTGGTCGAGCAGCCATTTCAGCGCGACCTGCGCAGCCGTCGCGCCATGCCTTGCACCGATCTCGGCCAGGACCGGATCTGAAGCGATCTTCCCCTGCGCCAGCGGGCAATACGCCACCAGCGGGATCGACTTCGCGCGGAGATAGGCCAGTACTTTCGACTGGTCGAGCATCGCGTGATATTCGATCTGGTTGCAGGCGATCGGCGCCCTGATCTCCTCGACGGCGATCTTGAGCAGCGCGGTGGTGAAATTGGCGACGCCGATCGCGCGCGTGCGCCCCTCCTCCTTCAGTTTCATCAATGTCTCGAACACCGCGCCCCAGTTCGCGGCCTTCGACGGCCAGTGCACCAGATAGAGATCGACATGGTCGAGCCGCAGCTTGTCGAGACTCGCATCGAAGGCCCGTCGGATCGCGTCCGGCGCCAGATTGTCGTGCCAGACCTTCGTGGTGACATGCAGCTCGCCGCGCGGCAAAGCGGCCGCCGCGAGCGCCGCGCCGATCGGCTCTTCATTGGCGTACATCTCCGCGGTGTCGATATGGCGATAGCCGATCGACAGCGCGGTCTCGACGGCGGCGCGGCAGGCATCGCCCTGCAGGCGGAAGGTTCCGAGGCCGAGCTTGGGCATGCCGATGCCCTGCGTTTTCAGATTGTCCATTGAACAGGCTCCTGAGGTATTTCGGCTCGCCGGATACGCGCGGCGGTGCCGCGTGAGCAGACTCTTCGGTGAGGGAAAAGAGGTGGCGGGAGCAGCCACCATAGCGCGGCCGGCGCGCGGCGGCCAATCAAGATCGGGTTAGATTTGGGATGCGCGGTGCTTCCCCATCGTCATGCCCGGGCTCGTCCCGGGCATCCACGTTCTCAATGCGAGCGGCAAGGCGTGGATGGCCGGGTCAGGCCCGGCCATGACGCGGAGAGGCCTCACCAATGCTGCGCCACCAGGGCCGGCCGTGCCTGCGGTTGCGGCACGATGTCGACCGACCAGAGGTCGCGGTTGTCGACGTCCTTCAATGTCACCGTCATCACGCCGCTGCGGCCATCGATGTCGACGCGGCCGAAGAACTGCAGCCCGAAGCAGGGCGCGAGATTGTCGCCCTGCGCCGCGCTGCAGCCATTCTGGTACATCGCGACGGGACCGAAGGTGTCGTCGAGTTCGCCCGGGCTCCAGCTGCCGGCATGCAGCGGGCCTGACACGAATTCCCAGAACGGCTCGAAATCCTGGAACTGCGCCTTGCCGGGATCGTAATAGTGCGCGGCGGTGTAGTGCATGTCGGCGGTGAGCCAGACGATGTTGCGGACGCCGGCGCGCTTGATGAAGCCGAGCAGATCGGCGATCTCGTGCTCGCGCCGGTCGGGCGGCCCATTGCCGAGTGCGACGGCATCCAGGCTGATCAGGCCGATCGGCAGGTCGGCGGCGATCACCTTCCATGTCGCCCTTGAAGCGGCCAGCTCGCGCTTCAGCCAGGCGAGCTGTTCGGCGCCCAGGATCCAGCCGCGGTGATCCTCGCCCTTGTTCCAGGTCTCGTCGCGATAGCTGCGCATGTCGATCATGAACACGTCGAGCAGCGGTCCGTAACCGATCCTGCGATAGACCCGGCCCTGACGCGCGCCGATGTCGCGGATCGGCATGTAGTCGAAGAAGGCGCGGCGGGCGCGCGCGACGAGGCGCGGGGTGCCGTCGTCCTCGCGGCCGGCGTCATCGTAGCTGCCGGTGGGCGACCAGTCGTTGGTGACCTCGTGGTCGTCCCATTGCGCGAACATCGGCACTTCGGCGTGGAAGGCCCGGAAATTCTCGTCAAGGTGGTTGTATTTGTAGTTGCCGCGGAACTGCGCCAGCGTGTGCGCCACCTCGGCCTTCTCCTCGGTCACCAGATTGCGCCAGGTCTCGCCGTTCGGCAGCTTCTGTTCGGACGGAATCGTGCAGTCTGCGTAGATGTGGTCGCCGGAGTGAATGAAGAAATCGGGACGGTTGTCGAGCATGGTGCGATAGCTGCGATAGCCGCCGCGCGACAGATCGATGCCCCAGCCCTGGCCCGCGGTGTCGCCGGACCACAGGAACGATATCGATGTCCCTGCGGCCGGCGCGGTGCGGAAATGCCCGACGCGGCTTTCGCCGGGCAAGCCGGTCGCAATGTCGTCGAAGCGAACGCGATAGAAGATGTCCTGTCCCGGCGGCAGGCCCTGGAGCGACAGTTTCGACGTCAAATCGTCCTCGGGCCGTGCATCACACGCAGCCGAGGCCATGATCGTCCTGAAGCTCTCGACGGTCGACCATTCCACCTGCAGCCGCGCCGGCCGGTCGGCCCGCGCCCAGATCACCGCGGAGCCTTCGGACACGTCGCCGGACTGGATGCCGCCTGCGATTTGCGGACGGTCGGCCGCGCGACTGAGATACGGACTTGCAAGCATACCGACCGAGGCAGCGGCGAGGCCGGAGGCGGAGCGGACCAGGAATTGCCTTCGGGTAAAGGCGCTTGGGGTCCAGGCGCGCGAGGCGCGAAGCGTTGCCATTCAGGAGACCTTCGTCGAATCGCGACGGAAGGTGCCTGCGCCGTTTGACCCACGGCTTACGGTTCGTTGACGCTCAGTCTACGGTTTTGCGACGCCGGGATGACGGCCGCCGAAGCCGGCCTCTACCGCTTCCAGTCGCAGATGCCGCCCGATCTGCACGGCCAGGTCTGGATGCGGGTGTCCATGGCCTGGGCGTCGAGCGGATTGCGGCGATGCGCGAGCCTGGCGCGGGCAGCGCCACGGCGCTCGGCCGCCCTCGCAGACTTCGCTTCCGTCGCACGCCCCCGTTCGGCCGCGACCTTGCGAGGCACGTCCACCGATGCAGCGCGAGCCTGGGTCTCGTTGCCGCCGCGGGCTTCCAGCGCAACCGGTGCGAACTGCGTCTCGGGCCCGAGCCGCTTCGGCGACAGCACGGCCCTGGAGAGATCGAGGCCGAGATATTCGTACGGCTTGTAGTCGTCAGCGCGCGCGCTGCCGCCTCCTGCGAACAGGAGCGCTGCGGCAACAACAGTCAGTATGGCTTTCGGGACCACGGACGCCTCCTGAAACCGAGGGGCAATTTACCCCTATTTAGGAGGCGCCGGACGCAAATCCAGCGGCGAGCTGCCGCCGTGGTTAAGACATTTGGCGGTGTCAGGCGACCTTTCGCGAGGCCCCGCTGCCGTCCAGGAACCCCATCAGACGGCTTCGGATGATCTGCTCCGCCTCGGCCATGATGCGATCGACCAGATCCTTGCAGGTCGGAATGTCGTGGATCAGACCAGCCACCATGCCGCAGCTCCAGGCGCCGGCATCCATCTGGCCGTCGAGCATGATCTTCGGATAGACCCCGGCGACCTGATCGTGAATGTCGTCGATCTTCAGCTTGTCGCCCTTCTCGCGCTCGATCTCGATCAGGCGGTCGACATTGGCGTTCTTCAGCACGCGCTCGGTGTTGCGCAAGGACCGCATGATCAGGCGGGTATCGAGTTCGGAGGCAGCGACCAGCGCGTTCTTCACGTTCTGATGCACCGGCGCTTCCTTGGTCGCAATGAAGCGCGTGCCCATGTTCATGCCGGCCGCGCCCAGCGACAGCGCCGCGACGAGGCTGCGGCCGTCGGCCATGCCGCCGGAGGCGACGAACGGGATCTTCAGTTCCTCCGCCGCGCGCGGCAGCAGGATCATGTTCGGAATATCGTCCTCACCGGGATGGCCGCCGCACTCGAAGCCGTCGACGCTGACGGCGTCGCAGCCGATCCGTTCCGCCTTGAGCGAATGCCGCACCGAGGTGCATTTGTGGATGACCTTGATGCCGGCGGCCTTCAGCGCCGGCATGTATTGCTCGGGACTGCGGCCCGCGGTCTCCACCGCCTTGACGCCACCCTCGACGATGGCGGCGATATATTCGGGATAAGGCGGCGCCGCGAAGGTCGGCAGGAAGGTGAGATTGACGCCGAACGGCTTGTCCGTCATGTCGCGGCAACGCGCGATCTCCTTGGCGAGCAATTCCGGCGTCTTCTGGGTAAGGCCGGTGATGACGCCGAGACCGCCGGCGTTGGTCACGGCCGCGGCGAGTTCGGCGAAGCCCACATAGTGCATGCCGCCCTGGATGATGGGGTGTTCGATGCCGAACAGTTCGGTGATCGCGGTCTTCAAGTCTGCCTCCCGGAATTTTGGATTGATGTTGGCCCCAGTCTAGCCGGAGTCCGGCGCCGCGGTCACCATTTCTCTCCGAAGGGGCGGATCTCCATCTCGAAGGTCCAGGCGCTCCTTGGCTGCTGGTAGAGCTGCCAATAGGCGTCCGCGACCGATGCGGGAGGCATCAGCAGGTCGGGATTGTCGAGCGCGTTGGGGCCCAGCGCCTCGAGCCGGCGCTGGCGGACCCATTCGGTGTCGACGCCGGAATCGATGATCAGATGGGCGACATGAATGTGCTTCGGACCGAGTTCGCGCGCCATCGCCTGCGCCACCGCCCGCAGGCCGAATTTCGCACTGGCAAAGGCGGCATAGCCGCTGCCGCCGCGCAGGGACGCGGTGGCGCCGGTGAAGAAGATGTTGCCGCGCCCGCGCGGCAGCATCAGCCGCGCCGCCTCGCGCCCGGCGATGAAGCCGGAATAGCAGGCCATTTCCCAGACCTTGCGAAACACCCGCTCGGTGGTGTCGAGGATGGGAAAATTGACGTTGGCGCCGACATTGAAGATGCACACCTCGAGCGGCGCATGGGCGTCGGCGTCGTTGAGGAAGGAAATGACCTCCTCTTCCTTGCGCGCATCCAGCGAGCGCGCATGGATCTCGCCGCCGGCGGCCTCGATATCCTTCACCAGCGGCGCCAGCTTGTCGCCGTTGCGGCGCCCGGCGAAGACCGAAAAGCCCTCGGCGGCAAATTTCTTGGCGATCTCCGAGCCGATGAAATCGCCGGCCCCGATCACGGCCACCGTGGCGTTGCGCCTGGACAAAGTCGCCTCCCTCCCGGTGACCCGCACCGGACTTCCGACTGATATGATGACCATCAGGCTATAACGCCCGACCGGACCTGTCAAAGCAGTCGAAATCACGGGAGTTGATCAGATGTCATCCTGACCGAGGCAGGACCGGCGTCCGGGGCACGCTGGCCTGGCAAGACCCTTGATGTTGCGATCCTGGTCGATGGCTCATGATGCCTGAACGCCGCATTCATGCGAGCGGCACACCGTAATAGGTGTTGATTCCACGCACCGCCGCCGGATCACTCCAATTCCAGTCGCCGCTCTCGGCATATTTCGGTGCGCCTTCGAGCTCGCCCGCGGTGATCCCGGTAACGTAGCCGCCGAGTTCCGTGTCGTATTTCAACGACTGCCAGGGCAAGGGGTAATGGTCGTTGCCGAGTCCGAGAAAGCCACCGAACCCGAGTACCGCGTAGGACACTTTGCCGCTCACCTTGTCGATCATCACGCGCTCGATCGTTCCGATCTTGTTGCGATCGGCACCGTAGACGGCAGTCCCCTCGACCTTGTCGCTGCCGATCAGGCGGCCCATTTCGCTCTGGTCCAGTTCGTTCTGGTTCAACATCTCGATCTCCCTTTCAGTCAGGAAATTGACCAACCGGAGATGTCTTCGATCGTTCCCAGGCCTTCACCGATGGGACGCTCGGCCGCGCGGCCACAGGCGTCGATGCTGCGACGGAAACGAAGTCCGGCGATTTCGGCGTGCTGGGCCGGGGGCCGGCCGGCCGCGCGCCGGCTCATCTCCGCGACCCCGAAGATTGACGATCAAAACAAAAACGGTCCCGGCGGGGGCACCGGGACCGTCCTTGGAGATTGCTTCCGGTTCACCGGGGGCATGACTGCCGGAAGCATGGAGTCGACTCTTCAAAGCCCAAATCGTTCCGGCCTAGCCACTCGGTGCCGCACCGGAATCGTCGGGCGTCATTCCCGAGCCCGGCGTCTTGCTGTCATCGTTGAGTTTCGGATCCCGTGTCGCTTCGCGCGATGGCGAGCCCTTCGGATCGGCCCTGTGTGCGGCCTGAGCCCGCTGCTTGTCGGCCGGCTGATCTTCGCCGCGCTCATTCCTCACGATACCGTGGTTGGAGTTGGTCATCATCGATCCTCTCGCTTGTGTGCCTGTCGGACCTTCTACGCGTGCGTGCGTCGAAGGTTCCGGCTCATCGCGGGAGTTGTACGGATCAGGTACGCACCTCGTGCGCACCCGCCGTCGCATGTTCCAGATGCACCTGCCGGACGGTGGTCACGGTCGCCACGGCGACAGAGACGCCGAATGCGAGGATGAGCGAAAGAAGTGCGAGACGCGGAGCCATCACAAACCTCCTGTTTGGTCTAGACCATCAACACGATCGACGTTCACTCACGATATGAATCGCGCTGCCGTCCTTCCGTGAGCACTCTCACACGACAGTGACGGTACTCCGGCTGCTCAGACGCGCTGGTACTGCTGAATGCGGCTTCGGACGGGAGGGACTTCGCCGTCGAGCCAATCCTGCTCGTTCGCCAGGGCTGTCCAGGCGTCTGCCATGCGCGAATAGCGCCTGTAGGCAGGTTGGCCCTGCGCCCGCTCGGCAAGCTGCAGGCAGTTCTCGGCGTTCTCTCTGAAAATGTCGGACTGTTTCATGAAAGACAGATGGGCACGGAACCCGCGCCTCACAACCACTCTTACAGGATCGTAACGTGGGCGGAACTCTGCCTATCAGGGACGCGGAGCGCGTGATGGCCAATAACCCGGTCTCTTTGCGCAGCCGCAAGCCTCGAAGATTCCAGGCCTGCCCAGATCCAAGGCCCCGCCGCAGCGGGGCCTTGATCCGAAGACCATGCGTTACGCCGCGCTGCGCTGGGTGTGGCGGCCTTCCTTGATCTCCTCGATGATCTTCGCGCTGAACGCTCCGAGATCACCGGGGTTGCGCGAGGTGATGAGACCCTGGTCGACGACCACCTGGGAGTCCTCCCATTTCGCGCCCGCATTGATGACGTCCGTCTTGATGGAGTTGTAGGACGTCATCCTGCGGCCCTTGGCGATGCCGGTTTCGATCAGCAGCCAGGGCGCGTGACAGACCGCGGCCACGATCTTCCTGGCCTCGAAGAACTCCTTGATGAAGGCAAGCGCGTTGGGTTCGACACGAAGCAGATCCGGATTGATCTGCCCGCCCGGCAGAACGATCGCGTCATAGTCCTTGCTTGAGACCTGATCGAGGGTCTTGTCGACCTTCACGGGCCGTCCCCAATCCTTGTTATCCCAGCCCTTGATCTCGCCCGCGGCGAGCGAGATGACATGAACGGTCGCGCCCGCCTGTTTCAGGCGATCGCGCGGCACTTCCAGTTCCGACTGTTCAAAGCCGTTGGTGGCGAGAATGGCGACGGTCTTGCCGCTGAGCTCCATTTGACTGCTCCTCTTGCTGTGAGATGAGCCGGGTCAATGGACGCTCGCCGTATCCGTTCCGCAAATTCAACGCTCTCACGCCGATGTGCGGCTGCTCGCATCTCGCAGGCCGGCGGTCTTGACGAGGTGATCGAGCCGCGCGCGCTTTCGCGCAATCAGCAGCTGGGCCGCGGCATGGTCGAGGCCCTCGCGCTGCAGCTGCCGGATCGCGGAGCCAAGCTCGAGAATCTCGGCGCGCAGTTTCAGGATCCGATAGGCGTCCGGGTCTTCGGCCACCGCGCGCCTCCATGTCGTCAGCGCAGCGGGATCGTGCGCAGGGGATGACCCGGCTTCGTTTCCGGACGAACCCGCCAGCGGCCCCGAACATCGGGCAGCAGGTCGCCGCCGCCGGCCGCCCTCCACTCCCCGATCAGCAGCTTGATCCGCCGGCGCAGCTCGAGCTGCGCCAGGGCCTCTTTCGTACAGGCCATGTCCCGCGCGACGAGGTCGCGCACGGCGGCCTCCGTGTCGGCCATTTCCAGCCTCAAGGCGCTGATCTTGCGCCGAATTTCATTAATTCTGTTGTCCATGGCTTGTTAGAACAAAAAGAGAACATATAGTCAAGCTCGTTTCCAGCCATGGAGGGTCCGATGCAGGTTCAAGGTCAATACGACGCCCGGGTTTTTCTCGCCGAGCAGATGACGCGGGCGCAAGGCTTGAGGTTGAAGCGGCTGAGCGAGGAAGCCTATCAGCCGGCGCAGTTTCAGCGCGACCTGTCGGCTCTGGAGGCGGCGCGGCGCATCCGGATTCTCGAGGCGGAGATCGAACTGGCCAATTCCTTCTAGGCCTGGCCCGGCCGCGCCGTTTCGGAACCATCGCCGACTCGAATTGTTTTCACCGCGTCAGGGAGAACGATTCATGGCACGCAAGGCAAAGAAGCGCGTTTATTCGCGCGGCGCCGGTAGCGATGTCGCGCAGGAGATGCGCCGCTACAAGAAGGGGTCTGCCAAGAGCGGCCCGGGCGGTCGCGGCGGTCGCGTGAAGAGCCGCAAGCAGGCCATCGCGATCGGCCTGTCGAAGGCGCGCAAGAAGGGCAAGACGGTCCCGAAGAAGGCGGCGAAGCGAACCACGGCGAAGAAGACCAGGTCGTCCGCAGGCAAAACCGGCCGGAAGGCGACGAAGCGCACAGCGGCCAAGCGCAGCCGCCGCTGACGACGATCACATCATGCCGCCCGGCATGAAGCACCGAGGTCCTGACTTCCAACCATGATGGCGGTCGCAAGAACAAGGCGGCCGTCAGGCCGCCTTGAGAGTCTTGTGGTCAGAGTCTTGTGGTCAGAGTCTTGCCGTCAGAGTCTTGCGGTCGATTTTGGCGGGCGTTACGCCAGCGGCACCGCGACGAAACGCGTCGCCTCGGCGCTCTTCACCTGCAACAGCACGCTGCGCTTGCCCGAGGATTTGGCCTGCGCCAGCTCGGAACGGACATCGCCGACATTGGCGACCGCCTTGCCGCCGACATTGAGAATGACGTCGCCGGTCTGGATGCCGCGCTGCGCCGCCGGCCCTTGCGGATCGACCTCGGTGACGACGACGCCCTTCTGGCCGGCGCCCTGCACCTCGCCGGCCGGCGCGAGGCCGAGACCGAGACGTGGCGTGCCGGCGGGCACCTGCTCCTTGCCGTCGTCGGACTTCGCCTGCCGCTCGTTCGGCAATTCGCCCAGCGCCAGCGTCATCGTCTTGCTCTCGCCCTTGTGGAAGACGTCGAGCTTGACCGAGCTGCCCGGCGCCAGCGTCGCGATGGTGCGGGCGAGATCGCGCGAATCCTTCACCGCGGTGCCATTGACGGCGGTGATGACGTCGCCCGCCTCGATGCCGGCTTTCGCCGCCGGGCTACCGGCCTGCGGATTGTCGACGATCGCACCGCGCGCCTCCTTCAGGCCGAGGCTGTCGGCGATCTCGGCGGTCACCGGCTGCACCTGCACGCCAAGCCAGCCACGCGTGACCGAGCCCTTCTCCTTCAACTGCGCCACCACGAGCTTGGCGGTCGAGGCCGGGATGTCGAAGCCGATGCCGACGGAGCCGCCTGACGGCGAGAAGATCGCCGTGTTCACGCCGATCACATTGCCGGTCATGTCGAAGGCCGGACCGCCGGAATTGCCCTTGTTGATGGGCGCGTCGATCTGGATGTAATCGTCATAGGGGCCGTTGCCGATGTCGCGGCCGCTGGCCGAGACGATGCCGGCCGTGACGGTGCCGCCGAGGCCGAACGGATTGCCGACCGCGACCACCCAGTCGCCGATACGCGGCTTCTGGTCGGAGAACTTCACGAACGGAAAATCCTTCTTGCCGTCGACCTTGATCAGGGCGAGATCGGTCTTCGGATCGGTACCGACGACCTTGGCGGTGTAGACCGTGCCGTCGTCCATCGTGATCTGGACGGACTCGGCGCGATCGACCACATGATTGTTTGTCACGGCATAGCCGTCCGCGGAAATGAAGAAGCCAGAGCCCTCACCCGTGACCATCTGGTGGCGCTGACGCGGCATGCCCTTCATGCCATCGGGAATGCGGAATCCGAATTGCCGCGAGAACTGATCGAACGGCGAGTCCTCGTCGGACTGCATCCGGTTCTGCTGCAGCATCGCCGTCTTGTCGTTATCCTGGTCGATCTTGACCCGCACCGAGATCACGGCCGGCTTGACCTTGCTGACGAGGTCGCCGAAGCCCGGCGGCGTCGCGGCCGTCTCCGCAGCCTGCGCCGGCGTGACAAGGGACGTGATGCCGAGCGATGAGGCGCCGGGAGACGCCGCCAGCACGGCGATGCCGAGCGCAGCCACGGTGCCGAGCAGCGCCAGCCGGCGCGGTTTCAGGATCTTGCGGGAGGACGTGGTGTCGAGATTGACGCGATCGTTCATGTCGAAATGTCCATGTTGGGTGGTGTCGCCTTGCAGCCAACATGGGCCCCCGCACCTTACGAGGTCCCGTCCTCTCGATTAATTCTTGGCAAAGTCGATGCGGCCGGCGGCCGCAGCCGAAATCTCTGCTCCGGGTTTGACACAGCTCAACGCGGCGCCCGGGACTGATGGAAGACTGTGCCCGACCGGATGCCCATTGGAGGCGCGCCATGTACAAGGATATTCTCGTCCACATCCCGACCGAGCGTCCGATGCGCGCGGTCATCGACGGATCGATCTCGCTCGCCGCCCATCTGAATGCCCACATCGATGCCGTTGCGGTCGGCTATGTCGCGACCAGTTCGGCCTATGTGATGGAAGGCGGCGCCGCCGTGGCCGCCGTGTTCGAGATGGAGCGCGAGCGCGCGGTGGAGCGCGCAGATGCGGCGCTTGCGGTGTTCAAGACCGAAGCAGCAAACGCCGGTATCTCCTACACCTGCCAGCCGCTCGGCGCGATCCCGGCGGACGCGGCCGGCTCGCTCGGCGAGATGGCGCGGCTGCGCGATCTCAGCATCGTGCTGCAGCCTGATCCGGAGCAGACCTCATTCGACAATGACCTGCCGCGCGAGATCCTGTTCCAGGCGGGCGGCCCTGTCCTGTTCCTGCCCTACACGTTCCGGGGCGCGTTCAAGGCCAACCGCATCGGCATCTGCTGGGACGGCAGCCGCGTCGCGACGCGCGCATTGCGCGACGCCGCGCCATTGCTGGCGCGGGCGGAGGAGATCGTCATCATCACGATCAACGAATCCGATTCCGTTTCCGACGAACTCTCGTCCGCCAACCTGGCGAGGCATCTCGGACGGCGGGGACTATCGACCCGCACCGTCAGCCTGACGGCCTCGCGAGCCGAGATCCAGCCGACAATCCTGTCACTGGCGGCGGACGAGAATCTCGATCTTCTGGTGATGGGCGGCTATGGTCATTCGCGTCTGCAGGAACGCTTTCTCGGCGGCGTGACCCGCGCCATGCTGGAAGCCATGACGGTTCCAACGCTGATGTCGCACTGACGGAGCCGTTGCCTTCACGCCGCGGCGGGATTGTGCCAGGCGGCAGCGGCACGCGCGTCTTCGTCACGCTGTGCGTTGCACACGTCGAAATGCGCGCGCAGCGCGGTCTCGGCGAGATGTTCAAAATGCTCGGCCTGGCCCAGCAGTTCCCAGCTCTGCAGCGGCCGGAACGCGGCCTGCTGGCGGCAGAGGGAGGCCAGCGCGCGGTAGCGACGTACGTTCTCCATGAGACCCTCCTCGCATTGACGGGCTTATGGCCCGGATTTGCGTCGTGCCCATGGCAGTTGTGCGAAACATTTGATGCACGTAGGCAGCCGACTGCGGTCCTCTTCGAGAAGGACCGCACCCGGCGAAAGTTCCTATTCAGATGGGACGAGCGAGGCGCGGTGAACCGAGGCTAGACTCCTGCCGGGACAGGTTGACTGCCGACGGCTTGCTGCCGCGGCGCACGTCCAGCCTCCGCCGCGGCGCGAATGGCGGCGATGTTGGTCACGTAGTCGGCCCTGCTCCCGCCACGGAACACCGCGGAGCCGGCAACAAGCGTATCGGCGCCGGCCGCGGCGACCGCTGCGGCATTGTCCCGGGTGATCCCGCCATCGACCTCGAGCCGGATCGGACGCCCGCCGATCATGCTGCGAATGGTTCTGATCTTCGCGAGCTGGGATTGGAGGAAGGATTGGCCGCCGAAGCCGGGGTTCACGGTCATGACCAGGACGAGATCGAGGCGATCGAGCACGTATTCGATTGCGCTCGGCGGGGTCGATGGGCACAGGCTGACGCCTGCGCGTTTGCCGAGCGCCCGGATCGCCTGCAGCGACCGGTCGAGATGCGGCCCGGCCTCGGCATGCACCGTGATCACGTCGGCGCCCGCCCTGGCGAAGGCTTCGAGATAGGGATCGACCGGTGCGATCATGAGGTGGACGTCGAACGTCTTGGCGGAAGCCGGGCGGATTGCCTTGATGACATCAGCGCCGAAGCTGATGTTCGGCACGAAATGTCCGTCCATCACGTCGCAATGGATCCAGTCTGCACCGGCGGCATCGATCGCCGCGACCTCCTCGCCGAGGCGGGCGAAATCGGCAGCCAGGATCGAGGGCGCGATGACGATCTCATGGGTCATGGTTGCGTGTTCCCGGAATCGACCCCGCCGCTGAACACGCGGCTCGCCAGCACGTCGGTGGGATCGATGGTTTCGAGGTCGGCGACGTCGAGCATGCGGTCGAGATCAGAGACCAGCCGATCCGCCTGCCGCAAACGAATGCGATCGACGGCATTGCGGATCGAGCGGGCATTGGAGAAGAACGGCTGGGTCCGTCGCAGCGCGATGTATCGCTCGAATGCTTCGCGCGCCGCCGCGGAGAAGCGATAGCCACGCTCCTTCAGCATCAGCTCGGCAATGACCAGCAGCTCGGCCTCGGCGTAATCGGGGAATTCGATGTGATGGGCTATGCGCGAGCGGAAGCCGGGATTGGAGGCGAAGAAGCTCGTCATCCGCTCGCCATAGCCGGCCAGGATCACGACGAGGTCCTCGCGCTGGTTCTCCATGACCTGGAGCAGGATTTCGATGGCCTCCTGGCCGTAGTCGCGCTCATTGTCGGGACGATGCAGATAATAGGCCTCGTCGATGAACAGCACGCCGCCCATCGCCTTCTTGAGGATCTCCTTGGTCTTCGGCGCGGTGTGACCGATATACTGACCGACGAGATCGTCGCGCGTCACGGAGATCACCTGCCCCCGGCGTACGAAGCCGAGCCCGTGAAGGATCCTGGCCATCCGCATCGCGACGGTGGTCTTGCCGGTACCGGGATTGCCGGTAAACGACATGTGCAGCGTCGGCGGCGATGTCGCCAGACCGGCCCGCTGCCGCATGCGCTCGATCAGCAGAAGCGAAGCAATCTGGCGCACGCGCTCCTTGACCGGCTTGAGCCCAATCAATTCCCGATCGAGCTGTTGCAGCGTCTCGGTGATCCCCGCCGCTTCGGCTTCCTTGCGGAGATCGAACGTGGTCTCGCCGCCCTCGACGGGCGTGGCGCGGGACATGTCGAGCATGGGCACCTCGAAAAAAGGCTTCGCCGCGGGGCGGCGGCGAAGCAGTGGGTCCGCCAAGGATGCGGAGCAGGGAGTGCTCCGCGCGGAAACAAACGACTCAGGTCGCGGCGTGGGCGATCGGCTTGCGGACCGTCGTGTAGCGGATCGCGCGGCCACCGACCTCCTGCCGCACCAGTTCGAACTCGGCTTCCTGCGCCGGCCGGTTGACCAGGAAGGAGATCCGCACCGATTCCCAGCCGTGGCTGGAATCAAAACCGCTGATGCGGATGTAGCGATCGCCATAGACCCGGCGGCATTCGGCAAGCTCCATCATCACGCCGGCAGCGTCCTGCAGGTCGAACATCGGCAGGCCCCACATCTCCCAATAGGTGTTGCGGGGATGCGGATCGTCGGTGAATTCGATGTTCACCGCCCAGCCATTGGCCAGGCAATATTGCACCTGTTTGGTAATCTGCTCGTCGGTGAGATCGGGCAGGAAGGAAAAACAGCCCTGGGTGAGTTTCATGTCGCGTCTCCTCAGACGGTTTCGAGCGCGGTCGGCACGAAGTCCGGCGTGTCGGTGGATTCATAGTTGAAGGTGACGTTCTTCCAGGTATCGAGGGCGGCCTTCAGCGGCGTGCAGGTCTGCGCCGCCTTGGCCAGGATCTCCGGACCTTCATGGACGTAGTCGCGCCCCTCATTGCGGGCGAGGATCATTGCTTCGAGCGCCACGCGGTTGGCGATCGCGCCCGCGGCGATGCCCATGGGATGGCCGATCGTGCCGCCGCCGAACTGCAGCACGACGTCCTCGCCGAGCAGATCGAGCAACTGGTGCATCTGGCCGGCATGAATGCCGCCGGAGGCGACCGGCATCATCTTGTTGAGGCTGGCCCAGTGCTGGTCGAAGAACAGCCCATGCTCGAGCTTCGTCGGATTGAAGTCCTCGCGGCAGACGTCGTAATAGCCGCGCGTGGTGTTGGGGTCGCCCTCCAGCTTGCCGACCACGGTGCCGGCATGGATGTGATCGACGCCGGCGAGCCGCATCCATTTGGCGATGACGCGGAACGACACGCCGTGGCTCTTCTGCCGCGTATAGGTGGAATGGCCGGCGCGATGCAGATGCAGGATCATGTCGTTGCGCCGAGCCCATTTCGCCATCGACTGGATCGCGGTGTAGCCGATCACGAGGTCGATCATGACGATGACCGAACCGAGTTCCTTGGCGAACTCGGCGCGCTCGTACATGTCCTCCATCGTTCCGGCGGTGATATTCAGATACGTGCCCTTGACCTCGCCGGAAGCGGCCTGCGCGCGGTTCACCGCCTCCATGCAGTAGAGGAAGCGGTCGCGCCAGTGCATGAAGGGCTGCGAGTTGATGTTTTCGTCATCCTTGGTGAAGTCGAGTCCGCCCTTCAGCGCCTCATAGACGACGCGGCCGTAATTGCGGCCGGACAGGCCCAGCTTCGGTTTCACCGTGGCGCCAAGCAGCGGCCGGCCGAACTTGTCGAGCCGCTCGCGCTCGACCACGATGCCGGTCGCAGGTCCCTGGAACGTTTTCACATAGGCGACCGGGAAACGCATGTCCTCGAGCCGCAACGCCTTCAGCGGCTTGAAGCCGAACACGTTGCCGATGATCGAGGCCGAGAGATTGGCGATCGATCCCGGCTCGAACAGGTCGAGGTCATAGGCGATATAGGCGAAATAGGAACCCGGTGTGCCCGGCACCGGATCGACACGATAGCACTTGGCGCGATATTTCTCGGCGGCCGTCAGCCGGTCGGTCCAGACCACCGTCCAGGTCGCGGTCGAGGATTCGCCGGCGACGGCGGCGGACGCCTCGATCGGATCGACGCCCTCCTGCGGCGTCACGCGAAAGAGCGCGATGACGTCGGTGTCCTTGGGCGTGTAGTCCGGCTCCCAATAGCCCATGCGCTTGTATTCCATCACGCCCGAGCGATAGCGCTCCTTGCCGCGGACCGTTCCGGTGAGTGCGTTCATGGCCGTTTCCTCGTCTTTCTGTTCTTCTCTTCTGCTCTCTGTATGGCTCAGGCCGCGACGGGCTCGCGGGCATCGATGCGCGGATCGAGTTCGCCGGCGCGGTAGCGCCGCGCCATCTCGCTCATCGGAACGACCTTGATCTTGCTGGCATGGCCGGCGGTGCCGAACTGCTCGAACCGCTCGCGACACAGGTCCCCCATGGCGTCCATCGCCGGCTTCAGGAACTTGCGCGGATCGAACTCGCTGAGGTTCTGCGCGGCGACCTTGCGGAACACCGCGGTCATCGCCAGGCGGCAGTCGGTATCGATGTTGACCTTGCGCACGCCGCTGCGGATGCCGCGGACGATCTCCTCCACCGGAACGCCCCAGGTCTGCGGCATCTCGCCGCCGAACTCATTGAACATGTCCTGGAGCGGCTGCGGCACCGAGGAGGAACCGTGCATCACGAGATGGGTGTTGGGCAGCCGCCGGTGAATCTCCTCGACCACCCGCATCGCCAGGATGTCGCCATCCGGCTTCCGGCTGAACTTGTAGGCGCCGTGCGAAGTCCCCATCGCGATCGCGAGCGCGTCGACCTTGGTGGCGCGCACGAAGTCCACGGCCTGGTCGGGATCGGTCAACAGCTGGTCGTGGCTGACCTTGCCTTCGACACCGTGACCGTCCTCCTGCTCGCCGCCGCCATGCTCGAGCGAGCCGAGCACGCCCAGTTCGCCCTCGACCGAGGCACCGACCCAATGGGCGAGATCGACGACGCGGCGGGTGATCGCGACGTTGTAATCGTAATCGGCCGCCGTCTTGGCGTCGGCCTTGAGCGAACCGTCCATCATCACCGACGTGAAGCCATGCGCGATGGCGGACGCGCAGGTCGCCTCGTCATTGCCGTGGTCCTGGTGCATGCAGAGCGGAACGTCAGGATAGGTCTTCTCCAGCGCGTCGATCATGTGGGACAGCATGATGTCGCCGGCATAGCTGCGTGCGCCGCGCGAGGCCTGCATGATGACAGGCGCATCGACTGCAGCGGCGGCCTGCATGATCGCAAGGCCCTGCTCCATGTTGTTGATGTTGAAGGCGGGCACCGCGTAGCCATGACTGGCGGCGTGATCGAGCAACTGGCGAAGAGTGATACGGGCCACGTCAAATCCTCCTGTTATCGCTGGCCTGCGCGGGAAACCGCCCGGCGCGCGGCTGCGGCGATGCCCTGCGGCGTGATGCCGAATTCGCGATAGAGCACCGGCGCAGGCGCAGATGCGCCGAAGCCGCGCATGCCGACGAATTCGCCATCACAGCCGATCCAGCGCGACCATTCGCCCTGCACGGCGGCCTCGATGCCGACACGCGGCGCCGTTCCAAGTACGCCCGCGCGGTAGTCCTCCGGCTGCTCCTCGAACAGCGCGAAGCACGGCGCAGAGGCGACGGCAGCACGGATGTTCTCGGTCGCCAGTAGCCGAGCGGCTTCCAGGGCGATCGCGACCTCCGAACCGGTCGCCATCAGGGTCACGTCGCGCTCGCCATCCGGCGAGACCACGAGATAGGCGCCGCGGGCGACACGGTTCTCGCCCTGTGCATCGCTGCGGAAGGTCGGTAGCGCCTGCCGCGACAGGCACAGCACGGAAGGACGGTCCTCGGCCTTCAATGCACAATCCCATGCTTCCAATGTCTCGACGGCATCGGCGGGACGGAACACCAGCAGGTTCGGAATCACGCGCAGCGCCGCGATATGTTCGACCGGCTGATGCGTGGGACCGTCCTCGCCGAGACCGATGGAATCGTGGGTCATGACATGAATGACCCGGAGCCGCATCAGGGCGGCGAGCCGTATGGCCGGGCGGCTGTAATCCGAGAAGGCGAGGAACGTCCCACCATAGGGAATGACGCCGCCGTGCAGGGCGAGGCCGTTCATCGCCGCGGCCATGCCATGCTCGCGAATTCCGTAATGGATGTAGTCGCCGCCGAACGCGCCGCGCCTGACGGGCGCCTGGGACTTGGCGTGCGTGAGGTTCGAATGAGTCAGATCCGCCGAGCCGCCGACGAGCCCCGGGATCGTCCCGGCGATGGCCTCGAGCACCTGTTGCGACGCCTGCCGGGTCGCGAGCTTGGGGCGTTCGGCCGCGAAGCGCGCGCGCAGCTCCGCCGCCTGCTGGGCGTAGCCGATCGGCAGGGTCACCCGCGCTCCCTCGGCGAACATGTCGCGCTGCGCGGGCGTTGCCGTTTCGTAGCGATCGAGCCAGGCCAGGCGCTCCACCTGCCCGCGCTGCCCGATCATCCGCCACGCCTTGGCGACCGGCATCGGTACCACGAAGGGCTGATAGTCCCAGCCGAGCGTGCGGCGCGCGGCGGCCGTCTGTTCCGTGCCGAGCGGCGCTCCATGCGCCTTCTCGGTGCCCTGGCGATCCGGGGCGCCGAAGCCGATGATGGTGCGGCAGGCAATCAGCGACGGCTTGTCGGTGTCACGCTCCTCGTCGATCGCCTGCGCGATGGCTTCGGGATCGTGGCCATCGACGCGGCGGACCGACCAGCCCGAGGCGGCGAAGCGGGCGAGATGATCGTCCGAGGTCGCGAGCGAGGTGGGGCCATCGATCGAAATGCCGTTGTCGTCGAACAGCACGATCAGGCGGCCGAGCCCGAGATGGCCCGCAAGCGAAATGGCTTCCTGGCTGATGCCTTCCATCAGGCAGCCGTCGCCCGCGATCACATAGGTGTAGTGATCGACGAGATCGTCACCATGCCGCGCATTGGCCATGCGCTCGGCGAGCGCCATGCCGACGGCAGTCGCAATCCCCTGCCCGAGCGGCCCCGTCGTCGTCTCGACGCCGGGCGTATGGCCGTATTCAGGATGCCCCGGCGTTTTCGAGCCCCATTGCCGAAAGGACTTGAGATCGTCGAGGCTGACGTCACCGCCGGTGAGATGCAGCAGCGCGTAGAGCAGCATCGAACCGTGGCCGGCCGAAAGCACGAAGCGGTCGCGGTCGGGCCAGTTCGGATGCGCAGAGTCGAATTTCAGGAAGCGCGAGAACAGCACGGTGGCGACATCGGCCATGCCCATCGGCAGGCCCGGATGGCCGGACTGGGCTTTCTCGATGGCGTCGATCGCGAGGAAGCGGATCGCATTGGCGAGGTCGTCGTGGCTGACCTGGGTCACGTCGGCTTCAGCACGAACCGGGATGTTCATCGGATCCTCCCCTTGTTGTCGTTGTTGGCGATCATTTCTGGCTGCGCTTGCGCTCGATCAGCTGCATGATCAGCGGCGTCAGGATCAGCTGCATCGCCAGATCCAGCTTCGCGCCGGGACAGACGATGGAGTTGGCGCGCGACATGAAACTCAGCGGCAGCATCGAGAGCAGATAGGGGAAATCGATTCCGCGCGGATTCTTGAACCGGATCACCACCATCGATTCGTCCGGCGTCGGGATCCATCGCGCGATGAACGGATTGGAAGTATCGACCGTCGGCACGCGCTGGAAGTTGATGTCGGTCTCGGAGAACTGCGGACAGATGTAGTTGATGTAGTCGGGCATGCGCCGCAGGATCGTGTCGGTGACCGCCTCGGTCGAATAACCGCGGGCGCTGCGGTCGCGATGCAGCTTCTGGATCCATTCGAGGTTGATGACGGGCACGACGCCGATCTTGAGATCGGCATAGCGGGCGACATTGACCTTGTCGGTGACGACCGCGCCGTGCAGCCCTTCGTAGAACAGCAGGTCGGAATTCTCCGGTAATTTCTTCCATTCGGTGAAGGTGCCGGGCGGAACGCCGTGCAGTGCGGATTCCTCGGAATCGTGGACGTAGTGCCGCGTCACGGCGGTGCCGGTCTCGCCGTAGTCGCGGAAGGCGCGCTCCAGCTCCTCGAACAGGTTTGTCTCGGGGCTGAAATGGCTGAAATGCTTGTTGCCGCGCTCGGCTTCGGTCGCCATCCGCGTGCGCATCTCGGCACGGTCATAGCGGTGAAAGGCGTCACCCTCGATGTAGACGGCGTTGACCTTCTCGCGGAAGAAGATCTGCTCGAAGGTCTTCTTGACCGAGGTCGTGCCCGCGCCGGAGGAGCCCGTGATGGAGATGATCGGGTGCTTTCTGGACATGGCAGCCTCGCTCAGACGCGGAAGAAGCCGCGACGCGCGAACAGCGGCGCAGAATCGCTGGCGGCCAGCAGCGGATCGCAGTGCAGTTCCTCGACGCGGTGCACCTCCTTGCTCGACCCCATGACCAGGGGCACGCGCTGGTGCAGGTTCTGCGCGGCGAGGTCCAGGATGCGCTCGCGTCCGGTCGAGGCCGACCCGCCCGCCTGTTCGATGATCATCGCCATCGGATGCGCCTCGTAGGTGAGACGAAGGCGGCCCTCGCCGTAACCGGGCCGGGAATCGGCGGGATAGAGGAACACGCCGCCGCGGGTGAGGATGCGGTAGGCCTCCGCCACCAGCGATCCGATCCAGCGCATGTTGAAATCGCGATTCGCCGGCCCCTCGGCGCCCGCGAGGCATTCATCGACGAAGGCGCGCACCGGCGGCTCCCAGTGACGGCGGTTCGAGACGTTGATCGCGAATTCCCCGCCGGCTTCCGCAATCTGCACGGCGCCGCGCGCGAGGCGGAAGCAGCCCGCCTTGCGGTCCAGCGTGAAGATGTCGACGCCATCGCCGAGCGTGAGCACCAGCGAAGTCTGCGGCCCATAGGTGACGAAACCGGCCGCCAGCTGCGCCGTGCCGCGCTGGTGGAAGGCGGCCGCGAGATCGCCGGGCGCGGGCAAGATCGAGAAGATCGTGCCGACGGTCATGTTGATGTCGATGTTGGAGGAGCCGTCGAGCGGATCGATCGCGATGCAGATCTTCGCCTCACGGTCGACGATGTGCGGCTCGCGCATCTCCTCGGAGGCCAGGGCCGCGATCGGCAGCCGGCACAGATGGCGGCGCAGGATCGCATCGGCCTGCACGTCCAGATCGCGCTGGAGATCGCCGTCGCTGTTGTGTCCGGTGGTGAGGCCGGAGGCATCGGCCAGGTCGCCGGTGGCGATCAGATCGGCGATCTCGATCGCCGCGGACGCGATGGCCTCGACGGCGGCGGCCACGGCCGGGGCATGGGGGGCCGATTCTGCGTACCGTTGGAGGCGGTCGTTCAGCCTGAGTTGCCCGGTCATGGCGTCCATCCCTGGCTGGCGCCGCGTCCTGTTCCCTCCCCGACGGAGGTTGGTGCGGTCGGTCCCAGCACGCGAAGATTGACAGGCCGAGCTTAATAAGGAAAATTTCTATTCATAATGAGTGCCAAAGAAATTCCTTATAATGGCGCCAGCCATCCCGCCGCCCAACTCCGCCACGTGACGCTGCGGCAGCTGCGCTCGCTCGCCGCGCTCTCGGCCAAGGGGAGCGTCACCGCGGCGTCCAGCCAGCTCGGCCTCACCCAGCCCGCCGTGACCCAGCAGCTGCGCCAGCTTCAGGATCTCGCCGGCCTGCCCCTGGTGCAGCGGACCGGCGACGGCATGCTGCTGACGGAGGCCGGCAGGGAGGTGCTGGCGCTGGCGGAGCGGGTCGAGGCCGCGATCACCGACTGCCAGGGCGCGCTCGACCTGCTCGCCGGGCGCACCGGCGGTACCGTGCATATCGGCGCGGTGTCGACGGCGAAATACTTCGTGCCGCATGCGATCGCGGCCTTCTCGAAGCGCTACCCCAGGGTCGAGATCAAGCTGACCATCGGCAATCGCGAGGACATCCGCGAGGCCATGCACGGCTACGATCTCGATTTCGCTGTGATGGGTCGGCCACCGGCCGACGTCGCCGTCGACGTGCGCCAGCTCGGGCGCAATCCGCACGTCATCGTCGCCCGCAAGGGCCACTGGCTGGAGCGCGATTCCGGGCTCAGCCTCGCCGATCTCCTGCACGAGACCTTCCTCACCCGCGAGGTCGGCTCCGGCACGCGCACGCTGATGGAGGGCATGTTCCAGCGCGCCGATCTCGAGCCGGTCATCGGCATGGAGATGAGCAGCAACGAGACCATCAAGCAGGCGGTGATCGCCGGGCTCGGCATCGCCTTCATTTCGGCGCACACGGTCGCACACGAACTCGCCGAGGGGCGCCTCGTCGTGCTCGACGTCGCCGGCCTGCCGATCGTCCGGCAATGGTACGTGATCCGCCGCAGCGACAAGGTGCTGCTGCCGCCGGCGCAGGCGATGTTCGATTTTCTCGGATCCGAAGGGTCGAATTACCTGCCCGAGCTGCCCGACCTCGTCGAGCGCCAGGCGTGAGGCGCTCAGGCCATCAGCTTCATGGCGAGGGTCGCCGCCAGCACCAGGATGATCTGGAGCAGGCGCTCCGTGGTGAAGATCCGGTTGAAGGCGGTCATCGGCGGCCTCTGCATCGCACGCTGCGATGGCGCGCGGCGCGTTGCTAACACAGGCCGCGGCGCAGGCAAGCGGAATGGTTAACGATCAGGCCGCAAGCGCGGCAGCGTGGTCGGTGCGCGCGGCGAAATAGGCTTCCAGCTCCGACAACGCCCGTTCCTCCCATTCGGCGGCCTGCGCGAGCAGCGACCAGCTCTGGCCGGGGCGGAAGGCGGCGGTCTGGCGATAGAGCGATGCGATGCCGCGGTAGCGACGCACATTCTCCAGGATGGCGTGGCCGTTCATGATGGTTTCTCCCTCGTCTGTTCCGGGAGAGAAATTGCGGCGAAATCTTTTTCGAAAAGTTAGCGGCGCCATCGACCTGCACGGATGGTTGCCGGACTGTTGCGGCCGGGCAACGCGCGCGAGGGCCGCCCGCTATTGCGAATTCGCCGCCGCGCCCTCGCCCGAGGGGTCGAGGCTCCCACGGCTGATGAGGACGAGGGTCTCGCGGCAGAGATCTGCGAGCCCGATCAGAAGCACGGCGAGCAGGAAGAACAGGTTGATGGAATCGGCGTGGGCGCTGGTCAGCGGATTGAACTGGAAGAAGGGCGGCATGAACGCCCACCACACCAGCGGCACGGTGAGCAGCGCAGCGAAGGCCGCGGCCGGCGCGCCGGCAATGAAGCCGATGATGAAGATGCTGGGCAGGAAGGCGGCGAAATAGAGCTTGGCGCCGAGCGCGACACAGGCGCCCTGAAGCACGGCCGATACGACGACGACGAGGAAGGCCAGCAGGAAGGCCTGCCATGACCATGGCCGCAATCGCGATACGCCAAATACGCCCGTACGCCTCATGTGTCCTCCCTGCCGCCCGTTAGCCGGGCTTGGCTTGCGACTTCAGTACACCAGCCGCGGGCAAACCGCGAGACGGAAATCGCGGCAGATCGGGCCCTGGGCGGCGCGCCGCCCGCCCGTGGTCAACGGCCGGACGCACGATCCACCCGCTCCGCCGCTACTCGGTGGCGGCGTAGACGAGACCCGCGACGGGCAGTGCGAGGCCAATGCCGGCAGCCAGCGGCCAGCCGCCTTGCGCGAAGGCCCAGGCGCCGACCGCCGAACCTGCCGCGCCCGCCGTGAAGAAGGTCGCCATGTAGAGCCCGTTGAGGCGGCTGCGGTGCTCGTGGCCGAGCGCGAAGATGGCGCGGAAGCCGAGCACGACATTGCCCTGCACGCCGATATCGATGGCGATGGCCGCCACGAGCAGGCCCGCCAGATTGAGCATGGAGCCGCCGGCGCCGACGAAGGTCGCGAGGAAGCCGAACATCGCGAGCAGCAGCGCAACCCGCGTGGCGATGCGGCTGTGGCCGCGATCGGCGAGCCGTCCCGCGATCGGCGCGGCGAACACGCCGGCGACGCCGACCAGCGCGAACAGGGCGATGCCGCGCTGGGTGAAGCCGAAGGCGGCGGCCAGTTGCAGCGGCGCCACCGTCCAGAACAGCGTGAAGGCGCCGAACAGGCTGGCCTGGTAGAGCGCCCGGCGGCGCAGCAGCGGCGTCGACCGCGCGAGCTGCGGCATCGACATCAGCAGCGCGCCGTAATGCATGCGCGCCACGGGCCTGCGCTGCGGCAGCGCCAGCCACAGCACCACCGCGAGCGCGACCATCAGCACGGCGGAGCCGTAGAACACCGCGTGCCAGGACAGCGCCGCGGTGACAAGGCTCGACACCGGCCGCGCGAGCATGATGCCGAGCATCAGGCCGGTCGAGACGTTGCCGACGACGCGGCCGCGAATCGCCTCGGGCGCCAGATGCGCGGCATAGGGAATGATGATCTGCACCGCGACCGAGCCGAGGCCGATGAAGAAGGCGGCGGTGAGGAACGGCAGCGCATGGCTCGACACCGCGGCCGCGAGCAGCGAGGCGGCGCCCAGCAGGATGACGCTGCAGATCAGGGTGCGGTTCTCGACGAGATCGCCGAGCGGCACGATGAACAGCAGCCCGATGCCGTAGCCCACCTGCGTCATGGTGACGATCAGCCCGGCTGCCGCCTCCGACAGGCCGAGCGCGGTGCTGATCGGGGCGATCAGCGGCTGGGCGTAATACAGGTTGGCGGCGGCGATGCCACAGGCCGCCGCCATCACCATCGTCAGGCGTTGCGAAACCGCGCTCTTTTCGGGCGCGGTCTCGATCGTGGCATTCATCGTCATTCGGCAACTCCAGGCATCGGAAACGATCGTTTCCCAACAGATCAATGGCTCAGGACAGCAGCTTCATCGCGACGTCGACGAGGCGCGTGTCCTCGAGCGGCAGACGGGCCTTGCCGACGACGCGCAGTCCCTGCGTGATGCAGAGCATCAGCTGTGCGGTGTCGTCGGGCGAGACATGGCGGGGGATCGAGCCGTCGGCCTGCCCCTCGCGAACCAGACCGGCGATGAACTCCGCATTGGCCCTGAGCTGGGCGCTGATGCGGGCCCCGATCACGGGATCCCGCGCGGCGAGCTCGACCGCGCCGCCGACAACGAGGCAGCCGCGCCGCCCCTCGCTGCCCCTCGACTTCTCGACATAGGACAGCAGCACGTTGCGCAGCCGCTCGCGGCCGCTGCCGCCGCTCGCCGCGGCGCTGCGGGTCTCCTCCCCGCGGAGCGCGATATAGCGCTCCAGCGCGGCGAGGAAGACGGCATGCTTGTCGCGGAACGCCTTGTAGACGCTGCCCGTGGCAAGCCGCATCGCCGCGGTCAGGTCGCCGATCGAGGTGGCGTGATAGCCGCGCTCGCGAAACACGCGGACCGCGCGATCGAGCGCCGTATCCATGTCGAATTCACGGGGGCGGCCGGGCGCGCGGGCGCCGCTGCGCGGCCGGGGGACAGGTCTTGGCATGCCCGCCTATTAGGAAATGATCGTTTCCGAATAAAGACACGAGCGCGTGATCGGGGGCCGTGGCGCCGGCG
>CAYREH010000054.1:0-41511 GCA_964423245.1 uncultured Bradyrhizobium sp. | reverse complement strand
CCCCTCACCCGGATCGCAAGGGCGATCCGACCTCTCCCCGCAAGCGGGGCGAGGTGAACATGCGGCGACGCTCGTGGACATCAGCAGCACCACCCTACTCCGGAAACGTGACCATGCGCGTGAAGCGCGCGAGGATCTGGTCGAGCAGCATGCCGACGACGCCGATCAGCAGGATCGCGATGATCACGTTGGTGATCGACAGGTTGTTCCACTCGTTCCAGACGAAGTAGCCGATGCCGGTGCCGCCGACGAGCATCTCGGCCGCGACGATCACGAGCCAGGCAATCCCGATGGAGATGCGCATCCCGGTCAGGATCGTCGGGGCGGCCGCCGGGAGGATCACGGTGAAGGCGCGCCTGAGCGTACCGACCTCGAGCGTGCGTGCGACGTTGATCCATTCCTTGCGCACGCTGGCGACGCCGAACACCGTGTTGAGCAGCATCGGCCAGATCGAGCAGATGAAGATGACGAAGATCGCGGAGACCGAAGAATCCTTGATGGTGTAGAGCGCGAGCGGCATCCAGGCCAGCGGCGAGATCGGCTTCAGCACCTGGATGAACGGATCGAGCGCCTTGCTGAGCAGCGGCGACATGCCGATCAGGAAGCCGAGCGGAATCGCGACCAGCACGGCCAGCAGATAACCGGTGCCGACGCGCGCGATCGAATAGGCGAGCTGGATGCCGAGCCCCTTGTCGTTCGGCCCGTTGTCGTAGAACGGCCGCTTCAGGTGCTCCCACAATTTCGCGCCGACATCGAGCGGCCCCGGCATCGCGGATTTGCCCTGCGTCGCCGTCAGCCCCATCAGCTTGGCATATTCCGGGCTCATCGCCGTGGTCGTGCCGGTCGAGCGCGTGGCGAGATGCCAGACGCCGAGGAAGGCGGCCAGCAGCGCAAGCGAGACGAGCGCGGCGCGGAGACGGAGGGAGGTGGTCATCGGGGCCTCCGTGTCCCGGGGGCGGCGCAGCGCGAAGCGGTGCGACGCAGAACCGGGACCCATGCGGCTCGACTGGGTCCCGGGTCTGCGAAGCAGCACTGCGTGCTGCATCGCGTCCGGGACACGAGCGTGGAAATGCTCACGACGCCTTCCTGATCTTGAAGCTCGCCACGTAATCCTCCGGCTTGGCCGGATCGAACGTCTTGCCCATCACGGTGAACGATTTGTAGCTGCTGGCGGGCGGCGACAGGCCCATCTCGGTCATCAGCTTCTTGGTGTCGGTGGCGAGATAGACCTGCTCGGCGACAGCCTTGTAGTCGACATCGCCCTTGATTTGGCCCCAGCGCTTCATCTGCGTCAGCATCCAGACCGCGAAGGACTGCCAGGGGAACGGATCGAAATCGACGCGCTTGGCGTCGGTCTTCACGCCGCCGAGGCCGTCGGCATAGGTGCCGGTGAGGACCTGCTCCAGCACCGTGACCGGCGCGTTGATGTAGTTGGCGGGCGCGATGGCCTCCGCGATCTGCTTCCGGTTCTCGGCCTTGGACGCATAGGCGGTGGCATCGACGATGGCGCGGGTCAGCGCCGCAAAGCTGTTCGGCGAGGTCGTGATGAACTCGCGGCTGGCGGCGAAGCTGCAGCAGGGATGACCGTCCCAGATCTCCTTGGACAGAAGATGCATGAAGCCGACGCCGTCATAGATCGCGCGCTGGCAGATGTTGTCGGGCGCGAGGAAGCCGTCAATGTTGTCGGCGCGCAGATTGGCGACCATCTCCGGCGGCGGCACCGAGCGCAGTTGCACGTCGGTGTCGGGATCGATGCCGTTCTCGGCAAGATAGTAGCGCAGCAGGTAATTGTGCATCGAATAGTCGAAGGGAATGGCGAATTTCAGGCCCTTCCAGTCCTTCGGATCGCGCTTGTCCTTGTGCTTCATCGCAAGCACGATGCCCTGCCCGTTGATGTTCTCGATCGCGGGAACGGCGAAGGGAATCGCGTTGGCGCCCAGCCCGAGCGAGATCGCGATCGGCATCGGCGCGAGCATGTGCGCGGCGTCGTATTCCTTGTTGATGGTCTTGTCGCGGATCACGGCCCAGCCGGCAGTCTTGACCACTTCGACGTTGAGGCCGTGCTTGGCATAAAATCCAAGCGGCGCCGCCATGATGATCGGCGTGGCGCAGGTGATCGGGATGAAGCCGACCTTGAGATCCTTCTTCTCGGGCGCGCCGGTTTGGGCAAACACCTCGGTCGCCGTCTTGAGCGGAAAGAACTGCGACAGGGCCGCGAGCGCCGTGGAGGCGCCGACCGATTTCAGGAAGGCGCGCCGCGCGGCGTCCTGCGGAAACATCGCGCGCATCACGGCCGAGGCAACGACGCCCTCGTAGCGCTTCTCCTCGCTCTCGACCGGCGCGCACTGCATGGTCGCTGTGGCCTGCGCGTGCTCCTGCGCCGAGCGGTGCTGGCCACAGACGCAGCCGGCCCCGAGATTGCGGTCGGCATCGAACGGATCATCGAACGTGGACATCGGACCTCCTGGGCATCGTTACGCTGCAAATTTACGCAAGGAGCATGCCATCGCCCGGCGACAGGCCAGTACCTTGATGTCGCGGCACTTTCCCTCGCACTTCCCTCAGACTTGGCCGCTACGAAAAATCGTGATAAACGATATTTCGTAATCCAATTACGAGATGTCGTAGCGATGACGACGGCACTCCCCGTCCTTGAGGACGCGACTCAAACCGTGGATCCCCGCGTCGCGGCGTTCGAGGCCTCGGTCGAGGCGATGTTGCTGATCGATCCCTACGGCGATGGGATCGTCGACGCCAATCCCGCTGCCTGCGCCCTGCTCGGCTACGACCGGGCGCTGCTGCGCCAGACCAGGGCTTCCACGCTTCACGCCGGCGATCTTCCGGCCCTCACCGTGTTCACACAGGCCGTGCTGCACAAGGGCGCCTACTGGACCACGACGCTCACGCCGCGCCACGCCACGGGACAGAAGCTCACTCTCGAATATGCCGGCTGCGTGCTGCCGCATGACGGCGGCACCCTGGTACTGCTCACGCTGACCGACCTGGACGCCCGCCGCCGCCGCACTGTCGATGCCGCCGCCGAGGATCACATGCGCAGCGGTATCTCCACCTGGCAGCGGGTCGAGCGCGTGTTCCAGGACATCGAGCGCGAGAACCAGCTGATCCTGCGCGCCGCCGGCGAAGGCATCTACGGCGTCAATGCCGAGGGCAAGACCACTTTCGTCAACCCGGCGGCCGAGCGGATGCTGGGCTGGAGCGCCGAGGAACTGGTCGGCAAGGAAATTCACCCGATCATGCATCACACCCATCACGACGGCAGTCCCTATCCCGCCCATGATTGCCCGATCTACGCGGCGTTTCGCGACGGCGCCGTGCATCAGGTCGACGGCGAGGTGTTCTGGCGCAAGGACGGCTCGCCAGCCTGGGTCGAATACACATCGACGCCCATTCGCGACCGCGGCGTGGTGGTCGGCGCGGTCGTGGTGTTTCGCGACGTCAGCCAGCGCCGCGAGGCGGACGAGAAACTGCATGCTGCGCTGGCCGAGGTTGATCGCCTGCGCGAACGCCTCGAACTGGAGAACGCCTATCTGCAGGAAGAAATCCGCATCGAGACCAATCCGCGCGGCATCATCGGCCGCAGCGAGGCGATCCAGAAGACGCTGCGCCAGGTCAAGCTCGTCGCGCCGACCACCGCGGCGGTGATGATCACCGGCGAGTCCGGCACCGGCAAGGAGCTGATCGCGCGCGCCATTCACGAGGATTCCACCCGCCGCGACCGGCCGCTGATCCGCGTCAACTGCGCCGCGATCCCGCGCGAATTGTTCGAGAGCGAGTTCTTCGGCCATGTCCGCGGCGCATTCACCGGCGCAATGCGCGACCGCATCGGCCGGTTCGAGCTCGCCGACGGCGGCACGCTGTTCCTCGACGAGGTCGGCGAGATTCCGCTCGAACTCCAGGGCAAGCTCCTGCGCGTCTTGCAGGAGGGAAATTTCGAGCGCGTCGGCGAGGAACGCACGCGCGCGGTCGATGTCCGCGTCATCGCGGCCACCAACCGCGACCTCAAGCAGGAGGTTCAGCGCGGACGTTTTCGCGAGGATCTCTATTTCCGCCTCAACGTGTTTCCGATCGAGACGGTGCCGCTGCGTGATCGGCGCGAGGACATTCCGCTGCTGGCCCAGCACTTCCTGACGCGCGAGGCCAAGGCGCTGAAATCGAACCTGCGGCTGTCGGAAGGCGATGCGCGACGGCTGACGCGGTATGACTGGCCGGGCAATGTCCGCGAATTGCAGAACGTGATCGAGCGCGCCGCGATCCTGTCCCAGAACGGCCGCCTGCGGATCGACCTGCCCGACGGGTCGGGCATGCAGGCTCCGACCGGCTTCGCGCGCCAGACGGTCGACGCCCGTCCGGCCGTCATGACTTCGTCGGAAATGCGCGACCTCGAGCGCGCCAACATCCTGACGGCGCTCGAGGCCTGCGCGGGAAAGGTGTTCGGCCCCGGCGGCGCGGCCGAACTGCTCGATCTCAAGCCGACCACACTGGCGTCGCGGATCAAGGCGCTCGGGATTTCGCCCCGTCCGCGCGCCACGTGATTCCGCCGCTCAGGCCGCCTTCGGAGTCGCGGCAGCCATCGGCAATCCCTGCTCGATCGGGAGCGACGGATCGCGCGACCATTCGTTCCAGGAGCCGAAATACATCCGCACGTCCTTCACGCCGGCGTTCTTCAGCGCGAGGAAGGTGTTGGAGGCGCGCGCCCCCTTGAAGCAGTACAGATACACCGGCGTCGACGGCGTGATGCCGACGGTGGCGCATTCCGCGAGGATCTCATCCTTGGACTTGAAACGCGGGCCTTCGGCGGTCGGCTTCATCATGCGGTACCATTCCAGCCAGACAGCGCCGGGAATGCGGCCCTTGCGCGGGCAGAAATCCTTGCCGTACGGGGACGAGCTGTCGCCGATCCATTCGTCGACGTCGCGGACGTCGAGGATGGCGACGCCGGGCTTGCCGACCGCGGCCAGCATGGTCTTGGCGTCGATCAGGATCTCGCCCGCCTCGGGCACGATCGGGAACGAGGCCTTCACCGGCGTCGGAACCTCCGTGGTCACCGGCAGGCCCGCGCTGGCCCAGGCATCGAAGCCGCCATGCAGCACCTTGACCTTGGGATAGCCGAGCATGGTGAGCAGATAATAGCCGCGGCAGGACTGGCCGAAACCGGAATTCATCGACTGCTCGTAGACCACCGCCGTCTCCTTGCCGGAGAGGCCGGCCGCGCCAAAGGCGTCGGCGAACTTCGTCTTCAGCTCGCTGATGCCTTCCGGCGTCGAGGTCGCCAGGAAAGTGAAGATCTCGTGCACGTTGACGGCGTTGGGCAGGTGCCCAGCGCCATAGGCGTCGGGGTTGCGGGTGTCGATGACGACACAGGACTCCGTTTTCAGGAGATCGGCAAGTTCGCTGGCAGAGATCAGAACGTCCGTCATGGGCAGCCTCTCCGTTGAGGTGGGGTGGTTGGGGTCTTGGGTGGACTCTTCGAACGTCAGCTATCGGCGAGCATCTTGCGCAGCTGCTTGGTGGCGGGCGTGACGATCGCGACGAAATAGGCCTCGCGCAGCCGCCGCTGGGCGCGGTGGCTCTTGAGATAGCCGCGCGCGCCACAATGCAGCATCGCCGCATGGGCCGCCGCGACACTGGCTTCGCCGGCCCGCAGCCGCAGCGCGACCACCTTGCGCCAATAGGTCTCCTCGGTGTTGTAGGGATCGCGCGCGAGCGCCATGGTCTCGGACTCGAGCTCGGCCGCGAGATCACGGAAATGCACCGGCTGCTGCGGCAGGTAGCGGTTGACGTGGCCGAGCGGCGCGTCGACCTCGTCCATGATGTTGATGCAGTCCTTGATCAGGCCGAGCGCCATGCCGGCCTGGAGCAGGATGAAGCCGGCACGGATCTTCTTGACGAAGGGTCCTGCGGGATCGGCGAGGATCAATTCGTCAGGCACGAACACGTCGCGGAACTGGATGCCATAGGTGCCGGTGCCATCCATGGCGAGGAAGGGCTTGCACGGCGTCAGCGTGATCGCCGGGTCGGAGCAGTCCGCGAGGAACATGACAAGGCCGGGCCCGCCATTTGCGGTGCCCGGCTCGTCCTCGCGCTCGAAGATCGTGCCGAAATAGTGGTCGGGGCCGAGATTGGAAACCCAGGGCAGCGCGCCGCGAACGATGTAGCCGCCCTCGACCTTGCGCCCCTTCAGCTTCAGCTTCTCGATGCCGAAGAAGCTCTTCATCGGATTGGAGAGCCCGGTGCCACCGAGCACGCGGCCGGTGGAGAAGGCATCGCCGAAGCGCTTGGCGAGCTTCACATTGGTCGAGTTCGCGGCGTACCAGACCAGCGCGTCCTGGCACCAGGTCATGAAGGCGGTGCTGCCGCAGACCTCGCCGACCGCCGCCATCGCCTGGATGGCACAGCGCAGATCGGCCGGGCCTTCCTGCGGCACGTGGCTGCCGAAGGCGCCGACCGCACCGAACTTGCGCAGCACCTCGGCCGGATAGACCGAGCCGTCGTCGATGCCGGCAGCGAGCGGAGCGAGCTCGGATCGCGCGATGCGCGCCACCTCGCCGGTGATGGACGGTGCGGGATGATCTGACGCCTCGACCCGCTCTAAAGCCAGTGAACCCATGATCGTCTCCCGCACCCTGTCCTGCTGTTGCGCCTAGACGCCGACCTCGAGATTGACCGGCCGGGTGAAGGTGTTGGCGACCGGCGACCACTTCTTCACATGGGCGACCAGCGCGTTGATCTCGTCCTGCGAGATGCCCTCGCATTCCATGTCGACCTTGACGCGGACATCGGTGAAGCCGACCGGCTTGTCCGAGGTGTCGCCGGTGCCCCAGACCGCGGTGATGTTGAGGTCGCCCTCGAGCTCGAGTTCGAGCTTGTTGACGGTCCAGCCGCGATGCACGGCGTTGGCGTGCAGGCCGACCGCGAGGCAGGAACCGAGCGCGGCGAGCGAGGCCTCCGACGGATTCGGCGCGGTGTCGTCGCCCAGAAGACCCGGGGGCTCGTCGACGATGTAGGGCGCGAGGTTGCGGATGTAATTGGCGTGGCGGAACTTGCCTTCCGCGACCGTCTTGCACTTCAAGGTCTTGATGACCTTGGGATTGGCCTTCCCGCTTGCGATCAGCTGCTCGAGACCATTCTTGTCGATGGGCGCGAGGCAACCCGTCAGCACTGTTTTCTGAACGACGGCAGTCATCATCTTCTCCCTGGCAGGCCGTGAAATCGGCAGGATACCGAACGGTCTGTTTCTCTGCATGGAGCATGCCAGTCCGCGCGAAAGACGAAAGCTGAGCCATTGGAGCCGGTTAGCGATCCCTGCCTGCGGACGCGCCAGCCGCGCCCTGCTCAAAGGCGATGCAGGCCGCTGCTCACCTGCGAAACTTTTCGGCGCGGAACAGATGCAGCTTGCTGATGCGGCGCGGCTGCGATTAAGTTGCCGACCATGCCCAAGTCCTCATCAAGCAAGTCCTCATTGAGCAAGTCCGCGCACGGCAAATCGTCATCGAAGAAGTCGTCAGGCGCGCCGCATGCGGGCACAGGCGACGACGAGTCCGCGCGCGGCCGCCTGCTCAACGCCGCGACGCATCTGTTCTGCAAGAACGGAATCAACGCGACCGGCATCGATGCGATCATCGAGGAAGCCGGCACCGCCAAGACCACGCTCTACAAGCTGTTCGGCTCCAAGACCAATCTCGTCAACGCGGTGCTGGAGAGCGAGGGCAAGCAGTGGCGCGAATGGTTCATCGCCGCCATCGAGGACGGCGGCGGCGACGCGCAGGCCAAGCTGACGCGCATCTTCCCGGCGCTGAAGACCTGGTTTGCGGAAGAGCGCTTCTACGGCTGCCCCTTCATCAATGCGGTCGGCGAGCACGACAAGGACCAGAAGCTGTTCCGCAACATCGCGCTGAAGCACAAGAAGATCGTGCTCGGCCACATCGAGAAGCTCGCCGGTGAACTCGGCTCGGCCGAGCCGGCGGTGCTGGCGCATCAGCTCGGGCTTCTCATCGACGGCGCCATCGTCGCGGCGATGGTGTCGCGCGATCCGGGCGTTGCCGACACCGCCGCCCTCGCCGCAAGCCCCCTGCTCAGCCAGTCGAGGGCGAAGAAGAAGCGCGCTGCCGACCATCTCGAAGCGGTGTGAGCGGCGCTACACGCGTTTGCCGAGCCCATTGATGAACCGCGCCATCGCCGCGATCACCGGCTGCTGATCGCCCGCGAAGAACCAGTGATCGCTGCCCTCGAGCTCGACGAACTCCGCGCCGGCGATTCGTTGCGCCACGTCGCGGCCGGCGGCAATGCGCACGGCCTGGTCGCCGCGTCGGTGCAGCACCAGCGTCGGCACCGAGATTTGCGGCAGCAGGGCGCGCACGTCGGCATCGCGAAATGCCTGCAGCACGCCGGAGATGCTGATGAAATGGCTGGCGAACGGAAAAATTCACCGCATGTCGACCGCGTCCTCCGTTTGGAGGACGCGAAGGATGCCATGCACGCCGTCGCCAATCGTACGGTCCAGGGACGCATTGTCCTCAAGATCAGATAAAGTATGGAAAGTACCGTCCAGAGAGGAAGCACCCGGTGAGCGAGATGATCATCGACCAGCGCTATTGCGGCCCTCCCAATTCCGGCAATGGCGGCTATGTCTGCGGCCGGCTGGCCCGCCACATTCCCGGCGGCGTGGAAGTGACGCTACGCTCGCCGCCGCCGCTTCATACCCCGCTGCATGCCGTCGCGACGGGCGATCTGACCTGGGAGCTTCGCCATGGCGACAAGGTCGTCGCGACCGGCCGCGCGACCGAGGTCGCGCTGGCGCGCATGGAAACGGCCAGCTTCGAGGAAGCCCGCGCCGCCGAATTGCTGACGCCGGTCAAGCCGCACGAGCATCCGCTGCCGGGATGCTTCGTCTGCGGCCCCGCCCGGGCCCCGGGTGACGGCCTTCGCATCTTCGCAGGCCCGCTCGGCCGCCACGGGCGCAATGCGGTTCTCGCGGCGAGCTGGACGCCGGACGACAATCTGGCGGCCGAGGACGGTCTGGTCGCGCCGGAATTTCTCTGGTCGGCCCTCGATTGTCCGACCGGCTATGCCTGCAATTACGATCCGGCCACGGACGGCTTCGACAAGGCCCCGCTCCTGCTCGGCCGCATGTCGGCCCGTATCGAGGCCCGCCCGCGTCCGGGTGAACGCTGCATCATCACGGCCTGGCCGACCGGCCGCGACGGCCGCAAGCGCACCGCCGAGGCCGCCGCGCATGACGAGGCCGGGCGATTGCTGGCGGTGGCGCGGACGACCTGGATCGAGGTCGACCGCAGGATACAGCTCGGAGCCTCGGCGACGGTTGCCTAGACGGAACGAGCGCGGCCGTGGTGGCGCCGCGCCAGTTCAGGGCGGGGTTGCCACGCCGTGTCGTAGCGCCGCTCCGCCTCCCTGTCCCGCCCGCGCGGCCGCCCGGCTCATCAGCCAGACGATCGCGGCCCCGAGCAGCGACATCGCACACATCGGCGCAAGGCCGAGCGCAATGCTGCCCGTCGACTGCTTGACCATTCCGATCACGAGCGGCGCGACGAAGCCCGAAATATTGGCGATGGAGTTGATGGTGCCGAGCGCCGCGGCGGCGGTCTTCGGGTTGGTCCATTCCGAGACGAGAGCCCAGAACGGTCCCTTGACGCCGTAGCCGCCGAGCAATGACAGCGACAGTCCCAGCACCGCCAGGGGCAGCGAGCTGGCCGTGGCAGCCAATGCCAGCCCGAGTGCGGCCGTCAGCAGCGAGAGCATCGTATGCCAGACTCGCTCCATCTGCCGGTCGGAATGCCTCGACCACAGCACCATGCCGACGGCGGCAATGCCGAACGGAACCGCGGTGACGAACCCGGTCTGCAGATCCGACAGGCCGAAGGACTTGATCATCTGCGGTTGCCAGAAGGCAAGGCCGTAGCCGGTGGCGAGGCTGCAGGCTGATACCAGGCCGAGAAGCAGGACGCGCGGATCGACGATGGTGCGCCAGACACTCTGGTGGCCGGAAGAGCCATGGAGCTGCGCCTCCGCGGCAAGTCTGGTCTGCAGCCAGTTGAGTTCGGCAGCGTTGAGCCATTTTGCATGGGACGGCTTGCTGGGAAGCCAGATCAGCACGACGATGCCGAGACACACTGTCGGAAGGCCCTGGAGGATGAACAGCCATTGCCAGCCGCGCAGACCGAGCCAGCCATCCAATCCGAGCATGACGCCGGAGATCGCCGATCCGAAGAAACCGGCCAGCGGCACCGATATGGAAAACAGGCTGATCACCTTGGCGCGATAGGCGGCCGGACACCAATAGGTCAGGTAGAGCAGCGCGCCGGGAAAGAACCCGGCCTCGGCCAGACCCAGCAGCATCCGCGCGCCGTAGAGCGACCATGGCCCGACGACGAATGCGGTGCAGGCCGTCACGAGGCCCCAGGAAATCATGATGCGCGCGATCCACAGCCGGGCGCCGACACGCTCCAGCATGAGATTGCTCGGGATCTCGAACACCACATAGGTCAGGAAGAACAGGCCGGCGGCCCAGCCGTAATCGACGCTGGTGAGGCCCAGATCGTGATTCATGCCGAGGGCCGCGAAACCAATATTGATGCGGTCGAGATAGGCGATGAAATAGGACACGAAAAGCAGCGGCACGATGCGCAGCATCACCTTCCGCATGGTCGCGCGTTCGAGGCCGGCGGTCTCGGCCGTCGCGGCATCGATGTGTTGAGGGGCTGGTTCCGACATCTGGTCCTTCGCGGTGGAATTCAGTTTCAGGCGGCGCACGGGCGTGGCCTAGCTATCGCCGTCCAGCGCGGACGGATGGCGCGCAAGCGGGGTGACGGTGATCTGCATGAACGGAAACAACGGCAGCTGTCTCAGCAATTCATGGAGTTCGTCGTTGGAGGCCGCGTCGAAGATCGAGACGTTGGCATAGCGCCCCACGACCCGCCAGATGTGCAGCCATTTTCCGTCCCGCTGCAGCTTGTGGCAGTACGACTTCTCCTCGGCCTGCAGCCGCGCGACGGCCTCCGGGCTCGAGTCGTGGGGGATGTTGACGGTCATTTCCACGTGAAACAGCATGTTGCTACGCCTTGACTTGCACGGACCGGGAACGGTCGCGCCGGTAGAAGTTCAGCTTGTCCTCATCGAGCTCCACACCGGTGCCGCAGCCTTCCGGCAGGTGAATCGCGAAGTCCTTCATCACGGGTGGCGAGGTGACGATGTCGTTCTCGAGCAGGCGCGGGCCGAACAGCTCGCATCCCCACTTCATCGACGGCAACGTCGCGAACAGCTGCAGATAGGCCGCGGTACCGACTCCCGTCTCCAGCATGCAGCCGCCGTACAAGGCGAGCCCGGCTCCGGCCGCGACGGCGGCGATGCGGCGGGTCTCGGCATAGCCGCCCGACTTCGTGACCTTGAGCGCGAACGTGTCGGCCGCAGCGGAGCGAACGTGGGCGATCGCATCGTGCGAACTCGCCACGCCCTCGTCCGCCATCAGCGAAATCGCCGTCGACGCCTTCAGCCGCGCCATTCCCTCCACATTCCAGCGCGGCAGCGGCTGCTCCACCAGCGCGACGCCGGCCGCTTCGAGCGGCGACAGAAATCGCCGCGCCGTCTGCTCATCCCAGCCCTGGTTGACGTCGATCCGGATCGTTGCGCGACCGGCGAAGGCTTCGGCGAGCTTCACGACATGAGCCACGTCGCGCGCAGGATCGCCGAAGCCGATCTTGACCTTGAAATGGCGGTGCAGCCGGCGGCGCAGCATGTCCTCGCCCTCCTCGATGTCCCGCTCGGTATTGCCCGAGGCGAGGGTCCAGGCGAGTTCGATCGCGCGCTCCACCGGGCCTCCGAGAAGGTCGGCGACGGATTGTTGCCTGGCGCGTGCGACCAGATCGTAGATGGCCATGCCGACCGCTCCGCGGGCGAAGGCATTGCCCGTGACGCTTCGCGCCAGGCGCTGCTCGATCACATTGAGCTGTGTCGCATCCTGCCCGATCAGGACCGGCGCGATGTACTGATCGATATTCGCCTTGATCGCCTCGGTCGATTCCTCGCCCCAGCGCGGGCCTCCGATCGTCGCGGCCTCGCCGATCCCGAACTGTCCCCCGGCATGGACCCGCACGATCACGTAGTTCTGCGCCTCGACGGTGGCAAAGGCGAGCTTGTGCGGCCGACGGGTTGGAACGTCGACCAGGATGGTTTCGATGCGCTCGATCTTCATGATGTTGTCTCGACGGGTTCAGCCCGGCTGACCGCAATCGTCTCGGCCGCACGGCCGTAATGCGGGATATCGGCGCCTCGGTCGCAGCAGTGCGAGCGCAGCTCTTCGGTCGGGGGGACCGCGGCCGGACCAGGATCAGGGGACGGGAATTGGTGGACGTTCAACGCAGGTTTCCTCCCGGACGGCATCTCATGTGCCTCGATTGCCGGGACAAACTGCACACCCCATGGCAATAGACCAAGGCATTGACAGCGATAGCTTCAATAGATTTTTATAATAGGATGGACCTGCGACGGCTCCGATACTTCCTGGCCGTGACGGAGCACGGCAGCATGGCAGCGGCGGCCAGCGCCATCGAGATGGCGCAGCCGACGTTGTCGCAGCAGATCAGGGCGCTGGAGGATTCACTGGGCAGCGTGCTGTTCGATCGCACCGGCCGCGGCATGCAATTGACCGAGCCGGGCCGGGTTCTGCTCGCGCATGCCCAGCGCCTGGTCGCCCAGGCCGAGGCGGCGCGGACCGCGGTGCTCGAGCTCGAATCCGGGGCGGTCGGCACCGTCCGCGTCGGCGTCATCCATACCTACAACACGGCCTTCCTGCCGCGGGTGCTCGGCGAGTTCGCGCGGCGATTTCCCGGTGTTTCGCTCCTCGTGGAAGAAGCGACGGCGAGCGAGATCGAGAAGGCCGTGATGCTCGGGCACTACGATTTGGGGCTGGCCTTTTCACCGACGCGGTCGACCGAGATCGCGAGCGACGTCCTGTTCGACGAGGCCCTGGTGCTCGTCACCGGCAGACAGGACCCGCTTGCGGATCGCTCGGCGATCGAGCTTGGCGCCCTCGCCGGGATTCCCCTCGCCTTGCTGACCAGGGCGTTTTCAACACGGCGTCTGCTCGATACGGCGGCCGGCGACGATGTTGTGCTGAATGTCCGGCTCGAGATGAACTCGATCGAAGCACTGCTGGAGTTGGCCCGGCAAGGCGTGTTTCCGACGGTGCTGGCAGACAAGAGCCTCGTCGGCCGCCCCGATCTGGCGATGATCCCGATCACGCGGCCCCACGTCAGACGCTCTGCAGCGCTATTGTGGGATACGCATCGCTATCAGACCAAGGCGACCCGGGCGTTCATGGAGATCGCCCGCAGCGTGATCAAGGACGTGAGGTAGGCCGGCGGTGCCGGCAGATCTTCCCGAATTAACATTCCGTCAAGCACGGCTTGCGATCGGACGCGATCCGTAAAGAGGGCCTTAGGACCCCCTCGGGTTTGGTCTCCCCGAGACAAGGGGACGCTCCGGAATGCCGTCCGACGAGGGACGATATAGCTTGCCACGCTGGCGCATCATGCGCTGGTTGACCGACGTCGGGCCCGACGTCCCGGCCGACATTCGTGCCGCCCTCATCGCACAGCTCTTCGGCGCGCTCCCGATCTTCATCGGCGGCGCCATCAATTCCGTCGCGATCGCGGCCATCATCGCCTATCGTCAGCAGACCGCGCTGCTTGTCGCCTGGTTCGTGCTTGAACTCGCGATTTGCCTGACGCGCGTCGCGATTCTGGTCGCCGCGCATCGCGCGATCCGGCTGCACCGGCCCACCCCGACCGATTTTCATCTCCTGTTCTCGATGGCCTGGAGCCTGAGCCTCGGACTGGGCGCGATCGCCAGCATCGCGAGCGGCGACTGGCTCGTCGCGATGCTCGCATCGGTATCCAGCGCAGCCATGATCGGCGGCATCTGCTTCCGCAATTTCGGCGCACCGCGATTTGCCGTAATCATGATGCTGATCTGCCTCGGCCCCGTCGTGGTGTACATCACTTTTCTCGGCCAGCCGCTGCTCTACATCATGATCTACCAGATCCCGATGTATCTGGCGGCCATGGGGGGCGCAGGCTTCCGGCTCAACCGGATGCTGATCACGACCATGCGGGCCGAACGGGAGAACAGCCACCGCGCGCACCATGACGCACTTACAGGGCTGCTGAACCGCGCCGGATTGATCGATGCGCTGGAGACCAAGCTCGCGGAATCCCGTCGTGAGAGCCGCCCCTTTGCCCTGTTCTTCGCGGATCTCGACGCGTTCAAGCCGATCAACGACACGTTCGGGCATGGAGCCGGCGATCGGGTGCTCAAGCTGGTCGCCGAAAGGTTGCGCGAGGCGGTGCCCGAAGGCGCTGCGATCGCAAGAATGGGCGGCGACGAATTCGTTGCGCTGATCGACGGCATCACGGCTGAAGAGACGCTGGCGATGGGACAACGCATCGTCGGCGACATCGCGGTGCCCTATCAGGTTGACGGCGAGACCTGCGCCATTGTCGGCGCAAGCGTGGGTATCGCCCTCTCGCCGGATCATGGTTCCGGCGTTGACGAATTGCTTGCCGTCGCGGACGCGGCGCTCTACGAGGCGAAATCCAGCGGCAAGTCACGCTGCTGCCTGGCGTCGACCGATGTGGGCCTGGCCGCGCTGCGCCGGCTCCACGACGGCAGCAAGCGCGGCATGAGCGGGACAACAGCCGCCGCCTGAGCGCGATAGGTCGAACCACAAGCGCAATCGCGCAGGCTGACGCGAGCTACTTGCTCTCCTCCATCATCCCCGCAAGCCGCGCCAACTCCGCCTCGAGATCCCGCTCCACATCCGCCGCGCGGATCTCCAGCACCCGGTAGTCCCGCGCCTCGAGCCAGCTTCGCCGCGATGCGCGATCCGCCGCGATGGTCTCGCCCTCGCCCGGGTTCACCAGTTCGATCGCGATCCGGTGCGGAAACGAGACGAAGTCGGGGATGTGGCGGCCCACCGGGGTCTGGCGCTTGAACCCACCTGCGAAACGACGGTCGCGGGTCAGGGCCTGCCAGAGCAGGCGCTCGGCGTCGGTCGGGTTGCGGCGGAGCAGGCGGGCGAGGCCGCGCACGGTGGAGCCGCTGTCGGGCGCCCCGCTGCCGTGCTCTGCGAGCAGCGCGCGCAGGCGCGTCGCCTGCTCGCCGTCGAGCACGCCGCCCTTGGCCGGGCCCTTGCGACCTTCCGCGATCGCCATCACCACGCCGTGCAGCGTGTGCATGTCCTGCTTGGTCGGCTCCATCCGGGTGAAGATGTTGCGGAGATTGACCAGCATGGTGTCGCGCTTCTCGGCCGGCCGGAGGAATTCGACCTTGTCGAGTTCGCGCACCAGATTGTCGAAGAAGGCCTGCATCTGGTGCTGCGAGGCCCGCTCGGACCGCTCCGGCATGGCGTGCGGCAGCGCGCCCGACGTGGCGCGCTTGAACCATTCATAGCCGACCAGCAGCACGGCCTGGGCGAGGTTGAGCGAGGCGAAGCCCGGATTGACCGGGAAGGTGATGATGCGGTTTGAGAGGCCGACCTCCTCGTTTGTCAGCCCCCAGCGCTCCCGGCCGAACAGGATACCGCACCTGCCGCCCGAGGCGAGGTGGCCGGAGATTTCGGCGGCCGCGGCTTCCGGCCCGACCACCGGCTTGGCCTGGTCGTGAGGGCGCGCGGTGGTGGCGAACAGCAGGTCGAGATCGGCGACCGCCTCTTCGACCGTGGCGAACAATTCGACCTTTTCCAGAATGTGGTCGGCGCCGGCGGCGGCCCGCTGGGCGGCGATGTTCGGCCAGCCGTCGCGCGGGTTGACGATGCGCAGGGCAGCAAGCGCAAAATTGCCCATGGCGCGCGCGGCCATGCCGATATTCTCGCCGAGCTGGGGCTCGACCAGGATCACGACGGGACCGCCGAGGGAAAGGCCCGCCTTGCTCTTGTCAGTCCCCGACATGTCGTTTCGCTTTCACACTGGTTCTCAAGGCCTTGCCCGGGCCCTGTTGAGGCATTGAATCAAGGCCGGCTTGCACCGCCGCCTCACAGGTTCGGCCTGTCGTTTGCCTGTCCTGACGAAATTCTCAAGGGAAATAACGGCTTGGATTCGACTTTTGAATCGCGCCCGAAACCTCGCGCCCGCCCCGGCCGGTCTCCGGCCGCCGGCTGCCCGCCTGTGGAAGCTGGATCGGTTAAAAGTGCATAATCACTTGGCTTTCGCCCGCCGCGTCCGGGTGCTATGACGCCGCGGATATTCCCGTGGCGCACCACGACGCGCCGTTCCCAAGAGGCTTCCCCGATCATGGCAAAAATCAAGGTATCCAATCCCGTCGTCGAACTCGATGGCGACGAGATGACCCGGATCATCTGGCAATACATCAAGGACAAGCTGATCAACCCGTTCCTGGATGTCGAGCTGCTCTATTTCGATCTGGGCATGGAGTACCGCGACCACACCAACGATCAGGTCACGATCGACGCGGCGGAAGCCATCAAGAAGGTCGGCGTCGGAGTGAAATGCGCCACCATCACCCCGGACGAGGCCCGGGTGAAGGAGTTCAACCTCAAGCAGATGTGGAAGTCGCCGAACGGCACCATCCGCAACATCCTCGGCGGCTGCATCTTCCGCGAGCCGATCATCTGCAAGAACGTGCCGCGCCTCGTTCCCGGCTGGACCAAGCCGATCATCATCGGCCGCCACGCCTATGGCGACCAGTACCGCGCCACCGACATCAAGTTCCCGGGCAAGGGCACCCTGTCGATGAAGTTCGTCGGCGAGGACGGCACCGTCATCGAGAAGGAAGTGTTCAAGGCCCCCGGCGCCGGCGTCGCCATGGAGATGTACAATCTCGACGACTCCATCGTCGACTTCGCCCGCGCCTCCTTCAATTACGGCCTGCTCCGTAATTACCCGGTGTATCTGTCGACCAAGAACACCATCCTCAAGGTCTATGACGGCCGCTTCAAGGACATCTTCCAGGACGTCTTCGACCGCGAGTTCAAGAAGGACTTCGACGCCAAGGGCCTGACCTACGAGCACCGCCTGATCGACGACATGGTGGCCTCGGCGCTGAAATGGTCCGGCGGCTATGTCTGGGCCTGCAAGAACTACGACGGCGACGTGCAGTCCGACACCGTCGCGCAGGGCTACGGCTCGCTCGGCCTGATGACCTCGGTGCTGCTCACCCCCGACGGCAAGACCGTCGAGGCCGAAGCCGCCCACGGCACCGTGACCCGCCACTACCGCGAGCACCAGAAGGGCAAGGAGACCTCGACCAACTCGATCGCGTCGATCTTCGCCTGGACGCGCGGCCTCGCCCATCGTGCCAAGCTCGACAACAATGCCGAGCTCGCCAAGTTCGCCAACACGCTGGAGAAGGTCTGCGTCGACACCGTCGAGGCCGGCTACATGACCAAGGACCTCGCGCTCCTAGTCGGCGCCGACCAGCGCTGGCTCTCCACCACCGGCTTCCTCGACAAGGTCGCCGAGAACCTCGGCAAGGAGCTGGCGGCGTAAGCCGACCGGCCGAATTTTGCCGCACGACATCGCGAGCCGCGCCAAAAGCGCGGCTCGTTTGTCTTTGGGCGTTCAGCGGTCGGTATTCTCCGTCTCGGCCTGCGCCAATTCGGCCACGGCGAGATCGCCGGTCTCCTCCAGCCGCGCCTTGGCGGTGCGATGGACATGCGCCGCCAGCGTCGGCATCCGCTCGATCAGGGCGTGGAAATCCTGCGCATCGAGCACGAGCAGGCGCGTCTTGCGCGTCGCCGTCACCGTGCCGCTGCGCTTGGTCTTGTGCAGCAGCGCGATCTCGCCGAAGAACGTGCCGTCGGCGAGCCGCACCTGCTGGTTCGGCAGCCCGATCTCGACCTCGCCGGCCGTGATGAAATACATCGACGAGGCGGCATCGCCGCGCCGCACCAGCACCTCGCCCTGCTCGATGGTGCGTGCCCGGAGCAGCCGCATGATGTCGGCGATCTCCGAGGCCGACAGATGCGAGAACAGCGGCACCCGCGCCAGCATGCCCCAGGTCACGACGAAGTCGCGCCGCTTCACTTCTTCCGCGAATGCAGATGAGATGATCGCGACCGGCAGCGCGATCATGGCGAAGCCCGAGATGATCGCGAACACCGAGACGAACTTGCCGAGCGGCGTCACCGGCACGACGTCGCCATAGCCGACGGTGCCGAGCGTCACGATCGCCCACCACATCGCCTGGGGGATGGTGCCGAGCTTGTCCGGCTGGACGTCGCGCTCGATCGCATAGAGCAGCGAGGCGAAGGTCAGCACCGCGCCGATCAGGATCACGACGCAGCCGATCAGCGCGCGCCGCTCGGCCTGCACGGCGGCCAGCAGCGAGCGCATCGCGGGCGAATAGCGGATCAGCTTGAAGAACGGCAGCACGCCGAGCGCGGCGAGCGTGGCGTGCCGGCCGGTCGCGAGCACGATGCCCGCCGGCAGGAAGGCCATGAGGTCGATGATCCCGAGCGCGGAGAAGGCATAGCCGAGCCGGTCGGACAGCGCCGAGCCCTTGCGCGGCGTATGGCCGGCCACGGTCCAGAGCCGCGCGGCATATTCCACCGCGAACACGATCACGCAGAGGAAGGTGATCGCCGAGAACAGCACGCCGTATTCGGCATCGAGCTCCGGCACCGACGCCAGCACCATCGCGACGACGTCGACGACGATGACGCTGAGGATCAGCTGGATGAAGCGCGATCCGGCCGAATAGGCCAGCGGATCGTGCTCCAGCAATTCGTAGAGACGATCCCGAAGATCGGGATCGCGAAGCCCACGTCCACGCGGAACGGGGGCCATGTCGGCTTACGCGCCCGCGATCGCTTGTTCGATCGCCGTGAGCGCCGCCGCGGCCTTGGCGCCGTCGGGGCCACCGGCCTGCGCCATGTCGGGCCGGCCACCACCGCCCTTGCCACCGAGCGCCTCGGAGGCGACGCGGACGAGATTGACCGCGTTGAAGCGCGCGGTCAGGTCCGCGGTGACGCCGACCACCACGCCCGCCTTGCCGTCCTCGGTGACGCCGACGATGGCGACCACGCCGGAGCCGATCTGCTTCTTGCCGTCGTCGGCGAGGCTCTTGAGATCCTTCATCTCGATGCCCTCGACCGCGCGCGCCATCAGCTTGATTCCGGCGATCTCGCGCGTGGCGGCGCTCGCGCCGTTGGCGCTTCCAGCACCGCCGCCCATCGCCAGCTTCTTGCGGGCGTCGGAGAGCTCGCGCTCGAGCTTCTTGCGCTCCTCCATCAGCGCGGTGATGCGCGCCGGGACGTCGTCGATCGAGGTGCGCAGTTCGGCGGCCGCGGTCTTTGCCAGGGCCATGGTGTCGTTGGCGTGACGGCGCGCGTAGTTGCCCGTCAGCGCCTCGATGCGGCGGACGCCCGAGGCGACCGCGCTCTCGCCGGTCAGCGTGATCAGGCCGATGTCCCCGGTGCGCTTGACATGGGTGCCGCCGCACAGTTCGACCGACCAGCCGAGCGCATTGGCGCCGCGCTCGCGCGCGGTCCGGCCCATCGAGACGACGCGGACCTCGTCGCCATATTTCTCGCCGAACAGCGCGCGCGCGCCGGCCTCGCGGGCCTCGTCCACGCCCATGATACGCGTCGTGACCTCGTCATTCTCCAGCACCACCTCGTTGGCGATGTCCTCGACGCGCGCCAGTTCCTCCGCCGTGATCGGCTTCGGATGCACGAAGTCGAAGCGCAGCCGGTCCGGCGCTACCATCGAGCCGCGCTGGGCGATGTGGTCGCCGAGCACCTGGCGCAGCGCCTCGTGAATGAGATGCGTCGCCGAGTGATGCGCGCGGATCGAGGAGCGCCGGGAATGATCGACCTCGAGCTGCAGCGCGGTGCCGAGCTTGAGCTCGCCGCTCTCCACCGTGGCGATGTGAACGAAGAAATCGCCGAGCTTCTTCTGCGTGTCGGTGATGCGGACCTTGAGGCCGCCCTCGCCCGAGAGCACGCCGGTGTCGCCGACCTGGCCGCCGGACTCCGCGTAGAACGGCGTCTGGTTCAGCACGATCGCGCCCTGCTCGCCGGCCTTGAGGCTGGAAACTTCCGCACCGTCCTTGACCAGCGCGGCGACCACGCCCTCGGCGGTCTCGGTCTCGTAGCCGAGGAATTCGGTGGCGCCGAGCTTTTCGCGCAGCGGGAACCAGATCGCCTCGGAGGCCGCCTCGCCGGAGCCCTTCCAGGACTCGCGCGCCTTGGCCTTCTGGCGCTCCATCGCGTCCGTGAACGAGGCCTGGTCGACGCCGATGCCGCGCGACTTCAGCGCGTCCTGGGTCAGGTCGAGCGGAAAACCATAAGTGTCGTACAGCGTGAAGGCGACGTCGCCGTCGAACATGTCGCCCTTCTTCAGGCCGGCGGACTTCTCGTCGAGGATCGCAAGACCGCGCGACAGCGTCTTGCGGAAGCGGCTCTCTTCCAGCCGCAGCGTTTCCTCGATCAGCTTCTCGGCACGCATCAGTTCCGGATAGGCCTGGCCCATCTCGCGCACGAGCGCCCACACGAGGCGGTGCATCAGGGGCTCCTTGGCCCCGAGCAGCTGTGCATGGCGCATGGCGCGGCGCATGATCCGGCGCAGCACGTAGCCACGGCCCTCGTTGGAGGGCAGCACGCCGTCGGAGACGAGGAAGGCGGACGAGCGCAGATGATCGGCGATGACGCGGAACGAGGCGACGGTCTGCTCGGTCGGTCCGGTGCCGAGCGCCGAGGACGTCGCCTCGATCAGGTGACGGAACAGGTCGGTCTCGAACACGCTGTCGACGCCCTGGAGGATGCAGGCCATGCGCTCGAGGCCCATGCCGGTGTCGATCGAGGGACGCGGCAGGCCGACGCGCTCCTCCTTCGTCACCTGCTCGTATTGCATGAACACGAGATTCCAGAATTCGAGGAAGCGGTCGCCGTCCTCTTCCGGCGAGCCGGGCGGTCCGCCCCAGATGTGCTCGCCGCGGTCGATGAAGATCTCCGAGCACGGGCCGCACGGGCCGGTGTCGCCCATCGCCCAGAAATTGTCCGAGGTCGGGATGCGGATGATGCGATCGTCGGAGAAGCCGGCGATCTTCTTCCAGAGCCCGGCCGCCTCGTCGTCGGTGTGATAGACGGTGACGAGCAGCTTGTCCTTCTTCAGCCCGAAGTCGCGCGTGATCAGCGTCCAGGCCAGCTCGATCGCGCGCTCCTTGAAATAATCGCCGAACGAGAAGTTGCCGAGCATCTCGAAGAAGGTGAGATGGCGCGCGGTGTAGCCGACATTGTCGAGATCGTTGTGCTTGCCGCCGGCGCGCACGCATTTCTGCGAGGTGGTCGCGCGCTGATAGGGCCGCTTCTCGACGCCGGTGAAGACGTTCTTGAACTGCACCATGCCGGCATTGGTGAACATCAGCGTCGGGTCGTTGCGCGGCACCAATGGCGAGGACGACACGATCTCGTGGCCGTTCTCGGCAAAGAAGTTCAGAAAGGTCGACCTGATCTCGTTGACGCCGCTCATGTTCATCCAATCGGTGTGTCTGGACCCGCGGTTCGCCGTCCAAACCTGACGTTTCGGCGGATATCTGCGGGCCACAGCGCTTTTAGACAAGGCCGGCTTTTCTGTCCAGAAACTGTGCAGAAAGATCAGAGGGTTGCCGCGCCTGCGCAAGGCCTTGCCGCAATCCCGTTGATACATGCTGCAACTGCGTTGACAGGCTTGGCCGGCCTGTGGTCTCTACCCATCTGTATCGTACGGCCACGTCGGGAGAGACCGGCTTCACTGCCGGCGCCGAAGGAGCAACCGCCCCGGAAACTCTCAGGCAAACGGACCGCGTGGCTTTGACGACATCTGGAAAGAGGCGCCGGCAGGCTTGATGTCCGGCAGGCGCCCGCCGACGGGATAATACTCTCAGGCACACAGACAGATGGGGCTTGGACGGATGTCAGGCAGGGAATCGTCCCTGGCGGAACCGTCGAGGGCCCCGTGATGCTTGCGCGCGACGACCAGAACTCCCTGAAACGCACCCCGCTCCACGCGCTGCATGGCGCGCTCGGCGGCAAGATGGTGCCGTTCGCGGGCTACGACATGCCGGTGCAATATCCGGCGGGCGTGCTGAAAGAGCACCTCCACACCCGCACCCGGGCCGGCCTGTTCGACGTCTCCCACATGGGCCAGATCCGCCTGCGGCCGAAATCCGGCAAGGTCGAGGATGCCGCCCGCGCGCTGGAGCGCCTGGTGCCGCAGGACATCGTCGCGATCGCACCCAACCGCCAGCGCTATGCCCAGTTCACCAATGACGAGGGCGGCATTCTCGACGATCTCATGGTCGCCCATTTCGGCGATCATCTGTTTCTCGTCGTCAACGCCGCCTGCAAGGACGCCGATGAGGCGCATCTGCGCGCGCATCTTTCAGATGACTGCGTCATCGAGCCGCTGGCGGATCGTGCGCTGATCGCCTTGCAGGGCCCGAAGGCGGAAGCGGCCCTGGCGAAATTGTGTGCAGACGCGCCCGCCATGCGGTTCATGGACGCTGGCCCGCATCAGGTCGCCGGCATCGCCTGCTTCGTCTCGCGCTCCGGCTATACCGGCGAAGACGGTTACGAGATCTCGATCCCCGCCACGGAGGCCGAGCGCCTCGTGCGGCTGCTGCTCGAGGATCCCGAGGTGATGCCGATCGGCCTCGGGGCCCGCGACAGCCTGCGGCTGGAAGCCGGGCTCTGCCTCTACGGCCACGACATCGACACCACGACGACGCCGGTCGAAGCCGCGCTGGAATGGTCGGTGCAGAAGAGCCGCCGCACCGGCGGCGCCCGCGCCGGCGGCTTTCCGGGCGCCGACAGGATCCTCGGCCATTTCGACCACGGCGCTCCCCGCCGCCGCGTCGGGCTGCGCGCCGAAGGCCGCGCGCCGGTGCGCGAGGGCGCGCCACTGTTCGCGAACGACACTGCGGGCGAGCCGATCGGAAAGGTCACCTCGGGCGGCTTCGGCCCGAGCCTGAACGCGCCGGTGGCGATGGGCTATGTGCCCACGGCGCTCGCCGCGCTCGGCACCAAGCTTTTCGCCGAAGTGCGCGGCCAGCGCCTGCCCGTCACCGTCTCCGCCATGCCCTTCGTGACAAACACCTACAAACGCTGAACATGATGACATTGAGCACAGTCGGCGGCACCGAGTTCACCTCTCCCCGGAGGGGAGAACCATCGCATATCAATTTCACGAGGACGGCGGGCTTGCTCCGCCTCTCCCGCTTGCGGGAGAGGCCGACGCGCCCCGGGGCGATGCGAAGCATCGTCCCGCGCGCGGCGGGTGAGGGTTCTCTCCACGCGGGGACACCCTCCGCAACTCTCGACAATCCCAATGCGGAAATAGCCCCCACCCCAGCCCTCCCCCGCAAGCGGGAGAGGGAGCCCACTGCCGATGCCGCTGCATCGCGCGCCATCTGCGATAGCGCAGCCCCGGAGGGAGAGGTGAACCCAGCCCGCGGCCTTCCACGAAACCTCACCGCTCCAGGAAATCGACAATGAGCACGACGCTGTACACCTCCGACCATGAGTGGCTGGCCATCGAGGGCGACGTCGCCACCGTCGGCATCACCGATTACGCGCAGTCGCAGCTCGGCGACGTCGTGTTCGTGGACCTGCCCAAGGTCGGCCGCAGCCTGAAGAAGGCCGAAGCCGCCGCCGTCGTCGAATCGGTCAAGGCCGCCTCCGACGTCTATGCGCCCATCTCGGGCGAGGTGATCGAGGCGAACGAGGCGCTCGCCGCCGAGCCGGCACTGGTGAATTCGGATGCCGAGAGCAAGGCCTGGTTCTTCAAGATCAGGATTGCCGACAGAAGCGAACTCGGCGGCCTGATGGATGCGGCCGCCTACAAGGCCCATACGGCGTGAGATGAAGCGAAATCCGTCCACATCGTCATGGCCGGGCTTGTCCCGGCCATCCACGACTATCTCACGGCACGACGAACGTGGATGCCCGGGACAAGCCCGGGCATGACGACGCAGAAGACCTGAAGCGAGGACCCATGATGACCGCGCAGCGTAAAACCAACGGCGACACCGCAGCTTTCGTCCGCCGCCACATCGGCCCCTCGCCGCGCGACATCGCCGCGATGCTGGAGACCGTGGGCGCGAAAAGCGTGGAGGCGCTGATGGCGCAGACGCTGCCGGACTCGATCCGTCAGGCCGCCCCGCTCGACCTCGGCAAACCGCTGACCGAGACCGAGGCGATCGCGCATATGGGCGAACTGGCGCGCCAGAACCGGATCTTCACCTCGCTGATCGGCCAGGGCTATTCCGGCACGATCCTGCCGGCCGTCATCCAGCGCAACATCCTGGAGAACCCGGCCTGGTACACCGCCTACACGCCCTACCAGCCCGAGATCAGCCAGGGCCGGCTCGAGGCGCTGTTCAACTTCCAGACCATGATCTGCGACCTCACCGGGCTCGACGTCGCCAACGCCTCGCTGCTCGACGAGGCGACTGCCGCGGCCGAAGCCATGGCGCTGGCCGAACGCGCCAGCTCAGTGAAGACCAAGGCCTTCTTCGTCGACCGCGACGTGCATCCGCAGACGCTCGCGGTCCTGCGCACCCGCGCCGAACCGCTCGGCTGGACGCTGGTCGTCGGCGATCCCGCCACCGATCTCGACGACGCCGACGTGTTCGGCGGCGTGCTGCAATATCCGGGCTCCTCGGGCGCGCTGCGCGATCCGCGCGCGAGCCTCGCCGCGCTGAAGGCGAAAGGCGCGGTGGCCGTGCTCGCGGCCGACCTCCTGGCGCTGACGCTGCTGGCCTCCCCGGGCGACCTCGGCGCCGACATCGCGATCGGCTCGGCGCAGCGCTTCGGCGTGCCGATGGGCTATGGCGGTCCGCACGCGGCCTATATGGCGGTGCGCGATGCGTTGAAGCGGTCGCTGCCCGGCCGCATCGTCGGGCTCTCCGTGGATTCGCGCGGAGCACCGGCCTATCGCCTCGCGCTGCAGACCCGCGAGCAGCACATCCGCCGCGAGAAGGCGACGTCGAACATCTGCACCGCGCAGGTGCTGCTGGCCGTGATCGCCGCGATGTATGCGGTCTATCACGGCCCCGAGGGCCTCACCCAGATCGCGCGAACCGTGCATCGCCGCGCCGCCGTGCTGGCCGCGGGCCTGCGCAAGCTCGGTTTCGTCCCCCGCTCGGACAGCTTCTTCGACACGGTGAGCGTCGACGCGGGCGGCCAGCGCGACGCCATCGTCGCGCGCGCGGCGGCCGAGACGATCAATCTGGGTCTGGACGGCGAGGCCCTGCGCATCGCTTTGGACGAGACCACCACGCCTGCGACGATCGAGGCGGTGTGGCGCGCCTTCGGCGGCACTCTGTCCTATGCCGAGATCGACGCCACCACGCGCGAGGCGCTGCCCGATGCGCTCACGCGCACGAGCGCCTTCCTCACCCATCCCGTGTTCCATGCGCATCGCTCGGAGACCGAGATGCTGCGCTACATGCGCAAGCTCAGCGATCGCGACCTCGCGCTGGACCGCGCCATGATCCCGCTGGGATCGTGCACGATGAAGCTTAACGCGACCACCGAGATGATGCCGCTGACCTGGCCGGAATTCGCGACCCTGCATCCGTTCGCGCCGCGCGACCAGGCCGCCGGCTATCACGCGCTGTTCGCGCGGCTGGAAAAATGGCTGTGCGACATCACCGGCTATGACGCGATCTCGCTGCAGCCGAATTCCGGCGCGCAGGGTGAATATGCCGGCCTGCTCGCGATCCGCGGCTATCATGCGGCGCGAGGCGAGAGCCACCGCAGGATCTGCCTGATCCCCTCCTCCGCCCACGGCACCAACCCGGCCTCGGCCGCGATGGTCGGCATGGAGGTGGTGGTGGTCGCCTGCCGGAAGAACGGCGACGTCGACGTCGACGATCTCCGCGCCAAGGCCGAGGCGCATTCCGCCAACCTCGCCGCGATCATGATCACCTATCCCTCGACACATGGCGTGTTCGAGGAGCAGATCCGCGAGATCTGCGAGATCGTGCACGGCCATGGCGGCCAGGTCTATCTCGATGGCGCCAATCTCAACGCCCAGGTCGGCCTGTCCAGGCCCGGCGATTACGGCGCCGATGTCAGCCATCTCAATCTGCACAAGACCTTCTGCATCCCGCATGGCGGCGGCGGCCCCGGCATGGGCCCGATCGGCGTCAGGGCGCATCTCGCCCCGTTCCTGCCAGGTCATCCGGCGACCAACGCCGATGCTCCGGTCGGGCCGGTCTCGGCGGCCCCGTTCGGCTCGGCCTCGATCCTGACGATCTCCTACATCTACATCCTGATGATGGGCGGCGAAGGATTGAGGCGCGCCACCGAGATTGCGATCCTCAACGCCAATTATATCGCCGCACGGCTCGATGCGCATTTCCCGGTGCTCTACCGGAACGAAAAGGGCCGCGTCGCGCATGAATGCATCGTCGATCCGCGCGCGCTGAAGACGACCTCGGGGGTGACGGTGGACGACATCGCCAAGCGCCTGATCGACTACGGCTTCCACGCGCCGACCATGAGCTTCCCGGTGCCGGGCACCTTGATGATCGAGCCGACCGAATCGGAATCGAAGGCCGAACTGGATCGGTTCTGCGACGCCATGATCGCGATCCGGAAAGAGATCGCCGAGGTGGAGTCCGGCCGCTTCAGGATCGAGGCCTCCCCGCTGCGCCACGCCCCGCACACCGTACACGACATCGCCGATGACGACTGGACCCGCGCCTACAAGCGGAGCGAAGGCTGCTTCCCGGAGGGGAGTTCGCGCACCGACAAATATTGGTGTCCTGTGGGACGCGTCGACAACGTCTATGGCGATCGCAATCTGGTGTGCTCGTGCCCGCCGGTGAGCGATTACGCGGAAGCCGCGGAGTAGGACGGAGGTCTCGTAGGGTGGGTTGGCTGGCGGCTGCGCAAAGCGCAGGCGACGGCGTAACCCACCGCTTCTGCTTCAGTGGACGCAGACAAGAGGTGGATTATGCCTTCGGCTAATCCACCCTACGAGAGCCTGCCCGCCCGTGAGTGAGAAGCCGCGGAGCAAGACATGCCGGAGTCTCGTAGGGTGGGCAAAGCGCAAGCGTGCCCACCACCTTTGCACATCGTGAATGATGGTGGGCACGTCGCTTGCGGCCTTTGCCCACCGTACGACACTGGTGCGCGGTCGGCCGCGTCGACAAATGTCTATGGCGATCGCAATCTGGTGTGATCGTCCCCCCCCGGGTGAGCGAGTACGCGAAAGCCGCCGAGTGACGGCTTCGTAGGGTGGGTTGGCTGGCGGGTGCGCAAAGCGCAGGCGACGGCCTAACCCACCGCTTCTGCTACAGCGAAGAAGAACAGCGATGGATGACGCCTCGGGCCAATCCACCCGACGAGTTACGAACTACACTGAAGGCGCGACCAGCGATCGCTCCTGCGGATTCCATCGCCACAGCCGTTCGCTGGTCAATTCCGTGCCGCCCCACCAGCGGTGAATCGGGTTGGACCGGACGAAATCCTCTTCGCCCGCCAGCACGGCCTTCCCGAACGCCGTCAATGACAGAATGGATTGGCTGTACCGGGCATGGCGGAGCGCGTCGTCGTGCATGTCGAGCGTGAACGGCCCTTCCGCGAGCCCGCATACGGCCGGCCTGGGACATTGCGCGAGTCCGCCAAGCAGCGCTCCGACCTCCCAATAGTCGAAAACGCGACGCTCGTTGCGCTTCTGGTGTCCCGGGAAGACATCGAAGGGCTGCACGTCGCCCGGGGCAATCAATTCCAGCATCCGCGTCTGCGTCGCGCCAAGACCTGTCGTGGTCGCCGGAAGCTCTTCCAGCAGGCCGAGGACACAACGCTCCAGGCGGGGAAGCAGGCTCAAATCCGTCCCGAGCAGTTCGAACCCACGCCTGCGGCGTCGGCGCGCGATGGGCCCGCCAAGCGCTTCCGGCGAGATTCGACAGATTGCGCGCCGACTCGCTCGCAGCCGGATCCAGCTCCGCGAGTTGCTCCGGCCCGGTGCCACCGACGCCCATGTCCAGGTGACGGACCGCAAGTTTGGAGATTGCCGCTCCGTCTTGAGCGCATTGATCGAGCGCCCAGAGCAGAAGCAGCTGCGAATTTGGCTCGGGACTCACCCACAGTTCGGCGGTGTCGCATCTGGACAACAGCTCGATCAGCCCGTACCCGCTTGTGCCCCACTGCTCCAGGTGCCAGAGCGGCGTGTCATCCAGCCAATGGAGGCCAGGCGGCTGCGTGGTGCAAAGAACCCCTCGAACTCGGCATCGGACGGCAAACGGCGCCCCACCAGCCGGCGCTCGATCGCGATCACGATGTCGGCAAGGCCCGCCCGCTGGATCGCGCCGGCGGTGGACGAGTCGGTCGTCACGATGAGCCTCGTCGCTCGTGTCTCGCCCCCAAGACCGTGACCACCGCAAAACGAAACGGGCGCCGAAGACGTCGGCAACTCAACGTCTCAGCGCCCGCTCCTCGCGAAAAATGCGTCGCGTCGAAACTTACTCGTCGACCGGCTCCTCGCCGTCGGCATCACGTTCGGGGGTGCCCGCGAGAATCTGCTCGGCGATCAGGCCGGAGTTCTGGCGGATCGCGGTCTCGATCTTGGCGGTGATATCCGGGTTGGCCTTCAGAAACGCCTTCGAATTCTCGCGGCCCTGACCGAGACGCTGGCTGTCATAGGAGAACCAGGCGCCCGACTTCTCGACGAGGCCGGCTTTGACGCCGAGATCGAGGATCTCACCCATCTTGGAGACGCCCTCGCCGTACATGATGTCGAACTCGACCTGCTTGAAGGGCGGGGCCAGCTTGTTCTTCACCACCTTGACGCGCGTGGTGTTGCCGACCACCTCGTCGCGCTCCTTGATCGCGCCGATGCGGCGGATGTCGAGACGGACCGAGGCGTAGAACTTCAGCGCATTGCCGCCCGTGGTGGTCTCGGGCGAGCCGTACATCACACCAATCTTCATGCGGATCTGGTTGATGAAGATCACCATGGTGTTGGACTTGTTGATCGAAGCCGTGAGCTTGCGCAGCGCCTGGCTCATCAGGCGGGCCTGCAGACCCGGCAGCGCATCGCCCATCTCGCCCTCGAGCTCGGCCTTCGGCACCAGCGCCGCGACCGAATCGACCACCAGGACGTCCACCGCGCCCGAGCGCACCAGCGTGTCGCAGATTTCCAGAGCCTGCTCGCCGGTATCGGGCTGGGAGATCAGGAGCTCGTCGATATTGACCCCGAGCTTGCGGGCATAGACGGGATCGAGCGCGTGCTCGGCGTCGATGAAGGCGCAGATACCGCCCTTCTTCTGCGCTTCCGCCACCGTATGCAGGGCGAGCGTGGTCTTGCCCGAGGATTCCGGCCCGTAGATCTCGACGATGCGGCCCTTCGGCAGTCCGCCGATGCCGAGCGCAATGTCGAGCCCGAGCGATCCCGACGACACCGCCTCGATGTCCATGGACCGGTCGTTCTTGCCGAGCTTCATCACCGAGCCCTTGCCGAACTGACGCTCGATCTGGGAGAGCGCGGCGGCCAGAGCTTTACTCTTGTCCATGGAGGATCCTTCGACGATACGCAGGGCAGTGGTGGACATTGGGTCGTGCTCCTTATGGCGAGGATTCGCGGCTGGGACAAACGGTTGGCGAGGCGTGTCGTCGACAAAAGCAATGTACACTATTTGTTCCTAGTTCGCAATATGTTCTTTTTGAAATTCTCCATCCGCCGGGTGCTGCCCCGCCCGCGCGATTGAACCCGCGCCCGGTAGTCGACCGGGGATGCCGCTCCTGATGCTGCGGCCTATGTTGTCGCGCTTGCTGACCGGTTTTCGTCATGACGCGTTGGTCCGACACGGACAATCCACCCATTCTCCTCTGCGAGGTCTGCAGGCATGCGATGGACTTCGTCGCGACGCTGCCCCGGGTTGGCGATCGTCCGGCCGTTCATGCCTACCGCTGCATGCCCTGCCGCCGGGTGGACACGATCACGCTGGAACTCAGCCGTGAGGATTGAAGGCGGTATTTAGAAACCGAGATCGACGGCCGGCCCATGGCGCGGCGACCGGGGCCGACCGAAATTCTGACTTTGCATGGGGTTGTTTTCGCGCGTCCGCAAACGCCTCACGCCGGCCGGTCGGGGGCCACCGCACGGCCATCCCCTCCCGCCTCCTCCCGCGTCAGCCGCAGCGCGACGGCGCGGATCGCCGGCGCCGCCAGCAGCACGACCGGCACCAACAGCGCCCAGGCGATCAGCCAGGACGCCAGCCAGTGGCGCAGGAACAGCAGCATGCTCGGCTCGGCCAAGCTGGCGATCCCTGCGGCGATCAGCGAGGTCAGCCCGGACTGGATCAGCCCGAACACGATGTGACTATGGCGGCGGGGAATGCCGAGCATGATGCGCCTTTCCTGCGGACCCTCGCGATCAAGCAAGGCCCATGCCCGTTCGCGCGAGCGACGTCCGTCCGACGTGACCGCCGTCTCCCGCGCAGCGCTGCGCGGCGCGGCCTGTCTCCGTCGCGCGCGTCGTCGCGGGCGGAAGGTGAGGTCTTACCCGCACCTTCCGGATTCCGATCAATCGCGTTTCGGATTTCATGAATAGTGCGAAATGATAGGCTTTTCCCGGCAGATTTCGCTTGCCGCCGGAATATCGGAACGCGCAACATGTTCGTGACGATGAGGAGTGAATCGTGGAGGTGACCATGAATCACAGGGGCGTCGAGTTCAGCGTTGCCAGGACCGCCATTCCCGGAATCTGGCAATGGCAGTTTCGCATCGGCGACGAGATCAGGACGGGCAAGACCGAGACCAAGATCGACCTGCTGGCGATCCGGCGGGTGCAGCTGCGCATCGATCGCGAGCTGAAGGCGATGGCGCGCAGGACGGCCTGACGGTCACGGGCCGGATCGCGCCGTGATGCCGACGAGGCGGGGCTAATCGGCGCTCGGCAGCCGCCGCATGGTGAACTCGATCTCGCCGCCGGGCAGTTCGCGCCAGCGCTCGACCGCACTCATGTAACCGGCCTTGGGATAGCGGTCGAAGAAGGCCTGCGCCCGCGCCCGCGCCGCCGCGCGCGGCAGCGTGAAGGTCTCGCGCAGATAGCCGTCGCCGGCGGTTCCTGCCGCACTGGCTGGAACCTTGCGCCGGCGCGCCATCCGCTCGGCGAGATCACGCGGACGATCGGCCATGCCCTGTCCTCCTCGACACCCGCCCCACTCACACGCTGAATGGGGTGAATGTAGGCGGCGGAAGGCGCAAAGGGGAGTCCCGGCGGGCGCGAGGGTTCCGCGCCGGTCAGTTCGCGGCGGTGCCGGACTTGGTCTTCTTCGGCGCGGTCGTGGCGGCCGTCGAGGCCTTCGGCGCCGGCTGCTTCGGCGGATCGGAGCGCATGCCGCCCCAGGGGTCGTTGGCGGTCTTGGCGTCCGGGATCTTCTTCAGCGTTTCCTTGTAGGCCTTCTCGCGTTCGGCCTCCGCCGCCTTCTCCTCCGGCGTCTTGCTGGGGCCGTCCTGCAACAGGTTCAGATTCGGCATTTGCGCGTAGGCCGGTCCCGCCAGCACGGCCAGCAGTACCGCCGCCATACGGAAAAGCTTCATCGTCCACCTCCGACGGACCATCGTCCGTCCACATTCTCTTCAGGGCCGGTATCATACCGGCCCAAGTCGGGCATTTTCAAGCCGAGCGGCCCTTGCCGGACCGGGTGACTTTGCCGCGCCGTTCGACGCAGAATGCACCGAAACATCGGGACACAGGGAAGGACACGTCAGACATGTCGTCGCAGTCGGAAGATGGATTCGGCCTCGCCGACGCGAGGCGCATCCTCGGCGAGGTGTTCGCGCCCTGGGTGCAGGATCTCGCCCTCTCGGTCGAGCGCATCGAGCATGAGGCGCCCGCGGATGCGCCGGACTGGCAGCCGGGCGCGCTGTTGCGCATGCCGTTTTCGGAGCGGCTGTGCCGGCACGGCGGCGTGGTGTGCGGCCAGGCACTGATGGCACTGGCCGACACGGCGATGGTGATCGCGATCCTCGCCGCCAATCGCGGCTACCGCCCGATGACGACGGTCGACCAGACCACACATTTCATGCGCGCAGTCTCGTCCTCCGACGTGCTGGCTGATGCGCGCGTGGTGCGGCTCGGACGCACCATGAGCTTCGGACGCGTTACGCTGCTCTCCGCCACCGACCGCAAGCCGGTGGCGATGGTCTCGAGCGCGTTCGCGATGCTGCCGGGGTGAGCGGCGGCGAAACGCGCCTACTTGCCGAGCACTGCGTCGGCTGCGGTCACGATGCTGACATTCGGGTTCTTGCCGCAATAGGCGCCGAACTTCTTGGCGTTCTCGACGAACTCGTCGGTGTCGAAGATCGCGTTGTCCTCGTCGCCCTTGTACCAGCCGTCCATCCAGGTCAGCACCATCTTGATGGTGTCGTCGCCGCTCTCGAGGAACTGCTTGCAGCTCATGGTGGCGAGATCGAACTTGGTGGCGTGAGCGGGAACGGCGATCAGCGAGAGCGCTGCGGCGAACAAGAGCGAATGCGTGGTCTTCATCGAAATCTCCATCGGCGCGCGAGGCCGCAATGCAAGGTTCAGGCGGGACAGCTGCGGAGCGAAACTCCGCGGCAACGTCGTAAACGAAGTCTGAAGGACGATGCAAGTAGCGCCAGTATTGAATTCAGTTCGACGTAATCTCTATGCACTACTTCACAACCTGCAGTTGGACGAAGACCCATGATCGAGAAGCGAACAGCGCAGCGGTATCGTGTTTTCAAGGGTGGAACGATCACCTTCGAAGGCAGCGGCGTCGCCTGCACGGTACGAAACGTCTCAGCGGGCGGCGCGGCTGTCGATCTCGACGATGTCGTCACTGTGCCCCAATGCTTCACGTTGTCCATCCCGCGCGACAATGTCACGCGGCATTGCCGCGCCGTCTGGCGCAGCGACCGGCGCATCGGCCTCGCCTTCATGAATGAGGATGCAAGATTGTGAACGTGGGTTCGCAATGCCGCGACGATATCGCCGCGACGATGGCCGCGTGACGATTGCGGCGTGACGGGCTTGCTCTATTTCTTCGGCTTCGCCGGCTCCGCCGGCCGCGCGCCGCTCCAGGGATCGTATTTGTCCTTGGGTTCGGGAATGCGCTCGAGCGCGGCCTTGTAGGCCTTCTCGTCGACCTTGGGCGTGTTGTCCACCTTCTGCCCGGTCTCGGCCGGCGAGTTTCTGCCCCGCCCCTGTGCCTGCACCTGGAACGCCGTCAGCGCCAGCATGGCGGCCGCCAGAACCAAGATCCTCATTGGTGCAATCCCCCGCGTCTCGCGGTACAAGCTAGCCCGCAATCCCGTCAAAGCAAATGCCGCGGGGCCCCCGTCTTCAGCAATTGTTGATCGGCCTGGGGGCTTCGACGGACCGTATCCATATCAGGCCCGTCGGGGATGCTTGGGATGTTACGGATTGTTGCTCATCTGGGGCTTGTCGCGGCCGCGATGGCGCTTGGCGCCTGCGGCTTCGCCGACAGCCGCGCGCCGCTGCCGGAATTCATGCGCATGAAGGAAGCCGAGCCGCCACCGCCGGAGCCGCCGCCCGACGTCAAGCGCGTGGTCCGCGAGCAGATCGACATCGTGTTCGTCCCCACCTCCCGCCCGCGCGAGGTTCAGGTTGCAACGCCGCATCGCGAATTGCGCGGTTCGGGCTGGACCGCCTGCGTCCGCGCCCAGCTCACCTCGGCAACCGGTTCCGCACTCGGCGCTCAAACCTTTATCGTGACCATCACCACCGGAAAGGTGGTCGACCGCCGCCGCGCCGAAGCCGACGACATTTGCGGGTCGGAGACCTACGAGCCCATCTAGCGTTGGCCGAGGATCGCGCCGGGAAAAACCTGCAGCTTCGGTCGGAACGATCGTCGTCCCGCCTTCTTGTATCGACGAGGGCAATCTCGGAGGAGAAGACGATGAGGACATTGACCATTGCAATCCTGACCGGCGTCGGCGCCATGGCTGCAGCCACGGGCGCGAAGGCTTCGGATCTCACAAGCAGCTACATCAGCCCGGATCTCGTTCAGGAAGTCCGGCTGGTCTGCGACGATGCGGGCAATTGCTACCGCACACGCGGCGGCGCGCGCGTCGTCGTGCGCGATTCCTACGGATCGATGCCGCGCGAGCGCTATTACGGGCGCCGCGCCTATCGCGACTGGGATGACGGTCCGCGCGGTGGCGTCGGCATTCGCGCGCCCGGCGTTAGCGTGGGCGTCGGTGTCGGCGGCGACCGCTGGTAAGCACTGACCTTTGACCACGAAGACGTCAGCACAGGACCGGACAATGCTTCGTCCGGTCCTGTTTTCATTTGCCTGACGAACTCCTCAGCCGGCAGCCGCCTGCTGTTGGAACTGTTCATAGGCGCCGATCGCATCTGCGGCATACATCAGCGACGGGCCGCCTCCCATGTAGACGGCCATGCCGAGCGTTTCCTCGACCTCCTCCCGCGTCGCGCCGAGCTTGACCAGCGCCTCGGTGTGAAAGCCGATGCAGCCATCGCAATGCGCGGCAACACCGAGTGCCAGCGCAATCAATTCCTTGGTCTTCTTGTCCAGCGCCCCGTCCCGCGTCGCCGCCTGCGCAAGCGCAGCGAATCCCTTCATTGTATCCGGGATGTCGCTCCGGAGCTTTTTCAGATTGGCCGCGATATTCCTGGTGATATCGATGTAGTTCTTGTCCATGGCACACTCACTGGCTAGATCATTCTGCTGATGGGATTGGCTCGCGTGGAGCCCGCAGGGCTATGTAGATGGCGGGGATCACCAGCACGGTGAGCAGCGTCGACGATGCGAGTCCGAACAGGAGCGAGATCGCGAGACCCTGAAAGATCGGATCGAGCAAGATCGTGGCGGCACCGATCATGGCAGCCAGCGCTGTCAGCAGGATCGGTTTGAAGCGAACGGCTCCCGCCTCCAGCACCACCTCACGAAGCGACTTGCCGTCTCCGCCGCTATGCCGGATGAAATCAACGAGAAGGATGGAGTTGCGCACGATGATGCCCGCCAGGGCGATGAAACCTATCATGGAGGTCGCCGTGAACGGCGCCCCCAGCAGCCAGTGCCCGATCAGGATTCCGATCAGCGTGAGCGGGATCGGCGTTAGAATTACGAGAGGCAGGCGGAAGCTCCTGAACTGGGCAACGACAAGCACATAGATGCCGAGGATGGCCGCGCCGAAGGCAGCACCCATATCGCGGAAGGTCACCCAGGTGATTTCCCATTCGCCGTCCCACAGCAGCGTGGGACGCGACTCATCCGACGGCTGACCGTGCAGGCTGATCGCAGGCTTTGTCAGTCTGCCCCAATCGTGCGCTTCGATGCGATCGGCAACCGCCAGCATTCCGTAAAGCGGAGCCTCGAAACGCCCGGCAAGCTCGGCCATGACCATGTCGGCAAAGCGACCGTCGCGGCGGAAGATCGTCGGTGACCCCTCCTCCATGGTCGCCTTCACGACCTGGCCGAGTTCGACCACCGTTTTGCTCCCAGGCAACGTGTTGGCCGGCACCGGTGTGGACGCAAGCGCCTCGTCCCAGACCAGATTGCGCTTGCCGAGATGAACTGCAATCTCGATCGGGTTGCGATCCTCGCCGCGATGCGAGTAACCGATCGACGTACCGCCAAACAGCGTCTGAATGGTGTCGTAAACATCGCGCTGTTCGACACCAAAGAATTCAAGCCGGTCCTCGTCGATCGACAGCCGCAGCCGCGGTCGCTTTTCACCGATGGAATCGTCGATGTCGACGATGAACGGTACCTCGGCGAAGACCTTCTTCAGCTCTGCCGTGATCGCACGGCGCGAGGCGGCATCGGGGCCATAGATTTCGGCAAGCAATGTCGACAGCACCGGCGGCCCGGGTGGCACCTCGACCACCTTGATGCTGGTGCCCGAGGGCCGATCAAGCGCCTTCAACCTCTCGCGCAATTCGAGTGCAATCTCGTGGCTGGCACGCTTGCGGTCGCCGCGCGCCATGAGGTTGACCTGCACTTCCCCGAGTTCCGGCCGCTCCCGCAAGTAATAGTGCCGCACGAGCCCGTTGAAATTGAATGGAGCCGGCGTACCGGCATAGGATTGGAGCGATCTAACTTCCGGCAATCTCCGCGCGATCTCGGCCGCGCCAAATAGGGTGCGTTCCGTCGCTTCGAGACTCGCGCCTTCCGGCAAATCGACCATCACAGCGATCTCGGACTTGTTGTCGAAAGGCAGAAGCTTCACTGTGACCGACTTGGTGGCGAAGAGCGTCATCGACAGAAGTGTCGCCGCGCCGACGCCAAGCAGGAATAGCCAGGCCGACCGCCTGCTCCGGACGATTGGCGTCGCGAAGCGCCGGTACAGCCTGCCGAGGCGGCCCTCGTCATGCGCGGCATGCCCGGCCGCAACGTCCCCCCTCGGAGCAAGCTTCAGCATCAGCCAGGGCGCCACCACCATCGCGACAAAGAACGAGAACAGCATCGCCGCCGATGCGTTGGCCGGAATCGGCGCCATATAGGGCCCCATCAGGCCGGACACGAACAACATCGGCAACAGCGCGGCAACCACCGTCAAAGTCGCGACGATGGTCGGATTGCCGACCTCGGCCACCGCCTCGATGGTCGCCTGCAGGCGCGGCCGACAGTCCCGCATGCCCCAATGCCGGGCAATATTCTCGACCACGACGATGGCATCATCGACGAGAATGCCGATGGAGAAGATCAGCGCGAACAAGCTGACACGGTTGATGGTGTAGCCCATCAGGTTGGCGGCGAACATCGTCAGCAGAATCGTCGTGGGAATCACCACCAGGGTCACGAGAGCCTCGCGCCAGCCGATCGCGATCGCGATCAGAACAACGATCGAGACGGTCGCAAGGCCGAGATGGAACAGAAGTTCGTTGGCCTTCTCGTTGGCCGTCTCGCCGTAATCTCGCGTCACCGTGACCTGAACGTCTTCGGGGATCAGGCTCTTCTTGAGTCCATCGAGACGTCTGGCGATATTCTCGGAGACGACGACCGCGTTGGCGCCGGCGCGTTTTGCCAATGCAAGACTGACGGCCGGCGTGCGGGCCCACCCTCCCCCCGCATCGCGCACATCCGTCCAGACCCGGTGCTCGATGGTGCTCGGCCCCACGATGACGGAAGCAACGTCCTTGACGTAGACGGGGCGGCCGTCGCGGGTCGTGATCAGCAGCAATCCGATGTCGGGAACGCCCGTAAGCGTCTGTCCGGCCGCGACATTCCGCACGACGCCAGCGTCGCGAACCTGCCCCGCCAGAAACGAGCGGTTGGCGTCTTTCACCTTGGCAACGAGTTGCTGCAGCGTGACCCCGAACAAGGACAGTTTCTCGGGATCTGGCTCGACCCGGATCTGCTGGGGCGCGCCGCCCGAGATATAAGTGAGACCAATATCGTCAACCTTCATCAGTTCGGCACGCAGCTTGTCGGCAAGTTCGAAGAGATCCTTGTCGGTCCAGCGGCTTGCCGCCCCCGACTTTGGCGACAGCGTCAACACGGCCACCGCAACATCGTTGATGCCACGGCCGACGATCAGCGGCTCGGGGATGCCTACAGGAATTCGATCTAGATTCGCGCGAATCTTCTCGTGCACACGCAGGATCGCATCTTCGGACCTGGTACCGACGAGAAATCGCGCGGTGACCATCACCCGGTCGTCCTCCGTCTGGCTGTAGACGTGCTCGATGCCGTCGATACCCTTGACGATCGATTCCAGCGGCTTGGTCACCAACTCCACGGCGTCCGGTCCGCGCAATCCGTCGGCCGTGACGCGGATATCCACCATCGGAACGCTGATCTGCGGCTCTTCCTCGCGCGGGATGGCCATGACGGCGATCAGGCCGACGACGATCGAAGCAAGCAGGAACAACGGCGTCAGTGGTGACGCAATCGTCGACCTAGTCAATTGTCCCGATAATCCGAGGTTCACGGTTGCACCAATTTGTCGCCGTCGCGAAGGCCGGACAGGATCTCAAGCCCGTCGGGAACAGCGGGCGTTGGCACGTTACGACCCCGCTGGACCGGCACATCGATCGTCTCGGTCCCCTTCCGCAGTTGGACGTAGTCGATGCCGAAACGCGTAATCACATAACTTGCGGGGATGACGAAGGCCGACCGCGTTCCGCCCGAGATCCAGACCCGCAGACGGTCGCCGACGAAATACTCGCCAAGCCCCTCGACAGTAGCGTCCGCGATGACGCGTCCTTCCTCAATCTGGGGATAGACGAGGTCCACCACGCCCCATTTCGACGCCTCGCCGACGCGTTCGGAGCCGTCAACGCGTACTCTGTCTCCTGGTTTCAAAAACTGGGCGTGACGCTCCGGGACCCGGAGCCGCAGCTTGAAATTCTGCTGCGCGACCGTCACGATCTGATCGCCGGCGAGCACGACCGAGCCCACAGTGATCAACCGCTTCAAGACACGCCCGTCCGCCGGCGCAAGTACCTGCCCCTGATTGAGCTGTTCGCTGGTCACGGCCCGCTCTGCGACCTTGGCACGTAGATTGTTGTCGGCGACGTTCAGCGCCGTGCGTTGCTCGTCCAGCTTGACGCGAGGCAGGATCCCGCGCTCGACGAGCCCCTCGGTCCGGGAGAAATCGATCTGGGCCTGGTTCGCCTGCGCCTGGAGCGCCTCGATCTGCGCGTCCAGCGATTTCATCTGGAGCCCAAGCTTGTCGTCGCCGATGACGGCAACAGCCTGACCGGCCGCGACCTTGTCACCTTCCCTCACCTTGAGCTGCACCACGGTGCCGCCGATGCGGCTGCGTGCGGGAACCACGCTGATGCTTTCCACTGTGGCGAAGACCGCCTTTTCGTCCGCGACCCGTTGCTCGGCCACATCGAGCGTCTCGGCAAAGGCAACAGGCCCAGCGGAGACGCCACCGATCGCCAGCGCCACGAGCAGACCAAAGCGTCGCAACCGACGGCGCATGACGCGTTTCAGGCTCGTCATCTGATCCATAACCACCCTCCGCAGCACACTGACTTCATCGACATCGCATGACAGCGTGTTGATCTCGCGCAAGGTGAGCCCACTTGTTCTCGAATAGAGTTCATTTCGTTCTTGAGGACTTCGGCGCGCAAAAGACCTGATAGAGGGTCTTCAGAACTTCGCGGGCCGGCTCGCTGGCGATCGAATAGAAGATCGTCTGCGCATCCCGCCGAGAGAACACGAGGCCGTCCTTGCGAAGGAGCGCAAGATGTTGGGAGACTGTGGAGTCCCGCAAGCTCAGGAACTCCGCCAGTTCGCCAACCGATTTCTCACCGTCGATCAGCTGACAGATGATGAGAAGGCGATGCCGGTTGGAAAGCGCCTTCAGCAGCTCGCTCGCCTGATCGGCGGCCTGCTCCATAACTTCGCTGTTTATTTTCATAGTTGCGTATATACGAAAATACGTTTATTAAGTCAAGCGCGTTGAATGACAGCCGGAGCAGAGCCGGCGGAGCAGCCCAATCCAGTGGAGGCGCCCCATGGCGGAAGTTGTCGTAATCGGAGCAGGCCTGAGCGGAACACTGATGGCTTATGAGGTTCTGCCTCAATTGAGACCGGGCGACCGGCTGACCCTCGTCGCGCAGGGCGCGACCTATCATTTCGTGCCGTCCAATCCATGGGTGGCAGTCGGATGGCGCAAGCGCGAGGATATCGAGATCGATCTCGCGGATATCTTGAAGCGCAAGGGAGTCCGGCTGCTGACGCAAGGCGCAAGACGGGTCCACCCGACAGAAAACCGGGTCGCACTCGGCGACGGCACGTCCATCGACTACGACTATCTGGTGGTGGCGACTGGACCCGAGCTCGCCTTCGACGAGATCCCGGGCCTTGGGCCGCAAGGCTATACACAGTCCGTCTGCCACGTGGATCATGCAACGCGTGCGCGGGAAGCCTTCGAGATGCTCGCGAGGAACCCCGGCCCCGTGGTGATCGGCGCGGTGCAGGGTGCCTCCTGCTTCGGTCCCGCATACGAATTCCTCTTCATTCTGGAAACCGAGTTGCGCCGACGGAAACTGCGCGATCAGGTGCCCATGACGTTCGTCACATCCGAGCCCTATATCGGCCATCTCGGTCTCGACGGCGTTGGCGACACCAAAGGTCTGCTTGAGAGCGAGATGCGAGAGAAGCACATCAAGTGGATCACAAATGCGCGGGTCGACCGCGTCGAGCCGGGCCGCATGTCAGTGGAAGAGTTGGCCGACCACGGCACCTCGCACAAGGCGCATGAGCTGCCCTTTGCCTACGCGATGTTGTTGCCGGCCTTCCGCGGCGTCGAGGCGGTGCGCGGTATCGAGAAACTGACCACCCCCCGCGGCTTCGTTATCGTCAATAAGCATCAGCAGAACCCTGATTTTCCGAACCTGTTCGCGGTCGGTGTTTGTGTCGCAATCGCACCGGTCGGCCCCACCCCGGTGCCGGTCGGCGTTCCCAAGACCGGCTTCATGATCGAATCCATGGTCACGGCCACGGCGATGAACATCGGCGCACTCCTCCGCGGCAAAGTGCCAATGGCCCAGCCGACCTGGAATGCGATCTGCCTCGCCGATTTCGGCGATTCCGGCGTCGCCTTCCTGGCGCAGCCGCAGATCCCTCCCCGCAATGTCAACTGGTCGTCCAAGGGCGAATGGGTTCATTATGCCAAGGTCGCTTTCGAAAAATATTTCCTTCGCAAGATGCGGCGCGGCGAGAGCGAGCCCTTCTACGAACGCTTCCTGCTCGATCGACTGAACATCGCCAAGATCAAGGAGGTCCGAACAGGTACATGAGCACGACACGCCAGATCGTCTGCGGCCAGTGCGGCCGCACCAATCGTGTGCCCGCCGCACGCGCGGCAGAATCTGCGCGCTGCGGCGTTTGTCACAAACCAATCTTTACCGGTCATCCGATCGAGGTGAGCGCAGAGACCTTCGGGCGACACGTTGGCAGTAGCGATGTTCCGGTGCTCATTGATGTCTGGGCGCCGTGGTGCGGGCCGTGCCGCGCCATGGCTCCCATGTTCGAGCTCGCGGCGCATGAGCTGGAGCCGGATGTTCGACTGCTCAAACTGAACTCGGACAATGCCCAGGAACTTTCGTCGCGACTCAATATCAGCGGTATCCCAACCCTGTTGCTGATGGCCGGCGGTCGCGAAATCGCCCGTCACTCCGGTGCGATGGATACGCGCGGCATCGTCGCCTGGACCAAAGCCAATCTTCCCACTCTGAAACGTCAACAAGCCTGAAACAGGAGCAAGCCATGAATGTCGATAGAGCGGTTCTCGCCTTTGCCGGTTGCGTCGTCCTGCTCGGACTCGCGCTCGGCACCTATGTCAGCGCGTATTGGTACCTGCTGACGGCCTTTGCCGGGCTGAACATGATTCAGGCATCGTTCACCGGTTTCTGCCCGGCTGCGATGGTGTTCAAGAAGCTCGGGCTGCGCGACGGTTGCGCCTTTTCCTGAAGGACGAAAAGGCCCTTGAAAATACGGGGAACAATGCCATGACCGACGATACCTTCATCGAAGGGCCGCTCTACGAGAAGC
>CAYREH010000053.1:0-42580 GCA_964423245.1 uncultured Bradyrhizobium sp. | reverse complement strand
CGATGAATTCGTGGCTGAGATCGCCGCCGATCGGGCCGGTCTCGGCGCGCATCGGGATCGCCTTCAGCCCCATCCGCGCGAAGGTGCGCAAATAGGCGACGAACATCTTGTTGTAGGCGACGCGCGCGGCCGCCTCGTTGAGGTCGAAGGAATAGGCGTCCTTCATCAGGAACTCGCGGCCCCGCATCACGCCGAAGCGCGGACGCTGCTCGTCACGGAACTTCCACTGGATGTGATAGAGGTTCAGCGGCAGGTTCTTGTAGGACTTCACATAGGCGCGGAAGATCTCGGTGATCATTTCCTCGTTGGTCGGCCCGTACAGGAGTTCGCGCTTGTGGCGGTCGGCGATGCGCAGCATTTCCGGGCCGTAGGCGTCGTAGCGGCCGCTCTCGCGCCAGAGGTCGGCGAGCTGCAGCGTCGGCATCAGGAGTTCCAGCGCGCCCGAGCGGTCCTGCTCCTCGCGGACGATCTGCTCGATCTTCTTCAGCACCCGGAAGCCGAGCGGCAGCCAGGCATAGATGCCGGCCGCCTCCTGCCGGATCATGCCGGCGCGCAGCATCAGCCGATGCGAGACGATCTCCGCCTCTTTCGGATTTTCCTTCAGGATGGGCAGAAAGAACCGCGACAACCGCATGGCCATACTCGTGGAATCAGTGATGGCCTGCAGTGAAACCGGATTGGGAGCGAAAAGACAAGGCCGCGGCTGAGGAAAACCCGCTAACGCGTCGGAATTCCTGTCATTTTTCCGCCAGCTTCAGACCTGGCTTGAACCGGCGTCAGGGCCGGGTCAGGTCGAGTTCGTCCTCCAGCGTGATCTGCTCGAAGTCGCTGACCAGCGCATCGATCTTGAGGTGCCAGCGGCCCGCGACCGGCAGCGCCGCCTTGCGCACGCGCCAGGAGCCGTCCGGCCCCGCTTCGGCCGTCAACTCCATGGGCTCGATGCCCCGCGCCGGCAGGCCGAGCGTCAGCGTCACCTCCTTCGCTGTCAGCCCCGCCCCCTCGCCGGACAGGAGTTGCAACTCGACATCGTTCAGGCCGGGCCTGCCGGGCGAGACCAGCACCTGGGCCATCGCCTTGTCGGTGTGGATGTGGAGCGTCAGCGGTGCCTCCGGAACAATGGTCCGTGGCGGCGGCGTGAAGCGCCAGCCGGCGACGACGGCGAGAATGGCGACCGCCAACACGCATTCCAGCACGATCGCGCGTTTGAGCGCGGGCACGGCCTTGCCATTGCGAGCGAGGGCCGGCACGAGCCGGATGCGGTTGAGCCCTGCAAGTCCCAGCAGCAGCAGCACCAGCGCGAGCTTGGTCAGCAGGAGGAGACCGTAGCGGGTCTCGACCAGTGCCGAGAGCCTGCCGAGCTGCACAACCGCAAGCGCAAGTCCCGTCAGCGCCAGCACGCCGACGACAGGCAGGGCGATGCGCGAGAAGCGGTTCAGCACGGGCAATGTCGCGTCCGTCGGCATCGCCATGCGGGCGGCCAGCGGCGCCAGGGCTCCGATCCAGAACGCGGCGCCGAGGCCGTGCAGGAACACCGCCGCGCGCGTCAGCCACTGCGGCGGCGCCGTCGCGGCATGCCCGCTGATCGCGAGCGATGCGCCCACGCCGGCCAGGGCGATCGCGGCGAGCGCGCGCCCATGGCGCTCCCAGCGGAGCGCCGCGATCGCCATCAACATCGCCATGATGCCGATCACGACAGCGGGCCCGGCAGTGGTCGTGACGGCGATCGTCCAAGGCGCGGCCGTCGCCAGCGCCGTCATGGGCAGACCGAGCAGATCGAGGCCGAGCAGGCCGAGCGATGCGACCGCCCCTGTCAGGCCGATGCCGGTCGCCACGCGCGGAATGGCCATGCCCGCCATCGATCCCGCGATCCAGCGCGCAAAGAACGCGCCGCCGACGCCGGCAAACAGGCCGAGATAGAGCCCGAGCCGCGCCAGCCAGATCAGCGAGCTCAATCCGCCGTCGGACATTGCGGACGACAGCGTCGCCGTCGGCCGTCCCACCGAGAACGTCACCGAACCGGCCACGGGATGGCCGTCCTGCGACACCACGCGATAGCTGACGACCACGGTGCCCTGCGGCAGATCCGGCGGGAGTTCGACCGACACCGTTTCGCCCGATGCGCCGACGCGCACATCATCGCGGGTCCGGCCCGCGCCGTCGATCAGCCGGACCGCGCCCGGCGTGACCGCCTCGTCGAACCGCAGGTCCACCGTCTTCGGCGCGGTCGCAAGGATGCTGCCGCTCGCCGGCTGGACCGCAACAAGCGCCGCATGCGCCCGCGCCCCGCTCGCGAATCCGGCAACGAGCAGCAGCGTCGCGAGCGCGGCCAGCCAGCGCATCAGGATTTCGGCAGCAGCTTCAGACCCGGTGCCGGCGACTTGCCCTCCGAATGTCCCGCTCCTTCCGCCGGAATTTCGATCCAGCGGTTGACGCCCGTCTCGCACTCCTGAACGACCGGGAAATACAGCGTTGTGTTCGGCTTCAGCGTATCGGTCAGGAAGGTCTGCATTACGAACTCATCGTAGTGCTTGTCCGCGAGTTTGCCGCCGCTCCAGACCACCTCCTTGACACCCGACGCGATCTTGTTGCCATGGAGCTGGTACTCCGCCGAGTATTTCCCCTCCACGACGTCGACAGTCCAGCCGACCTTCGGCATCGGCTTGACGGAGATGACGCCCTCGGGAATCTGCACCCTCAGCTTGATCGTCGCTGATCCGGCACAACCGTGCGGCACCGCCAATACCGCCTTGTAGTAGGATCCGACGGCAGCCTGCTTGGACTCCAGCGTGACATGCGCGTGCGCAGGAGACGCGGCGAGGGCTACGAAAATGATCAGGCTCGTTCGTTTCATGCAGGACCTCGTCTTGCTGTGGTGCTTCAGGTCCGCGGATCGGACCTGAGCGGAAATGGACGGACAGCACCGGCGCGCAGCCCCATGCTCCGTAGCTCGTCCAGTGAAAGCGGGCGCAAAGCGGCCCTACGATCCTCCGGCAAAATACCAGGGAAATCGTCGACGGCCTGCTCGGCCTCCTGCGGAAGTCCATGACCGACGGCAAAATAGCGGGACTTGGGTCCATGCCGCGACACGGTCATGACGATCTCCACGAGCCAGCCCGTTGCCGCCGTGTCGCGCGGCAATTCCGTTGCGGACAATCCTGCCAGCTAGTGTCGGTGCTGGGTCTCGCCACCTGATCCATCCATCATGACGAGGCCTTCGAACCGGGAGAACATGGCAACGCGTTCGCTCGGAAGCCTGGCCTCGGCCGCGGCCAGATCACCCTCGAGACGCCGCGCATCGTCGACCGGCACCCCGACCTTGGTCAAAGCTTCCTTTGACCGGATTGCGTCGCCGGCACACAGGATCAACGTCCAAGCCCCCTGCTTGCGCCGCAGGACGGCTCGCCCACCCATCTGATCCTGCGCCCAGTCTGCAATGGCGCTGTCGCCGGCCACGACGATCGGTTCGACCGTCATCGTGGCATTCGGCTTATCGAACATCCGATGGAGCAGCAGGCCGATGGCCTTCTGATCGTCGGTTGTCTCGGCCATCGCCCCGGATACGCCGAGGGCCGTAACCAGCACGAGGAGCGCCAGCAAACGCCGCATGTCCAAACTCCCGCTCCGGCCGTTCACTTGATGAGGAACGACCATTCAATATGGTGCCGTCGTCGTCCGCGACGGCGACCGCTGCAGTCGCCGCCCGAGATCGAGGCCGGATCATGAAAGCCGCGATTGCCCTGATCACTTCATTCCCGAATGATCCGGCATTTTCTTCATGTCCATATGACCGGAATGTCCGCCATCTCCGGGGGTTTGCGCGCCGACGCCCTGCACGTCGAGAGAGATCGAGACCTTGCCGGCCTTCTCGAACTGGAGCGTCACCGGCACCTTGTCGCCTTGCTTGAGCGGGCCCTTCAGGTCCTCCAGCATCAAATGATAGCCGCCGGGGGCGAACTTGACCGTCTTGCCGGCATCGATGGCAATGCCCTTGTCGAGCGCGCGCATCTTCATCACGCCATTGTCCATCGCCATCTCGTGAATCTCGAACTTGCCGGCAATGTCGGCGGAACCGCCGATCAGCCGATCCGCCGCCGCGCCCTTGTTCTCAATCGTCAGATAGCCGCCCGCGACCTTGGCGCCGCCCGGCGTGGCGCGGCTCCAAGGCTGCGAAATGACGAGGTCGCCCGCCCTGGTGTCGGCCGCGGACGCCGCCACGCTGCCGCTCAGAAGCAAGGCGATCGCGAGAAGTGTGGGCTTGAATGTTGTCATGTTGGTCCCTCCTGAGTGATCTGGCCGGCCGCGTAAGGCCGTGGTTGTTTCCATCATGTGCGCCTCTACCATCGATACCTCATTCCGGTATAGACCGCCCGCCCGCTGCCGGGTTCGAACAGCGCCGAGGTCGCGGTCGCCTGGTTGATGATGCTGGCGCTCGCAATATAGATCTTGTTGGTGAGGTTCCGGCCCTCGATATAGGCGGAGAACGGACCGCCATTGTCGAAGCCGGCCTTCAATCCGAGCAATGCATAAGGCTCCGTCGCCACCGTGTTTGCGCTGTCGACGAAATAGGCCTGCGGCACCCATTCGACGTTCGGGCCGGCATAGAGTCCGGTCGGATGCTTGTAGAGCAGTTCGGCGCGCAGATAATGGCGCGGCGCACCGGGCAGTTGATTGTTTCCAAAGGTAGGATCGTTGTCGAAGCGGAAGTCGTTGAAGGTATAGGCAAGGTTCAGCCACATCTTGTCCGGCGCACCCGCCGCAACGAAGATGTTCTTTACGATTGCTGCGCCGGCCCCGGCCTCGATACCCTGATGAACCGTGCGGTCGACGTTGGTCACGTTGCAGTTGCCGAACGAACTGTACTGACATTGCAGTTCATCACGGATATTCGACCGGTAGGCTACGAGCTCCCAGCTGAAATCCGGCCGCCTGTCTCGGGTGCCGATCTCATAGGTCGTCGCCACCTGCGGCTTGATCAGGTAGAATGGAATGTTCGGATTCAGCGGACTCAAGAAATTGGGGCTCACGCTCTCACCGAAACTCGGAACTTCCGCGCTTCGCGAGATGTTGCCGAAGACCTGCCAGGTCGGCGTGACGTCCCACAGCGCTCCGACCTTGGGACTCCAGAGGCTGAATGTGGCGCGGCCATTGACGTCGCCGTTGGTGGAGAAATTGACCTTCTGGTCGCGCACCGCAAACAGATATTGCGTACCCGCGATCAGCGCAACCTTGGGCACAACGTAGAAATAGTTCTCCGCATACGCCGAATAGTTCTCCGGTTTCTGCAGCAAGGACGACGTCTGCGCCCCCTTGTATCCGCCAATATTGTCGAACTGCTGTGCGTCGATCGTTCCATTGAGAATGTTGAATCCGGCCACGAACCTGTTGCGATAGCCCGCGATGACGCGATCATCGGTAATCTTCGCAAATCCGCCGTAGTCCTTGTAGTGATAGTCCAGCCATTGAAAGATCGGATGCTTCAGGTGCCGATCGACGCCGAAGGCGCCGAATTCGACCTTCGTATCATCGAGGCGAATGGTTGTTTTGTTAGCCAGGCGCACGGTATCGATATTTCGCTGCCAATCATTCGTGACGTTGATCGGAGCCGCCGTCGTTGGCGAAGTGAGCGCCGTCACCTTGTCCACGCCGCCGGGAATACGCTGCCGCACTTCATTGGCGTTGAGGTAGAACCGGGTCTCGAAGTCCGGAGAGAACTGGTAGCCGACGTTTGCGCTCAGGCGATTGCTCGAGCCGTAGCTGTGATCGCGAAACCCGTCTGCGGCCTGCGTCGAGGCGGTGATGTAACCGTCCCAGGGGCCATTGGCGCCGCCCGCATTCGCCTGCAGCCGCTTGAAGCCGAAAGCGCCGACGTCGACCGAGACGCCGTTCGGAAACCGGTCGCGTCCCGTCGGCGTCACGAAGTTGACGGCGCCGCCAAGCGAGTTGGCACCGAACTGGAGCGCGTTGCCGCCCTTGTAGACCTCGACATATTTGTAGGCGGTGGGGTCGATCTCCTGGAAGTCGCCGTAGCCGTCCGCCGTGTTGATCGGGATGCCGTCCATGTAGAGCTGCACGCCGCGCAGATGGAAATTGCGCGACAAGCCGGATCCACGGATCGAAAGACGGGTGTCGTCGCCCCATTTGGGTTGGGCGAACACGCCGGGCACGTAGTCGAGCACGTCCTTGATCGTGCTGGCCGGCGTCGAATTCCGATAGGCCTCAGCCGTCACGAGCGCGACGCCGCCCGGCGTCTGGTTGATTTCGGCAAGGGCCTGCTGGGCCGTCAGGACCGTCAGCGCCCCGGGGACGCCGGCCCCTTCCGGACTCGCGGCCTGTTGCGAGGGTGTTGCGGCCAGCCCGCGGGCGCGCGTGGATCGCGCTGCGGACCGCTGCGGCCAGGCTGGCGCGGCGCGCTTCTCCCGCGGAGAATCGACGGTGACGGGAGGCAGTTCGCGGCGGCTTTCCTGGGCGATCGCGATCGGGGGCAGGACGAGGGTGGATACGGAGACAAACAAAATTCCACGCGTGGAAACGTGTCGAAGAAGACCTGGGCGAGGCATGTAATGGATTCCTGATGCCGGCAGGAGCCGGCGCATTGCGAGTCCCCGCACGGCAAAGCCAGCCGCCGGGGCAGATTGTTCGCTACGTCAGGAAATGCGAGGTGGCGCGCGGGCCTGGGCGCTCGAGCCCTTGGGCGCGGAGACGGCCGAGGGATCGGCCTGAAGCCAAACCACGCGCGCGGCGTGGCGAACCGGAATCGCCAGCGCAGCATGCGCCGGCGCGTCGAAGGATGCGCCTGCTTGCGCGAGGCAGCAGAGAGCGCATGCGCCCGCCTGCCCGGCCGGCGCGTCGGTGCGATCGCCCGAAGAGCCATGCTCGTTCGAGCCATGGCAGATCGCGGCAGCGTTCAGAGGATCGGCAATCGCCTGCCCCGCCGCAAGACACGCGGCAATCGGCGCCAGCACCTGCATCGCCAACGCGAGCAGGATCAGGGGCAGGAATTTTTGCAGGCGTGCGCGCATCCACCGAACCGATCGTTCGTCGACGATCTAAACACTGCAGCCGAGCCTGAGTCGAGGCTGGTTCCTGAAGCCGTTTCGACCGCCGATAAATTTCTCGGCCAGTGTGATCAGGACGCCCCATTTTTGGGGAAGTCCGGCAATTGAGGCAGTTCGCTGCGCCGCAGCGGTCAACGAATTTCTTCGTTCTGTCATATAGTTACAGGGTAAACAGCAGGATCGTTTCGCCAATTGCTCGAATTTTGAACAATCGTTGCCGAAAATGATGACAAACGCAAAAAGTTGATCTAGCATCCTTTTGCTCAGGCTGGCCTTAGGCTGAAGTCTGGTGGTCCAAGTCTCGGGAGGAGCCCCTGGCGCGCAAAACGCAGCGTCGCCCCGTCGAATAAGAGCAAATCTTAATCGGGGATAATAGGGTCGACACAATTTTCGAGCGGGGCCAGGGCCCCGCTCTTTTTTTGCCTAATACACGCTTCATGAGCACGTCGCGTCATGCGATCGAACGAAGCTTCGAACTCGCGGCCGCGCAATGCGCCGATCTCACGCCGCTGGTGTATCGGCGACTCTTCGAGATGTTCCCCGAAACGGCCGGAATGTTCCGTTCGCAAGGCAGCGACCTCGTCAAGGGATCGATGCTCGCGCTGACGATCGAGGCGATCCTCGATCTCGCCGGCGAGCGGCGCGGACCATTCCGGATGATGGCGTGCGAGGTCGCCTCGCACGAGGCCTACGGCACGCCGCCTGCCCTGTTCATCGCGTTCTTCGCCATCATCAGGGATACGCTGCGCGAGTTGCTCGGCGACCAATGGTCCCCCGCGATGGAGTCCGAGTGGTCAGTCCTGCTGGCGGACATCGAAGCGATCGTCGGCGCCGCCTGACGCCGCGCGCGAACGAGGCCGACGCACATCACGGGCTGGCGCGCTACTCCCGTTCCAGGAAGCTGGAGCCGATCTCGGCCTTGCGCTTGGTCGGATCGTAGTCGCAATAGACGCCGTCGGCGAGCAGCGTGTAGCTGGCGATCACATTGTACTTGTCGAGCTTGACCGAGTTCAGCCCGATCACCGATGTGCTCTTGCCGCCGTTCCACTTGAAGGGCGTCGAGCTCTTGGCCTGTTCGCAGGCCATCACCGCCTCGTTGAAGACATAGCCCTCGACGAAGGCCTTCAGCGTTCGCACCTGCACGGCCATCTTCCATTCGACATAGCCGATGGCCGCGAGGCCGGCGACGATCAGCACCAAAAGCGCAATGACGATTCGTTGAAATGCCATCTGGGTCCCCCAACCACTTCCCTTCGCCGAACCGCCTCCCGGCCCCAGCCTTCCGGCGAACCAGGCTACGAGCGCGGCGCGTACTCCAACGCTCGATCGTCTAGAACGGCATGCCCATCATCCTGGTCAGGCGGTCGAGCTGGAGATAGCCAGCCTGATAGGCGGTCATGCCGATGCCGAACACCACCGCCGAAAGCAGCGTGGTCCAGAGCAGCTTGCGGCCCATGCGCGCCAGGATCGGCGCACCGGGATCGGTGCCGGCGGCACCGCCGCCGTCCTCGTGCTGGCTGCGCACGCCGAAGGGCAGCGTCACGAACAGCACGACCCACCACAGCACGAAGTAGATTGCAAACCAGGTCGAGAGCTGGATGACCATGGCTCTGGCCTATGCCTGCTCGATCTCGACCAGCGCCCCTGAGAAATCCTTGGGATGCAGGAACAGCACCGGCTTGCCGTGCGCGCCGATCTTCGGCACCCCGTCGCCCAGCACCCGCGCGCCTTCCTTCACCAGCGTGTCGCGCGAGGCGATGATGTCCACGACCTCGTAGCAGACATGGTGGATGCCGCCATCGGCATTGCGTTCGAGGAATTTCGCGATCGGCGAGCTCTCGCCGTACGGCTCGATGAACTCGATCTTCGTGTTCGGCAGCGTCACGAATACGGTGGTGACGCCGTGCTCGGGCAGCGCCACGGATTCCGAGATCTGCGCTCCGAACGCCGCGCCATAGATCCTGGCGGCCTTCACCGCATCCTTGGTCGCGATGGCGACATGATTGAGCCGGCCCAGCATGCTTGTCCTCCCTTACACTGTCAGCACATGTACCAGACAGGGGGGCTTTTTACCCCAATGTTCGTTGATCACCGCCCGGACAGCGCGTCGCACCGACTCGGCCAGGGCGTCCGGATCGCGGCGGCGCGCCTTCGGCAGGCCTTCGATGGTGGAGACCACGGCGTCGAACACGATGTCGTCGAACGGCTCGCCCTCCCTGGTCTTCTCGGGGATACCTACCAGATCCACCTCGGGATCATCGGCGAGCTCCCCCTGCTCCGTCATGGCGAAGGCAACGAAGGCGCAGCCGGAAAAGGCCATGCGCCGCCGCTCGACCACGGCGCGCGACTTGGAATCCTCCAGGATGGTGCCGTCCTTGTAGAGACGGCCCGACGGTACTTCGCCGACGATGCCGGGATCGCCGGGACCGAGCCGGACCAGGTCGCCGTTGCGGCACACCAACACGCGCGGAACGCCCGCGGCGCGCGCCAGCTTGGCATGCTCGTGCAGGTGAAGCGGCTCACCATGCACCGGGATCAGGAGTTGCGGCCGGGTCCAGGCGATCATGTCGCGCAATTCGTCGCGGCGCGGGTGGCCCGACACATGCACCAGATGGTCGCGATCGGTGATGACCTCGACGCCCTGCGAGACCAGCCCGTTGATGATGGCGCCGACCGCCTTCTCGTTGCCGGGAATGGTGCGCGAGGAGAAGATCACGCTGTCGCCGCGGTTGAGCGTGATCTCGGGATGGTCGTCATTGGCGATGCGCGCCAGCGCCGCGCGGGCCTCGCCCTGGCTTCCGGTGCAGAGCGCGAGCACCTTGTCCTGCGGCAGGTGGCCATAGACCTCGGGCGAGCGGAAATTCTGCACGCCGTCGAGGAAACCGGTCTCGCGCGCCACCTGCACGACGCGCTCCATGGCGCGGCCGACCACGACGACCTCGCGATCGGCGGCTTTCGCCGCGTCTGCGACGGCCTTCAGACGCGCGACATTGGAGGCGAACGTCGTGACGGCGACGCGGCCCTTGGCGGCCTTGACGAGGTCGATGATGGTCCTGGCGACTTCGGCTTCCGAGGGCGAGCGCCCTTCCCGCACCGCGTTGGTGGAATCGCCGATCAGGGCGAGAATGCCCTGGTCGCCGAGTTCGCGCAGGCGCCGCTCGTCGGTGGGACGGCCGATGATGGGGGTCGGGTCGATCTTCCAGTCGCCGGTGTGCAGCACCGTGCCGAGATCGGTGTGGATCGCCAGCGCATGCGACTCTGGGATGGAGTGCGCGACCGGAATGAATTCGACGTTGAAGGGGCCGATGTCCACACGACCGCCGGAGGGGATCACCGTCACGGGGATCTTCGGCGCATTGCGCTCGGCGGCGCACTTGGCCTCGAACAGCGCGGCGCTGAATTTCGTGGCGTAGATCGGGCATTTCAGCTTCGGCCAGAGGTCGATGATGGCGCCGAAATGATCCTCATGGGCGTGGGTCAGCACCAGGCCCATCAGGTTCTTGCGTTCCTTCTCGAGGAAGCTGACGTCGGGCATGATCAGGTCGATGCCCGGCAGATGCTCCTCGTCGCCGAACGAGACGCCGAGATCAACCGCGAGCCAGGCACGCTGCTGGCGGTTGCCGAGGCCATAGATCGACAGGTTCATGCCGATCTCGCCGACGCCGCCCAGCGGCGCGAAGACCAGTTCGTCGGATTTCGCCATCACGCAGCTCCCACGGAGGCGGCCGAACCGAAGAACACCTCGCCGGCCGCCACCGGCAGGCGTCGGCCATCCGCGGTGCGGACGATGAGGCAACCGGTATCGTCGATGGTGTCGAAAATGCCTTCCAGCGTCATGGCTCCCGTGTTGACGGCGACCCTTTCGCCGAGGCCGGCGGCCCGTTCCAGCCACAGCCTGCGGATCTCGGCAAAGCCGCGGCCATCGTCCCAGATGCCGCGGAATTCGACCCAGGCATCCGAGAGGGCCGAGAACAGCTCCTCCGCACTGATCTGCACGCCGAGCGCCGCCAGGGAAACCGCGGGGGTCGGCGTGCCCTCGGGGGCTGCGACCACATTGGTGCCGATGCCCGCGACGACGGCCAGACGGTCGCCGATGGCTTCAGCCTCGAGGCCGATGCCGACCAGCTTGCGGCCGCCGGCAAGCACGTCGTTCGGCCATTTCAGGGCATAGCGGGGCCGGCCTTCGCCGAGCCGCAGCGCTGCCTCCAGGCTGACCGCATCGAGCGCCCTGGCCTCGGCGAGGCCCGCGACGAAGCCGATGGTGGCAGCGACCGAGGGAGCAATGTCGAGCACCTCGAGGACACTGGCGGCGAGATTGCCGCGCGGCGCGATCCACGGTCGCTGCCGCCGGCCGCGGCCGGCCGTCTGCTCCGAGGTCACGAACCACATCGGACCGCGTTCGCCGGCCCGGGCGTGCTCGATCGCTTCGGTGTTGGTCGAGCCGGTCCGCTCGAAGGCGGCGAGCCTGTAGCCCGCCGATAATGCACGAGGACCGAGCGCGAACCCCATCCTAGAACAGTGACTTTGCCGCCGCGGAGGCGACGGTGACGACGGGACCTGCGAACAGCGCGAACAGCAGGTTGAACAGGCCCGTGACGGCCAGCACCGTCCGCACCTCGATGCGCACGGGATCGACCTTGCCGGCCGGCTCGTCGAAATACATCGTCTTGACGATGGCGAGATAATAATAGGCGCCGACGACGCTGGTCAGGACGCCGATCACCGCGAGCGTGAACAGGTTCGCCTTGATGGCGGCGACGAACACGTACCATTTGGCGAAGAAGCCGGCGAGCGGCGGGATGCCCGCCAGCGAGAACAGCAGCATCGCGAACATGAAGGCGAGCAGCGGATTGGTCCGCGACAGGCCGGCGAAATCGCTGATCTGCTCCACGGGTTGGCCATTGCGGCGCATGGCGAGGATGATGGAGAAGGAGCCGAGCGTCATCGCGACATAGATCACGATGTACATCACGACGCCCTGGGCGCCCTCGACGGTGCCGGAGGCAAGGCCCACCAGGGCGAAGCCCATATGACCGATCGAGGAATAGGCCATCAGGCGCTTGATGTTGCTCTGGCCGATCGCGGCAAAGGAACCGAGCGCCATCGAGGCGATGGCGACGAACACCAGGATCTGCTGCCATTGCGAGACGATGCCGGGGAATGCGGTCAGCGTGACGCGGGTGAACACCGCGAGCGCGGCGACCTTCGGCGCGGAGGCGAAGAAGGCGGTCACGGGCGTCGGCGCGCCCTCATAGACGTCCGGCGTCCACATGTGGAACGGCACGGCGGAGACCTTGAAGCAGAGACCGGCGAGCAGGAATACGAGGCCGAACACGAGGCCGACGTTGGAGACGGTCGCCACCGCGGCGATGCCGGCGAAATTCACCGTCCCGGTGAAGCCGTAGATCAGCGAGGCGCCGTAGAGCAGCATGCCCGAAGACAGCGCGCCCAGCACGAAGTATTTGAGGCCGGCTTCGGTCGACTTGGCGTTGTCTCGGTTCGAGGCCGCCACGACGTAGAGCGCCAGCGACATCAGTTCGAGGCCGAGATAGAGCGAGATCAGGTCGCCGGCCGAGATCAGCACCATCATGCCGAGCGTCGAGAGCAGCACGAGGATGGCGTATTCGAAGATACGGCGCGACGGGTCGGACAGGAACTCGGTCGACAGGATCAGAGTCACCGCCGAGCCGACGATGGCCAGAATCTTCATGAAACGCGCGAAATCGTCGACGATGAAGCTGCCGCCGAAGGTGACCTGCTTGCCCGCGGGCACCAGATATTCGAGCACGCCGACGACGATCAGGAGCAGGACCGCGAGCGTTGTGACCGCACCCGTCGTCCCCTGCCCGCGGAAGGCACCGAGCATCAGGAGTGCCATGGCCCCGATCGCAAGCACGATCTCGGGCAGCACCGGCGCCAGTTGATAACCTGCAGTCTCAAAGCTCATGGCGATATCCTGACCTGCCCGATCACGGGAGGAGTGCGGCGGCCTTCACGGCCGTCACAGCGGTGTTGTAATTGGTAACGAGTTGCTGCACCGAGGCCGCCGACATGTCGAGCACTGGCTTCGGCCAGACGCCGAACAGGATGGTCAGCACGATCAGCGGGAACAGCGTCAGGCTCTCCCGGAAGGTGAGATCCTTCATGCTCATCAGCGACGGCTTGACCAGTGCCCCGAACACCACCTTGCGGTAGAGCCACAGCGCGTAGGCGGCCGACAGGATGACGCCGAAGGTGGCGAAGAAGGCGGTCGGGATCGAGACCTTGAAGGTGCCGAGCAGCGTCATGAACTCGCCGACGAAGCCCGACGTGCCCGGCAGGCCGACATTGGCCATCGTGAAGACCATGAAGGTCAGCGCGTAGAGCGGCATCCGGTTGACGAGGCCGCCATAGGCCGCGATCTCGCGGGTGTGCATGCGGTCGTAGATGACGCCGACGCAGAGGAACAGCGCACCGGAGACGATGCCGTGCGAGATCATCTGGAAAACGCCGCCGGCGACGCCCTGCATGGTGCCGGCGAAGATGCCCATGGTGACGAAGCCCATATGCGCGACCGAGGAGTACGCGATCAGCTTCTTCATGTCCTCCTGCATCAAGGCGACCAGCGAGGTGTAGACGATCGCGATGGCCGAGAGCGTGAACACGAACGGCGCGAAATCGTGCGAGGCCAGCGGGAACATCGGCAGCGAGAAGCGCAGGAAGCCGTAGCCGCCCATCTTCAGCATGATCGCCGCCAGCACCACCGAGCCCGCCGTCGGCGCCTCGACATGCGCGTCGGGCAGCCAGGTGTGCACCGGCCACATCGGCATCTTCACCGCGAAGGAGGCGAAGAACGCCAGCCAGGCCCAGGTTTGCAGGGACCGCGGCACCGCCGTGTGCATCAGCGTCGGGATATCGGTCGTGCCGGCGTTCCAGTACAGCGCCATGATGGCGAGCAGCATCAGGACCGAGCCGAGCAGCGTGTAGAGGAAGAACTTGAAGGAGGCATAGACCCGGCGCGGGCCGCCCCAGACGCCGATGATCAGGAACATCGGGATCAGGCCACCCTCGAAGAACAGGTAGAACAGCACGAGATCGAGCGCCGAGAAGGTGCCGATCATCAGCGTTTCCAGGATCAGGAACGCCATCATGTATTCGCGGACGCGGTTGGTGACCGATTTCCAGCTCGCGACGATGCAGAACGGCATGATCGCGGTGGTCAGGATCACCAGCGGCAGCGAAATGCCGTCGACGCCCATGTGATAGGTGATGCCCGTCGCGAGCCAGTTCACCTTCTCCACGAACTGGAAGTCGGCGCTCGACGGGTCGAAGCGCATCACCAGGATCACCGACACAGCGAAGGTGATCAGGGTGGTCCACAGCGCGATCCAGCGCGAATTGCGCCGGCTAGCCTCGTCATCGCCGCGGCTGAGATAGACGATCAGCGCGCCGACCAGCGGCAGGAACGTCGTGACCGAGAGAATGGGCCAGGTCGTCATTTACTGGCCTCCAAAGCCGAACATGAACCAGGTGATCAGGCCGGCGGCACCGATCAGCATGGCGAAGGCGTAGTGATAGAGATAGCCGGTCTGGATCTTCACGACGTTGCGGGTGACGTCGAGCACGCGGGCCGAAACGCCGTCGGGACCGAAACCGTCGATGATGAAGCCATCGCCCTTCTTCCAGAGCTGGTAGCCGATCCACTTCGCCGGACGGACGAAGATGATGTCGTAGAGCTCGTCGAAGTACCATTTGTTGAGCAGGAATTTGTAGAGCATCGGCTGCGTCGTCGCGAGCTCCACCGGCAGATAGGGCCGGCGGATGTAGAACAGGTACGACACCAGGAAGCCCAGAACCATCATCACCGTCGGCAGGAAGGCGATGTGCTGAGGGATGTGGTGCATCTCCTCGATGATGTGCGGATTCATCTTCAGCGACTCGCGGAAGAACTCCTCGATGCCGTGATGGCCGGTGAAGAGTTCCTTGAACGGCAGGCCGGCGACGAACGAGCCGACCGCCAGCACGCCGATCGGGATCAGCATCCAGATCGGAGCCTCGTGCGCGGCCTCGTAGTGGTGCTGGTCATGCGGCTCGCCGTGGAAGGTCTTGAAGATCAGGCGCCAGGAGTAGAACGAGGTCAGGCCGGCGGCGACGATCGTCATGATGAAGCCGTACACCGCGAACGGATTGTGCGAGGCATAGGCCGCCTCGATGATCGCGTCCTTGGAGAAATAGCCGGCGGTGAGCGGGAAACCGGTCAGGGCCAGCGTGCCGACCACCATCACCGCATAGGTGTAGGGGATCTTCTTCCAGAGGCCGCCCATGTTGCGGATGTCCTGCTCGTGGTGCATCGCGTAGATCACCGAGCCGGAGCCCAGGAACAGCAGCGCCTTGAAGAAGGCGTGCGTGAACAGGTGGAACATGCCGACCGAATAGGCCCCTGCTCCCATCGCCACGAACATGTAGCCGAGCTGCGAACAGGTCGAATAGGCGACGATCCGCTTGATGTCGTTCTGGACGAGACCGATCGTGGCCGCGAAGAACGCGGTGGTCGCGCCGAAGAACATGACCACGGCCTGCGCGTTCGGCGCGAGCTCGAACAGCGGCGACAGCCGCGCCACCATGAAGACGCCGGCGGTGACCATGGTCGCGGCGTGGATCAGCGCCGACACCGGGGTCGGGCCTTCCATCGCGTCCGGCAACCAGGTGTGCAGCAGGAACTGCGCCGACTTGCCCATCGCGCCCATGAACAGCAGGAGGCAGGTCAGGGTCAGCGCGTCGGCGTGCCAGCCGAGGAAGTTGATGGTCTTGCCGGTGAGGCCGGGCGCGGCATGGAAGATGGTCTCGAAATCGGTCGAGCCCGCCAGCATGAAGATCGCGAAGATGCCGAGCGCGAAGCCGAAATCGCCGACGCGGTTGACCACGAAGGCCTTGATGGCGGCGGCGTTCGCCGACGGCTTCTGGAACCAGAAGCCGATCAGCAGATAGCTGGCGAGACCGACGCCCTCCCAGCCGAAGAACAGCTGCACGAGGTTGTCCGCCGTCACCAGCATCAGCATGGCGAAGGTGAACAGGCTGAGATAACCGAAGAAGCGCGGCCGGTTCGGATCCTCGTCCATGTAGCCGATGGAATAGAGGTGCACGAGCGAGGACACGGTGGTGACCACCACCAGCATCACCGCGGTGAGCGTGTCGACGCGCAGCGTCCACCAGACCTGCAGGTCGCCCGAGAAGATCCAGGGCAGCAGCTGGATCCGGTAGTCGTGGTGCATGAAGCCCACATCGACCAGCGTCATCCAGGACAGCGCCGCCGACACGAACAGCAGCGCCGTCGTGATCAGCTCCGCGCCGCGAGACCCCGCCGCCGGCGGCTCCGCCGGACCGTGGCTGTGATCGTCATGGCCGTGGGCGTCGTGGCCGTGATCGTCATGGGCCACCGAGGCGTGAGCGCCGTGGCCGTGATCGCCATGATGCTCGACCTCGTCGCCCGAGGGGTTGCGGGCATGCGCGCCGAACAGCGCGATCAGGCCGGCGAGGACGGCGCCGAGCAGAGGCAGGAAAACGATAGCCTGAACCATGATCGAGCTCAGCCCTTCATCAGATTGACGTCCTCAACCGCGATCGAGCCGCGGTTGCGGAAATAGACCACCAGGATGGCGAGACCGATGGCGGCTTCAGCGGCCGCGACGGTCAGCACCAGCAATGCGAAGACCTGGCCGACGATGTCGCCGAGGAAGGTCGAGAACGCCACGAGGTTGATGTTGACCGAGAGCAGGATCAGCTCGATCGACATCAGGATGACGATGATGTTCTTGCGGTTCAGGAAGATGCCGAGGATGCCGAGCGTGAACAGGATCGCGCCGACCGCCAGATAGTGTCCGAGCCCGATCGTCATTTCACCCACTCCGCCGCGTCGCTGTCCTGGAGACCCTGGCCGACGGCCACCTTGCGCACCGCCATCGCCATCTCGGGCGTGCGGGCGTTCTGCACGTTGATGTCCTGCCGCTTGACGCTCGCCTTGTGGCGCAGCGTCAGCACGATGGCGCCGATCATGGCCACCAGCAGCACCATGCCCGAGAGCTGGAAGTAGTGGATGTACCGCGTGTACAGCACCAGACCGAGCGCCTCGGTGTTCGAGACGTTGGTCGGGATCGCCGACGTGATCGTCTTGGCGACGCCGGGATTGATGACCCAGGCGCCGACGGTCAGCAGCAGCTCGAACAGGAAGATGCCGCCGATCACGACACCGACCGGCAGATACTGGATGAAGCCTTCCCGCAGCTCGAGGAAGTCGACGTCCAGCATCATGATCACGAACAGGAACAGCACCGCGACCGCGCCGACATAGACCACGATCAGCATCATGCCGAGGAACTCGGCGCCCATCAGCACGAACAGGCCGGAGGCGTTCACGAAGGCCAGGATCAGGTACAGCACGGAGTGCACGGGATTGCGCGAGACAATCACCATCACCGCCGAGGCGACGCAGACGCCGGCGAAGAGATAGAAGAACAGCGCGGGAAGGATCATGCTCTCATCTCACCGGTAAGGCGCGTCGAGCTCGATCGCCTTGGCGATCTCGCGTTCCCAGCGGTCGCCATTGGCGAGCAGCTTGGCCTTGTCATAGAACAGCTCCTCGCGGGTCTCGGTCGCGAACTCGAAGTTCGGACCTTCGACGATGGCGTCGACCGGGCAGGCTTCCTGGCAGAGGCCGCAATAGATGCATTTCACCATGTCGATGTCGTAGCGCACCGTGCGGCGGGTGCCGTCGTTGCGGCGCGGGCCGGCCTCGATGGTGATGGCCTGCGCCGGGCAGACCGCCTCGCACAGCTTGCAGGCGATGCAGCGCTCTTCGCCGTTCGGATAGCGGCGCAGCGCATGCTCGCCGCGGAAGCGCGGCGAGATCGGCCCCTTCTCGAACGGATAGTTCAGCGTCGGCTTCGGCTGGAAGAAATATCGCATGGCGAGGAAGAACGCCGAGACGAATTCCGACAGCAGAAGCGAGCGTGCGGTGGCGTTGATGTTGATACCCATGACGGCCCTCACTTCGGCGCGATGCCGGCGAAATGCAGCACGCCGGCCACCACGATCACCATCACCAGCGACAGCGGCAGGAACACCTTCCAGCCGAGACGCATCAGTTGGTCGTAGCGGTAGCGCGGCACGATCGCCTTGGCCATCGCGAACAGGAAGAACATGAAGAACAGCTTGAGCGAGAACCAGATGATCCCCGGCACCCAGTTGAAGGGCGGCAGGTCCACCGGCGGCAGCCAGCCGCCGAGGAACAGGATCGTCGCCATCGCGCACATCGTGACGATCGCGACATACTCGCCGAGCATGAACAGCAGATACGGGGTCGAGCCGTACTCGACCATGAAGCCTGCAACGAGTTCGGACTCGGCTTCGACGAGGTCGAAGGGCGGCCGGTTGGTCTCCGCCAGCGCCGAGACGTAGAACACCACGAACATCGGGAACAGCGGCCAGACATACCAGTTCAGGATCGTGAGCTGCGGCAGCCCGATCAGGCTGGCGAGGCCGCGCGTATGCTGCGCCTCGACCACGGCCGTGAGGTTCAGGGTGCCGGCGCAGAGCAGCACGGTGATGATGACGAAGCCGATCGAGACTTCATACGACACCATCTGCGCCGCCGAGCGCAGCGCGGCCAGGAACGGATATTTCGAGTTCGACGACCACCCGGCCATGATGATGCCGTAGATCGACAGCGAAGAGATCGCGAAGATGAAGAGGATGCCGACATTGATGTCGGAGATCACCCAGCCGAGATTGGTCGGGATCACCGCCCAGGCCGCGAGCGCGAGCACGCAGGACACCAGCGGCGCCAGCAGGAACACGCCCTTGTTGGCGCCGGCCGGAATGATCGGCTCCTTCAGCACGAATTTCAGGAGGTCGGCGAAGGATTGCAGGAGGCCCCAGGGGCCGACCACGTTCGGGCCGCGGCGGATCTGCACCGCCGCCCAGATCTTGCGGTCGGCGAGCAGGATGTAGGCGATCGCGATCAGGAGGACGACGAGCACGAGGACGCTCTGCGCGATCATGATGATCAGCGGCCAGAGGAAGCCGGTCCAGAAGCCGCTTTGAAAGAATTCCATCAGCTCACTCCGCTGCGGTCAGCATGTGCCCGGAGGCAAGCCGCGAGCATTCCGCCATCACGGCGGAGGCACGCGCGATTGGGTTGGTCAGATAGAAGTCCTCGACCAGCGGCTTGAACGGCGCCTTCTCGGGCGAGCCGCCCTTGCCGGCCAGCTTCCTGATCTGGTCGGTGGACCCGGCCTCGATCTGGTCGAGGCGGATCAGGTGCGGGACCGCCTTGAAGATCGCCTGGCGGAGCGCCGCCAGCGAATCGTAGGGCAGCTTGTTGCCGAGCGTTTCGGACAGCGCGCGAATGATCGCCCAATCCTCGCGGGCTTCGCCCGGCGGGAACGCGGCGCGGCCGGTCATCTGCACGCGGCCTTCCGTGTTGACGTAGATCGCGGACTTCTCGGTGTAGGCGGCGGCCGGCAGGATCACGTCGGCCCGATGCGCGCCGCGGTCACCATGGGTGCCGATATAGACGACGAACGTGCCGTCCGGCACCTTGATCTCGTCGGCACCGAGCAGGAACAGAAGGTCGAGCGTTCCGAAGGTCGTCATCTGGGCCGCGTTGAGCCCGCCCTGCACGGCCGTGAAGCCGATGTCGAGCGCGCCGACGCGGGAGGCGCTCTCATGCAGCACGCCGAAACCGTTCCAGCCGTCCTTGACCGCGCCGACATCGAGCGCGAGCTTGGCGGCGGCGGCGAGAATGGCGGCGCCGTCATGACGCGCGGCCGCACCGGCACCGACCAGGATGATCGGAGCCTTGGCGTTCTTCAGCACGTCCATGAAGGAGTGCTTTCCGGCCGCGAGCTCCGCCAGCGTTTCAGTGCCCGCGCCGAGATGATCGTAATCGTAGGTCAGTTCGGCCTTGGCGCCGATCACGCCGACCCTGAAGCCGCCGGCACGCCAGCGCTTGCGGATGCGGGCGTTGAACACGGCCGCCTCTTTCCGCGGGTTGGCGCCGATGATCAGCAGCGCATCGGCCTGCTCGACGCCGGCCAGCGTCGGATTGAAGATGTAGGAGCCGCGGCCGAGCGCGGGATCGAAGGCATCGCCGCCCTGCACCGCCAGATTGGCGGACCCGAACCTGGCGAGCAGCTCCTTCAGCGCGAACATCTCCTCGACGCCGGCAAGATCGCCCGCGATCGCGCCGGTGCGCTTGCCGTCGGTCCGCCCCGCCTTGGCCGAGATCGCGGCGAAGGCTTCGGGCCAGCTCGCCGCCCGCAGCTTGCCGGCTTCACGGATATAGGGCCTGTCGAGACGCTGGGTACGCAAGCCATCGACGATGTGACGGGTCTTGTCGGAGATCCACTCCTCGTTGACCGCCTCGTTGATGCGCGGCAGCACGCGCATCACCTCGCGGCCGCGGGTGTCGACCCGGATCGCCGAGCCGATGCCGTCCATCACGTCGATCGACTGGGTCTTGCCGAGCTCCCACGGGCGTGCCGCGAAGGCATAGGGCTTGGAGGTCAGCGCGCCGACCGGGCAGATGTCGACGAGATTGCCCTGCAGTTCCGAGGTCAACGCATGCTGGAGGTAGGTCGTGATCTCCATGTCCTCGCCGCGGCCGGTGGCCCCCATCTCGGGCGCACCGGCGACTTCCGCCGAGAAGCGGACGCAGCGCGTGCACTGGATGCAGCGGTTCATCGAGGTCTTGACCAGCGCGCCGAGATATTTGTCCTCGACCGCGCGCTTGTTCTCGGCGAAGCGGCTGCTATCGACACCATAGCCCATCGCCTGATCCTGCAGGTCACACTCGCCGCCCTGATCGCAGATCGGGCAGTCCAGCGGATGGTTGATGAGCAGGAACTCCATCACGCCTTCGCGCGCCTTCTTCACCATCGGCGAACGCGTGGAGATTTCCGGCGGCTCGCCCTTCGGACCCGGACGGCAGTCGCGCACGCCCCAGGCGCAGCTCGCCACCGGCTTCGGGCCGCCCTTCACCTCGACGAGGCACATCCGGCAATTGCCGGCGATCGACAGCCGCTCGTGATAGCAGAAGCGCGGAATCTCGGCGCCCGCGGCCTCGCACGCCTGAAGCAGCGTGTACTCGGCGGGAACGTCGATCTCTTTGCCGTCGATGATGAGCTTGGTCATGTCTCTTACTCCGCCGCGACCATGTTCACGGGGTCGCGGACGCCGATGTCATCGATATCGGCCTTGTGCGAATATTCGTCGATGCGCGCTTCGATCTCGTGACGGAAGTGCGTGATCAGGCCCTGGATCGGCCACGCCGCCGCATCGCCCAGCGCGCAGATGGTGTGGCCCTCGATCTGCTTGGTGACCTCGAGCAGCATGTCGATCTCGCGCTTGTGGGCGCGACCTTCGGCCATGCGGGTGAGGACGCGCCACATCCAGCCGGTGCCCTCGCGGCACGGCGTGCACTGGCCGCAGCTCTCGTGCTTGTAGAAATAGGAGATGCGGGCGATGGCGCGGATCAGGTCGGTCGACTTGTCCATCACGATCACCGCCGCGGTGCCGAGGCCCGAGCGCAGCTTGCTCAGACTGTCGAAATCCATCGGCGTATCGATGATCTGCTCGGCCGGCACCATGCGCACCGACGAGCCGCCGGGGATCACGGCCTTCAGATTGTCCCAGCCGCCGCGGATGCCGCCGCAATGCTTGTCGATCAGCTCGCGGAACGGAATGCCCATGGCTTCTTCGACGTTGCAGGGACGCTCGACATGGCCGGAGATGCAGAACAGCTTGGTGCCGACATTGTTCGGCCGGCCGATGCCGGCGAACCAGGCCGCGCCGCGGCGCAGGATCGTCGGCGCCACCGCGATCGATTCGACGTTGTTGACGGTGGTCGGGCAGCCGAACAGGCCGACATTGGCGGGGAACGGCGGCTTGAGACGCGGCTGGCCCTTCTTGCCCTCGAGACTTTCGAGCAGCGCGGTCTCCTCGCCGCAGATATAGGCGCCGGCGCCGTGCGCGACGTAGATGTCGAACGGCCAGCCGTTGACATTGTCCTTGCCGACCAGCTTGGCCTCGTAGGCCTGGTCGATCGCCGCCTGCAGATGCTCGCGCTCGCGGATGAACTCGCCGCGGACATAGATGTAGCAGGCATGCGCGTTCATCGCGCAGCTCGCGATCAGGCAGCCTTCGATCAGAAGATGCGGATCGTGCCGCATGATCTCCCGATCCTTGCAGGTGCCGGGCTCGGATTCGTCGGCATTGACGACGAGATAGCTCGGTCGGCCGTCGGTCGATTCCTTCGGCATGAACGACCATTTCAGACCGGTCGGGAATCCGGCGCCACCGCGGCCGCGCAGGCCCGAGGCCTTCATCTCGTTGATGATCCAGTCACGACCCTTGTCGATGATGGCCTTGGTGCCGTCCCAGGCACCGCGACGCCGCGCGCCCTCGAGCCCCCAATCGTGGAGGCCGTAGAGGTTCGTAAAGATGCGGTCCTTGTCCTCGAGCATGTCAGTGCTTTCCGATCAACTATTGGACTGCTTGTAGGCGAGTCCGGCGGCGCAGGCCGCGAAGGTCGCCGCCCAGAGCAGACTGGATTCCAGCGACGCATTCAGGCCGAAGCGTTGCAGGAGAAAGATGAAGGTCGCCGCCACGACGGCGTGCATCGCGATGAAGCCCCATTTCCCCATTGCGCTCCCCTGCACTGCTGGCGACATGAAACCACGCATCAGGTGGTCTCCTTGAGCGTGGTCGGCCCGCCGATCGGCGCCGAGAACTGGCGGCCATTCTGCGGACCGGGCTTGGGCGGATTGCCGGCGGCGAAGCCGTCGAGCACCTTGCCGAAGCTTTCCGTGGTCAGGTCCTCATAGGTGTCCTTGCCGATCATCACCATCGGCGCGTTCACGCAGGATCCCAGGCACTCCACCTCTTCCCAGCTGAAATTGCCGTCCTTGGAGAGATGGAAGGGATCATGATGGATCCGGCTCTCGCAGACGTGGATCAGGTCCTCGGCGCCGCGCAGGCGGCACGGCGTGGTGCCGCAGACCTGGACGTGGGCCTTCTTGCCGACCGGTGCGAGCTGAAACATCGTGTAGAAGGTCGCGACCTCGAGCACGCGGATGTAGGGCATATCCAGCATGTCGGCGACGACGCGGATCGCGGCCTCCGAGACCCAGCCGTCGTGCTGCTCCTGGGCCCGCCACAGGATGGCGATGACCGCGGAGGCCTGGCGGCCCTCGGGATATTTCGCGATCTGCTGCCTGGCGAAGGCGAGGTTTTCCTCCGTGAACGCAAAGCTCGCGGGCTGGACTTCCTTCGGTGCTAGTCGGCGAACGGACATGTCTTCAATCTCTCACTGCAGGCGGCGCGCGATGTTTGCATTCAGGGCTTCGATCCTGCCCTGCCAGAATGCGCTCGCGGTGCCGAAAACGTTGTAGCCGACGTGGGTCGAGACCTTGATGCGGTCGAGGATCGACAGATCGTTGACGGTCTCCATCCGCCTGCTGCGCGGATCGAACACGATCAGCTTCAGGGGGGTCTGTTCGAGGATGTAGCGCGACACTGCGTGCGAACGGTCGCTGCCGTGCTCCTCGCACATGATGACGCTGTCGGTCTGGAGCAGCCGGGCGCCGCCCTTGATCGCTTCGATCTCGACGCCCTCGACGTCGAGCTTGATGAGATATTTGCCTGTCGCGGCGACCTTGCCGTCGTCGATCAGATTGTCCAGCGCGAGCACCGGCACTTCCTCACCGCCCGCCGACACGTCGCCGGCGATGCTGAAGGCCTCATGCTTTGTGCCCGAAAGACGCGCGGTACCGCGCGCTGCGCCGATCGCGCATTTCATCGTCTCGAAGCGGTTGCCGTTGACGCGGGCATTGTTGGCGAGCTTCGGATAGTTCTGGCCCGACGGCTCGATCGCGATCACCCGGTGCGCACCGAGCGGCCTGCTCGACACCATCACCGACCAGTAGCCGAAATTGGCGCCGCAATCGAGCAGCGTGTAGTCGACGTCGATGGAGTCGGAGAACAAGAGCTCAAGTTCGTCCTCGTAATTGTAGGACCGGTTGAGCAGCTTGCTCCAATAGCCGTCGCCATACGGGAATTCGAACACGGCGTCGGGGTTGAGCCGGATCGCGATGTTGCGCTCGGGCAGCGTCTTGCGCAGCAGATTGGCGCAGGCGATGTAGCCCATGTGCGAGAAGTGCGAGGAGATCTTCGAGCCCGTCACCAGCGCCAGGGCAGCCGTCCGCTCCCACAGGTTGGCCCCTTCCAGGGCCCCCGAGGCACGGTCGAACTGAATCGGCGCCTGCGCCATCACCGATCGACCTCTCCGAACACGATGTCGAGCGAGCCCAGGATCGCCGAGACGTCTGCGAGCAGATGGCCGCGGCAGATGTGGTCCATGGCCTGGAGATGGGCGAAGCCCGGCGCGCGGATCTTGCACTTGTAGGGCTTGTTGGTGCCGTCGGAGACCAGATAGACGCCGAACTCGCCCTTCGGCGCCTCGACCGCGGCATAGACCTCGCCGGCCGGCACGTGGACGCCTTCGGTGTAGAGCTTGAAGTGATGGATCAGCGCTTCCATCGAGCGCTTCATCTCGCCGCGGCGCGGCGGCGCGACCTTGTTGTCGGCGACGACGACGGGACCCTTGCCGTCAGGGGCGTTCAGCTTCTGGATGCACTGCTTCATGATGCGCACCGACTGGCGCATCTCTTCCATGCGGATCAGGTAGCGATCGTAGCAGTCGCCGTTCTTGCCGATCGGAATGTCGAAATCCATCTCGGCGTAGCATTCATAGGGCTGCGACTTGCGCAAATCCCAGGCCGCGCCCGAGCCGCGCACCATCACGCCCGAGAAGCCCCACTCCCAGGCCTCCTTGAGCGAGACCACGCCGATGTCGACGTTGCGCTGCTTGAAGATGCGGTTGGCGGTGAGCAGGCGATCGAGATCGTCGACCACCTTGAGAAAGGGATCGCACCAGGCAGCGATGTCGTCGACGAGCTTCTGCGGAAGGTCCTGATGCACACCGCCGACGCGGAAGAACGCCGCGTGCATGCGGCTGCCCGAGGCGCGCTCGTAGAACACCATCAGCTTCTCGCGCTCTTCGAAGCCCCACAGCGGCGGGGTCAGCGCGCCGACGTCCATCGCCTGCGTGGTGACGTTGAGAAGATGCGACAGGATGCGGCCGATCTCGCAATAGAGCATGCGGATCAACTGGCCGCGGCGCGGCACCTCGATGCCGAGCAGCTTCTCGGCCGCGAGGCAGAAGGCGTGCTCCTGGTTCATCGGCGCGACGTAATCGAGCCGGTCGAAATAAGGGATCGCCTGCAGATAGGTCTTCTGCTCGATCAGCTTCTCGGTGCCGCGGTGAAGCAGGCCGATATGGGGATCGACACGCGCGACGACCTCGCCGTCCAGTTCCAGCACGAGGCGCAGCACGCCGTGGGCCGCCGGATGCTGCGGCCCGAAATTGATCGTGAAATTACGGAGGTCCTGGGATTGCTCGTTCATGATCAGCTCTTCGGCCCCGCTTTTTCATCGCCAGGCAGCACCGGATAGTCGGCACCTTCCCACGGAGACAAAAAGTCGAACTTGCGGAACTCCTGGTTGAGCCGGACCGGCTCATAGACCACCCGCTTCTCCTGGTCGTCGTAGCGGACCTCGACGAAGCCGGTGAGCGGGAAATCCTTGCGCAGCGGATGCCCCTCGAAACCGTAATCGGTGAGGAGCCGGCGCATGTCGGGATGGCCGACGAAGATCACGCCATAGAGATCGTAGGCCTCGCGCTCGAACCAGTCGGCGCCCGGGAAGACCTCGATCAGCGACGGGACCTGCGTGGTCTCGTCCGCCTGGGCGCGAAGCCGGATCCGCGCGTTCAGCGTCGGGGACAGGAAGTGATAGATCACGTCGAACCGCTTCTCGCGATCGGGGTAGTCGACCGCGGTCACGTCGGTGATGTTGACGAAACGGCAGTTCGGGTCATCGCGGAGGTACTTGACCACCTCGACGATGCGCGCCGCTTCGACATCAACCGTGAGCTGGTTGAAGGCGACCGTATGACCCGTGGCGGCGCCCGGAAGCGCGCTCACGATCGTCTGCCCAAGGGCGTCGAGCTTGCCGTCGTCCATGCCGTAAAACCTTAGCGTTCGATGGTGCCGGTGCGGCGGATCTTCTTCTGCAGCAGCAGCACGCCATACAGCAGCGCTTCCGCCGTGGGCGGACAGCCCGGCACGTAGATGTCGATCGGCACGATGCGATCGCAGCCGCGGACGACCGAGTAGGAATAGTGATAGTAGCCGCCGCCATTGGCGCAGGAGCCCATCGAGATGACGTAACGCGGCTCCGGCATCTGGTCGTAGACCTTGCGCAGCGCCGGGGCCATCTTGTTGGTCAGCGTTCCCGCCACGATCATCACGTCGGACTGGCGCGGCGAGGCACGCGGCGCGAAGCCGAAGCGCTCGACGTCGTAGCGCGGCATCGAGACCTGCATCATCTCGACCGCACAGCAGGCGAGACCGAAGGTCATCCACATCAGCGAGCCGGTCCGGGCCCAGGTGATGAGATCGTCGGTCGCCGCCACGAAGAAGCCCTTGTCGGACAATTCGGCGTTGACCTCGAGGAAGAACGGGTCATTGGCCCCGACCGGCTTGCCGGTCGACGGATCCAGAATGCCCTTGGGGGCCTGAGCGATGGCCGGCCCGGCCGATGGTGCAGCGTTCAGTCCCATTCCAGGGCCCCCTTCTTCCACTCATAGGCGAACCCGACCGTCAGCACGCCGAGGAACACCAGCATGGACCAGAACCCGGTCGCGCCGAGCTTTCCGAACGCCACGGCCCACGGAAACAGGAAGGCGACTTCGAGGTCGAAGATGATGAAGAGGATGGCCACCAGGTAGAAGCGGACATCGAACTTCATGCGCGCGTCGTCGAAGGCGTTGAAACCGCACTCATAGGCCGACAATTTTTCGGGATCAGGCTGCTGGAATGCGACGATGAAGGGCGCGATCAGCAGCACGAGGCCAATGATGCCAGCCACCCCTATGAAGACGACGAGGGGAAGGTAGTTCTGTAGAATGCCGCTCATTGACGAGCCCTTTTTCCCGCAGCATCGGGACAGCCACGGATTCATCCGATTTGGAATTATTCTGAGCCTTAGCGCAGTGCACCAATGGGCGCAAGACACGCGCGTTTCAGGCCCTTTTCCGCTCCCCCGCCGGTGGAAAATCCCGGAATCACCCCGCGGCTGGTATGGAGCAGATCGCCAAACGCGGCAAGCAGGATCCCGAATTTCTGCCGGCTTTGGCCGTAATCTCCCGGATGCAATGCGCCCTGCGCGATCAGGAGTGCACATCTCATCAAATGCGCGTCACAAGGCGGACGCGAAGCAATGCCCTCTGCCCGGAACATATCAGCCATGGGCGCCTGGCAAAGCGGGAGCTCGCGCCGGACGAGCCAACGGCTCAGCGCTGGTTCTTTTCCGCCTCGAGCATCGCTTCGGCGGTCGCCGTCAGGCGATCGATCTGCTGCAGCAGCGTCTCGAACTCGTCCTTGCTCAGTTGGTCGAGCAATTGCCGATTGCGCTGCTGCGCCCCCGCCACGATCACATCGTGGGCGGCAAGACCCGCCGGAGTGAGCGACACCAGCACCTCGCGGCTGTCCTTCGGGTTCGCCGTCTTCGCGATCAGCTTGCGCGCGACGAGAGCGGCGAGCGCCCGGCTGATCTGTCCCTTGTCCTGCCCCACGGCCTCGGCCAGACGCGCCACGCTCATCGGTGGCCGGCGTCCGAGCGAGGCGACCAGGCCGAACTCGACCGAAGATAGTCCGGCGAGACGCTTGTAGCGCAGGATCGCGCCGCGCTTGAGCAGATTGGCGAGCACCATCAGCCGCGACGACAGCATCACGGTGATCGGCGCAGGCGACCCGTTTTCATCCGCATCCGGCGGCATAATCTCGCTCTTGCTCGGTGGCTGGCTCATGACCTCACCTCTGCCAACAAAGCCGGAGCCTGCCAAGCCACCGCGCGCGCCCACCAGTGCCAGCCCGGGTCGCCCCGGCAAGGTCAGCGATCGAGATCGTTGACATTGTCATCGAATTATCTTTCACTGCGCTCGCACACAAGAACGACCCGGCCATCCAAGGCCTGCGGCGGGAGGAACAGGATGAGCATCACCCAGCGGGATCGCGATCTCGGGACCGCCTATGCCATGAAGCCGGCCCATACGCGCGCCGAGCTGACCTCGGTCGTGCGGGGCACGCCGATGGGCGAATTGTTGCGGCGCTACTGGCATCCGGTCGGCCTCGCCGCCGATGCCACCGCAACGCCGAGAAAGGTGCGCGTGCTCGGCGAGGATCTGATCCTGTTCCGTGACGGGCACGGCCGTGCCGGCCTGCTGCACGCGCGCTGCTGTCATCGCGGCACCACGCTCTATTACGGCAAGGTCGAGGCGGACGGCATTCGCTGCTGCTATCACGGCTGGAAGTTCGACACCGAGGGCCACTGCCTCGAACAGCCCTGCGAACCCGCCGGCGGCCAGTTCAGGGACAAGGTGCGCCAGCCCTGGTACCCGGTCGAGGAGCGCTACGGGCTGATCTTCGCCTATATGGGTCCGGCCGAAAAGCGCCCCGTGCTGCCGCGCTACGATTGCCTGGAGACGATGGATGAGGGTGAATTCGTCGAGGCCGACGATTCCTCGATCGGCGGCGGCGGGCCCGCGATCATCCCGTGCAACTGGCTCCAGCACTTCGAGAACGTGGTCGATCCCTACCACGTGCCGGTGCTGCACGGCTCGTTCTCCGGCCCGCAATTCACCGACATGATGGCCTCGATGCCCGAGGTGACGTTCGAGCGGACGCCGCGCGGGGTCGCCGTGCGCTCGGTCCGCAGGCAGGACGACGGCAAGGTGTTCTATCGCGTCACCGAGGCGGCGCTGCCCACCCTGCGCGTCGTGCCCAATCCGCGCGTCGCGCAATTCGCCCGGGTCGAGTCGATCGGCTGGACCCTGCCGATCGACGACACGTCGTTTCGCATCTACGTCGCCGGCCGGGTCAGGAATGCCGGCGACATCGGCCGCATGCGCTCGAAGTTCAACGGCAAGTTCTGGTGGGACATGACCGAGCAGGAGCACCAGCAATTCCCCGGCGACTACGAGGCGCAGGTCGGCCAGGGCGACATCACCATCCATTCCGAAGAGCATTTCGGCCAGAGCGACCGCGGCATCCTGATGATCCGGCGCATGCTGAGCGACCAGCTGGAGGCCCTGGCAGCGGATCGCGATCCGATCGGCGTGTCGTTCGACGCTGGCGCTGCGCCGGTTGCCTTCGAAGCGGGGAATTACATCCGCGACGCGTGACGATTCCGGCCGGAACAGGCTGGACCGACAACGATAACAAAGACAGATTGGGGGGAAGCCATGGTCGACGTGACATCACAGGTGTCGGCGCAACCGGCCGCCGCGGCAACGCCGTCGGCGCGGCGGTATTACGTGCTCGGGCTGCTCACCATCATCTACGCCCTGAACTTTCTCGACCGCACGATCTTCAACGTCCTGATCGAGCCCATCAAGAAGGAATTCCAGCTCAGCGACACCATGATGGGCCTGCTCGCCGGGTTCGGCTTCGCCCTCTTCTATTCCCTGCTCGGCATCCCCATCGCGCGCGTGGCCGACCGGCTCAACCGCCGCAACATCGTGGCGGTGGCGTTTGCGTTCTGGAGCGCCATGACGGCACTGTGCGGAGCAGCCTCCAGCGTCACCTCGCTCGCGCTCGCCAGGATCGGCGTCGGCATCGGCGAGTCCGCAGGCTCGCCCGCCTCCCAGTCGATCGTCGCCGACCTCTTCACCAAGAACGAGCGCCCGCGCGCGCTCGGCATCTACGCGATCGGGACCTATCTCGGCGTCTTTCTCGGCTATTTCGTCGGCGGCTACATCAACCAGCACTATGGCTGGCGCATGGCCTTCTACGTCGCCGGCCTGCCCGGCATCCTGCTCGCGCTGGTGTTGTGGCTGACGATCTCGGAGCCGCGACGCGGCGCGATGCAGGAGAGCTTCGTGCCCGAACCGCTCGGGCCGACGCTGCGCTTCCTCGCCTCGCAGAAGAGCTTCGTCATCGTCCTGATCGGCTTCTGCCTCACCACCTATACGAACTACGCAACCGCGGCCTGGATCCCCCCGTTCCTTGCCCGCGTGCACCACCTGTCGAGCGCCGAGATCGGCACCTATGCCGGCACCTTCAAGGGGCTTGCCGGCATGTCCGGCACCCTGCTCGGCGGCTTCGTCGTCGCGCAAATCAGCCGCCGCGACGATCGCTGGAAGCTGTGGGCGCCGGCGATCACCTCCGGCATCGCCGGCCCGGTGTTCGCGCTCTGCATGCTGACGCAGGATTTCGCGATGATGGTCGCCATGCTGGCGCTGACATCGTTCCTGGTCGGATTCCATCTCGGGCCGATCTTCGCGATCGCGCAGACGGTGGCGAAACCGAGCATGCGGGCGCTCGCCTCCGCCCTCATCGCCCTCACCGCCACCTGCTTCGGCCAGGGCGTCGGCCCGCTCGCCGTCGGGGTGGTCAATGACGCCCTGAAAGGGGCTTACGGCGCGGACGCGGTCCGCTACTCGCTGCTGTCGGCGGCGGTCACGACCACGCTCGGCGCCCTGCTGTTCGTGTGGGCCGCCCGCACCATCCGGGGCGACATCGGCCGGGCCGCGTGAGACCGTTCGGCCGCAAGCCTGGCGAAACCTTGCAGGCGCAGAATGAAACCATTTTGCGGAACCCGCGAAACCTTCCGGAAACAGATGGACCTTACAAGGGGCCCCGTAGACGGCGGCTAAGCCCGCCGGGAGGCTCCGATGAACCACTCAATCCATTCCGCAGATCGTACGACGCACCTGAAGATCGTGGTGGTGGCGCTCGTGGCCGGTATCGCAGTTGCCGGTTTCGGCATCGCAGCCCGCACCAATGCCGACTATGCCCAGACCGCCCAGTCGACCCAGGTGATCAAGGCCGGCAAGCCCGTGGCGATCACCAGCGCAGGCACCACGCAGATCCGCTGACCGCGTCGCAGCGAGCCTGCACACGGCCGCCTCCGGGCGGCCTTTTTCGTCTCCGAACCTCGTCCGGCTAGCTGTCCAGCACCTCGCGGACCTTGTCGGCGAGCTGGTCGATGCTGAAGGGCTTGGCCAGGAAATGGGTGCCGGGATCGAGCACGCCGTTGTGAACGACGGCGTTGCGCGTATAGCCGGTCATGTAGAGCACCTTCAGGAGCGGCAGCATTCCGGAAACGACGTTCGCAAGCTCACGCCCCGTCATGTCGGGCATGACGACGTCGGTCAGAAGCAGATGCGGCCGGACCCCGCCGCCAAGCAGTTTGACCGCCTGCGGTCCGCTCGCGGCGACCAGCACCGTGTAGCCGAGCTGCTGGAGCGCTTCGGCCGCGAAGGCGCGGACGCGCTCTTCGTCCTCGACCAGCAGGATGATCTCCTCCGGACTGCCCGCCCGGTCGCCGCCCATCGGGCGATGCGGCTCGGGCGCGGCCGCCTCCCCCTCGTAGCGGGGCAGATAGATCTTCACCGTCGTGCCGTGCCCGACTTCCGAATAGAGCCTCACCTGACCGCCGGATTGCCTGACGAAGCCGAACACCTGGCTGAGGCCGAGCCCGGTGCCCTTGCCGACGTCCTTGGTGGTGAAGAAGGGATCGAACGCCTTTGCCATGACATCGGGCGACATGCCCGTGCCCTGGTCCGACACGGAGATCTGGACATACTGGCCGGCGGGCAGGTCGAAGGCCTCGGCATCCGCCGCACCGACATGGGCGTTGGCCGTCTCGATGGTCAGCCCGCCGCCCGACGGCATGGCATCGCGCCCGTTGACGCAGAGATTGAGGATCGCGCTTTCGAGCTGAACGTGATCGACATTCGCCTTCCACAGACCGCCCAGCAGAACCGTCTCCAGCCGCACCTGCTCGCCAAGCGCGCGCATCAGGAGATCGCTCATCCCCGCAACCAGCCGGTTGACGTCGAGCGGTGCGGGCGCGAGCGGCTGGCGGCGGGCAAAGGCGAGCAGCCGCTGCGTCAGCGAGGCGGCACGATTGGCACCCTCCAGCGCACTCTCGATGTATTTCGACAGGTCGCTCTCCCCCCTGGCGAGGCGACGCTCGAGCAGATTGAGGCTGCCGATCACGACGGCCAGCATGTTGTTGAAGTCGTGCGCGACCCCGCCGGTGAGCTGGCCGATCGCCTCGGCCTTCTGGGCCTGGATCAGCGCGGCCTCGGCTTTCGAGCGCTCGGCGACCTCCTTCGCGATACGCTCCTCGAGCGTGGCGTTCAGCTGCCGCAAGGCCTCCTCGGCCTGCCGAACCTCGGTGAGGTCGACATTGACCCCGATCATGCCGAGAAACGCGCCGTTCGGATCTTTTCTCGGTTCGGCGTTGGTGTGCAGCATGCGGTATTCGCCGTCGGCACGACGGTGGCGCGCCTCCACGGTGAAGGGGACCTGGCGCCGCATCGCCTCCTCGAAGGATGCGAACAGCCTGTCGCGGTCGTCCGGATGGATCGACTGGCTCCAGTCGAAACGCGGCAGGTCGTCCTCGGACACCGACCAGAATGCGCGCAGCTGCCTGTTCAGATAGATGCACTTGCCGGCCGGGTCTCCCATCCACAGCATGACGGGCGCACTCTCGGCGACGAGGCGAAACCGCTCCTCGCTCTCGCGCAGGCGTCGGGCGGCAAGGACCTGTTCGGTGGTTTCGTTGACGATGCACAATACGCCTCCGACGCCTCCGCCTTCGTCGGGCACCGCCGAATAGGAGACATCGAAGAACACGGTTTCCATATAGCCATGCCGCTCGATCACGAAGGGGCGGTCCTTGGCGAAGAAGGTCTGTCCGGTCTCGCGAACACCGCGCAGCAGCGGCTCGAGATCGTCCCAGAGTTCGCTCCAGCTCTCGCACGCCGGCCGGCCAAGGGCCGTGGGATGCTTGTTGCCGATCGTCGGCGCGTAGGCGTCGTTGTAGAAGGCAAGGTAGTCCGGCCCCCAGAACAGCACGATCTGGACCTGCGCAGGCAGCAACAGGCCCAGCGTCTGCTTCAGGCTGGTCGGCCAATCGCCGAAATGGCCGAGCCGCGAGCCTTGCCAATCTCGCGTGCGGATGAGTTCGCCCATGGTGCCGCCACCGCCGATCAAGCGGTCGTCGGTCGCACGCTTGCCCACGTCCCTTGCCCCTCCTCTTTCGTCCCGCAACGACGACGCCGCGCGGCGCCGCTCCCGGCAAGGTCGATCGGACCACGGCCATCGCCCATAACGCGCGAAAGTTCCGATGGGTTCCCGCGGCTGGACATTAGACGAGCTGAACGCCAGCCCCGACCTTGTCTGATCGCCCTGTCGCTTGCTTGAGCCAATGACCGTCGGATCCTGATCCATCGCTGCGGCGATGAGATCTGGGTCAATCAGCTCCCGTGCCATCGGCAGGTGATGGAGCGACCGGAGCAAACGAGTTTAAGGGATTGATATTCCGCCATAAAATGGCGCGAGAGACGGGGCTCGAACCCGCGACCTCCGGCGTGACAGGCCGGCGCTCTAACCAACTGAGCTACTCCCGCGTGACGCGCAGATGTCCGCGGAACGAGGGGGGACTTAAAGGCCGGGCCAAGTGAAGTCAAGGACGTTGAGTCCACAGCCTGAATCCGCCTGTCCGGCGGCTGCCGGAGGGGCCCCGAGCCTCCCTCGACCTCCTGCTGCATGGTCAGCCGAGCCCCGAATCGTCTAGGCCTTCGCTCCCATGCGAGGGGATCCGGGGCCCTTTCCCGCGGGCCCGGTGACAAACGAAGAGGCCCGATATGGCAAAGAAGGCTGCAGCGCCCGTCACCATCACGCTCAAACACCTCGCCGCCGACATCGCCGAGAGTCAGGATCTCTCCAAGAAGCAGGCCGAAGCCGTTCTGACGGAGATGGTCGAGCTGATCACCAGGCATCTCAAGAAGGGCGAGCGGGTCCGGATCGTCGGTCTCGGCATCTTCCAGGTCCGCAAGCGCGCCGCACGCACCGGGCGCATTCCGGCCACCGGGGAGCCGATCCACATCAAGGCCAGCAGGAAAGTGGCCTTCCGCCCGGTCAAGGAACTGAAAGAGGCGATCTGACCCGCAACGTTTCGTTAAGCATCGTTGCGACCGCTCGTTGGACGGCTTTTCTGGTATACCGAGAGCTCCCTCAGCCCGCGGTTTGATCAGCAATGTCCTCCCTCACCTTCTCGCATACCGTGACCGAGCGCTTCCTTCGCTATGTCACCATCGACACCCAGTCCGATCCGACCTCGCCGGCGTCGCCGTCGACCGAAAAGCAGAAAGACCTCGGCCGCGTGCTCGTCGCCGAACTCAAATCCATGGGCGTCGCCGATGCCCATCTCGACGAATTCGGCTACGTCTACGCCACGATCCCTGGCAACACCGACAAGAAGGTGCCGGTGATCTGCTTCTGCTCGCATATGGACACCTCGCCCGACGTGACCGGCAAGGACGTCAAGCCGCAGGTGGTGAGGAACTATCGCGGCGGCGACATCACCCTGCCCGGCGACACCAGCCAGGTGATCCGCTTCAACGAGCATCCCGCGCTGAAGAACCAGATCGGCAACGACATCATCACCTCGGACGGCACCACGCTGCTCGGCGCCGACAACAAGGCCGGCGTCGCCGAGATCATGGATGCCGCGCATTTCTTCATCAACAATCCCGACGTGAAGCACGGCACCATCAAGATCCTGTTCACGCCGGATGAAGAGATCGGCCGCGGCGTCGACAATGTCGACATCAAGAAGCTGGGCGCCGATTTCGGCTACACGATGGACGGCGAGAGCGCGGGCTGCATCGAGGACGAGACGTTCTCCGCCGACGGCGCCACCATCACCATCCACGGCGTCAGCGCCCATCCCGGCTATGCCAAGGGCAAGATGGAGCACGCCATCAAGATCGCGGCCGCCATCGTCGAGCGCCTGCCCAAGGAAGGCTGCTCGCCGGAGACCACGTCAGGCAAGCAGGGCTTCCTGCACCCCATCGGCATCGAGGGTGCGCTGGAACAGGCAACGCTCTCCTTCATCGTGCGCGACTTCACCGAGGAGGGCCTGAAGGAGAAGGAGGCCCTGCTCGAAGGCATCGTCAGGGATGTGATGAAGGACTTTCCGCGCTCGACCTACCGCTTCGAGGTGAAGGAGCAGTACCGCAACATGAAGCAGGTGATCGATCGTCACCCGCACATTCTCGAATACGCCATCGAGGCCATCCGCCGCGCCGGGCTGCGTCCGATGCGGACCGCGATCCGCGGCGGCACGGATGGTTCCCGCCTGTCGTTCATGGGCCTGCCCTGTCCCAACATCTTCGCCGGTGAACATGCGTTTCATTCGCGACTGGAATGGGTCAGCCGCCAGGACATGGAAAAGGCAGTCCAGACGATCGTCCACCTCGCGATGATCTGGGAAGAGAACGCGTAAGCCCGCGCGGCAGACCGGGCAGCGCGTGCGACATCGCGTTGCCCACACGTAACATTGTTGCGGGTCGACACCGTCGCGGCCGTCATGCTACCGCAACCGGATCGGGGCCCTTCTGAGCGAAACACGTGACCGCAAGCCACAGAGACAATCGAGCGAACCGTCTGCGCCAATGGCGCGGGTTTGCGGCTGTCCTGATCGCGGTCCTGTATCTGTTGTCGGGCGTGCTCCATGGCGCTCACGACATCGACGTGACCAGCCCCGCCGGGGGCTCGGAAATTGCCGCGATGCTCGACGATGGGTCAGCCGGCCATGGCGATCACAAGGCCATCGGCGGCCATCACTGCCACGGCTGCTTCTCGCTTGCGGTCGCCCAGCCGCTGCACTCCACGGCTACTACCGACATCGTTGCCTCCCATGTCTCCCGACCCGCGCTTGCGCTGATCGGCACCGCACCTGACACGGACTCCCCGCCTCCCAAGCAGTCGGCCTGAACGGATCAGCAGGGCGCATTGCGTCCATCTCGTCTCATTCAGAGGCTTCCTCGATGTTTTCCAGGCGAACCGCCACGCGCATGGCTTGCGCGTTGGCCATGCTCATCAGCCCATCCGTGCCGGCTGCCCACGCCCAGACCCTCACCATGCGTGCGGCGCTCTCGCGCGCGCTGGCCGCAAGCCCGCGCCTGACGGCCGCGGAACGCGATGTCGGCATCGCCACGGGCCAGCGCATCCAGGCCGGCGCCCTGCTCAATCCGGAACTCTCCTATGAGCAGGACAATTCCTTGGGTTCCGGCATCTATCGCGGCACGCGGTCGGCCGAGACCACGCTGCAGATCAGCCAGGCTTTCGAGCTGTTCGGCAAGCGCGAGGCGCGGATCGCCGCCGGGGCCGCCGGCATCGAGGTCGCCGCGATCCAGCGCAAGGCGGTCAGGCTGGAGGTCTTGTCCGAGACCGCGATCGCCTTTCTCGGCGTGCTCGGCGCGCAGCGGCGCATCCAGATCCTCGACGAACAGATCGCCGCGATCGATCGCCTGACGCCGCTGCTGCGCCGCCGCGTCGAGGCCGGCGCCTCCTCGCCCGCCGAAACCGGCCGCGCGGAGGTCGCCTCCGCGCTGGTGAAGGCCGACCGCGAGCGCTTCAAGGCAACCCTCGCCAGCGCCCGGCGCGAACTCGCGGTGCTGATGGGCGATCCCGCGATGAAGTTCGGCGAGGTCTCCGGCCGGCTCGATCTGACGGGGCGACCGCCCTCGTTCCAGGCCGTGATCACCGCGATCGATGCCAATCCGCAACTGGTGCGCTGGACGGCCGTCTACGCCCAGCGCAATGCCGAGCTGCTGCTGGCGCGCCTGCGGCCCTACCCGGATGTTCGGATCGCAGCGGGCTGGCGTCATTTCAACGAGACCAATGACGACGCGGTACGCCTGTCGCTGTCGGTGCCGATCCCCGTGTTCGATCAGAACCAGGGCAACATCCTGTCGGCGCAGGAAAGCCTCGCCAAGACCCGCGCCGAGCGCGAGGCCAACCGCAACACGCTGATCGTGGTGGCCGGCCGTGCCTACGATTCTCTGCAGGGCTCGCTGCGCGAGCTGGCCGTACTGCGCGAGACCGCGATCCCCAAGGCCACCGAAGCGGCGGAGGCGATCTCTCAGGGCTACGGCCAGGGCCGCTTCACGCTGCTCGAAGTGCTCGACGCCCAGGCGAGCGTGGCGCAGGCGCGCTTGCGCGAGCAGGAGGCGCTGCAGAACTTCCACGCCGGCGTCGCCACCATCGAAGGCCTGGTCGGCAATCCCTTTGCATTGGCCCGGGAGGGCACACGATGAAGACAGCCCCCACCATCCTCATCGCCGCCATCGCCGCAGCACTCGGCGCCTACGGTTATTCGCAGCTCGCCCCGGCCAAGGTCTCAACCACGGAGCACACCGCGCATTCCGAACAGGCGAAGCCCAACGACCATGTCGAGCAGGACGAGCACGGCGCCGACCGCATTCGCATCTCCGACGTCAAGCTCGCGGCGGCCGGCGTCACGCTGGCGGAGGCCGCAAGCGCCACGCTGACCGACACGCTCGCCTTCAACGGCATCTTGCGCGCCAACCAGGAAGCGGTGGTTCAGGTCACGCCCCGCTTTCCCGGAATTGCAAAGTCGATCCAGAAACGCATCGGCGACAAGGTCGGCAAGGACGACCTGCTCGCCACCATCGAGAGCAACCAGAGCCTCACCGTTTACGAGCTGAAGGCGCCGCTCGCCGGCACCATCATCGAGCGGCAGATCTCGCTCGGCGAATATGCCTCCGAGCAGAAGCCGGGCTTCGTGGTCGCCGATCTCTCCACCATCTGGGTCGAGCTCTCGATCTACCGGCAGGACCTCAGGCGCGTTCACCTCAACGACGAGGTGCTGATCGATCCGGACGACGGCCGCGGCGAGATCAAGGGCACGATCTCGTACATCGCGCCGATCGGCTCCAGCGAGACCCAGACCGCGCTGGCCCGCGTGGTACTGCAAAATCCCGACGGGCGCCTGCGGCCCGGGTTGTTCGTCACGGCGCGGCTGATCCTCGCCGCCCGCAACGTCGCGGTGGCCGTGCGCCGCAGCGCGATCCAGACGCTGGAGAACAGGACCATCGTCTTCGTCCGCGAGGACGGCGACAAGATCGAGGCGCGCCCGGTCGAGCTTGGGGATGTCGATCCGAAATTCGTGGAGATCCGCGCCGGGCTCTCGGCCGGCGAGCGCTACGTCGCCGAAAACAGCTTCGTCGTGAAGGCGGAGATGGGCAAGGGAGACGCGGGTCATGATTGACGCCCTGCTCGCCTTCTCGGTCCGCCAGCGCTGGCTGGTGGTGCTGTTCGCGCTGGCCGTCGGCGCGCTCGGTGCCTGGAATTTCACGCGCCTGCCGATCGATGCCGTCCCTGACGTCACCAACGTCCAGGTGCAGATCAACACGCGTGCCCCCGGCCTGTCGCCGCTCGAGGCCGAGCAGCGCATCACCTTCCCGATCGAGACCGCGATGGGCGGCCTGCCGCGGCTCGACTACACGCGCTCGATCTCGCGCTACGGGCTGAGCCAGGTCACCGTCGTATTCCAGGACGGCACCGACATCTATTTCGCGCGCCAACTGGTCAACGAACGCATCCAGCAGGCCCGGGATCAGCTTCCGGCCGGCACCGAGGTCGCGATGGGGCCGATCTCGACCGGGCTCGGCGAGATCTACGTCTATTCCGTCGAAGCCAAGGCCGGTGCGAAATCGCCGAGCGGGGCGGACTTCACGCCGACGGACCTGCGCACCATCCAGGACTGGATCATCAAGCCGCAGCTGCGCACCATCCCCGGCGTGGTCGAGGTCAATTCGATCGGCGGCTATGAGCGGCAATTCCACGTGCTGCCGATCCCGGGCCGGCTGATGGCCTACAAGCTCGGCTTCCGCGACATCATGACGGCGCTCGCCGCCAACAACGCCAATGTCGGCGCCGGCTATATCGAGCGCAATGGCGAGCAATATCTCGTCCGCGCCCCCGGCCAGGTCGCCGACATCGCCGATATCCGCGACATCGTGATCGGCTCGCGCGGCGGCGTGCCCGTCCGCATCCGCGACGTCGCCGACGTGCAGGAGGGCAAGGACCTGCGCACCGGCGCGGCCTCGGCGAACGGCAAGGAAACCGTGCTCGGCACCGCGATGCTGCTGATCGGCGAGAACAGCCGCACCGTCGCCCAGCGCGTCGCGGCCCGCCTCGACGAGATCGCCAAATCGCTGCCCGAGGGCGTCGTCGCGCGCGCGGTCTACGACCGCACCCATCTGGTGGAAGCCACCATCCGCACCGTCGAGAAGAACCTCGTCGAGGGCGCGGCGCTGGTGATCGCCGTGCTGTTCCTGATCCTCGGCAACATCCGCGCCGCGCTGATCACCGCCTGCGTGATCCCGCTCTCGATGCTGTTCACGATCTCGGGGATGGTCGAGAGCAAGGTCAGCGCCAATCTGATGAGCCTCGGCGCGATCGACTTCGGCATCATCGTCGATGGCGCCGTCATCATCGTCGAGAACTGCCTGCGCCTGCTGGCGGCCGAGCAGCACCGCCGCGGCCGTCTGCTGTCGCTGGAGGAGCGCCTCCAGACCATCCGGGCCGGAAGCAGCGAGGTGATCAAGCCGAGCCTGTTCGGCACGCTCATCATCGCCGTGGTCTATCTGCCGGTACTGACCCTGACCGGGACCGAGGGCAAGATGTTCACGCCGATGGCGCTGACCGTGCTGATGGCGCTCGCCGGGGCGGCCCTGCTGTCGGTCACCTTCGTGCCGGCCGCGATCGCGATCTTCGTCACCGGCAAGGTGTCGGAGAAGGAGAACATCTTCATGCGGGCGGCCACGCGCCTTTACGTGCCGCTGCTGGAACGCACCATCCGCTACCGGCGCAGCGTCGCGTTCGCCGCCCTCCTCATCGTCGCGGCAAGCCTGTTCGCCGCGACGCGGATGGGCGGCGAGTTCATCCCGAGCCTCGACGAGGGCGACATCACCATCGAGACGATCCGGATTCCCGGCACCAGCCTGACGCAGAGCGTCGACATGCAGCTGAGGCTCGAGACCGCGGTCAAGCAGGTGCCGGAGGTCGCGACCATCTTCTCCAAGATCGGCACCGCCGAAATCGCCAACGATCCGATGCCGCCGAACGTCGCCGACACCTATGTCACGCTCAAGCCGCGCAATGAATGGCCCGATCCCGCAAAGCCCAAGTCCGAGGTCGTCGCGGAGCTGGAACACGCCGCCAACACCCTGCCCGGCACCGCCTATGGCATGACCCAGCCGATCCAGATGCGCTTCAACGAGCTCATCGCCGGCATCCGCAGCGATGTCGGCGTCAAGATCTTCGGCGACGATCTCGAACTGCTCGCCGGCATCGCCCGGCAGGTCGAGGGCGCGATCCGCGGCATCTCGGGCGCGGCCGACGTCAAGACCGAGCAGGTCGCCGGCCTGCCGATCCTCACCGTCAAGCTCGACCGCCAGGCGCTGTCGCGCTATGGGCTCAGCCTCGGCGAGGTGCAGAACCTCGTCGAGATCGCGATCGGCGGCAAGCCGGCCGGAAAGGTGTTCGAGGGCGACCGCCGTTTCGACATCGTGGTCCGGCTGCCGGAATCCCTGCGGGCCGATCCGGATGCGCTGCGCGCGCTGCCGATCCCGCTGCCGCCGGCCGAGGAACCCGCGACGGTGCTGAAGACCGCACTGCCCGGCACGGCGGCGGGAGCGTTGCGCTACGTGCCGCTCTCCTCCGTCGCCGCGATCGAGATCGCGCCCGGCCCCAACCAGATCAGCCGAGAGAACGGCAAGCGCCGCGTCGTGGTGATGGCCAATGTGCGCGGCCGCGACCTCCGCTCCTTCGTCGCCGAGGCGCAGACCGCCGTGGCCGATAAGGTCAAGCTGCCGCCGGGCTACTGGATCGGCTGGGGCGGCCAGTTCGAGCAGCTCGTCTCCGCGTCCAAGCGGCTGACGATCGTGGTGCCGCTGGCGCTGCTGCTGGTGTTCCTGCTGCTGTTCATGGGGATGGGATCGGTGGCCGATGCGGCGCTGGTGTTCTCCGGCGTGCCGCTGGCGCTGACCGGCGGCGTGGCCGCGCTGTGGCTGCGCGACATCCCGCTGTCGATCAGTGCCGGGGTCGGCTTCATCGCGCTGTCGGGCGTCGCCGTGCTCAACGGCCTCGTCATCATCGCCTTCATCGAGCGTCTGCGCAGCGAGGGCCGGTCGGTCCCGGACGCGGTCCGCATCGGGGCCCTGACGCGGCTGCGCCCGGTGCTGATGACGGCGCTGGTCGCCTCGCTCGGCTTCGTGCCGATGGCGCTCGCCACCGGCGCCGGCGCCGAGGTGCAGCGGCCGCTGGCGACCGTGGTGATCGGCGGGATCATCTCCTCGACCATGCTGACCCTGCTGGTGCTTCCCGCGCTCTATGTGCTGTTCCGTCGTGACGGCGCGCGCGACATGCCTGCCACGGCCGCGGCTGCGGCGACCTCGGGGGAGCACTAGAGATGGCCAGCCACGCCCATCACGACCACGATCATGACGCCCACGATCATGGCGGCCACGCGCATGATCACGGCCACGCCCATGGTCATGGCCATGTCCATGCCCCCGCGAGTTTCGGCAGGGCCTTCGCCATCGGCATCACGCTCAACACCGCGCTGGTCGTGGCGGAAGCGATCTACGGCTATCTCGCCAACTCCACTGCCCTGCTGGCGGATGCCGGCCACAACCTCTCCGACGTGCTGGGCCTCGTGGTCGCCTGGGCCGCCTCGATCGCGGCAAGGCGCGCGCCGAGCGGCCGCTTTACCTATGGCCTGCGTGCCTCAACCATCCTGGCGGCGCTCGCGAACGCGGTGTTCCTGCTGGTCGCCACCGGCGCGATCGGCTGGGAGGCGATCCTGCGCCTGCGCGAGCCCGAGCCGATCGCCGGCGTCACGGTGATGGTGGTCGCCGGCATCGGCATCCTCATCAACGGCTTCACGGCGCTGCTGTTCGCCCGCGGCCGCAAGGACGACATCAACATCGAGGGCGCCTATCTGCACATGGCGGCCGACGCCGCCGTCTCGCTCGGCGTCGTGGTCTCGGCCGCCCTGATCATCTGGACGGGCTGGCTCTGGCTCGATCCCGTCACCAGCCTCGTCATCTGCGCCACCATCCTCTGGGGCACCACCAGCCTGCTCCGCGCCTCCGTCGACATGTCGATGGCTGCGGCGCCGAAGGGAACCGATCTCGACGCGATCAGGACCTTCCTGCTCGCGCGCCCCGGCGTCTCGGCGATCCACGATCTCCACGTCTGGCCGATCTCGACCACCGAGACGGCGCTCACCTGCCACCTCGTGATGCCCGCCGGCACCGGCGATGCGTTCCTGATGGAAACCGCACAGCTCTTGAAGACGGCCTATCGCATCGGGCACGCCACGCTTCAGGTCGAAACCAACCCCGACAATGGCTGCGCGCTGGCGCCGGATGATGTGGTGTAGGTGCGCAGAGGTCCATCCGCATCGTCATTGCGAGGAGCGAAGCGACGAAGCAATCCAGACTGCCTCCGCGGAGGGATTCTGGATTGCTTCGCTGC
>CAYREH010000052.1:31892-43029 GCA_964423245.1 uncultured Bradyrhizobium sp. | reverse complement strand
TTCGCGCAGCGGACCGCGGGTGCCGGTCGGCACCCGGTCTTCCCTGCGCCCTCTTGATTCCAGGGGGTGGCGAGATCAGCAAAAACTCGGGCGAATAAGCCGCGAGAATGAGAAGGCGTGCCTATCCTTCAACACCAGTCACGTGCCCCGGACGCTGCGCAGCGCGCACTTGCGCGGTGCGTTGCAGAGCCGGGGCCCATGTATCGGCAGCTTGCGCAACTTGGTCGGTCCCGGCTCAGCGCAGCAACGCTTCGCGTTGCAACGCGTCCGGGACACGAGAGCGGAAGTGCGCCTAATTCAGCACCCGCTTGCTGTCGGGGCTGTCGAGCGAGAAGGTCGGCACCTCGATCTCGAACCGTTCGCCGGTCTCGCTGACCATCTGGTAGCGGCCGGTCATGAAGCCCGAGGCCGTGGTGAGCGGGACGCCGGAGGTGTATTCGAACCGTTCGCCGGGCGCCAGCGTCGGCTGCTCGCCGACCACGCCCTCGCCCTTGACCTCCTGCCGCCGGCCCACGGCGTCGGTGATGATCCAGTGCCGGGTCTTGAGCTGCACGGTCTCGTCGCCGGAATTGGTGATGACGATGGTATAGGACCAGAAATAGCGCGAGCGGTCGGCCGACGACTGCTCCGGAACAAAGTTCGGCTCGACGGTCACTTCGATGTGGCGGGTCACGGCGCGGTACATGGCTGCCATCATAGCCAAAACCCGGTCCGGAACCAATCGGTACGGGCTGCCTTCGCGACATCCTCCCGCCAGAATTGGCGGAGAAGTACACCCGGATGTGATCCGGCCGCTTTGCGGGACGACGGCCGGACCGGTACACTCCCCGATGTCGCGATTTGCGGAAGGGTTTCGAGCCCCCGATGAGCATTGCCGACCAAGTGACGGGATCGACGATCGCGGGAACCGCCGCGTCGGGGGAGGCCAGGCCGGCGGAGGCCCGCTCGCGCGTGGCCGCGCCGGCGATCACGCTGCCCGCGATCGGCGAACGCGAGCTGCGGCTCGACCTGTTCCGCGGGCTCGCGCTGTGGCTGATCTTCATCGACCATCTGCCGGCCAGCCTGCTGACCTGGTTCACCATCCGCAATTACGGCTTCAGCGACGCCACCGAGATCTTCATCTTCATCTCCGGCTACACCGCCGCCTTCGTCTACGGCCGTGCGATGCTGGAAAGCGGCTTCGTGATCGCCACTGCGCGCATTTTGCGCCGGGTCTGGCAGATCTATGTCGCCCACGTCTTCCTGTTCACGATCTTCCTCGCCGAGATCTCCTACGTCGCGACCAGCTTCGAGAACCCGCTCTACACCGAAGAGATGGGCATCATGGACTTCCTCAAGCAGCCCGACGTCACCATCGTGCAGGCGCTGCTGCTGCGTTTCCGGCCCGTCAACATGGACGTGCTGCCGCTCTACATCGTGCTGATGCTGGCGCTGCCGCTGATCCTGTGGTCGATGAAATGGCGGCCCGACGTGACGCTCGGCCTGTCGGTCGTGCTCTACGCGGTGACCTGGGAGTACGACCTCTATCTGTCGGCCTATCCCAACGGGTTCTGGGCGTTCAACCCCTTTGCCTGGCAATTGCTGTTCGTGTTCGGCGCATGGTGCGCGCTCGGAGGCGCGCGGCGCATGTCGCGTATTCTGGCTTCACGGGTAACGATGTGGATCTCGATCGCCTATCTTGTGGCGGCGTTCTACGTGACGCTGACCTGGTATGTGCCGCAGGTGCCCCATCTGCTGCCGAAGCGGTTCGAGCAATGGATGTATCCGATCGACAAGACCAACCTCGACGTGCTGCGTTTCACGCATTTCCTGGCGCTCGCCGCGCTCACCGTGCGTTTCCTGCCGCGCGACTGGTCTGGCCTGAAATCGCCCTGGCTGCGGCCGCTGATCCTCTGCGGCTCGCATTCCCTGGAGATATTCTGCCTCGGCGTCTTCCTGGCCTTCGCCGGCCATTTCATCCTGGCGGAGGTCTCCGGCGGTCCGGTGATGCATGCGATCATTAGTCTCTCCGGAATCCTGATCATGTGGGGCGTTGCGTGGGTGATTTCGTGGTACAAGCGCGTGGCTGACAAGAGCGGTGCGAAAACCAAGAACGCCGTCGGCAACGCCGATCTGGCGGGAGGGGGCTGATGAAGGCGCGGGTTGTCCTGAGCCTGGTCCTGCTATGCGGTATGCTTGCCGCGCCGATGGCGCGCGCGGGTGACGACGCGCCTGCCGCCTCCAGTGCCCCCACCGCCTCGAGCGTCCCCGCGGCCTGCGAACTGCCGTCCTATCTGCTCACCAGCGACAGCCAGCTTCCGAAGGTCGCGGACGTCATCAAGGCCGGCAAGCCGCTGGAGATCCTGGTGATCGGCAGCCGCTCGACCACCATCCCCGCCTCCGAGGATGCCTCCTATCCCGCGCGCATGCAGGCGATCCTGAAGGACAAGCTGCCGCCTTCGGAGGCGGTGCACGTCTCCGTAGAAATACAGAGCAAGAAGACGGCCGAGGAAGCCTCAGCCAGCTTTGTTAAGCTGATGGAAGCAAAAAGGCCTACTTTGGTCATCTGGCAGACCGGGACCGTGGATGCTATGCGATCGATCGATCCCGAAGAATTTCGCGGCGCGGTGACCGAGGGCGTTACCACGCTGCAAAATGCAGGGGCGGACGTCGTCTTGATGAACTTGCAGTACAGCCCGCGTACGGAGACCATGATCTCGGCGCCGCCTTACCTCGACAATATGCGCGTGGTTGCGCAGGAGCACGACATTCCGCTGTTCGATCGTTTCGCGATCATGCGGCAGTGGAACGAGCAGGGTCAGTTCGACCTGTTCAGCCCCTCCCGGGGGCCCGAGCTGGCGAAGCAGGTCCATGATTGCCTCGGCCGGGCGCTGGCACAGTTCGTGATCGACGCCGCCCATCTGGGGCCGGCCCAGCAGCAAAATTGAGGTCTAGCGTTAATGTTTTGTGTCCGCACTTTTGGCCGGAAAGCATGGCTGGCTGCGCCCGCAGCGGCGGTCTTGCTGCTGGCGCCAGCAGCGCACGCGCAGGTGAAGTCTGCGCAGGCCGCGACCTCGCCGGCCAATTCCGCGCCCTCGCAGACCAACGTCGCCGCCACCCAGCCGACCGCGCAGCAGCGCGGGATCGCCGCGCGCACCATCGACAAGGTCAAGGAGGTCGCGAAATCGGCCGGTGACGTTTTCAGCCGCGTGCCCTGCCTGCCGCCGAAGGGCGGCTCGACCGCGATGGGTTCGCTGCCGCATGTCGCCGGCAAGCTCGTCGCCGGCAAGCCGGTCGTGATCGTCGCGTTCGGATCGTCCTCGACCGCCGGCTATGGCGCATCGTCACCGGATTTCAATTATCCGAACCGCCTCGCCGCGCAGCTGCGCCGGCACTATCCCGGCGTCGACATCACCGTCGTCAATGCCGGCGTCGGCGGCGAGGACGCGCCCGAGATGATGAAGCGCCTGCAGACCCAGGTGATCGACGTGCGTCCGGATCTCGTGATCTGGCAGGTCGGTACCAATGCGGTGCTGCGCAATCTCGATCCCGGCGAGACCGCCAAGCTGGTCGAGGAAGGCATCTCGCGCATCCAGGCCACCGAGACCACCGACATCGTGCTGGTCGACCCGCAATATTCGCCGGCCGTCAACCAGCGCGCCGAGAGCGCCGGCAAGATGATCAAGCTGCTCGGCAAGGTCGCCGAGCTCCGCCGCGTCGGAATCTTCCCGCGCTTCGAGGTGATGCGCGACTGGCACGAACGGCAGGAGATCCCGGTGGAGAGCTTCGTCATCGCCGACGGACTGCACATGAACGATTGGGGCTACGCCTGCTTCGCCCAGCTGCTCGGCGACGACATCATCCGCTCCGTCGGCCAGATCAAGATCGGCGTCAACGTGCCGTCCGACGTGCGCGCCTATCGGCCGATGTAGCCGCTCCCTCTCTCTCTCTGTCGTCCCGGCGAAGGCCGGGACCCATACCGCGGAATCTATCTGTGAGCGCGGTGTCGGTACCGCGGAAGCGTTACTTGACTGCCAGCCTTCGTCAAATTGCACGCGCTGGTTATGGGTCCCGGCCTTCGCCGGGACGACAATAACCTCACGCCTGCTCCAGCGCGGCGGTCAGGTCCTCGATCAGATCGTCCGCATGTTCGAGGCCTGCGGACAGGCGGATGAAGCCCTCGCTGATGCCGAGCGCGGCGCGGTCTTCCGGCTTCAGGCGCTGATGCGTCGTGGTGGCCGGATGCGTGACGAGACTCTTGGCGTCGCCGAGATTGTTCGAGATCTTCGCCAGCCTCAGCGCATTGAGTACGCGGAACGCCGCCGCCTTGCCGCCCTTGACCTCGAAGCCGACCAGCGTCGAGCCGCCGCGCATCTGCTTCTTCACCAGCGCCGCCTGCGGATGATCGGCGCGGCCCGGATAGACCAGCCGCGCGATCTTTGGGTGGTCCGCCAGCGCGTCGGCGATGCGGCCGGCCGTGTCGGTCTGCGCGCGCACGCGCACGGCCAGCGTCTCGAGGCCCTTGAGCAGCACCCAGGCGTTGAACGGCGAGATCGACGGCCCGGTCTGGCGCATGAAATTGTGCAGGTGCTCGGCGACGAAGGCCTCCGACGACAGGATGATGCCGCCGAGGCAGCGGCCCTGGCCGTCGATGTGCTTGGTCGCGGAATAGACCACGACGTCGGCGCCGAGCGCGAGCGGGCTCTGCCAGATCGGCGTTGCGAACACGTTGTCGACGACCAGCCGCGCGCCGCCCTTGTGCGCGATCTCGGCGATGGCGGGAATGTCGAGCACGTCGAGCGTCGGGTTGGTCGGGCTCTCCAGGAACAGGGTCCTGGTGTTCGGGCGCATCGCGCGCTGCCACTGGTCGAGGTCGAGCCCGTCGACCAGCGTGGTCTCGATGCCGTAGCGTGGCAGGAGGTCCTGCACGACATAGAGGCAGGAGCCGAACAGCGCGCGGGACGCGACGACGTGATCGCCCGCCTTCAGCGGCGCGAGGATCGCGGTCGTCACCGCGGCCATGCCGGTGGCGGCCGAGCGCGCGGCTTCGGCGCCTTCGAGCTCGATCATGCGGCGCTCGAACATGGCGATGGTCGGATTGGAGTAGCGCGAATAGATGAAGCCGGGGTCTTCGCCCTTGAAGCGCGCCTCGCACTCCTCGGCGCTGTTGTAGACATAGCCCTGCGTCAGGAACAACGCCTCCGACGTCTCGCCGTATTGCGAGCGCAGGGTCCCGGCATGGACCAGACGGGTTTCGGGGCGGTAGTTGGCAGGCGACTTCGACATAGAACCCTCCGACATGACCATTCGCGCAAAACGGTCACAAAAAAAACCGGCCTGGAATTCTCCACGGGCCGGGATCACAGAGGTCCCCGGCCTGTTTAGCGACTTATTTAACGTGGCTGCAAGCCGGCCGGCTCAAATCACCACGGGATAAGTGATGCTCATATTCCGCAATGGCCTTTCCGTCAAGGCGTCCATCGGCTAGCGGTAAAAGGCTGTATTTCCCGCATGTCCGGGTATTTTTGCCCGCCGACGAGGACCCCGCGTTGAGTTTCACGGTCGCCGCCGACGCCAATGGTATCCTGCCCGACCGCATGATCGCGGCGATGGCGGAGGCGGGGCTCATTCGGCCTGCCTACGATTTCGTCGAAAGCCAGATCCAGCCGGCCAGCCTCGATTTGCGGCTCGGCGACATCGCCTATCGCGTGCGCGCCAGTTTCCTGCCCGGGCCCGGCGCCACCGTCGCCGAGCGCATCGACGAACTGAAGCTGCACGAGTTCAGCCTCGCCGACGGTGCGGTGCTGGAGACGAACTGCGTCTACATCGTGCCGCTGCTGGAGAGCCTCGCGCTGCCGCCGGAGATCGTCGCGGCCGCCAACCCGAAGAGCTCGACCGGCCGGCTCGACGTCTTCACCCGCGTGATTGCCGACGGCACCCGCCGCTTCGACATGATCGGCGCCGGCTATCATGGCCCGCTCTATGCCGAGATCAGCCCGAAGACGTTTCCGGTGCTGGTGCGCGAGGGCTCGCGCCTGTCGCAGGTGCGCTTCCGCACCGGCGATGCCATCCTCAATGCCGACGAGCTCGAGGCCCTGCACGCATCCGAGCGCCTGGTCGACATCGACGAGGCCGATCTCGCCGGCGGCGTCGCCGTCTCGGTCGATCTCTCCGGCGAGAAGGCCAGTGGCTTCGTCGGCTATCGCGCCAAGCGCCACACCGGCGTCGTCGATGTCGACCGCCGTGCCGGCTACGCGGTCGAGGAGTTCTGGGAGCCGATTTCGGCACGTCCCGACGGCAGCCTGATCCTCGATCCCGGCGAGTTCTACATCCTCGCCTCCAAGGAAGCGGTGCAGGTGCCGCCGGACTACGCCGCGGAAATGGTGCCGTTCGATCCGCTGGTCGGCGAATTCCGGGTGCACTATGCCGGCTTTTTCGATCCCGGCTTCGGCTATGCCGGCGCCGGCGGGCAGGGCTCGCGCGCCGTGCTCGAAGTGCGTTCGCGCGAGGTGCCGTTCATCCTCGAGCACGGCCAGATCGTCGGTCGTCTCGTCTATGAGAAGATGCTCGCCCGTCCCGACGCGATGTACGGCCAGCGCATCGGCTCCAACTACCAGGCGCAGGGCCTGAAGCTCAGCAAGCATTTCCGGGTGTAGCCACGCATTTGGCCGTCATTCCCCGCGAAAGCGGGGAATCCAGTACTACGCGGCCTCTCGATTCAATCGCAACCGTCTCCCGGAATACTGAATCGCCCGGTCTTCGCCGGGCGATGACAGCGAATGAAGGGTTGGTTGCGTCGTCTCACGGCCGATGACACACTCCCGCAAAACAACAAGCCGGGAGCGAACATGGCCGCCGCATCTGACGCCGCACAAGACGCCCAATGGACACGCTGGCGCGCGGTCGCCGATCTCTACCACGCCGTCTTCACCGGCCTCATCCTCACCGTGGTGACGCGGCGCGGCACGGCCGATGCCGCCGAGTTCGTGTTCCGCGTGTTTCGCCGCCAGCAGCAGGAGCGCTTCCTGCCCGGGCTGAAGAAACTCGGGCTCGATCATTTGCCGCCGGCGGTGGCGGCCGCGCAATATCACTACCTCTCGAACTGGATCGGCGGCGTGCATGTCGAATACATGTACGAGAGCGACCGCAAGGCCTGGATCCGCTATCCGCCGCCACGCTGGATCTGGAAGGGCACCGCGATCTGCGGCGTGCCGGGCGAGGTCTCCCGCGCGATGCTGCGCGGCTGGCACGCCAACAACGGCGCTGCGCTCGGCGATCTCAGGCTCGGTTTCGTCTGCACCAAGCAGAGCGTCGACGGCCAGGACGGGCTCGAGGGGTATTATCACCAATATGAGCATCCGCTCGAACTCGACCAGCGTCTCGTCTTCGCCCGCCATCTCGAAGCGCCACTGTTCGATGCCGCGACCGCACCGGCGCTCCCGGTGTCGAGCTGGCCGAGGCCGCGCCTCGAGAAGGCCTATCGCAACTACGCCATGGAATATGTCCGCACCGCCGCGCCCGTGCTGGTGCAGCTGTTCGGACCGGAGGATGCCGGCTATCTCCTGCACCTCACCGGCAAGCTGATCGGCATGCAGTTCTACGACGAGACGGCCGCGGCTCTTGGCTGTACGCGCGGCGGCGCGCGCGAATTCGCCGGCTTCCTCGGTGCGCTGCTCGCGGCGCAGGACGATACGGCGGAGGCAACACAGTCTGAGGGCGCCTTCGAGATCCGGCAGCAGAGCTGGAAGCTGATGGACGACGTCACGGATGCGCATCGCGCCTGCACGCGGGTGCTCGAAGGCTTGTTCGAAGGACTCGCTGCAGGGTGCGGCCGCCACATCGGCGTGCAGCTGCGTGCCGCGGCCGGCGGCCGGCCGCCGCTGGTCTGGACCATCGGCTAGGTTTCGTTGATCGGAATGCGCTGTCGCAGGGCACGCCTGCAAGCAGCGCAGGAGCAATCGCGGGCCGGCGTGTTAACAAGCCTGACGCGCCGGTTCTGCGCGCAATCAAAGTCATTGGCACATCTATTTATTGCTGCGTCGCAACCGGCGCCTGTGCCCGGGAGAGGAAATGTCCGACATCGCCGAGATCCCGGTCGATGAACAAGACCGTCCGTTGCCTCCGCCTCCGCCTCCGGTGCGGAGCGCGCTGACGGACGGACCGGTGCTGCGCACGCTGCTGGGGCTCGCCTGGCCGAACGTGATCGCACTCTCGGCCGGCACCTGCACGGTGATCGCCGAGACCTCCTACATCGGACGCCTCGGTGTGGAAGCGCTGGCGGCGATGGCGCTGGTGTTCCCGACCATCATCCTGACCATGACGATGTCCGGCGGCGCCATGGGCGGCGCCGTCGCCTCGGCGATTGCCCGCGCGCTCGGCGCCGGCGATCGCGAACGCGCCGGCACGCTCGCGGCGCATGCGCTGCTGATCGGCATCAGCTTCGGCCTCGTCTTCATGCTGGGGATGCTGATCTACGGGCGCGAGGTGCTCACGATGCTCGGCGGCCGCGGCGAGGTGCTGACGCATGCGCTGGCCTACACGCAGGTGTTTTTCGGCGGCGCCGTGCTGCCCTGGCTGCTCAACACCATGGCCGGCGTGCTGCGCGGCACCGGCAACATGAAACTGCCCTCGCTGCTGATCCTCAATTCCGCGGTCTGGCAGATCGTGCTCGGCGGCACGCTCGGCCTCGGGCTCGGACCGGTACCGCAATTCGGCATGCGCGGCGTCGCCGCCGGCGCGCTGATCGCCTATTCCGTCAACATCTGCTTCATGCTCTGGTACCTGTTCTCCGGCCGCGCCCGCGTGGTGCCGAAGCTGAAGGGCCTGCGCGTGCAGTGGGCGATGTTCTTCGACATCCTCAAGGTCGGCGCCATCGCCTGCTTCTCGCCGCTGCAATCGGTGCTGACCATCTCGATCTTCACCCACATGCTGGCGAAGTTCGGCACCGCGATCCTTGCCGGCTACGGCGTCGGCGCGCGGCTCGAATTCCTGCTGACCTCGATCGCGTTCTCCTTCGGCATCGCCTCGGTTCCGATGATCGGCATGGCGGTCGGCGCCGGCCGCATCGCGCGCGCCCGCCGCATCGCCTGGACCGCGGGCGCGAGCGCCTTCCTCGCCGTCGGCGTTCCGGCCTGCCTGGTCGCGACCTTCCCGGACCTCTGGGTCAACATCTTCACCGACAGCGCCACGGTGCGCGCCACCAGCCACCAATATCTGTCGACGGTGGCGCCGTTCTACGCCTTCATCGGGCTCGCCTCGACGATGTACTTCTCCTCGCAGGGCGCGGCCAAGGTGATCGGCCCGGTATTGGCGCAGACCGCGCGCCTCGTCTACATCACCGCGGTCGGCTGGTTTCTGTCGACCCACGATGCCAGCGCGCAGAGCTTCTTCTGGCTCGCGGCGAGCTCCATGGTCGTGCTCGGTCTGCTCTCCTGCTCCAGCGTCGTGCTGACGCGCTGGGGTCCGCGCGACAGCAAGCCGGCGATCCGGCCGGCGCTGTCGGCGGCTGCTGACTAGGACGCCCGGATTTTTGTTGCCGAATATTTCGATTCGTTCGATGGCAATGCCGGGAAACCGCAACCATCATTGCCGAAGGCTCCACGCCAGCTCTTGAGGTCACCGTCATCGCGACGTTCACGCCAAGCACGGAATGCAATCATGACCTCGATTTCGGCGCTCTCCTCGCACCATCATTATGCATCGCCGTTGAAGCGGCTCCAGGATGAACAGCAGGCGGAAGTCGGTTCCGGTGCGGTCAACGCGTCCCACCAGTCGGCGCTGTCTTCGGCACTCACCGAGATCGATTCCGTTCTCCAGTCGAGCAGTGTCAGCGATCAGTCGGCTGACGGCGGATCATCGGCCGACACCCTCAAGTCGAGGATCGACGGTCTCATCCAGCAGGAAGTTTCGGCCGGCAAGCTGACCGACGAACAGGCAACCGAGCTGCAGGGCATCTTGAAGGCGGCGCTCTCGCAGGGTCCGGCCGGCGCGGGCGGTCCACCGCCTGGACCGCCGCCGGGCGATGGGCCTCCGCCCGCGAACGTCACGGACGGTTCGTCCAGCGGCAGTTCGGTGGTGGACCTGCTTCAACAGTCTCTCGATTCGCTGAAGGCCCTGCTGACGGATTCGACCTCGTCCGGCACGACCGGGTCGAGCGGCACGAGGCAGGAAGCGGGAGGATCGTCGTCGGCCACGGACGGTTCCGCCAGCGGCAATGCGGCGGCCGATGTGCTCGAACAGTTCCTTCAGCTGCTGAAGACCTCGCTGGCGGATTCGACCTACAGCACGACGCGATCGGATGACCAGACCAAGGCAAACGACCCTTCGATGTCCGGCGTCCTGATCGATGACCGGATCTGATCGCGCGGCAGCATCGGCGGTGGCTGGCTGCAAGCCGCTTGGCCGGAACTACCCCTCTAGCGATGCTTGTGGCGGCGATGGCCGCCGCCACCGCCGGGATTGGCGAGCCGCATCAGTTGCGGGATCATCGCCATCATGTCGCCGCCTCCCGCGCCGCCGATCATGCCCATGATGTCGCCGCCGCCGAAGCCTGTTGGCATCGTTGCTCCGTTCATCGGCGTGTATCCGCCGTAATTCGGCGCGCCAAAGCCACCGCCGAAGGTGCCGACGCCGGCGCCGCCGCCCATCATGCCGCCGAACCCGCCGCCGCCATTCTCCATCATCCGGCTCATCATCGGACCCATGGTCTGCATCATCATGGCGAAGCGGCGCTTGCCCATCTTCGCCTTCATCATCTCCAGCATCGGGGCCATCTGGGTCATCATGTCCTCGCCCCCGGCACCGCCGCCGCCGAAGCCGGCGAATTGCGCCTTGGCCGGCGTGCCCGTGATCGAGGCCAGCAGCAGTACGGCCGCCGCCTGGCAGATCACCTTGTCCGCACCTTTCATGGCATGCTCCTCCTGTGCGCGGGGCCGCCGGGACGGCGAGCCGGCCTGACGCACCGGGCCATGGTTAGAGCCAGAGCAGCGGCGGCTCTGTGAGGAAAATCACGCGTGCGACCTTGCCGCCGCGCGCGGGAACGCCCTGTGCATGGCTGCGACGGCGTCGCGCGTCTGAGCCTGCACGATGCCCGAAAGCGCGTTCTCCAGGGATGTTTCCGCAGAGAGATTCCGGATTGCTTCGCTGTGCTTGCAACGAC
>CAYREH010000052.1:0-31792 GCA_964423245.1 uncultured Bradyrhizobium sp. | reverse complement strand
TCCAGGGATGTTTCCGCAGAGAGATTCCGGATTGCTTCGCTGTGCTTGCAACGACGAGGATAGAGCTCACACGCACACCGCCTCGACATTGTTGCCGTCGGGGTCGATCAGGAAGGCCGCATAATAGGTCGGGCTGTAATCCTTGCGCGGCCCGGCGCCGCCATTGTCGCGGCCGCCGCTGGCGAGGCCCTCGCGGTGGAATGCCTTCACCGCGTCGCGAGTCGCCGCACGAAACGCGATGTGGACGCCGTCGGCCTTGCGGCCGCTGTTCAGGTGCAGCCAGAGCGCCGGCTCGCCCTTCGGTCCGAAGCCGGCATAGCCGTCGCCGCTGGAGCAGAGTTCGAAGCCAAGCGGCGCCAGCACCGCGGCATAGAAGCGCGTGGCGGCGTCGAGATCGGCAACCCGCAATCCGATGTGGTCATACATGGTCGTCTCCATTGCAAGGCGCGCCGCAACTGGCGCGCGCCGGAAACGGACCCTAGTCAGTTCAGCGCCAGCCGCTCTTGGAGAATCTTGCGCTCGCCTTTCGAGGCCTGGCGGAATCTGGTCGGCGACATGCCGGCCGCGCGGCCGAAGGTGCGGACGAAGTTGGAGAGATCGCCGAAGCCGACCTCATAGGCGATGTCGGTGACGCTCAGTTCGTCGTCGGCGAGCAGGCGCGCGGCGTGCCGCAGCCGCGAGCGCAGCAGATATTGATGCGGGGTGACGCCGAGCACGGCCGAGAACAGCCGCAGGAAATGGAACGGGCTGACGCCCGCCTGCCGCGCCGCCCGGTCGAGGTCGATCTCGGCATGCGAGGTCTCGTCGATCCACAGCGCCGTTTCGACCGCGCGGCGGCGGTCGCGCGCCGCCGGTGTCGCCGGCTTGCGCGGCTTGCCGGAGACGATGTCGACGAACCGGGCGGCCAGGAGATGTCCGACCTCGTCGAGACCGAGATCGCTGCTGCCATCGGCCGCCGCCTGGGCCAGTTCGCCCAGCACCATCAGTTCCGGCAGCGGCGGCGTCGCGCCGACCTGCCAGGTCTCGCGCCGTCCACCGATAGCCTCGACCAGATCCGCGCGGAAGGAGAACGACAGGCACACATCGCCGCAGACATGCTCATGGGTGCAGGTGTATTCGTCGCCGGGCGCGCCGACCAGCAGCGCGCCCGCCACCAGTTCGAAGAAGCCGGCGCGGCAGCGGCATCCGAAGCTGCCCGCGCGCACATAGGCGATGGAATGCGCGGTGCGGCATTCGGCGAACGGCGTATCGTCCGGTCCCGCATCGCAGCGAAACTCGGAGACCGTCATCGTCGGCGTCGTCAGCAGCGTGGTCGCGTCCATGCGATCTATCTAGGCATGATCCGGACGTGTGGGTAGCGGTGTTCCGGCAGTGGCGCGCTTCAGGTCGACGGCCTCTGCGGGGCCACCGGCAGCAGCACCTCGAACAGCGTCTTGCTGGCGATCGGATGGGCGCCCTCCAGCGCCAGCAGCCGCCGCTTGGAGACGATCCCGCCATAGGGCGACAGCCGGTCGGTGTAGTTGCCGGCCTCCAGCACCCGGTGGCAGGGCACGATCAGCATATAGGGGTTTTTCGCCAGCGCCTGTGCCACCGAATGAACGGCGCCAGAGGCGCCCAGCGCCCGGGCGATTTCGGCATAGGTGCGGGTCTCCCCGCGCGGGATGGCGCAGACCGCCTCATAGACCCGGCGGTTGAAGCCGGGCACGCCGCCGGCATCCAGGTTCACCTCGGAAAAATCAGGGTCTGCGCCCTGCAGCAGCGCCGCGATGCCCTCGATCGCCAGTTCGGCGTTCCCGGACGGCGGTTGCTCGCGGGCCTCTGGATGGGCCAGGAAAATCCGGCGGCGGGTCTCGAGCTCCCGGGCCTCCGGCAATTGCACCGCGACGATACCCGTGCTGCTCCACACGATGCCGCACCGGCCGATGGCCGTGTCGAAAATCGAATAGCCGCGCCCCACCATGCACACGCCCCACTCAGTGCAGGTTTCTCTCCAGACACGGCATCATAACATTGTCACAATCCGGCGCAGCTGGAATCTTACCCGGCCGTTAACAACCGTCCGGCCCGCGGCGCCAAACCGCTTGGCGGGACGCGCCGTCTCGGCTAATCATGAGGGGCGCGGAGCGCGCGCATAAGCGGGCGTAGTTCAATGGTAGAACGGCAGCTTCCCAAGCTGCATACGAGGGTTCGATTCCCTTCGCCCGCTCCAGGTCTCCCGGATTGTACCCGCCCATCCCCCAACGATCAGACGGATCGCACGCGATCCGCCGCCACGTTGCGCCAGATTTCTAATATATGAGCCCTTGCCTCCCGGCATTCAGGTCCTCTCCGCTCTAAGCTTCCTCGCACCGGCGGATGTGGTGCCAATGCCGGGAGATGTCTGGATCGAGGGCCATGGACCAGCAGAAACTCGACCGTGCGATCGGCCGCCGCCTGAAGACGCTGCGGACGCAGGCCGGCCTGACGTTGAACGAACTCGCGGGCCGTTCCGGCGTCAGCCGGGCGATGATCGGGCGGGTGGAGCGGGCGCAGAGCAGTGCGACGGCGGCCCTGCTCAACAAGCTCTGCGCGGCGCTCGACGTCACGCTCAGCGACGTCGTGGCGCTGGCCGAGAAGCCGCCGGAACGGCTGGTGCGGCTCGCCGACCAGCCGCAGTGGCGCGATCCCGACAGCGGCTACCGGCGGCGTCATGCCTCGCCGCCGGATGCGGCGAGCGGCATCGAGATCATCGTCGTCGACCTGCCGGCCGGCGCACGCGTTTCCTACAGCCCCTGGGGCCGCAATGCCTTCACCCAGCAATTGCTGATGCTGGCGGGCGCGGTCTGCGTCCATATCGACGCCAAGGCGGTGCGGCTGCGCGAGGGCGACTGCCTGGATTTCGACGTGATGCGGGCGGTGACGTTCGAGAACGAGAGCAAGCAGGATGCGCGCTACGTCATCATCACGCGGCGCGGGACGTCCTCCGGGAAAATGTGATGGCGGGGCTGATGCTGATCCGGACCGGCGACACCTTCGATCCGCGCGTGGTCGCGCTGCTCGACCATCATGTCGCGGCGGCGCGGGCGCAGACGGCGCCGGGCAGCGCCCATGCGCTCGATCTCGCGGGGCTTCGCGCGCCCGGCATCGCGTTCTGGACCGGCTGGGATGGGGAGGAACTCGTGGCTACCGGCGCGCTGAAGACGCTGTCGGCCGATCATGGCGAGGTGAAGTCGATGCACACGCAGCAAGCCGCGCGGCGGCGCGGCTATGGCGGGCAGATGCTGCGCCATATCATCACCGAAGCCCGCCAGCGCGGCATGCTGCGGCTGAGTCTCGAGACCGGCTCATGGGACTATTTCAAGCCCGCCCATGCGCTCTATCGCGCGCATGGCTTCGTCGATTGCGCCCCGTTCGAAGGCTATGCCGAGGATCCCAACAGCCTGTTCCTGACGCTCGACTTGATCGGCGGCTGAGCGGTCTGCCCTTCGCGGATCGTCATGGCCGGGTTATGGTCGCGCCGAACGGCGTCAAAAAGGACAATGGGGATGAAACGCGCGCGGCTAGCCAATGGGCTCGACGTCACGACGATCGGCCTCGGCTCCGCCCCGCTCGGCGGATTGTTCGCGCCCGTGAGCGAGGCCGACGCGCAGGCAACGCTCGAAGCGGCATGGGCGGCCGGCATCCGTGTCTACGACACCGCGCCGCTCTACGGCTTCGGCCTGGCGGAACGGCGGGTCGGCGCCTTCCTGCGGCAGCAGCCGCGCGAGTCCTACGTGATCTCGACCAAGGTTGGCCGCCTGCTGCGCTTGCCTGCGGATGCGGCCACCGAAGACGACCACTACAAGAGCGGCCGGCGCGAGCGCCCCGTGTTCGATTTCTCCCATGACGGCGTGATGCGGTCGGTCGAGGAAAGCCTCGAGCGCCTCGGGCTCGATCGCGTCGATGTGCTGCTGGTGCACGATCCCGACGATCATTATGACGACGCCGTCGCCGGCGCCTTCCGGGCCCTGCAGCGCCTGCGTGCCGACGGCACGGTCAAGGCGATCGGCGCCGGCATGAACCAGTCGGAGATGCCGGTGCGGTTTGCGCAAGCCGTGCCGGTGGATTGCTTCCTGCTGGCCGGGCGCTACACGCTGCTCGATCAGGGTGCGCTCGAGGCGCTGTTTCCGCTCTGCGAGGCGCGGGGGATCGGCATCCTGCTCGGCGGCATCTACAACAGCGGCATCCTCGCCGATCCGCACGCGAGCGCGAAGTTCAACTATCAGGATGCGGATGCGAGTCTGGTCGCGCGGGCGCACGCGCTCGATGCGCTCTGCCGCAGGCATGGCACCGACCTCAAGGCCGCCGCGCTGCAGTTCTGCATGGCTCATCCCGCCGTGACCGTCGCGTTGATGGGAGCACGCAATGCGGTGGAAGTGACGGACAATATCGCCATGTCGGAGCGCATGGTGCCGGCCGCGTTCTGGCGGGAGCTGCGCGCGCAAGGCTTCGTCGACGCTCGCGCGCCGCTGCCGGGAGGCGCGTGATGGTCATTGATGGCCATCAGCATTTCTGGGACCCGGCGCGCGCCGACTATCCCTGGATGGCCGCGCCGGACCTGACGCCGATCCGCCGTGCCTTCGGTCCGGCCGAGCTGGCACCCCTGCTGCAAGCCAACGGGATCGACGCCAGCATCCTGGTGCAGTGCCGCTCCGCGCTGGAGGAGACCGAGGCGTTTCTGCGCATCGCCCATGTGACGCCCTTCGTGATCGGCGTGGTCGGCTGGACCGATCTCACCGACGCCGCGCTCGGCGACACGCTCGACCGGCTCTGCGCATCGCCCGGCGGCGACAGACTGGTCGGCATCCGTCACCAGGTCCATGACGAGCCTGACGCCGACTGGCTGCTGCGCGCCGACGTGCGTTTCGGGCTCGAGGCCGTGTTCGCCCGCGATCTCGCCTACGATCTTCTCGTCCGGACCCGCGAGCTGCCGGCCGCGATCGCAACCGCAAGAGCCTTCCCGCAAGCGCGCTTCGTGCTGGATCATGCCGCAAAGCCGCCGATCGCCGATGGCGGCAGCGCCGACTGGACCAGGTGCATCGCCGATCTCGCCGCCTGCGGCAATGTCTGGTGCAAGATCTCGGGCCTGGCGACGGAAGCGCTGTGGACCGATTGGGATGCGGAGCGGCTGTTTCCCTACGTGGCGCATGCCGTGGAGTGTTTCGGCGAGGATCGCCTGATCTTCGGTTCGGACTGGCCGGTCTGCCTGCTGGCGGGCAGCTATCGCGAGATCAAGGGCGCGCTGGAGGCCTGTTTGACCAGGCTTGGCCCGCGCGTGCGCGAGAAGGCGTTCGGCGTGAACGCGGTGGAAGCGTATCGATTACGCTGATGGCTTTCGACAGTCTTCCCTTCTCCCCTTGTGGGAGAAGGTGGCGCGAAGCGCCGGATGAGGGGTATGCCTCCGCGGGCTCTGCTCTGGCAGTGCGCGCCCGGAGAGATACCCTTACCCTTGCAACGCCGTGTTGACCAGTTGAGCTGCCCTCTCCCACAAGAGGAGAGGGCGCAGCAACGCGCAGCGTTTAAGCCCCCGCGGGCACCTGATCCAGAAATCCCGTGACGCTCTTGATCCGGCCGTCCTCCAGCACGGCGAAATCGGTGCCCTTGATCGGACTGTCGACGCCGTCGGGGCCGAGGCCCCATGAAAAGCGCACATGATCGCCATGGCCGTTCGGCTCGCCGATCAGCCTGAACCTGAAATCGGGAAAGCGCTGCTGCACGCCTGCGATCAGCGCGTCGACCCCGTCGTGACCTTCGCCGCTCATCAGGGGGTCGACATAGCGCGCATCCGCCGTCCAGGTCCGGCCGAGCAATTCGCGGCGGCGATCTTGCGCGCGCTCGTTCCAGAGTTCGATATAGCGGCGGGCGATGGTGGTCGGATCGGTCATGGTGGTCTCCTTGCGATGGCGCCGTCGGGTTCGGCTGACCGGACTATCGAGGGACCGCGCGCGCGGATCGATGACCTCGGAGATCATGGGCGCGCAAAAAAAAGAAGCGCGATGATCGCCTCATCGCGCTTCAGCCGTATCGGAATGGTCGACGAAGTTACTTCGCGGCGATGACCATGATCTCGACGGTGTATTGCGGGGCCGCCAGCTTGGCCTCGACGGTGGCGCGGGCCGGGGTGTTGCCGGGCGACACCCAGGCGTCCCACACCGCGTTCATCTCGCCGAAGGTCTTCATGTCGGTGATGTAGATGGTGGCCGAGAGCAGCTTCGACTTGTCGGTGCCGGCCTTGGCGAGATGGCTGTCGATGGTCGCCAGGATGTCCTGGGTCTGCTTCGTGACGCTTTCGCCGGCGGCCTTGTTGGCAACGACACCGGCGAGATAGACGGTGTTGCCGTGCACGACGACCTGGCTCATGCGCGGGCCGGTCTCGAAACGCTGAATGCTCATTTGGGGTCTCCTGGTGAATGGCGGCCCTGTCTAGCCCAGCACCTCAGGCTCTGCCACCCCTGCGGCGCATGCGCGGCCGGCAACGCATGCGCAACGCCGTCATCCCACCGCTCTCGCAGCGGCACGGCCGGCATTGCGGCCCGAGAACAGGCACCCGCCGAGGAAGGTGCCCTCCAGCGAGCGATAGCCGTGGACGCCGCCGCCGCCGAAGCCGGCGGCCTCGCCGACCGCATAGAGCCCGGGAATGACGGCGCCCTCCTGGCCGAACACGCGCGAGTCGAGGTCGGTCTCGAAGCCGCCCAGCGTCTTGCGGGTGAGGATGTTGAGCCTGACCGCGATCAGCGGCCCATGGGCGGGATCGAGGATGCGGTGCGGCGCGGCCGTGCGGATCAGCCTGTCGCCGATATAGCGCCGCGCATTGTGGATGTTCATCACCTGCGCATCCTTGACGAAGCGGTTGGCGATCTCGCGGTCGCGCGCCTCGATCTGCATCCTGATGTGATCGAGCTTGAGCAGGTCGCTGCCGGCGAGCGTGTTCATGGCCGCGACGAGGTCCTCGAGCCTGTCGCGCACGATGAAGTCCGCGCCCTGGCGCTTGAACGCCTCCACCGGCTCCGGCGCGCCCTTGTTGGTGGCGCGGCGCAGCGTCATGCGCCAGCTCTTTCCCGTGAGATCGGGATTCTGCTCCGACCCCGACAGCGCGAATTCTTTCTTGATGATGCTCTGGGTCAGGATGAACCAGGAATAATCATAGCCTGTCGACATGATGTATTTGAGCTGGCCGAGCGTGTCGGAGCCGGGGAACAGCGGCGCCGGCAGGCGCGTGCCCGTGGCGTCGAACCAGAGCGAGGAGGGGCCGGGCAGGATGCGGATGCCGTGGCGCGGCCAGATCGGCGACCAGTTCCGGATGCCCTCGACATAATGCCACATGCGGTCGCGGTTGATCAGCCGCGCGCCTGATGCCTCGGTGATGCCGATCATGCGGCCGTCGACATGTTCGGGCACGCCGGAGATCATGAAGGTCGGCGGCGCGCCGAGCCGCTTGGGCCAGTTTGCGCGCACGAGGTCATGATTGCCGCCGATGCCGCCGGAGGCCACGATCACCGCCTGCGCCTTCAGCGAAAAATCACCGACCACATCGCGGGACGAGCTTTTGCCGCGTTCGACGGGGTCGGGCGCGAGGATCGCGCCGCTGACGCCGTCCACCGTGCCGTTGGTGATCGACAGCGCATCGACGCGGTGACGGAACCTGAAGATCAGCCGGCCGCTTCTGGCGGCCTCGCGGGCGCGGCGCTCGAACGGCTCGACGATGCCAGGGCCGGTGCCCCAGGTGACGTGAAAGCGCGGCACCGAATTGCCGTGGCCCATAGCGTCATAGCCGCCGCGCTCGGCCCAGCCGACCACCGGGAAGATGCGGTGGCCCATGGCGCGCAGCCAGTCGCGCTTCTCGCCCGCGGCGAAAGCGACATAGGCCTCCGCCCATTTGCGCGGCCAGAAATCATCGTCGCGGTCGAAGCCGGCAGTGCCGAGCCAGTCCTGCAGCGCGAGGTCGTAGGAATCCCTGATGCCGAGCCGGCGCTGCTCCGGCGAGTTGACCAGGAACAGCCCGCCGAACGACCAGAACGCCTGGCCGCCGACCGATTGCTCGCCCTCCTGGTCGACCACGATGACGCGCTTGCCCGCATCCGCGATTTCGGTGGCTGCCACCAGTCCCGACAGTCCGGCGCCCACGACGATGACGTCCGCTTCCTCAGCCATGCGATCCCCCTCCGCCGCTTCTCCGGTCGTTATCCGGATTGAAGCCTGCGGTTGCAACCGTGATCAAGGGCCGGGCGCTTAAGACCTCGTTAACTTGTTCCCATTTGGGACCAGTCCGGACCAGTGCAGCGCGGACGCAACACTGGATTTGAATTTGTTTTGAGCGACCTCGCACGCCTAGACAAAATCCCGAACTCGACCGACGCTACCGGCGCATCACCACCTGACACGCAGATTCGATTTCGACTGGGGCGGGGGACCATGAAGTTGCTGACGGGATTGCTTGCGGCGATTTTCCTGATCGCGGGCATGGGGGGTTCTCACGCGGTGGTTCGTATCGCGGATGACCGCGGCGGCCGCATCGGAACTTACGTCGACAAGTACCAGGACCTGCGCCAGTCCGGCGAGACCGTGATCATCGACGGTCTGTGCGCTTCCGCCTGCACCATCGTCCTCGGCGCCATCCCGCACGACCGCATCTGCGTGACCTCCCACGCGACCTTGGGCTTCCACGCCGCCTGGGATTTCGGCAGCAACGGCCGCGCCGTCACCAATGCCGAGGCGACCCAGATGCTCTATGCGATGTACCCCTCGCAGGTGAAACGCTGGATCGCCCAGCGCGGCGGGCTCACCCCGCACATGCTGTTCCTCAAGGGCAAGCAGCTCCAGGCCATGTACAAGCCCTGCTACCTCGACGCGCAGGCTTCGACCAACAAGCCGTCGGCGCGGTAAGCGCATCGGGCGGTCTCACCGCCGATCCCTTTTCGTCGTCATGGCCGGGCTTGTCCCGGCCATTCTCGTATCAGGGGACGAGGAACCCGGATGCCCGGGACGAGCCTGGGCACGACGAGGGTGGCTGGCTCATCTTGGCCGCTGTTGCCGCCGAATCCCCGAGCTTGCCGCGACGTGCCCCAGCGCCTATTTGAGAGGCAGGGAACCCTCGGTCACACATGGCTCAACCTCTGCCCGGCGCACATCCTCTGTCGGACAATTCGCCCACTGCCGGCCGGACGCCATCCGTGCTGCTGTGGTTTGCCGCCGGTGTTGGCGCACTCATCGTGCTCGGCGCGATGGCGCTGTGGTTCCACTACGGCAGCCAGGTGTTCTTCGAAATGATCAGGACCGGGCTTTCGGCCTGCTTCTGACCCGCGACAGGAAATTCTCCGCTCATGAGTTCCACCACCCGTCCGCTGGTGATCGCAGCCGCCTTCGCCGCAAGCCTCATTGTCGGCCTGCTGATCATGTTCTGGGCCATGGGCGGAGCCGGCAAGGTGGTACAGCCGGCCGCGATCGGCGGCCCGTTCCAGCTGACCGACCAGAACGGCAAGACCGTCACCGAGAAGAGCCTGAAGGGCAAGCCGACCCTGATCTTCTTCGGCTACACCCACTGCCCCGACGTCTGCCCGACCTCGCTGTTCGAGATCTCCGAGGTGCTGCGCGCACTCGGCAAGGATGCCGACAAGGTCAACGCCGTCTTCATCTCCGTCGACCCCGAGCGCGATACGCCTTCGACGATGAAGGACTATCTGTCCAGCTTCGATCCGCATCTGGAGGGTCTCAGCGGCGACCCCGAGGAGACCGCGAAGGTGATCAAATCCTACCGGGTCTACGCCAAGAAGGTCCCGGGCAAGGACGGCGACTACACCATGGACCACACCGCGCTGATCTATCTGATGGACCGCGAAGGCCGTTTCGTTTCGCCGTTCAATCTGAAGCGGACCCCGGAAGAGGCCGCGGCGGACCTGAAACGGTATCTCTGATCTCGACTTTCTCCGGCCTGCGGGAGAGGTCGGCGCGCAGCGCCGGGTGAGGCCTCTCTCCTCCGGGGGATTGTCCCGCCGAGGAGAAATCCTCTCCCACGCGCGGGAGAGAGGCCTGACAACCGGCTCGCACCGGATTCCGCACTCGCGTTCCCGGCCGGATGGTCTATAAGGCCTTCCGATCCCAACGACATTCGCTGATTTCCCGCCGATGGCTGCGCCGCGACAGGCAAAATCGATCAAATCTGCCCGAGACTTGCTCGCCGGCCTGGCTGTCGCGGCGTGCCTGTTCGCGAGCTTTCGCGCCGAGGCTCAAACCCCGGCCAAGCAGCCGCCCGCCGCTCCTCAGGCCACCCCGCAGGTCGCGCCCCAGGCCGCTCCGCAGGCGGTACCCGGCTTCTGGGATCCGCGGCGTCGTCCGGAGCGGCCGGACCTGTCTCGCCTCACGGTGATCCGCTTCCTCACCGAAACCGACTATCCGCCGTTCAACTACACGGGAGCCGACGGCAATCCCGCCGGCTTCAACGTCGATCTGGCCAGGGCGTTGTGCGAGGAGATCAAGGTCAGTTGCACCGTGCAGATGCGCCGCTTCGAGACGCTGATCGATGCGCTCACCTCCAACCGCGGCGATGCCATCATCGCCTCGATGGCGGTGAGCCCGCAGCTGCGAGCGCGTGTCGATTTTACCGATCCCTATTACCGGGTGCCGGCGCGCTTCGTCTCGCGCAAGGATGCGGTGATGCCGGAGATCCGCCCGGAATATCTCGAGGGCAAGAAGGTCGGCGTCATCGCGGGCTCCGCGCATGAAGCCTATCTGAAGGCGATGTTCACCGACGCCGAGCTGCACGGCTATCCCAGCGATGACGCGCTGCGCGCCGCCCTGCGCAAGGGCGAGGTCGACTTCATCTTCGGCGACGCCATCTCGCTCGCCTTCTGGATCAACGGCACGGATTCCGGCGATTGTTGCGCGTTCTCCGGCGGCCCCTTCATCGAAAGCCGCTTCTTCGGCGAGGGCATCGGCATCGCCGTGCGCAAGGGCAATGACGTGCTGCGGCAGGCGCTCAACTGGGCGCTGTTCCGCGTCTGGGAAAAGGGTCGCTACACCGATCTGTGGCTGCGCTATTTCTCGGTGAGTCCGTTCTGATCGTCGCCTCCCTCCGCTTGCGGGGAGAGGCCGGAATTTGCGAGAGCAAATTCCGGGTGAGGGGGCTCTCCGCGAGTCCCGCTTTCACCTTAGTCGCGGAAGCAGCCCCTCACCCCAACCCTCTCCCCGTAAGAACGGGGCGAGGGAGTAAGGCGGCGATCGCCGCACCAGCTTTTGCATTTGGTCCGGAAATCGCTATTTTCCGCGGCCCGGAGGCCCCTTGATGTCCGTTATCGATCCCAGCATGAGCCCGAGCGATCTTCGCGCGCTCGCCGAACAATCCAACGCCTGGCCGTTCGAGCAGGCGAAGGCCATTGTCGCGCGGCTGAAGAAAAGCCCGAAGGACGAAGTGCTGTTCGAGACCGGCTACGGGCCGTCCGGCCTGCCGCATATCGGCACGTTCGGCGAGGTCGCGCGCACCTCGATGGTGAGGCATGCCTTCCGCGTTCTGACCGAGGACAAGGTCAGGACGCGCCTGCTGGCGTTTTCAGACGACATGGACGGCTTCCGCAAGGTTCCGGACAACGTTCCGAACAAGGAGATGCTGGCGGCACATCTCGGCAAGCCGCTGACGCGGGTGCCGGATCCGTTCTCGAACGAGTACCCCTCGTTCGGCGCGCACAACAATGCGCGGCTGCGCGCCTTCCTCGATCATTTCGGCTTCGACTACGAGTTCGCGAGCTCGACCGACTATTACACGTCCGGCCGTTTCGATGCGACGCTGCTGAAGATGCTCGCCGCCTACGACAAGGTCATGGCGATCATCCTGCCGACGCTCGGGCCGGATCGCCGCGCCACCTATTCCCCGTTCCTGCCGATCAGCAAGACCACGGGCGTCGTGCTCCAGGTGCCGATGATCCGCCGCGACGTCGCGGCGGGTACGGTGACCTATGTCGATCCCGATACCAACCAGGAGGTCGAAACGCCCGTCACCGGCGGCAACGTCAAGTGCCAGTGGAAGGCGGACTGGGCGATGCGCTGGGTCGCGCTCGGCGTCGATTACGAGATGGCCGGCAAGGACCTGATCGATTCCGTCAAGTTGTCGGGCCAGATCGCGAAGGCGCTCGGCGGCACGCCGCCGGAGGGCTTCAACTACGAGCTCTTCCTCGACGACAAGGGCCAGAAGATCTCGAAGTCGAAGGGCAATGGCCTCACCATCGACGAATGGCTGCGCTATGCCTCGCCGGAATCGCTGTCGCTGTTCATGTATCGCGAGCCGAAGGCGGCCAAGCGGCTGTATTTCGATGTGATCCCGCGCAACGTCGACGACTACCAGCAGTTCATCGACGGTTTTGCGAAGCAGGACGGCAAGCAGCAGCTCGGCAATCCGGTCTGGCACATTCACAACGGCCGTCCGCCGCAGGGCGACATGCCGGTCACGTTCCAGCTGCTGCTCACGCTGGTGTCGTCGTCGAATGCGGAGAATGCCGAGACGCTGTGGGGTTTCATCGGACGCTATCGTCCCGGCGTGAGCCCGCAGACGCATCCGAAGCTCGATGCAATGGTCGGCTACGCCATCAATTATTATCGCGACTTCGTGGCGCCGACGAAGCAGTTCCGTCAGCCGACCGAGATCGAGCGCGCCGCCTTGCAGGATCTGCGTGATGCGCTGTCGCAGCTGCCGCAGGACTCTTCGGCCGAGGAGATCCAGAACGTCGTCTACGAGATCGGCCGCCGCGAGCCGTTCCTCGACCAGGTCAAGAAGGGCAAGGACGGCCGCCCCGGCGTGACGCTCGACTGGTTCAACATGCTCTACCAGGTCCTGCTCGGCCAGGAGAAGGGCCCGCGCTTCGGCTCCTTCGTCGCCGTCTATGGCGTCCAGAACGCCGTCAACATGATCGACGGCGCGCTGGCGCGGAGCGCGTGAGGCTCCACTCTCTCCCCGGCGTCGTCCCGGCGAAAGCCGGGACCCATACGCCGAGGCCGGTGTTGAGCGAAGACTCCTGGTGAACCCGGACTTTGGTACGAACACCGGCGCTCACCGACAGATCACGCGGTATAGGTCCCGGCTTTCGCCGGGACGACACCGTCGGTGAGCGCAGGCCTTCGGCCCGGCTCAGCTCGACTTGAGCACGTAGCGCCGGTTGTCCTTCTGCACCGGCCGCGCGTTCATTGGATAGAGTTTCGCAAACGCGGCGACGTCGGCGGCCGCAACCTGGATCGGCGTGGTCAGCAGCAGCCATTCCACCACCTCCGAGCAGGGCGGCGTGGTCAGCGAGCCCGGGTAGCGGTAGTAGCTGAGCTTGGCCGGCAGCATGGCGTGCGGATCGATGCCGGCATCCGCCTTCACCGCGGGACCTTCGCTTCCCGGCATGGTCTTGACGATCTTGCTGAACGCCGGGTTCGGCCGGCCTTCCGTCATCAGCACGCCGACCACCGCGAGGCCACCGGCCTCGTTGCGATGGACGAAGTGCGCCTCCATCGGAAAATTCTTGCCGCCGATCATGTGCTCGCTCGGCCGGTGGAAGTGCACCTGAAGCAGCTTGTACTTGGTGTCGCCGAGGGTGAGCGTGCTGCCTTCGGCGAAATTGAGCTGGATGGTATGGCCGTTGTTGACGATCGTGTCGGCGCCCTTGCCCCAGTTCACTTTCAGGGCGGGCAATTGCGATCTGACCGTCGTTTCGATGTCGATCGGCGATTGCTGCAGGCCGATGCCGCACGCCTTGTTCGCCGCGTCGAGATCGCCCCATTTGGCCGGGCCACCGGCGCCTTCATAGCTCCAGTGCGCGTGTTCGGCGGCAAAGGCCGGTTTGCAGACCGGACAAAGCGCGAGACCGGCGAGGGCCTTCAATGCGTGACGACGATTCATGTTTTATTCCCCAGAAATGGTTGGCGCCTGAAAAAAAGGCGACGGGAACCTAGGCGTGCGCTGACGTGAGTCGCAAGCTGGTGGGAACCCGGTGTGGCCGGCATCTTCGCGCCAGGATGAACCGGGCGTTGCCTGGCTGGCCCAAATGATCCGCGACGCGACCGGCGGCCACCCACCTGTGTTCGGCCGTCAAAACGAGAAAAACCGTTTCTAATCAACGCCATCCCGGCTTCGATGCCCGCACGTCAGGACGGCAGGGCCGATCGCCGAAGAGACCGCTCTAAGCCTTGAGTTCGGCGGGGGGCGCCTTTACGGTCGCGCGAGGTTGCGTGGACCCGCGCAAGACGAAAAACCCAGAAGATTCAATAGGGCAGACGGGGCTTCCCAAGCGGTGGTCAGGATCTACAAAATCTGCCCGGCCTCGGCCTGGCGCGAGGCGGAGCGGCAGGGCGTGTACCTGGGCAGCGCGGACGATGCGCGCGACGGATTCATCCACTTCTCGACCGCCGCCCAGGTGCCCGAGACCCTGCGCAAGCACTATTTCGGCCAGCGTGCGCTGTTTTTGGTCGAGGTCGATGCCGACGCGCTTGGCCCCGCCCTGCGCTGGGAGCGCTCGCGCAATGACGACCTGTTTCCGCATCTCTATGGCGAGCTCGATTTGGGGGCGGTGCTCTCGGTGATGAACCTCAACATGCGCTCCGACGGGGGCCACGACGTTCCGGAGCTTGCCCCGTGATCCGCGCCTTCGACGCTCTCTCTTTGCCGGTGCTGCGCTGGCTCGACCCCGAGGATGCCCATCGCCTCGCGATCCAGGGCCTGCGCCTGCTGCCGCCGGCGAAGCCGCGGCCCGACGACCACAAGCTCGCGGTGCGGGCCTTCGGGCTGAACTTCTCCAATCCGATCGGCATGGCCGCGGGATTCGACAAGAATGCCGAGGTGCCGGACGCGCTGCTGCGCCTCGGCTTCGGCTTCGTCGAGATCGGCTCGGTGACGCCAAAGCCGCAAGCCGGCAATCCGCGGCCCCGCCTGTTCCGGCTCGAACGCGACGAGGCTGTCGTCAACCGCATGGGCTTCAACAATGACGGCGCCGAGATCGTGCTGCGCCGGCTCGCCGCGCGGGCGCAGAACGGCGGCATCGTCGGCGTCAATGTCGGGGCCAACAAGGATTCGCCCGACCGCGTCGGCGATTACGTCAAGCTGATCGAGACCTTCGCGCCGGTCGCGAGCTACTTCACCGTCAACGTCTCCTCGCCGAACACGCCGGGCCTGCGCAACCTGCAGGAGGGCGCGCTGCTCGACGATCTGCTGGCCCGCGTGATCGACGCCCGCGAGCGCGTGCGCGAGGCGGCCGGCGATACGCCGGTGCTGCTCAAGATTGCGCCGGACCTCAGTCTCGCCCAGCTCGACGACGTCGTGCAGGTCGCGCGGTCGCGCCGTGTCGACGGCATGATCGTGTCGAACACGACGATCGCGCGGCCGAGCACGCTGCGCGAGCAGATGCGGGCCAAGGAGCAGGGCGGCCTGTCCGGCCGGCCGCTGTTCCGCCTGTCGACGCGCATGGTGGCGGAGACCTATGTGCGGGTCGAGGGCGCCTTCCCCCTGATCGGCGTCGGCGGCGTCGATTCCGGCGGCGCCGCGCTGACCAAGATCCGCGCCGGCGCCAGCCTGATCCAGCTCTATTCCTCGCTGGTCTACAAGGGCCTCGGCCTCGTCGACGAGATCAAGCGCGATCTGACCTCGACGCTCTTGCGCACCGGGCGCGATTCCTTGTCGGAGATCGTCGGCGCCGATGCGGCGACGCTGACCGCGGAAGACTGGCCGGGATTGTAGCTCGGTCTCGTGCCCCGGACGCAGCGCAGCGCTTCTTCAGCGGTGCGCTGCAGGGCCGGGACACGAGCGCTAGGACGTCCGGAACGTCATCCGGTACAGCGCCGGATAGCGTGCGCCCTGCAGGCCGCCGCGCGCGACGTAGAAGGCGATCAGCGCGCACCACAGGCCGGTATTGCCGAACGATTGCAGCGCCCACCACGCGCCGAGGAAGATCGCCAGCGACGCCAGCATCAGGTTGCGCATCTCGCGCGCCCAGGTGGCTCCGACATAGATGCCGTCGAAGCCGAAGGCGAACACGCCGGGGATGGGCGCCGCGACGACGAAGGGCAGGAATTCGCGCGCGGCACGGCGGACATCCTCGCTCGCCGTCATGACGGCGATCAGCGCCGGGCCGAACAGCGCGAACAGCACCGCGACGACCAGCGCGAAGCCGAGCCCCCAGGACAGCACCAGCCGCGTCGAATCGGCAAATCCTCTCGGGTCGCGCGCGCCGAAGGTCCGGCCGCAGAGCTGCTGGGCCGCGTTGGCGAGGCCGTCGAGGAAGAAGGCACTGACCAGCAGGAAATTGTTGAGCACGGAATTCGCCGCCAGCGTCACGTCGCCCTCGCGCGCGCCCTTGGCGGTGAAGAACAGGAATACGGTGATCATCGCCGCGGTGCGGATCATGATGTCGGAATTCACCGCCAGCAGCCGCATCAGCCTGGTGCGGTCGAACAGCGTGGCGCGCGGCACCTTGAAGCCGCCCACGGCATAGCGCCGGCAGACCATGAGGCCGAGCACGAAGCCGATCGTCTCGGCGCCGAGCGCGGCGATCGCCGCGCCGGCGATGCCGGCCTCGTAGACCAGCACCAGCAGGATCGTCGCCACCATGTTGATGATGTTGATGACGACCTGGAGCGCGAGCGCGGGATTGGCGCGGGCCTGTCCCACCAGCCAGCCGAGGATGACATAATTGGCGAAGACGAAGGGCGACGACCAGATCCGGATCATGAAGTAGGTCTTCGCCGCGTTCGTCACCCCTGCGCTGCCGCCCATCAGATCGAACAGCACGCCGGCGAGCGGCAGCTGCACCGCAATGATCGCCGCGCCGATCAGCCCGGCGACGATGAAGCCGCGCACCAGGATCACGGTCTGCTCGCGCGTCTCGCCCGCGCCCAGCGCCTGCGCGGTGAAGGCGAGCGTGCTCATGCGCAGGAAGCCGAACAGCCAGAACAGGCAGTCGAAGATCACCGAGGCCATCGCCACACCGCCGAGCAGGGCGGCATCGTCGAGCCGCCCGATCGCGGTGGTCGAGACCACGCCGATCAGCGGCGTGGTGAGGTTCGCGACCATCGCAGGACCTGCGATGGCGAACACCTGGCGGGAGCCGACCTTGGCATGAACGGGCGCGTGCATGACGAATGCGTCTAGCCGAGACCGCGGCCGATTGCATCGGCCGGTCGAGCATGGGGCGGTTGCACCGGCGGGACGTCCCCGCCAGGGGCACTATCGCGGGCGCGGGCTGCCGAACACGCGCGACAGCAGCCAGATCGGGATCACGATGACGGCGCCAAGCAGGAAATAGCGCCACAGCCAGTTGATGGTATCGAAGCCGAGATCCCATAGCCGCTGGAACAACAGGCGGATGCTGGTGAGGATGTTCCAGGGATCGAAGCCGATCGCGGCCAGCACGACGCCGACCAGGATCGATAGCAGGACCAGGCGAAAGGCGACGGCCAGCGGCGAGCCGCCGAGAAAGCGGTGCAGGCCATCGCTCTGGCCGGCCGGCAAGTCTCTGACGTCAGGGGCCATCGCAAAACTCCTCGGGCGGATTCGAACCCCTTTATAGGGTACGGCGGGGCACATGGGGAACCCGGATCGGCGCGTCAATCGGGTTAACGGAGTTTAATTCGCGAACAGACGGCACCGAAGAAATTCGGGTTTGGCAGGTCGCCGGAAACGGGCTCGCCCACCTCTCCCGCTTGCGGGAGAGGTCGCGCGGCCAGGGCGATGCGAAGCATCGTCCCGCTCGCGGGTGAGGGCTCTCGCCTCGCGGAGACTTCCCAATGCGGAAACAGCCCTCTCCCCGACCCTCTCCCGCAAGCGGGAGAGGGAGCGCACCACCATTGCCGCGACATCAATGCCTTATGCCTCCACCTCCGCCTTCAGCATCCGTTCCAGCGTCTCCAGCCGGTCGGCCTCGCGCGGCGGCTTGTCCCAGCGCAGGCGGCTGATGCGGGGAAAGCGCATGGCAACGCCGGATTTGTGCCGCGGCGAGCGCTGCAGGCCTTCGAACGCCACCTCCAGCACCAGGCCCTTGTCGGGCTCGTGCACGACATGGCGGACGGGGCCGAACTTTTCCGTGGTGTTGCGGCGCACGAAGCGGTCGATCTGCAGCAGCTCCTCGTCGGTGAAACCGAAATAGGCCTTGCCCACCGGGACCAGTTCGTCCTGCCCCCCGCCACCGGTCCAGACGCCGAACGTATAGTCGGAATAATAGGACGAGCGCTTGCCGTGGCCGCGCTGCGCATACATCAGCACGGCATCGATGATGTGCGGATCGCGCTTCCACTTCCACCATTGTCCCTTCGGCCTGCCCGGCAGATAGGGCGCATCGCGCCGCTTCAGCATCACGCCCTCGACGGCGTCGGCGTCTTCACCGGCGCCGGCGCTGGCGGGATCGGCCCGCGCCGTGGTGAGCATGTCCCAGCTCGCGAAGGCGACCGTCGGCGACAGATCGATGCGGGGATCGTCGAGGTCGCGGATGAACGTCTCCAGGCGCGCGCGCCGTTCCGCGAAGGGCAGTTCGCGCAGATCGTTCTGCGCGTCGCCGAGCAGATCATAGGCGCGCAGATGGATCGGAAATTCCTTGATCAGTTTGGGCGAGACGACCTTGCGGTTGAGCCGCTGCTGCAGCACGTTGAAGCTCTGTACCCGGCCCTCGCGCAGGATCAGCAATTCGCCGTCGATCGCGCCCGGCAGGCGCAGCGACGGAACGAGATCGGGAAAGCTGCCGGTGATGTCCTCGCCGGTGCGCGAATAGAGCCGCGCGGTGATCCGTCCGCCGTCGTCGCGGCCGGCGACGGCCTGCACGCGGATGCCGTCCCATTTCCATTCGGCGATGTAGTCGGCGGGATCGAGGCTCGCGAAATCGCTGTCCTCGATCGCATGCGCCAGCATGACGGGACGGAACGGCGCGGGATCGCGGTTGACCGGCTTGTCGCCGCGGCCTTCCAGCCAGGCGAACAGCTCGAGATAGGGCGGGCTGAGCCCCGGCCACATCAGCTCGACATCATGAGGGTCCTTGTCGCCGAGCGCCGCCGCCGCCGTCTTGGCGAGGCGCGCGGAGATGCCGATGCGCAGGGCACCGGTGACAAGCTTCAAGAGCGCCCAGCGCCCGGTCTCGTCGAGCTCGTCCAGCCAGCGCTCCAGCTGCTTCGGCAATTCGGTCTTGCCGAGCGTGCGCAGCGTGGTCACGACCTCGGTGAGGGTGGGGGGCGGCGGGTTGTTGTGGGCTGCCAGGGAGCCCTTCGGCCACATCAGCGCCACCGTTTCCGAGAGGTCGCCCACATAATCGTAGCTGAGGCCGAACAGCACCTCGTCGGTGCGCGACGCAATGAGATCGCGGATCAGCGCCGGCTTGGCGTGCTTGAAGCTGAGCGCGCCGGTCAGCGCGGCCAGCGCATAGCCGCGGTCGGGATCGGCGGTCTCGCGGAAATAGCCGGTGATCAGGCGCAGCTTGTTGTTGCGGCCGGGCTCGTAGGCGAGGCGGTCGAGCAGTTCGGCGAAGCGGTTCATGCCTCGGCCTCATCAGGCAGCGGCGCCTCGCTCTCCTCCTCGTCGCCATAGCCGACCAGATCGAGCGGGCGCGCGCGCAGGCCCCTGGTCCGGCACCAATGCACCAGCGCGTCCTCCTGGCCGTGCGTCACCCAGATCTCGCCGGCACCGGTCGCGCCGATCGTGGCGGTGAGGCCGTCCCAGTCGGCATGGTCGGAGATCACCAGCGGCAGCTCGACGCCGCGCTGGCGCGCGCGGGCGCGCACCCGCATCCAGCCCGAGGCGAACGCGGTGACCGGATCGGGAAAGCGCCGCGTCCACACATCGGAGGTCGCCGACGGCGGCGCCAGCGCGATCGTGCCGGCGAGTTCGGCCTTCTTCACGCCCTTCACCGGCCTGAGGTCGCCGAGATCGATCCCGCGGCTCTGGTAATAGGAGGTGATCTTCTCCATGGCGCCGTGCAGATAGATCGGCGCGTCGTGGCCGGTCTCGCGGATCAGCCGGATGACGCGCTGCGCCTTGCCGAGCGAATAGGCGCCGACCAGATGGGCGCGTTCGGGAAACAGCGCGACGGACGCCAGCAGCTTCTTCACCTCGTCGCGCGCGTCGCCATGCCGGAACACCGGCAGGCCGAACGTGGCCTCGGTGATGAAGACGTCGCAGGGCACCAGCTCGAACGGCGTGCAGGTCGGGTCGGGCGCGTCCTTGTAGTCGCCGGAGGCGACGATGCAGATATCCTTGCAGGTGACGGCGACCTGCGCCGAGCCCAGCACATGGCCGGCCGGGTGGAATTTGACCGTGACGTCCCCGAGCCGGACCTCCTCGCCATAGCGGATCGCCTGCGTCGATCCGGCGAAATTCTCGCCATAGCGCAGCCGCATCATGTCGAGCGTCTCCTGGGTCGCCAGCACCGCGCCATGGCCGGCGCGGGCATGGTCGGAATGGCCGTGGGTGATCACGGCCCGTTCGACCGGGCGGATGGGGTCGATATGGAAGCCGCCGGGCCTGCAGCACAGGCCGGCGGGAACGGGCATCAGGATGTCTTGCGGACGCATGGTGGGCATATAGGAAGACGTTGATCCAGATGAAGTCGTCATGCGCGGGCTTGCCGTCTCCGCTGGGCTTCGCCGGCCCGGCAGTGTAAAAGTCCGCCGAAGCCAGGGGCGGAGGCGGAACCCGCGCATCCATGTCCCTAAAGAGTCCGTCTCGATGGATTGCCGGGTCAAGCCCGGCAATGACGAACTGGTTCCCGATGCCGCTCCGCCTGTTCAACTCCTCCGGCGATCTCATGGCCGACCGCCGTTTCGAATTCGCGCGCGACCTCCAGCTCAAGGGCGATCTGCCCGCCGCCGCGGACCTCCTGGAACAGGCCATCGAGCTCGCGCCCGATTTCACCTCGGCCTGGTTCACGCTCGGCGAAATCCGCGCGCAACTCGGCGAGCGCGACAAGGCGATCGCGGCGTTCCGCCAGTCGCGGCGATGCGACCCCGCCGATCAGCACGGCGCCGGCCTGCATCTGATCCGGCTCGGCGATGCCGACATGACGGAGATGCCCAAGGCCTATGTTCAGGCGCTGTTCGACCAATACGCCCCGCGCTTCGAGGACGTGCTGATCAACGATCTCGGCTATCGCGCGCCCAGCCTGATCTTCAAGGCGGTGCTGGCCGCGCGCGTCGCCGCGAAGAAGCCGGCCTTCTTCAAGCGCACCATCGATCTCGGCTGCGGCACCGGACTGGCCGCGGCGGCCTTCGCCAAGCAGGTCGACCATTTCACCGGCATCGATCTGTCGCCCGGCATGATCAGGGAGGCGCGCGCCACCGGTCTCTATGCCGAACTCGAGGTCGGCGACATGATCGAGGCGTTGCGCGGCAAGGCCGATGCGAGCGCCGATCTCGTGGTTGCAGCCGATGCCTTCGTCTATCTCTCCGATCTCGCGCCTGTTCTGAACGAGGCGGCGCGTGTGCTCGCGCGCGGTGGCGTGCTCGCCTTCACGCTGGAGACGCATGACGGCAGCGGCATCGTGCTGGGTGAGGGTCTGCGCTATGCCCATTCGGCGGAATATGTGCGCGGTGCGATCGCGGCGGCCGGGCTCAGGCTCCTGACACTGGAGCCGGCCTCGCCGCGCAACGAGAACAACGAGCCGGTGCGCGGCCTCGTCGTCGTCGCGGACAAAACTTGAGTCTAGCCGCTGCAACGACAGCGATTTGAGCGTCATTGCGTCGCAAAGCGACGACTTCCCACTTGCAGTGCGCGGCGATGCCATCACAATGCGCGCACTAGGGAGAAAACACATAATGACGACAAAACCATCGCGGCGCGATTTCAGCGCCGGGGCACTCGCCACCATCGCCGCCTCCACCTTGCCCGCGCCTTACGTCTGGGCGGCGGAGAAGAAATACGACGCGGGCGCCAGCGACACCGAGATCAAGATCGGGCAGACCGTGCCGCATTCCGGCCCCGGCTCGCTCTACGGCGTGCTGGGGCGCATCGGCGAAGCCTATTTCCAGATGCTGAACGAGAAGGGCGGCATCAATGGACGCAAGGTCAAGTTCCTGACGCTCGACGACGCCTACAGCGCGCCGAAATGCGTCGAGGCGACCCGTCGCCTGGTCGAGCAGGAGGAAGTGCTGGCGCTGTACGGTTCGCTCGGCACCGCGCCGCAGACCGCCGTGCACAAATACCTCAACTCCAAGGGCGTGCCGCAGCTGCTGCTCAACACCGGCGCCTCCAAGTGGAACAATCCGAAGGAGTTCAAGTGGACGATGGCGGGCCTGCCGCTGTATCCGACCGAGGCGCGCATCCTGGCGCGTCACGTCGTGGCGGTGAAGCCGAACGCCAAGGTCGGCATCCTCTACCAGAACGACGATTTCGGCCGCGACTTCCTCGGTCCCTTCAAGAAGGTGCTGGCCGATGCGGGCGGCACCGCGCAGGTGATCATGGAGCAGACCTACGATCTCACCGATCCCACGGTCGATTCCCAGCTCATCAATCTGTCGAAGTCGGGCGCGGACGTCTTCTACAACATCACGACCGGCAAGGCGACGTCGCAGTCGATCCGCAAAGTGGCCGAGCTCGGCTGGAAGCCGCTGCAATTGTTGTCGGCCGGTTCGACCGGACGTTCGATCCTCAGCGCTGCCGGCTTCGAGAACGCCACCGGCATCGTGGCGATCCGCTACAACAAGGAAGTCGGACTGCCGAAATGGGAGAAGGATCCCGACGTGATGGCGTTCGAGGAGCTGCGCAAGAAGTACACGCCGGCGATCGATCCCGATAACACGATCGCCTTCGCCGGCTATGGCCAGGCCGTGACCATGGGCGAGATCCTGCGCCGCTGTGGCGACGATCTCACCCGCGCCAACGTGCTGAAGCAGGCCTCGACGCTCGCAGGCTTCCACTCGCCCTATTTCCTCGACGGCGTCACCTACAGCTACGCGCCCGAGGACTACACGCCGATGAAGACGCTCTACATCTCCACCTTCACCGGCAAGGACTGGGACATCTCCGACAAGCCGATGTCGGAGTAGGGGCTCCTCCTTCCTTCTCCCCTTTGTGGGAGAAGGTGGCGCGCGGCCTCCACAATCGTCATGCCCGGGCTTGTCCCGGGCATCCACGTCCTTGTCGCCGCAGTGAGAACGTGGATGGCCGGGACAGGCCCGGCCATGACGCCTGAGAAGCATCTCGGATACCGCCCCCTCGACGAACTCCGTCCCACGGCTTACCTGTGATGCCGTGCCGCCCCGCATCCGCAAATCCCCGGCCGAGACGCCTGCGCTGCTGCCGGACCGCTTCCAGGCGTGGTTCGCAGGCCGTGGCTGGTCGCCGCGCGCGCATCAATTGGCGCTGCTCGAGAAGGCGCGCGAGGATCGATCGGCGCTGCTGATCGCGCCGACCGGCGCCGGCAAGACGCTGGCGGGATTCCTGCCGACGCTGGTGGAACTGTCATCACAGCCGCTCGAGCGGGACGCGGGCGAAAAGAAGAACCTCGTCTCCACCGGCCGCGGCCTACAGCGCGCCGGCGGCCTCCATACGCTCTACATTTCCCCGCTGAAGGCGCTCGCCGTCGACATCGCCCGCAATCTCGAACGCCCGGTCGCCGAGATGGGCCTGCCGATCAAGGTCGAGACCCGCACCGGCGACACGCCGACCTCGCGGCGGCAGCGCCAGCGCCGCTATCCGCCCGATATCCTGCTGACGACGCCGGAACAGCTCGCGCTGCTGTTGTCCTCCGACGACGCGCCGTTCCTGTTCGGCTCGCTGAAGCGCATCGTGCTCGACGAGTTGCACGCGCTGGTGACCTCCAAGCGCGGCGATCTGCTGTCGCTCGGTCTTGCGCGGCTGTGGCGCCTCGCGCCGCAGATGCGTGCGATCGGCCTGTCGGCGACGGTGGCCGAGCCGGATCAGCTGGCGCGTTTCCTGGTGCCGCAGCCCGGCGGACAGGAGACGGCGGCGGACATCGTGGTGGCCGGTGGCGCCGCGCCGCCGCTGGTCGAGATGCTCGATACGCGCGAGCGCCTGCCCTGGTCCGGCCACAGCGCCCGCCATGCACTCCCCGAGATCTACGAACTGATCAAGCGCAACAAGACCACGCTGGTGTTCGTCAACACCCGCAGCCAGGCCGAGATGCTGTTCCAGAATCTCTGGAGCATGAACGACGACGGGCTCGCGATCGCGCTGCATCACGGCTCGCTCGACGTCGCCCAGCGCCGCAAGGTCGAGGACGCCATGTCGGCCGGCAAGTTGCGCGGCGTGGTCTGTACGTCTTCGCTCGATCTCGGCGTCGACTGGGGCGATGTCGATCTCGTCGTCAATGTCGGCGCGCCCAAGGGCTCCTCCCGCCTGATGCAGCGCATCGGCCGCGCCAATCACCGGCTCGACGAGGCCTCGCGCGCCGTGCTGGTACCGGCCAATCGCTTCGAGGTTCTGGAGTGCCGCGTCGCCATCGACGCCATCGCCGAGAATGCGCAGGACACGCCGCCGCTGCGGCGAGGGGCGCTCGACGTGCTGGCCCAGCACGTGCTCGGCTGTGCCTGCGGCGAGCCGTTTCTCGCCGACGATCTCTACGAGGAGGTTCGTACCGCGGCGCCCTATGCCGACCTGACCCGGCAGGATTTCGACGACGTCGTCGATTTCGTCGCCTCGGGCGGCTATGCGCTGAAGATCTACGAGCGCTTCGCCCGCATCAAGCAGGACGGTCAGGGTCGCTGGCGCGTCGCCAATCCGAAGGTGCGGCAGAGCTACCGGATGAATGTCGGCACCATCGTCGAGGACGACATGCTCAAGGTGCGGCTGGTGCGCTCGCGCCGCGGCGCCGGCCAGGGAACGTCCAGTGGCTCGACCGGTGTCATCGCGCGCGGCGGCCGGCTGCTCGGCGAGATCGAGGAGGCCTTCATCGAGGGCCTCAGCCCGTCCGATACGTTCGTGTTCGGCGGCGAGGTGGTGCGTTACGAGACGCTGGTCGAGGACCAGGTCTATGTCTCGCGCGCCAACGACAAGGACCCGAAAGTGCCGTCCTATATGGGCGGCAAGTTTCCGCTCTCCACCTATCTCGCCGAGCGCGTCCGCCGCCTGCTCGACGATAGTCGCGCCTGGGGCGGCCTGCCGGAGCAGGTGCGCGACTGGCTGTCGCTGCAGAAGCACGTCTCCCGCGTGCCGGGCACCCGCGAATTGCTGGTGGAGAGCTTTCCGCGCGCCAACAAGCACTATCTCGTCTGCTATCCCTTCGAGGGCCGCCTCGCGCACCAGACGCTCGGCATGCTGCTGACGCGCCGGCTGGAGCGCGCCCGCGCCCGGCCGCTCGGCTTCGTCGCCAACGAATATGCCATCGCGGTCTGGGCGCTCGGCGACCTCTCGGCCATGATCCGCGACGGCCGGATCGATCTCGCGTCGCTGTTCGATCCGGACATGCTCGGCGACGACCTCGAGGCCTGGCTCGACGAATCCGCGATGATGAAGCGCACCTTCCGCAACTGCGCCATCATCTCCGGACTGATCACCCGCCGTCACACCGGCGAGGAGAAGAGCCGCCGCCAGGTGCTGTTCTCGACCGATCTCGTCTACGACGTGCTGCGCAAACACCAGGCCGATCACGTCCTCTTGCGCGCCGCCCGCGCCGATGCCGCCACCGGCCTGCTCGATCTGCGCCGCCTCAGCGACATGCTGACCCGCATCCAGGGCCGCATTACCCACCGGGAACTCGACCGCGTCTCCCCGCTCGCGGTCCCCGTGATGCTGGAAATCGGCCGCGAGTCGGTTTATGGCGAAGCTGCGGACGATTTGCTGGCGGAAGCCGCCGACGAACTCGTCAAAGAGGCGATGGACAGAACGGACTGAGACGTGGCGGCAGGGGCGCAGATTTCGGGGAACGGGGAGGCCATGCGCGTTGCGACCGTCACCGTCAGCGGCGTCACCTTCGCGGCCGATCTGTCCGGCGCGCTGTATTGGGACGAACAGCGCCTGCTGGTCGTGTCCGACCTGCATCTGGAGAAGGGCTCCAGCTACGCCATGCGCGGCACGCTGCTGCCGCCTTACGACACCATCGCGACACTCGGCCGTCTCGCGGCCGTCATCTCGCGCCATGACCCGCGCATCGTCGTTGCACTCGGCGACAGCTTTCACGACCGGACCGCGCATGGCCGCCTGTCGGCGGAGAATCGCGATACGGTCGCGGCGCTGCAGTCGGGCCGCGACTGGATCTGGATCTCCGGCAACCATGATCCGGAATTGCCGCGCGATCTCGGGGGCACCGTCGCCGACGAAGTCGCACTCGGACCGGTCACCTTCCGCCACGAGCCATCAGGCGCGCAAGGCGAGATCGCCGGCCATCTGCACCCGAAGGCCCGCGTCTCCGCGCGCGGCCGCTCCATGGAGCGGCGCTGCTTCGCCAGCGATGGATTGCGCGCGGTGATGCCCGCGTTCGGCGCCTATGCCGGCGGCCTCAGCATTCGCGACAAGGCGTTCGCGAAAATCTTTCCGAAGAACGGTTTCGTCGCGCACCTGCTCGGCGACCGCCGCGTGCACGCGATCGCGGCGTCGCGCTGTCGCTGAGAAGGACGGCTCGTACGGTTCGTCCTTAGGACAACGTCTTCGGGGTTCTCGGTCCCGAGACTGGTGCATGGCACTAACGACGAGGTCAGATCCGACGCGCGAAGATGTCTCGCGATTGCATGATGGCGTCGTGATGGGAATCGGCCCAATCCAGCACTGCCTTCATCGGCCTCAGGAAGGAAATGCCCATGGCCGTGAGGGCGTATTCCACTTGCGGGGGATTGGAATCGTGGACGGTTCGGCTGATGAAGCCATCCTCCTCAAGGCGCCGGAGCGTACGTGACAGCACCTGTTTGGAGATATCGCCGATCTTTCGATGCATCGCATTGAAGCGCAAGGACGACTCCGCGAGATGGGCGATGATCAGCAGGCTCCATCGGTCGCCGATGCGGTCGATCACGTCGCGCACCACGCAGGGCTGATCGAGGTCCGTGCCCGCCGGCGGAAGGAGTCTGACTGGCGCTGAAGCGATCCCCTTTGTCATGGCTATCCCTTTGACAGGTCATATTTTTATGACCTGGTTGGATGAATATAACTCCTTGTCGAACACGGGACAAGTATCCACACTAGGTCACAAATCCAGACCACGGCACGGCTGGATCAAGACCGAAGCAGGAGCAGCCAATCTGCTCCATAACGCGAGTGAAGGGACGTTTCGTGGTTACGCAGAAAAAGATCACCGTGGTCGGTGGCACCGGCTATGCAGGCTCGGCAATCGTCAGAGAAGCCGCCAAGCGCGGCCATGTCGTGACATCGTTCAGCCGCTCCAGTCCCGGGACCAAGGTCGAGGGCGTCAGCTACGCCACCGGCGATGCGATGAACGATGCCATTGCGCTGCCCGATAGCGATGTCGTCGTCGGCGCCCTGTCGCCACGCGGGGACAATGCCGGTCAGCTGGCCAAAGCCTATCAGCGCCTTGCCGGGCAGGCCCGCAAGGCCGGTGCGCGCCTTGTTCTGGTGGGCGGCTTTTCGTGCCTGCGCCGTGAAGAGGGCGGTCCCCGCATGATCGAGGGTGAGAGCTTTCCGCCCGAGGTGCCGCAAGAGGTGGTCGTGGAAGCCAAGGAAAACATGGCCGTTCTCAACAACCTGCTGGCTGATAACACCGGTCTCGACTGGCTCTTCGCGTCGCCCGGCATGGATTTCTCGGCCTGGATGCCCGGAGAGGATCTGGGACGCTATCGTGTTGGCGGCGAGGTCGCGCTGTTCGATGAACGGGGCAAATCGGCAATCAGTGGCATCGACTATGCCCGCGCACTGCTCGACGAAATCGAAAAGCCAACGGTTCACCGTGCTCAGATCGGCGTCGCCTACTGACGCAGGCAGCCTCGGTGCATCAGGCGGGTTCTCGTTAGCGGCCATATCAGGGCCATTCGGCAAATTCAGGCTTTCAGAACCCGCCTCTCATCCATTTCAGACGCATCAGGTCTGATCCACCCTGCGAATCTCAGGCCGCCTTCGCCTTCACATTGTCGCAGAACTCCGCGAGCCGGTCGGCCAGCCGCAACGTCGCGGGGCTTGCGCCGGGCGCGGCCATCAGCGCCATCTCGGTGCGGTTGATCGGCGCGAAACCTTCCTTCGCCGTCAGCACGCGGTGTTCGGCCTGGATCGACATCTCCGACAGGATGCTCAGCCCCATGCCGGCGGCGACGGCGGCCTGGATGCCGGCGAGGCTCGATGAGGTGTAGGCGGTATGCCAGGCGCGCCCCGCACGCTCCAGCGCATGGATGGCGCCCGCGCGGTAGATGCAGCCAAGCGGAAAACCGATCAGCGGCACCGAGGGCACGTCGATATCGACGGGATGGCTCTTGCTGGTCACCCAGTGCACCCGCTCGGGCCACACCGCGATCGCGCCTTTCTCGCCCGCCTCGCGCTTGTAGAGCGCGAGATCGAGTTCGCCGCGTTCGAGATCGCGCGCGCGGTTCTTGCTCTGGTCGGCGCGCACGTCGAGCCGCAGATTCGGATGCGAGCGCGAGAACGCGCCGAGCAGCTTTGCGAGCCGGTAGGCCGCAAAATCCTCGGGAATGCCAAGCCGGATCGCGCCCTCACTGTCGGGCTGGCGCAGCACGTCGCGCGCCTCCTCGGCGAGCGAGAGAAGACGCCGCGCATAGGCGAGCAGCCGCTCGCCGGCATCGGTCGGGCGCACGTCCTTGCCGTCGCGATGCAGCAGCACCTGGCCGACATCCTCCTCCAGCCGCTTGATCTGCTGGCTCACGGTCGATTGCGTGCGATGGACGCGCTCGCCGGCCCGGGTGAAGCCGCCGGCCTCGACCACGGAGACGAAGCTGCGCAGCAGCTCGAGATCGAGCATGGACGCCTCCATTCATAATTCCACTGGTTAGCAGTTAATCATTTAATTTCCAAATGGCAAGCCGCGCTCCTAGATCGTGGGCGTCAGGAGAAGCCCCATGTCCCTCGCGCCGTCGATCCCCGTCCCCCGCAGCCGCTTCAACATCTTGCCGCTGGCGATCGGCCTGTTCTGCCTGCTCTGGAGCTTCGCCTTCGTCGCCGGCAAGATCGGCGTCACCCATTGTCCGCCGCTGATTTTGCTGGCCGCGCGCTTCTCGCTCGCCGGCATACTGATCCTCGGCGCCACGCTGCTGCGCGGCGACTGGTCGCTGTCCTGGCGCGATGCCGCGATCTTCGCCGTGCTCGGCATCGCCAACAACGCGCTCTATCTCGGCCTCGGCTATACCGGGCTGCAGTCGGTCTCGGCCGGGCTCGGCGGATTGATCGTCTCGGCCAATCCGGTGTTCACGGCTGCGCTCGCCGCGCTGCTGCTCGGCGAAGCCATGACCTGGCGCAAGGCGGGCGGCCTGCTGCTCGGAATCATCGGCGTCACCGCGATCGTCTGGCATCGCCTCGCGGTCGGCACCGACAGCCTGCACGGGATCCTGTTCACGCTGGCTTCGCTCGCCTCCCTCGTCGTCGGCACCATCCTGTTCAAGCTGCTGGCGCCCAGGGGAAGCCTGTGGATCGGCAACGGCGTGCAGAATCTCGCCGCCGGTCTCGTGCTGATCCCGGTTGCCTATGGCTTCGCCGATATCCACGCCATCGACGTCACGCCCGGCCTGATCGGCGCCTTCGCCTTCCTCGTGCTCGGCGGCTCGATCCTCGCCTACTGGCTCTGGTTCCATCTCCTGAACGTGTGTGGCGCCACCGCCGCGAGCGCCTATCACTTCCTGATGCCGCCGCTCGGCATGCTGTTCGCCTATCTCGTGCTCGGTGAGCATGTCGAGGCGCGCGACCTCCTCGGCATCATCCCGGTCGCGCTCGGCATCTATCTGGTGACGCGGCCGGCGAAGACTGCGCCGTGACGCCGTCATGCCTTGCGCGTGCGCGTCGCCTCGCGATGACGGACGCTAATCCTTCCGGAACACGATCGAGGCCATCCAGCCCGTCATGAGGGCCATCGCCACCGTGGCGAGGCCGTAGATGAAGCCGTTCTGCCGCGCGCTGGTCGCGACGAACTGTTCGAAGCCGACCTTGACGATCTCGAACGCGGTCTCGGTCTTGCCGACGAAGGCGCCATTGGCGAACAATTTGATCTCGACCTGGTAGGTGCCGATCGGCACCTCCGCCGGCAGCGGGATGCCGGTGCGGAACAGCGTCGGGGTCAGGAACGTCACCGCGCTCGGGTCCTCGCGATACAGCCCGCGCTGGGTGCGCAGCCGGACGAAGGCGGAGCGGAAGGCGTCGTTGGGCACCACGTCGGCATAGTCGCCGCTGACGCGCTGGGTCAGCAGCACGTTGTTGAGCCCGATCTGCTGCCGCCGCGCGATCTCCGGCGTGGTGATGCTGTCGAACGGGCGGTTGGCGAACAGCGCCAGATAGCTCGGCACCTGCAGGAACTGCCGGGAGTCGGTGTTGATCCAGATCCCGAAGCTGCGCTCCTTGCGCCGCGTCACCATGTCGGCGCGCGGGCCCATCACGGTGACGACGAGATCATAGGCGGCGCGATCCGCCGGCGTGGCGGCGTCCCTCTCGACCGAGCCGAACAGCACCAGTTCTTCGCCGTCATAATTGGGCGTCACCGTGACGCGGTGATTGGACACCGAGACGATCAGCCGTTCGGCCCGCGCGGCGCCGCAGGCGATCAGGACCATCAGGGCTGCGAGGAGTGCGCGCATCATCCGCTCGTTCCGAGTTCGCGGATGGTGAAGAGGTCCTCGGGCCGGATCACCAGCTCGACCGCGAAGCGGACGCCGACCGAGAGGATGAGCAGGCCGAGCAGCAGCCGCAGCTGCTCGCCGCGGATCTTCTGCCCGGCGCGGGCGCCGAATTGCGCGCCGGTGACGCCGCCGACCATCAGGATCAGCGCCAGCACGGCATCGACGAGGTGATTGGTGATCGCGTGCAGCATGGTCGCGAACAGCATGGTGACGAGCGTGAGCACCATGGAGGTTCCGATCACCGTAGCCGTCGGCACCCGCAGCAGGTAGATCATGACCGGAACGAGAATGAAGCCGCCGCCGATGCCCATGATGGCGCCGATGAAGCCGATCACGATGCCGACCGCCACGACGGGGATGACGGAGAGATAGATCTTCGAGCGCTTGAACCGCATCTTCAGCGGCAGGCCGTGAATCCAGTTGTGGCTGCGGCGCGGCGGCACCGCGCCGCGCCGGGTGCGCATCAATGCGCTCAATCCCTCGGAGAACATCAGGCTGCCGACCGTGGTGAGCAGCACGACGTAGGACAGCGCGATCATCAGGTCGAGCTGGCCGAGCGCGCGCAGCTGCGTGAACGTCCACACCCCGAGCGCCGTCCCTGTCACGCCGCCGCAGAGCAGCACCGCCGCCAGCGCCGGGTCGATCGCGCGCCGCCGCCAGTAGGACAGCGCGCCGGAGAACGATGAAGCCGCGATGTGGCTCGCCACCGAGGCGACCGCGACGGCCGGCGTGATGCCGATGAAGATCAGCAGCGGCGTCATCAGGAAGCCGCCGCCGACCCCGAACATGCCGGAGACGAAGCCGACCGCGGCGCCCATCGCCAGCACCAGGAAGATGTTGACCGGAAGATCGGCGACCGGAAGATAAAGCTGCATGGCACCCACGCTGCGGCGAGACGGATCGATGACGCGGAATGCTCGCAAGACAGACGGGAACGATTGCCGCGCCCCTCAATAGCGGAATTCGGGCGCGGGCGGATCAGGAATTTCGGGCGTGGTGATTGGGGGCCTCGCCTGGTCGACTCGATGCGAGCCAGGGTCCTGCTCCACCTCTCCCGAAGGGAGAGGTCGGATCGCATCGAAGATGCGATCCGGGTGAGGGGTTACAGTCT